>QEND01000001.1 GCA_003331105.1 Candidatus Tokpelaia sp. JSC161 | reverse complement strand
GAAGCGCGGGATCAGACGATTGGTGAGGATGCGATTCGTCAGCTGATAGGTCAGGTTGATGCTTATATACCAACACCTGAGCGTCCGGTAGATCAGCCATTTTTAATGCCGATTGAAGATGTTTTTTCAATTTCTGGAAGGGGTACGGTTGTTACGGGGCGTATTGAGCGTGGTCTTATAAAAGTAGGAGAAGAAGTAGAGATTATTGGTATTCGTCCAACAACGAAAACAACTGTAACAGGGGTAGAAATGTTTCGTAAGCTTCTGGATCAGGGTGAAGCGGGTGATAATATTGGTGCATTGCTTCGTGGGATTGAGCGTTCTGGTGTAGAGCGGGGACAAGTTCTTGCTAAACCGGGCACTGTGACTCCCCATACGAAATTTAAGGCAGAGGCTTATATTTTGACAAAAGAAGAGGGGGGTCGCCATACTCCTTTTTTCACAAATTATAGACCGCAGTTTTATTTTCGTACAACGGATGTCACCGGGATTGTTACACTTCCTGATGGAGTTGAGATGGTGATGCCTGGTGATAACGTTGCAATGGATGTTTCATTGATTGTGCCAATTGCAATGGAAGAGAAACTGCGTTTTGCTATCCGTGAGGGTGGACGTACCGTTGGTGCAGGTATTGTCTCTAAAATTATTGAATAATCAAGGGTTTTAGGATTCGTGGATTTTGTAAATTACTTGATCGATTTTTCTTATTCTAGGCTTTTAGGTAAGGAGGGGTATAGCTCAGTTGGTAGAGCGGCGGTCTCCAAAACCGCAGGTCGCGGGTTCAAATCCTGCTGCCCCTGCCACTTTATTTATTTTTTATCCAAAGCTTGCATTTTGTTATTTGATTGGTTAGTTACGGTAATCCGCTTTATAATTTTAGTCGGGGCGGATTTATGGGGTTAAAGAAAAATCCATTTGCATTTTTACGGCAGGTGCAATCTGAGATGATGAAAGTAGTTTGGCCATCACGTCGTGAGATGGGAGTTTCTACGCTTATGGTTTTGCTAATGGTCATTTTATCTGCGATGTTTTTCTTTTTGTCGGATTGGCTGATGTCATTGGGTATTGGGATTGGAATAAGTTTTTTGAGCGGTTTGTTTCAATAGTCATAAAAGGGATATCTTTATGGCACTTCGTTGGTATATCATTCAGGCTTATGCAAATTTTGAAAAGAAAGTAGCGGAAGCAATTGAAAAAGAAGCTCATAAAAAGGGATTAAGTGATTGTTTTGAAAAAGTTTTAGTACCAACTGAGAAGTTTGTTGAGGTGCGACGTGGGCGGAAGGTAGATGTAGAACGTAAATTTTTTCCTGGTTATGTTCTTGTGCATGCGGAATTGACGGATGATGTTTTTCATTTAATTAAGAATATCCCAAGGGTGACAGGGTTTCTTGGTTCGGATTCTAAACCTATTCCAATATCGGATTTGGAAGCAGAAAAAATTTTGCTTCAGGTTCAGGAAGGAATTGAGCATCCTAAATCTTCTTTTTTCTTTGAGGTTGGGGAACAAGTGCGGGTTGCTGATGGTCCTTTTACTTCTTTTAATGGAGTGATTCAAGAAGTTGAAGAAGACCGTGCGCGTTTAAAGGTTGAAGTATCAATTTTCGGTCGGGCGACTCCTGTTGAGCTTGAGTTTGGTCAGGTTGAAAAACTGTGATGAATAGAAAAGGTAATTTAATATGGCTAAGAAAATTGCAGGTTATCTGAAATTACAGGTGTCTGCAGGGTCAGCGAATCCCTCTCCGCCGATAGGTCCTGCCCTGGGTCAGCGAGGGATTAATATCATGGAGTTTTGCAAAGCGTTTAATGCTGCTTCGCAAGAAATGGAGAAGGGTACTCCTATTCCTGTGGTTCTTACCTATTATCAAGATAAGTCTTTTACTTTTTTAATGAAAACACCTCCTGTGAGTTATTTTTTAAAAAAGGAAGCAAATTTAAAAAGTGGTTCCAAGGAACCAGGAAAGGTTAATGCTGGTCTAATTAATAGAGAGAAAATTCGCTGTATTGCAGAAGAAAAAATGCAAGACTTGAATGCTAGGACTCTTGATGCTGCAGTGCGGATGGTTGAGGGATCAGCACGTTCGATGGGATTACAAGTGGTGGACTGAATAAGATTATGGTAAGAATTTCAAGAAGGCTTCAAAGAATCCGTGAAGGGGTTGATAGAAACAAGTTTTATTCTCTTGATGAGGCTGTTTTGTTAGTTCAGGAGAGAGCCGTTGCTCACTTTAATGAAACAATTGAAATTGCTGTGCAATTAGGGCTTGATGTCCGTCATGCTGATCAGATGGTCCGTGGATTTGTTAGGTTACCTCATGGGACAGGTCGTCTTGTCCGTGTTGCTGTGTTTGCTCGTGGAGAAAAAGCTGAAGAGGCAAAGGCTGCTGGTGCTGATCTTGTGGGTGCAGAAGATCTTTTTCAAATGATCAATGATGGGAATATTGATTTTGATCGGTGTCTTGCTGTTCCAGATATGATGCCACTTGTTGGTCGTTTAGGGAAAATTCTTGGTCCACGAGGAATGATGCCGAATCCAAAAGTTGGAACGGTTTCTACGGAGATTGCTTCTGCTGTTGCGGCTTCTAAAGGAGGAGCGGTTGAGTTTCGTGTTGAAAAAAATGCTATTATTCATGCTGGTATTGGTAAGGTTTCATTTGGAAGTAAGAAGATTGTTGAAAATGTTTATGCATTCTTAGATGCGGTTATCAAGGCTAAGCCTACGGGTGCTAAAGGTGAGTATATGAATCGTGTTTCAATTGCATCTACTATGGGAATTGGTCTGAAGGTTGATGTTGCATCAATATCGCATGTGGGTAAGGGTTTCTGATGTATTTAATACGTAATCAACCAGTCTTGGCTATGGTCTATTCCGATTCTAACAGGATTGGACGTATTAGATGAAGATTATGATCCTGTGTGAAATTGCATTTTTTAGTGTGGAGTCTCTCTTGTTACAGTGCATGGAAGATAGGATCAGGTGAAGAGAGATGAGATGAAATTCAGCAGATTGACCTCAGGTATGCTAAGTGGAGAAAAGCAGTGGATAAAGCAGGAAAACGTGAATTTGTCTCTTGGCTTAAGAGGACTTTGAAAGATTCTGGTTCGGTTGTTGTAGTTCATTATTCTGGTCTTACTGTTGCGCAGATGAATGATTTACGATCTAAAATGCGTGAAGCTGGTGGTGCGATAAAAGTGGCTAAAAACCGTTTAGCTAAAATTGCTCTTCAAGATACAGAAATGAGAGCTATGGCACGTTTATTTGTTGGGCAAACGCTGATTGCTTATTCTTCTAATCCTCTGGTAGCACCTAAGGTTGTTGTTAATTTTTCCAAGGTGAATGATAGTTTTTTCGTTCTCGGTGGGACAATGGGATCTGTCAATTTGGATATCAAAGGTGTGGAGTTTTTAGCTTCATTACCTGCGTTGGATGATTTGCGTGCAAAGATAGTTTGTATGATTTCTACACCAGCGACTCGAGTTGCACAGGTTCTTGCAGCTCCTGCTACTCAGATGACTCGGGTTTTTAATGCTTTTTCCCGGAAAAAATAAGGTGGCTTGAGGTTTTTTCCTCATTGCCGGGTATTCACATTTTATTAAGGAAATGAAAAATGGCTGATCTCGAAAAGATCGTGGAAACGCTTTCTGCACTAACTGTTATAGAGGCTGCAGAACTTTCTAAGATATTAGAAGATAGATGGGGAGTTTCAGCACAAGCACCTGTAGCCGTAGGCCTTGTCGGTGATTCTGCGTCTGGATCTGATGTAATTGAGGAAAAGACTGAGTTTGATGTTGTTTTAATGGAAATTGGTTCACAGAAAATCAATGTTATTAAAGAGGTTCGTGCTATTACAGGCCTTGGTCTAAAGGAGGCAAAAGATTTGGTTGAAGCTGCACCAAAGTCTGTTAAGGAAGGGCTTTCTAAGGATGATGCTGAAAAGATTAAGGCACAATTGGAGGCAGTTGGAGCTAAGGTTGATCTTAAATAGGAAATTTGATTTCGGCAGGTGTACTCCCTGCCGCTTTTCAGAATTTGAGATGAGCTGTAAGTTGCTAGATTGTAAGGCATTGAGCTAGCGGATCGTTAAGATCGTATCAGAGATCAAATATGAGACGTTTTGTTAAATCAGCAGAAGTCTTTCCTGCAGTGAGTCTGTTAGGATTGCGTATATAAAGGAGCGGTTATGGCAACCCCTTCATTCAATGGTCGTAGACGTGTACGTAAGTTTTTTGGTAGGATACCTGAAGTAGCAGATATGCCGAATCTTATTGAGGTACAAAAAGCGTCTTATGATCAGTTTCTTATGGTTGAAGAGCCTGATGGCGGGCGTCCGGACGAAGGTTTACAGGCAGTTTTTAAGTCAGTTTTTCCAGTCAGTGATTTTTCGGGTGTTTCGATTCTTGAGTTTGTACGTTATGAATTTGATTCTCCGAAATTTGATGTTGAGGAATGCCGTCAGCGTGATTTAACCTATTCTGTTTCTTTAAAGGTAACACTCCGTTTAATTGTTTTTGATTGTGATGAGAATACGAATTCTAAGTCTATTAAAGATATTAAAGAACAAGATGTTTATATGGGCGATATGCCTCTTATGACTGATAACGGCACTTTTGTTGTTAACGGGACAGAGCGTGTGATCGTTTCACAAATGCATCGTTCGCCAGGTGTCTTTTTTGATCATGATAAAGGAAGATCTCATTCTTCTGGGAAGCTTTTATTCGCTGTTCGTATCATTCCTTATCGTGGTTCTTGGCTAGATATAGAGTTTGATGCGAGAGATATTCTTTACGCCCGGATTGATCGTCGTAGGAAAATTCCAGTAACCACTTTACTCATGGCATTAGGTTTGGATGCTCAGGAGATCTTATCTACCTATTATCGCACTCTCATTTATACTCGGCATGGGAAGGACTGGAGTTTTCCTTATGTTCCAGAGCGTTTTAAAGGTATAAAGCTCGCTGCAGATTTGATTGATGCCGACTCGGGGAGAGTCTTTGCAGAAGAAGGCTGTAAATTAACACTTCATGCTCTTGAGGCCTTTGCGAAAGATGGATTAAAATCGATTAGGGTGAGAGAAGATGATTTGTACGGTTCTTATTTAGCGGAAGATATTCTGAATCATCAGACAGGTGAAATTTATCTTGAGGCTGGGGATGAGATTGATGAAAAGACCATGAAAGTCTTGTGCGATGCTGATGTTGATGAAATTGCTGTCTTAGATATAGATCATGTGAATATAGGAGCGTATATTCGTAATACGCTTGTTGCTGATAAGAACGAGAGTTTTCAAGAGGCTTTATTTGACCTTTATCGTGTTATGCGTCCTGGTGAACCTCCGATTTTAGAAACAGCGCAAGCAATGTTGCAATCATTGTTTTTTGATCCAGAGAGGTATGATCTTTCTGCAGTCGGCCGTGTGAAAATGAATATGCGTCTTAACCTTGATTGTCCAGACAGTGTAAGGGTGCTCCGCAAGGAGGATATTCTTGCTGTAGTAAGAATGTTGGTTGATTTGCGTGATGGTCGTGGTGAAATTGATGATATTGATAATCTTGGAAATCGTAGAGTTCGTTCTGTTGGGGAGTTAATGGAGAACCAATATCGTGTTGGTCTCTTGCGGATGGAAAGGGCAATAAAAGAGCGAATGTCTTCTGTCGAAATTGATACAGTTATGCCGCAGGATTTAATTAACGCTAAGCCAGCAGCTGCAGCTGTTCGTGAGTTTTTTGGATCATCACAACTGTCGCAATTTATGGATCAGACCAATCCTCTTTCAGAGATTACACACAAAAGACGACTTTCAGCTCTGGGTCCAGGTGGTTTAACACGGGAACGTGCGGGATTTGAAGTACGTGATGTTCATCCAACTCATTATGGTCGTATTTGTCCTATTGAAACTCCAGAAGGGCCTAACATCGGTCTCATTAATTCGCTTGCTACTTTTGCTCGGGTTAATAAATATGGTTTTATTGAAAGTCCTTATCGTAAAATTGTTGATGGGAGGGTCACGATGGATGTTGTGTATCTCTCGGCCATGGAAGAATCAAAGCATTATGTAGCTCAAGCGAATTCTTCGCTTGATATTCAAAATCGTTTTATAGATCAGTTTATTGTATGTAGACATGCAGGTGAGGTTTTAATGGCGCCGTCTGATCAAGTGGATCTGATGGATGTTTCCCCGAAGCAGCTTGTTTCTGTAGCTGCAGCTTTAATTCCTTTTCTTGAAAATGATGATGCGAATCGAGCTTTGATGGGATCGAATATGCAACGGCAAGCTGTGCCTTTAGTCCGTACAGAAGCACCTTTTGTTGGGACAGGTATGGAGTCTATAGTAGCACGTGATTCTGGTGCTGCTGTTGCAGCAAAGCGTAGCGGTATTATAGATCAGGTAGATGCAACGCGTATTGTTATTCGTGCTACAGGGGATCTGGAGCCATCAAAGTCTGGAGTTGATATTTATAGGCTTCAGAAATTTCAACGTTCGAACCAGTCGACTTGTATTAATCAGCGTCCCTTGGTCCGTGTTGGTGATCTCATTGAAAAGGGTGATATTATTGCTGATGGTCCATCAACAGATCTTGGGGATCTGGCTCTTGGTCGTAATGTTCTTGTCGCATTTATGCCATGGAATGGATATAATTACGAAGATTCTATTTTACTCTCTGAGAGAATTGTAGTTGATGATATTTTTACTTCTATTCATATTGAGGAATTTGAAGTGGTATCTCGTGATACAAAGTTGGGGCCTGAGGAAATTACGCGGGATATTCCAAATGTTTCAGAAGAAGCACTAAGGAATTTGGATGAAGCCGGTATTGTTTATATCGGTGCTGAAGTTCATCCAGGAGATATTCTCGTTGGTAAGATTACTCCAAAAGGTGAAACTCCGATGACACCTGAGGAAAAGCTTTTACGCGCTATTTTTGGTGAAAAAGCTTCAGATGTTCGGGATACATCTATGCGTATGCCTCCTGGGACTTTCGGGACGGTTGTTGAGGTGCGCGTCTTTAACAGACATGGTGTTGAAAAAGATGAGCGGGCTATGGCTATTGAGCGTGAAGAGATTGAACGTCTTGCTAAGGATCGTAACGATGAGCAATCTATTTTAGATCGTAATGTGTATGCTCGTCTTTTTGATATGCTGAATGGGAATTTTGCGATTGGTGGTCCAAAAGGTTTTAAAAAAGGAAGAATTCTTAATGAAAGTGTAATGAGTATTTATCCGCGTTCACAATGGTGGATGTTTACATTTGAAAATGATAGGATTCAGAGTCAAGCGGAAGCGTTGCGTAATCAGTATGATGCTTCTAAAAAGCAGCTTGAACAAAGGTTTATGGACAAGGTGGAAAAAGTTCAACGTGGGGATGAGATGCCACCTGGTGTCATGAAAATGGTTAAGGTTTTCGTTGCCGTAAAACGTAAAATTCAACCAGGGGATAAAATGGCTGGACGTCATGGGAATAAGGGTGTTGTTTCCCGCATTTTGCCGATTGAAGATATGCCATTTTTAGAGGATGGAACACATGTTGATATTGTCCTTAATCCTCTGGGTGTCCCAAGTCGGATGAATGTTGGACAAATTTTAGAAACTCATCTTGGATGGGCTTGTGCTGGGATAGGTAAGCAAATTGCGCTCCTTCTCGAAGCTTATAAAAAAGACTCGGATATTGGGAAAATTCGTGATAAAATTAATGAAATTATTCCGGATAATATTCGTAATGAGTCTGTAGGTTGTTATGATGATGAGAGTCTTATCCGTCTTGCAACTCAGATGAAGAATGGAATATTCGTTGCTACTCCCGTTTTCGATGGGGCTCATGAACGAGATATTAATACAGCCCTTGAAACAGCTGGCTTATCGACATCAGGTCAGGCTGTACTCTATGATGGGCGGACCGGAGAGCCTTTTGACAGGGAAGTAACAGTTGGTTATATTTATATGCTGAAATTACATCATTTGGTTGATGATAAAATTCATGCCCGTTCTATCGGACCATATTCTCTTGTCACTCAGCAGCCATTAGGAGGTAAAGCGCAGTTTGGCGGACAACGTTTTGGTGAAATGGAGGTTTGGGCGCTTGAGGCTTATGGTGCTGCATACACTTTGCAAGAAATGCTTACTGTGAAGTCGGATGATGTTGGTGGGCGCACTAAGGTTTATGAAGCGATTGTACGCGGAGATGATACCTTTGATGCAGGTATCCCTGAAAGCTTTAATGTTTTGGTTAAAGAAATGCGATCTCTTGGTCTGGATATTGAGCTTGATGATACACGTGAGTTCATGTCTCGCTGTGTATCTAAAAGCGGCGCTGTTTTATGAGGAATGTTTGAAAAAAGATCTTTGGTGTAAGGTCATTTTCTTTGTTTCTGAGAATAGCTGCCATTAGTTTTGCATAGAGAGAATTGTGACTGTGTTCTAAGAGATGGGCATTGGGTCATTGTAGTAGGCTTAAAAGAGTTTCAAGGAGAACGGCATGAATCAAGAGGTTATGAATCTTTTCAATCCTCAGGCATCTGTGCAAACGTTTGATTCCATTCGGATTTCTATTGCAAGTCCGGAAAAAATCATGTCTTGGTCATATGGTGAAATTAAAAAGCCAGAGACTATAAACTATCGGACTTTTAAACCAGAGCGTGAAGGTCTTTTCTGTTCCCGTATTTTTGGTCCGATTAAGGATTACGAGTGTTTGTGCGGTAAGTATAAACGCATGAAATATAAAGGAATTATATGTGAGAAATGTGGAGTTGAAGTGACCTTATCGCGGGTGCGTCGAGAGCGTATGGGACATATTGAACTTGCAGCTTCTGTTGCACATATTTGGTTTTTAAAGTCATTACCGAGTCGGATTAGTACGCTTCTTGATATAGCTTTGAAGGATATTGAACGTGTTCTCTATTTTGAAAATTATATTGTGACAGAACCAGGATTGACGCCGCTTAAAATGCAGCAGCTCCTTTCTGAGGAAGAATATTTGATAGCGGTGGAGGAGTTTGGTGAGGATCAGTTTACGGCATTAATTGGGGCGGATGCAATTCATGAGCTTCTTGCTTCTCTGGAGCTTGAAACCCTTGCCGGCAAGTTACGTGCTGAACTTGCCGAGAGTGCCTCGGAACTGAAGCAAAAAAAAATCATGAAGCGTCTTAAGATTGTTGAGAATTTTTTTGAGTCTGGGAATAAACCTGAGTGGATGATTATGAAAGTGATTCCGGTGATTCCACCGGACTTACGTCCTCTTGTGCCGTTAGATGGAGGTCGTTTTGCAACATCAGATTTAAATGATCTTTATCGGCGTGTGATCAATCGTAATAATCGTTTAAAGCGATTGATTGAGTTGCGTGCTCCAGGGATTATCATTCGGAATGAAAAGCGTATGTTGCAGGAAGCTGTTGATGCTTTGTTTGATAACGGGCGTCGTGGCCGTGTTATTGCTGGTGCCAATAAACGTCTTTTAAAGTCGCTATCCGATATGCTTAAAGGGAAGCAAGGTCGGTTTCGTCAAAATTTACTTGGGAAGCGCGTTGATTATTCAGGTCGTTCAGTGATTGTAACTGGTCCTGAGTTGAAATTGCATCAATGTGGTTTGCCAAAAAAAATGGCTCTTGAGCTATTTAAACCGTTTATTTATGCTCGCCTGGATGCTAAAGGTTTGTCTTCTACGGTCAAGCAGGCAAAAAAGTTAGTTGAAAAAGAAAGACCTGAAGTCTGGGATATCTTAGATGAGGTTATACGTGAACATCCAGTGCTTTTAAATAGGGCTCCGACTCTTCATCGTCTTGGTATTCAGGCTTTTGAACCTGTTTTGATTGAAGGGAAGGCGATTCAACTCCATCCCTTAGTTTGTACAGCATTTAATGCGGATTTCGATGGGGACCAGATGGCGGTGCATGTGCCATTATCCCTAGAATCGCAATTAGAAGCTCGTGTGCTTATGATGTCAACGAACAATATTCTTCATCCGGCAAATGGTGCACCAGTGATTGTGCCTTCTCAGGATATGGTCCTTGGTCTTTATTATCTTTCTATTGATTCAGAAAAAGAATCTAGAAAAAATATGATTTTTTCTGATATGGGTGAGTTAGAACATGCTCTTGAGAATAAAATTGTTTTTTTGCATAGTAGGATCAAGGGCAGGTATCGATCTATAGATGCGCAAGGGCAGCCTGTTTCTAAAATTTTTGATACGACACCCGGTCGTATGATCATTGGAGAACTTTTACCGAAAAATCCTAAGGTATCTTTTGACATTGTTAATCAGGAAATGACGAAGAAAAATATTTCATCTATGATTGACCATGTTTATCGTCATTGTGGTCAGAAGGAAACTGTTATTTTTTGTGATCAGATTATGCAGCTTGGCTTTTCTTATGCCTGTCGTGCAGGGATTTCTTTTGGAAAGGATGATATGGTTATTCCTGAAAAGAAAGCTAGCCTTGTTGCTGAAACAGAGGTTTTGGTTAAGGAATATGAGCAACAGTATAATGACGGTCTGATAACTCAGGGTGAAAAATATAATAAAGTTGTTGATGCTTGGAGTAAATGTACTGATCGTATTGCAGAAGAAATGATGAAACGTATTCAGGCAATTGAATCGGATAGGCAAACAGGAAAAGATAAGCCAATGAATTCGATTTATATGATGTCGCATTCAGGGGCACGAGGATCATCGAATCAGATGAAGCAGCTTGCAGGGATGCGTGGTCTGATGGCTAAGCCATCAGGTGAGATTATTGAAACACCGATTATTTCTAATTTTAAAGAGGGTTTAACTGTTAACGAATATTTTAATTCAACACATGGAGCTCGTAAAGGGCTTGCTGATACGGCTCTTAAGACAGCAAATTCGGGTTATCTAACTCGTCGTCTTGTAGACGTAGCGCAAGACGCGATTATTTCTGAGCTTGATTGTGGGACAAATAAAGGTTTGACAATGCAGGCTATACTTGATGCTGGACAGATCGTTGCTTCTCTTGGACAGCGTATTTTAGGTCGGAGTGCATTGTTAGACATTTTACATCCGCTGACAGGGGATGTGCTTCTTAAGGCTAGTTCTATGATTGAAGAGTCTGATGTCATGCGAATTGAAGAAGCAGGGATTCAATCCGTGCAGATTCGTTCTGCATTGACTTGTGAAACTCGTATTGGTGTTTGTGCTAAGTGTTATGGTAGGGATCTGGCTCGTGGCGCACCTGTTAATCAGGGAGAAGCTGTTGGTGTTATTGCAGCTCAATCAATTGGGGAACCAGGCACTCAGCTGACGATGCGAACTTTTCATCTGGGTGGGACAGCACAGATGGTCGATTCTTCTTACTTAGAAGCATCTTATGAAGGTCAGGTTGAACTAAGGAATTGTAATGTCGTACATAATTCTGCAGGTCATCTTGTAGTGATGGGCCGTAATATGGCAGTTGTGATCAGAGATGAAACTGGGAAGGAGCGGGCCTCTCATCGTGTGAGTTATGGTGCACGTTTATTTTTAGAGGATGGTGCTTTTGTTAAGCGTGGTCAGCGTATTGCAGAATGGGATCCCTATACACGTCCTATTCTGACAGAAGTAGAAGGCTACGTTACATTTGAAGATATGATTGATGGGCTATCTGTTTCTGAAAATATGGATGAATCAACAGGAATCACTAAGCGTCAGGTTATGGATTGGAGGGTAAATCCACGTGGTGCTGATTTAAAACCAGCTATTGTTCTGAAAGATAAAAAAGGAAAGATTTCTAGATTAACAAAAGGTGGTGAAGCACGTTATATGATGTCAGTGGATACTATTCTTTCAGTAGAACCTGATATGTATGTAAAGGCCGGGGATGTTATTGCTCGTCTTCCCATGGAGAGTACTAAGACAAAGGATATCACTGGAGGATTGCCACGTGTAGCGGAGCTTTTTGAGGCACGTCGTCCAAAAGATCATGCGATTATAGCTGAGATGAGTGGTACTATTCGTTTTAGCCGTGACTATAAAAATAAGCGTCGTATTTTTATTGAACCAATAGAATCTTTTATAGAGCCTGTGGAATATTTGATTCCAAAAGGTCGACCTTTTCATTTTCAAGACGGTGATCAAATTGAGAAAGGAGATTATCTCCTTGACGGGAATCCTGCACCTCATGATATTCTTGCTATAAAAGGAGTTGAAGCTCTTGCTGCTTATCTTGTAAATGAGATTCAAGAGGTCTATCGATTACAAGGTGTTTTGATTAATGATAAGCATATTGAGGTGATTGTTCGACAAATGTTGCAGAAGGTTGAAATTACTGATTCGGGAGACTCTACCTATATCTCGGGTGATCATGTAGATCGTATTGAGCTTCATGAGATTAATGAACGTCTCATTGAGGAAGGCAGGAAGCCAGCGCTTGGGAATCCCATTCTTCTTGGTATTACTAAAGCCTCATTACAAACACCATCTTTTATTTCTGCTGCCTCTTTTCAAGAGACTACCCGTGTGCTTACAGAAGCAGCGGTTGCTGGGAAGATTGATACATTACAGGGTCTTAAGGAAAATGTGATTGTTGGTCGTCTTATTCCGGCTGGGACAGGTGGGACAATTGCACAAATTCGTCGTATTGCTACGGCGCGTGATGATTTAATTGTTGATGAACGTCGTAAGGCGACTCGCCTTGCTAGAGGATCTGGTCTTATGTTGTCTGATATGACATCTGTAGCTGTTGAATAAAGTTTTGAAAATTTGATCTATAAGAAGTGGAGGTATTTCTATTTATTTATAGCTTATTTTGATTGAGAGTGTTCGGATTATGCGCTTTTTTTTTATAGATTTATGGAGGACTTGAGGAAGTGAGGGGAAGACGATTTTTTTTTATTGCGTACCTTTTCATTTTTTTCATGAGGATAGAAATTGCTTGTGCGCGGGATCAAATACAAATTTCTGGATCTTCTACGATATTCCCTTACGCAAAAATTGTAGCGGAAGCCTTTGGTGAAGCTTACCATTCTTATAAAATTCCTGTGATTGAGACAGGAGGGTCTGGGGCTGGGTTTCAGGAGTTTTGTCGGGGTATCGGTAGCAATACAATTGATATTGTTAATGCTTCACGACCGATTAAGCCTGGTGAAAGACAATCCTGTTTTCAAAATGGTGTTAAGGATATACGAGAATTTCGGATTGGTTATGATGGTATTATTTTTTCGACTAATATTAATGGGCCTGATTGGAATTTAAGATCAGAGGATATTTATAATGCTCTTGGGGCTTATGTTGTGATGAATGGTCACTTACAAGCAAACTTTATAAAATCATGGAATGAGATTAATCCTCATTTGCCTCCATGGGCTATTACTGTTTATGTTCCAGGAGAGAAACATGGTACGCGTGAAGTTTTTGAAGAAAAATTAATGCTTGATGGATGTCATACAAGTGGTGCCTTTGATGCGCTTAAAGCTTCAGGGCTGGATGATAAAGCGGTAGATGTTGCATGTCGTTCTCTTCGTAAAGATGGTAAGGCTGTTGAGATTGATAGTGATTATTCAGAAACTTTTTCTCGTCTTGTTTCAAATAAAACCAGTATGGGTATTTTGAGTCTGGCTTATTATGAAAACAATGCTGATCGTTTAAAAGTTGCTTCGATCAATGCTATTGTCCCAAGCGAAGTGACGATTTCTGAAGGTCGTTATCTTCTATCTCGTCCATTATTCTTTTATGTTAAAGGTGCTCATTTGTCTATGATTCCTGGCTTGAAGGAATACATTGAATTTTTTCTTTCTGATCAGATGATTGGTCCAGATGGCCCGCTTGTAGCGTATGGTCTTGTTCCTGCTTCTGATAATGAGCGTGAGCTACAGCGCACTCTTTTGAAAAAAAAATAAGAGATGTTGTTTCAGTATTTTTGGCATGAAGTTTTTCTATAGTTCATGAAAGGGAGAGATGTCGGCTTCAGGAATGATTTTGTTTGTTTTCGCTCTAGGAGGGCTTGGTCTTTTTCTCAGTAGAGCACGAGCGCTAGCTTTTGAAAGCTGCGGAAGCAGAATGCATTCCCGTCCTTTTTATTATGGGTTGTGGACATTTTTCCTTGTTGTGTTCCCTTCTCTTTTGTTTTTCTTATTATGGCATATTGGTACGAATCTATACATAGAACATCAGATTTTCGTGCGTGTGTCTCGTATGGAAATGAGTGGCATACTGCATGAGGATCGTGTCCTTGTGCTAAGAGATGTGCTTAAGAGTCTTTTGCAAAAGAGCATGGTTCTTTCTAGGAACATTGATCATGATCTCCTGTCTTTTGTTTTTGATTTTGCTAAAAAGGTAAAAATTTTAAATGTGATAGGTAGCTTGACAACAGTTTTTTGTGCTTGTTTCGGTCTTGTCTATGGCTTATGGGATACTCGCTCTCAAAAGAGGGCACGGAATAAAGTTGAGTGTGTTATCATCCTCAGTTTAATCATTGCATCAGCAATTGCTGTTTTAGTAACAATTGGTATTTTATCCTCATTATTTTTTCAGACAGTGAGTTTTTTCCGTTCAGTTCCTTTATCTCATTTTTTTTTCGGAACGGTATGGGATCCTCGTTTTCCTACAACAGATTCGAATGTTGGGCAATTTGGTCTTGTTCCACTTCTTGCTGGGACACTCTATATTGCTTGTGTTGCTATGCTGTTTGCAGTTCCTGTTGGCATTTTTTCTGCAGTCTATATGGCAGAATATGCTTCGCCTCAGCTACGTAGTTTTATTAAACCTTTGCTTGAAATTCTTGCTGGAATTCCTACGATTGTATACGGTTTTTTTGCATTAGTCTCTGTTGGTCCCTTTTTGCGTGATCTTTCTTCTGCTTTTTCAGGGAATGGCGAGGCATTTATAATGGCACAAAGCGTACTGACAGCTGGTATTGTTATGGGAATTATGTTGATTCCATTTATTTCTTCATTATCAGATGATATTATTAGGGCAGTTCCCTATTCTTTGCGTGAGGGATCTTTCGGGCTTGGAGCTACGCAATCGGAAACAATTAAACGAGTGGTTCTTTCTGCTGCTTTTCCAGGGATTATGGCTGCTGTGCTTTTGACAGCTTCTCGTGCGATTGGTGAAACTATGATTGTAGTGATGGCTGCGGGTGTTGCTGCTAAATTGACAATTAATCCATTTGATGCGATGACAACGATCACTGTTAAAATCGTTAATCAATTAACTGGAGATCTTGAATTTAATTCCCCTCAAACGCTTGTTGCTTTTGCACTTGGTATGACGCTTTTTGTGGTAACATTGTTGATGAATATTTTTGCACTTTATATTGTGCGTAAATACCGTGAGCAGTATGAGTAAGCTTTTGAAACACCGTGATATCAGGCTGAAACAGCGTTATAGGGCTGAAGCTTTTTTTCGATCTTGTGGTCTTTTCGCTATCAGTCTTGGTGTATTTTTTTTGCTCGTTTTATTGTATTCAGTATTTTCCCAGGGGGTCTCTGCTTTTTGGCAAACATCCTTGACCTTATCAGTAAAGCTTGATGCTAAGATAATAGATCCTGAAGGGCGAAGAGCTAATGATCCTCAGATTATTTGTATAGCAGATTATCCTCGTCTTCTGAGAAATGCGCTTGCAGAGGAATTGGGAGTGAGCTTGGATGATCTTGTCTCTTTACGTGAGGTTAGCCGGATGTTTTCTTTCGGTGCAGGGAGTCAATTACGTGATCTTGTTGTCAAGAATCCACAGCTGATTGGGACAAGCCAAAAACTTACTTTTTTAGCAGCGTCTCATGTTGATTCTGTATTTAAAGGACAAGTGAATCTTTCTGTAAGTGAAACGAAACGGAAGCTGTCTAATAAGCAATTAGAGTGGATGAAAAAATTGGCCTATGAAGGTATACTGCATAAGACATTTAATTTTGGTTTTTTTATATTTTCAGCTTCGAGTCGCCCAGAGATGTCCGGTTTAGGTGTTGCATTGATTGGTTCTTTCTATATGATGTTCATTGTTCTTCTTTGTTCTCTCCCGATTGGTGTTGCAGCGGCTGTTTATCTTGAAGAGTATGCAGGGAGGAATAGGTTTACTGACTTGATCGAAGTGAATATTAATAATCTCGCAGCTGTTCCTTCAATTATCTTTGGTCTTTTAGGTCTTGTAGTTTTTATTCATTTTTTAGGGTTGCCACGTTCTTCTTCTCTGGTTGGTGGTTTAGTTTTAACCTTGATGACATTCCCAACAATTATTATTGCAACTCGTTCTGCCTTGCGTGCGGTTTCTCCATCAATACGTCTTGCGGCTTTAGGACTTGGAGCATCGAAAACACAAACAGTTTTTCAGCATGTTATCCCTTTAGCGATTCCAGGGATATTAACGGGGACTATTCTTGGTCTGGCTCATGCTTTGGGAGAAACGGCTCCCTTGCTGTTAATAGGCATGGTCGCATTTGTAGCAAATTATCCTGTATCGCCAATGGATCCAGCAACGGCCGTTCCTGTCCAAATTTATATGTGGGCGAATGAAGCAGAACGTGCTTTTGTTGAACGTACATTCTGTGCTATTATTGTTCTTCTTATGTTTTTAGCTTTAATGAACATTGCTGCGGTTCTTTTACGCAATCGCTTTGAACGTCGTTTTTAAAAAAATTTTTTTTAGGAAGGAAAAGGATATATCCATGAATCCAGAATTAAGCATTAAAATGCGTGGTTTGGATGTGAAAGTTTTTTATGATTCGAATCAAGCTTTGCATGGGATTACTCTTTCTATCCTAGAAAACAATGTAACAGCATTGATTGGTCCTTCCGGATGCGGAAAGTCAACATTTTTACGTTGTCTCAATCGGATGAACGATACTATTGAAGGAGCACGAGTCACAGGTCATGTTTTTCTTGATGAAGAAGATATTTATGATTCTTCCCTTGATGTAGTAGAGTTAAGGTCTCGTGTTGGTATGGTTTTTCAAAAGCCTAATCCTTTTCCGAAATCTATTTATGAAAATGTGGCTTATGGTCCGCGTATTCATGGTCTGGCCAGATCACGTTTAGAACTTGATGAGATTGTAGAAAAAAGTCTTCTGAAAGCAGGTCTTTTTAATGAGATCAAAGATCGCTTACATGATGCAGGTACAGGATTATCTGGTGGTCAGCAGCAGCGTTTATGTATTGCTCGGGCTATTGCGGTCAGTCCTGAAGTCATTTTAATGGATGAGCCCTGTTCTGCGCTTGATCCGATTGCAACGGCACGTATTGAAGAATTAATTGATGATTTAAGGAAGAATTATACAATTGTTATTGTGACGCATTCGATGCAACAGGCGGCTCGTGTTTCTCAGTTTACTGCTATGTTTCATCTTGGAACTCTTATCGAGTTTGGGGCAACAGAAACGATTTTTACTTCTCCGAAGGAACAACGTACGCAAGATTATATAACAGGTCGTTTTGGTTAGGAAAAATTATGTCTGCTCAGCATATTGTCCGCTCATTTGATAAAGAACTAGATTACCTTGCAAAAAAAATTGCTGAAATGGGTAAGCATGCGAGGCATATGGTCGAGCGTTCAATTTCTGCTATTGTACAAGATGATTCTTTTTTAGCAGATAGAGTTATTGCTGAGGACATTGTTCTTGATGAAGCTGAACGTGATATAGACGAAAAGGCTATTCTGATTATTGCTTTGCGGCAGCCTATGGCCGTAGATTTGCGGGAAATTGTTGGAACAATTCGTATGTCAGCTGATCTAGAAAGGATTGGTGATATGGGAAAAAACATTGCAAAACGGGTTGCTGCTATGACTGAAATACGTCAATCAGCTTCTTTTTATAAGAATCTGGAGGCTTTTGCTTCTCTTGCTCTGAGACAGTTAGACGAGGTTTTAGATGCTTATGCAAAACAGTCTTTAGAAAGGATTGATGCTGTGCGTGAGCATGATGATGAGATTGATGCGATGTACACATCCCTTTTTCGTGAATTGTTAAGCTATATGGTGGAATATCCGTCTAATATTACCGTCTGTACACATCTTCTTTTTTGTGCTAAAAATATTGAACGTATTGGAGATCATGCTACCAATATTGCGGAGACTGTACATTACATCCTAACAGGATATTACCCTCTTTCTGAACGTCCAAAGGATGATCAGACATATGAGGTTGGTCTGGATAAAAAAAGAATATTTCAGAAAAATGTCTAATTCGGAAGGAATGGTTTGGCGGAGGGAGTGGGATTCGAACCCACGGTACAATTTCTTGCACGCCGGTTTTCAAGACCGGTGCCTTCAACCTCTCGACCATCCCTCCATTTTGTTGATTTTTAGAATGTTTCTTGCATCTTAGCAAGACTGTGATTTTACTAAATTTCCTACTCATCATTCAGCTTTAGAAGTCCTAGCGAGTCTAATTCATGTAAAGCCGTCGCATCTCGTTCTGAAACGTCAGGAAAAGTAGGATCCATTCCAACATCTTTTGTATAGCGCCAAGAACGTGTGCATTTGCGACCTACAGCCTGTTTGACTTGAACAGAAACATTAGGAATCTCATCTATAGAAAAGGTCTTTTCTGTTGGTTGACTGTTGGTGACTGTGATGTCACTTGTAATGCAGATTTCAGCCATATCAACATTCGAGACAGCTCTGAATAGCGTAGGGTCATGAATAAAAATAATCGGAGATGCTTCTAAGGAGGAGCCAATGCGTTTGTGAACACGCTCGAGTTCGATTGCTCCTGTTACAACTCGCCGTACGAGACGAATTTTATGCCAGTGTTCAGCGAGAATCTTGTCATTCCAGGTTTGAGGAGTTGAATAGAACTGCTTGAGATGGATAGAATCTCCACTAGTCTGATATGCCAGCCAAGCTTCTTCTGTTGTAAAAGGAAGCAGAGGTGCAAGCCACGTAATAAAGCGTACGAAAATTTCACGTACTGTTTGTAAAGCAGAGAGACGTCGCTTTGAGGATGCTGAGTCACAATAAAGCGCGTCTTTGCGAATATCAAAATAAAAGGCTGAAAGATCAATGATAGAAAAGTCGAGTAAGGCGCGAATGATACGTCTGAAATTGAAGTTATCATATTCTTTTCTTACTAAATGATCAAGCTCAGATAAGCGGTGTAGCATGAATTTTTCGATATTCGGTAGATTGTTGTATTGGATATTTTGTCCCTGATCATGAGAAAGAGTTCCTAACATCCAGCGAATAATATTCCGTAGTTTTCGATAAGAATCCACATGTGTCTGAAGTGTCTTCTGCCCTATTTTTTGGTCTTCTTGGTAATCACTGCTTACTACCCAAAGCCTTAGAAGATCTGCACCATATTGTTTAATGATATTCTGAGGTGTTACGACATTTCCTAGTGACTTAGACATTTTTCTGCTTTTTTCATCGAGAGTAAAGCCGTGCGTAATGACTGTATGATAAGGAGCTTTTTTTCGTGTGCCGCAACTTTCGAGTAGAGAATGATGAAACCATCCTCTATGTTGATCTGAACCTTCGAGATAAATATCAGCAGGCCATTGGAGATCTTTCCTGTCTTCTAGAGTAAAAGCATGTGTTGTCCCTGAGTCAAACCATACGTCGAGAACATCGTAAACCATTTCCCATGGCTCGTTTACTCGTGTACCTAAGAAACGTGCGCGTGCATTACTGAAAAACCAGCTATCTGCTCCTTCTTTTTCAAAGGCAGTCAGGATACGTTGGTTCACAGATTTATCTCGTAGAATTTCTCCTTTTTGATTAAAAAATATGGGGATCGGGACGCCCCATGTCCGTTGTCGGGATAAAACCCAATCCGGTCGTTTTTGTATCATAGAGTGTAGACGTATTTTTCCGCTTTCTGGAACAAAACGGGTGTGAGTAATAGCTTGAAGAGCCCGGGAACGTAGTGTTGTGCCATCACCGAGATCTTTATCCATGTGTATAAACCATTGTGGTGTGTTTCGGATAATGAGAGGTTTTTTAGAGCGCCAGCTATGTGGGTAAGAATGTTTGAGGATTCCACGAGCAAAAATCCGGTTTACGTCCATGAGTGCGCTAATGACTGCTTTGTTGGCATCACCAATGTTACCGTTGTCGTCAAGAACACGTGCGGCTCCATTTTTTCGATCTGGGCCAAAGCCTGGGACATCACTTGTATAAAAACCAGCATCATTTACTGAAAAAGGAATATCTCTATTCATACCACGCTCTTTTAATAATTGAGCGGATGATATCCAGAGCTCAAAATCTTCTTGTCCATGTCCTGGAGCAATATGTACAAAGCCAGTACCGGAGTCATCTTTCACATGATCGCTCTCAAGTAATGGAACGGAGAAAAGATAAGCACCAGCTAACCCTTTTAAAGGATGCGAAAGCTCTATTGTGCTCAGTTCTTGTGTACTTAAGGCACGCAAACGCCTTAAAACGATTTTAGCCTTTTTTGCACATTGATTTGCTAAGCGATCAGCGAGGATTACTTTTTCTGATTCTGAGTGATTCTCTGGTTCGGAGACGATTGTGTATAGTCCGTAGGAAATTCGTGAAGAAAAGGAAACAGCTCGATTAGCAGGAATTGTCCACGGCGTTGTTGTCCAAATGACGACACAAGAATTTCTGAGATCAGATGCTTTTGATTTGTAGATAGGAAATTTTACAAAAATGCTGTCAGATTCATGAGAATGATATTCTATTTCAGCTTCGGCCAGTGCCGTTTTTTCAACAATTGACCACATTACTGGTTTTGATCCGCGATATATTTGTCCTGACATAGTAAATTTCAGGACTTCTTCGGCAATTTTTGCTTCAGCATGAAATGCCATGGTCAGATAGGGTGTTTTAAAATCTCCTATAATGCCAAGGCGTCTGAATTCTTGTTTTTGTATATCTATCCAGTGGGATGCGAACTCTCGGCATTCCCTGCGGAATTCATTGACAGGAACGGAATCTTTGCTAAGACCAGAAGATCTATATTTTTCTTCAATTTTCCATTCAATTGGCAAGCCATGACAATCCCACCCTAGCACGTAATTAGCATTATAACCGCGCATTTGAAAAGAGCGGCTAATAATATCTTTTAGAATCTTATTCAGAGCGTGTCCTATATGGATATTGCCGTTAGCATAAGGCGGACCGTCATGGACGACATAAAGCGGTCGAGATTCTGCCTCTTTGCGTAAGAGTGTATATATCTCTATTTTTTCCCAATAGTTGAGCAGCTCTCGTTCACGTTCTGGTAAAGAAGCACGCATAGGGAAAGCAGTTTTAGGTAAATAAAGGGTTTTCGAATAGTCAACAATTTTGCTTTTCTTACTCATGAAAGGTCCTATAGGCTGGCTGGCTAACGGAAACATCCCGCATATATATATTTCTGTCTGTTTCAGACAAAGATTGTAAGGATTGCAAAGGTGACTCTATTTTGATTGAGGTAGTGAAGAACCTCGCACTTATGTGCGAGGTTATGATAAAAGTTTATTGGTGTTAGAATTTGTAAGCAACACCAAAACGGAAGTCATTTGAGCCGTATTGAGCTTGGAAGTTATCAGATTTTTCATTCCAGGCTTTCTTACCAAAATCGTTATAACGGTATTCAGCACGGATTAGAATATTGTTGGTGACAGCGTAGTCGATGCCACTACCAATGGTCCAACCAGCGTAAGTTTTTGTCTCCCCAGAATTGGCGAATGTAAGATTCGTATAAGAAATACCAGCGGCAACATAAGGAAGGAAATGATCAACGGCATAGCCGGCCTTTGCGCGCGTTGAACCGGACCATTTCTGTTTAACAAGCTCGTCATCCTTTTGCTTTTGAGTGTTAGTGTTAAAGAGAAAATCTGTTTCAAGACCGATGATGGTGTTGAGGTCAGCATCAAAATTATAACCGGCATAGATGCCACCGAGTAAGCTTTTTGTTTTATATTCTGTGTTATTCGATGCGTTCGAATCTTTCGAATTCGAATCTTTCGAATTCGAATCTTTCGAATTCGAATCTGTCGCGAATGGACTAATTTTTGGTTTTTCTAGAGAAGAATTAGATTTTGCTGTTCCCAAAGAGTACCCAATTTGACCACCTCCGTAAAAGCCTTCCCAAGAAAAGGCTTGGGGAGTAGAAACAACAGCGGTTGTATTCTCTAATTCACTGGGCCGAACAATATCAGCTGCTTGTGCTTGACTGCTTGCAGCAAGAGCAAAAGCTGATGCTGTAAGAAGGTATTTAATTTTCATAATATTTCCCTGCAGATAAAAAAACTGTTGCATACCTAGCAGAAGGCATCACATATGTCTGTGACTTAAAAAGCACAAAGTAAAATATATGAGCGTTAGAGTCGCCTTTTCTAATAAAGATTACGACCAATGTTTAGATATTTTTCCTGCCGGTCTCTCCGTAGGTCTTTGTTTGTTGTGTTTTTCATAGATTGTAATGCAGCGCTGATAATGTTGCCGGTTGCATCTATAACTGCATTTGCATCACGATGGGCCCCTCCGAATGGTTCAGGAATAATGCCGTCAATAACTTTTAATTCGTAAAGATCTTGCGCTGTAATACGTAGTTTGCTTGCAGCATCTTTAGCATATGCTGCATCACGCCATAAAATAGAAGCGGCTCCTTCTGGTGAAATCACAGAATAAATAGCATGCTCTAGCATGTAAACACGGTTACCTGCCGCAATAGCGATAGCTCCTCCAGATCCGCCTTCACCTATAATAACGGATATAACTGGAACGGTAAGATTGAGCATTTTTTCAGTAGAGCGAGCGATAGCTTCTGCTTGTCCTCGTTCTTCTGCGCTGATTCCGGGATAGGCTCCGGCTGTATCAACAAATGAAATCACTGGAAGTCTAAATTTTTCAGAAAGGTCCATGACTCGTACGGCTTTACGATACCCTTCTGGAAAGGCGGATCCAAAATTATATTTTAAACGTGTTTCTGTATTATTTCCTTTTTCCAGTCCAAGAAAAACGATGGATTCTCCTTGGAATCGGGCAACACCAGCTTGGAGTGCTTTATCTTCTGCGAATTTACGATCTCCAGCAAGGGGTATTATATCTGTAAGAAGGCGAGCGGCGTAATCAAGGAAATGTGGACGGTTAGGATGCCGTGCGATTTGTACTTTTTGCCACGGTGTCAGTTTTTTATATATATCGTTGAGCGCTTGCTGTGAACGTTTTTCCAGGCGTGTGATTTCATCATTCATATCAACCCCCCCTTCTCTATTTGCAAGTTTTTTTAGTTCTAGGATGTGGTTATCAAGATCAGCGACCGGTTTTTCGAAATCAAGGTAATGCATGGGAGTACTGAAATCCATTGTTTGAAAGAAGTAAGTAGTACATGCTTCTTTTAAGTGGTAAAAGCTAAAAAAGCATGGTTCGAGATTCACTCAAGCCGCAATTGTGTTCATGGGTCGTGAATATGCTCCATTTACAATTTTTCGACGTGATAATCGGGCAAGAGCTCAAAAAAACAGATTTGCGTTTCGCTCGGCTTGAGGTCAAGTGAGCGTGCGTCTAGCTTTCATCGATTAAGGACTTCCGAAGTTACGCGATCTTGCGAAGAGACAGTGCATATATTTCACTGGTTTTTCCAATAAGTTTTCTGTGCAATTTTTGATCCAATTTTGCGGGAGATGTCTATTGTTTGCTTGCAAATAAGTTTCGTGCTTAGTGGGATATGGTCCTCCGTTGTCTGATGCTTGGCTTTCACTAAATTTTTATAGTGAATTTCACAGGGCAGGGAGATAAGAAAAAGAGAGTTCAATAATTCATGGACATGGGTTTGATAGCATGAGTGATAAAATTACTTTGTCCTTACCGGTTTTTCCTAAGGGAGAGGTCTGGCTTGCAGGAGCTGGACCAGGTGATATTGGGTTGCTGACCCTACATGCTTTAAATGCAATTGAACAGGCAGATGTTATTTTGTATGATGCCCTGGTTAATCGTTCTTGTCTGGATTATGCTGGACCGCAGGCAATACTTGAATTTTCAGGTAAGCGTGCGGGTCTTCCTTCGTCAAAACAATATGAAATTACAGCTCGTTTGATTGCATGTGCTCGTGATAGGCGGCGTGTCCTTCGTTTAAAAGGAGGAGATCCCTTCGTTTTTGGGAGAGGAGGCGATGAGGCTTTAGCTTTAGCTCAAGCACAGATTCCATTTAGGATTATTCCTGGTATCACTGCTGGGATTGCTGGGCCTGCTTATGCAGGGATTCCTGTTACGAATCGCATGCTCAATCAGAGCGTGACTTTTATTAGTGGTCATGATGCTAATGGTCAATTACCGAAGAATCTTGACTGGCACGCTCTTGCGAGAGGAGCCGAAGTGTTAGTTTTTTATATGGCAATAAGACATATTAAGGAGATCATCGGATTATTGTTGGCGGCTGGGCGTGATCCAGAGGATCCTGTTGCTTTCATTTCTAATGCAACAACTGAGAATCAACGTGTTATGACAGAGAAATTATTACATGCTAGAGAGATATCAGAAAAAGCTGTTCCTGCTCCGGCGATTGTCGTTGTGGGAAAGGTTATAAATTTGAGGTCTTCCTTAGCGTGGTTGGCTGAAAAGAGAGACAATAAACTTCGCAAATTAAAGGCTGCTCTTAGCCAATCTGGGCCTTTCATTTTCTGAGTGTACGTCTTGAATGTGTCATCGGGTTGATACTCTAATCCGGCCTATCAAAGACAAGCCGAATTGTTTATCGTTTTTTGAATTGACTTTCAAAGAATCAAGCTTTTTTTGAGTGTTTCATCAATTTTGTTAAGAAACCCGATTGTAGAGAGCCATGGCTGATTAGGGCCGATGAGAAGAGAAAGATCTTTTGTCATAAAGCCTGTTTCAATTGTTGAAATGCATACTTTTTCAAGTATTTCTGAAAATTGTTTGAGTGCTGCGTTATTATCTAGTTTTGCCCTATGGGCCAGGCCACGGGTCCAAGCAAAAATAGATGCAACTGAATTGGTAGAGGTTTCTAGGCCTTTTTGATATAGTCGGTAGTGACGTGTTACTGTTCCATGAGCAGCTTCTGCTTCAACAATGAGACCATCATGGGTCATGAGAACGGAACTCATTAATCCTAAAGAACCAAACCCTTGGGCTATAATATCTGACTGTACATCTCCATCATAGTTTTTACAGGCCCAAATATACCCGCCTGATAATTTTATTGCTGCAGCAACCATGTCATCAATGAGACGATGTTCATACCACAATTCGCGTTTTTTAAACTCTGTCTTGAATTCATTTTCATAAATTGTTTGAAAAATTGCCTTGAAACGTCCATCATAGGTCTTAAGAATCGTGTTTTTTGTTGATAAATAAACGGGAAAGTTTCGCTGTAATCCATAATTGAATGAGGCTCTGGCAAAATCACGAATGGAATCGTCAAGATTATACATGCACATGGCAATTCCTGCGCCTGGGGCTTCGTAAACTTCATGTTCCGTAATCTTGCCGTCTTGAGCAACGAATTTAATAGATAGTGTTCCTTTTTCAGGAAATGATAACTCTGTTGCACGGTACTGATCACCAAAAGCATGTCGTCCTATAACAATGGGTTTGCTCCATCCAGAGATAGGCTTTTTGATATTATGACAGAGAATAGGTTCGCGAAAAATTGTACCTCCCAGAATATTTCGAATTGTGCCGTTAGGTGATTTCCACATTTTTTTAAGAGAAAATTCTTTGACTCGGGCTTCGTCTGGTGTAATTGTTGCGCATTTGATGCCAACACCGTTTTTTCTTATAGCGTTGGCTGCAGCAATTGTTACTTGATCATTTGTTGCATCGCGATTTTGAATAGAAAGATCATAATATTCGAGCATGATATCTAGGTATGGATGAATCAGTTTTTCTTTGATAAAATGCCAAATAATTCGAGTCATTTCATCTCCATCCATTTCTATAACGGGATTTTTTACCTTAATTTTTTTCATGGAATATCTTCCTTTCAAGTCCAAATCCTTTATTTTAGCGTGAAATATTGTAGCAAGTCTACAAATAGAATGAGGTTTCTTATTGCATCTTTTAGTTTTATAGTTTCTTATTGCATCTTTTAGTTTTATATATTAGCCTCAAGACAGTTTTTCTCTGTGTTCTTATCTGATAAGGCAACAAGAATGTTTGGGCTTTTAACTTCTTACTTCCCACTATTTATATTCATGCTCTTGTCTTTTATGATCAGTGGTGTTCTTCTTTCTTTTCCTTTTCTTGTCGTAAATCAATTGCCTGATTCAGAAAAACTGTCACCTTACGAATGTGGTTTTAATTCTTTTGACAGTGCGCGTATGAAATTTGATATTCGTTTCTATCTTGTATCTATTTTATTTATTATTTTTGATCTTGAGGTCGCTTTCCTTTTACCCTGGGCCGTTTCTTTTAACGTTATCGGTTTTTTTGGATTTTTCTCGATGATGATGTTTTTAGCTCTTTTAACCGTTGGATTTATTTATGAGTGGAAAAAAGGAGCATTGGAATGGGATTAAGGGACATGAAATTAGGGACTTCTTCCGTTTCTGGAAATGAGGATTTTTTTAATAAGATTCATTCTGATCTCTCTGATAAAAATTTTTTTTTAACATCGAGCGAGACTTTGATAAGTTGGGCGCGTAGCGGTTCTTTAATGTGGATGAGCTTTGGTTTAGCTTGTTGTGCTATTGAGATGATGCATTGTTCTATGCCTCATTATGATAATGAGCGTTTTGGTTATGCACCGCGTGCGTCTCCACGTCAGTCGGATGTCATGATGGTTGCGGGAACACTTACAAATAAGATGGCTCCGGCGTTACGTAAGGTTTATGATCAGATGCCGGAACCGCGCTATGTAATTTCGATGGGGTCTTGCGCGAATGGTGGAGGGTATTATCATTATTCTTATTCTGTCGTGCGTGGTTGTGATCGGATTGTTCCTGTTGATATTTATGTTCCAGGTTGTCCTCCTACGGCTGAAGCGTTGTTATATGGTGTTTTACTTTTACAGAAAAAGATTCGCAGGACTCGTTCCATTGAACGTTAGGAATATGGGATGGTTATTCAAGCGTTAAATGAACTTGCAGATTATCTGAATGAACGTCTTGATCATCTGATAACGAATGTGAAATTCGTTTATGATGAAATGACGATAAGTATCGCTCAATCTACTATTGTAGATGTTTTGGTTTTTTTACGTGACGATAGACGGTGTGGCTTTGTCTCTTTGACGGATATTACGGCTGTTGATTATCCTGCTCGTGAAAAGCGTTTTGATGTGTGTTATCAAATTTTATCTCCGTATCAGAATTTGCGTTTACGTGTTAAATTGATAACGGATGAGTTGATCCCCGTTCCTTCTGTTTGTTCAGTATATGCAGGGGCAGAATGGTATGAACGTGAAGTTTACGACATGTATGGTGTACGCTTTTCTAGTCATCCTGATCTGCGACGTATTCTCACGGATTATGGTTTTGATGGGTATCCTCTGCGTAAGGATTTTCCTGTATCTGGTTTTGTAGAGTGTCGTTATGATAGTGAGGTGAAGCGTGTTGTTTATGAGCCTGTGGTCTTAGAGCAAGAAATTCGTAATTTTGATTTTATTTCACCTTGGGAAGGGTTTGTCCATAGGATAGGTGATAAGGCAGAGAAGTGAGCTGTAGATTTGCGAATGAAGAGCGTCACTTTATTATTTCGGGAATTGCGATTGTGAGTGAGATTAGTATCCAAAATTTTAATATAAATTTTGGTCCGCAGCATCCTGCCGCGCATGGTGTTTTACGTTTAGTTCTTGAGCTTGATGGTGAGGTTGTTACTCGGGTAGATCCGCATATTGGATTGTTGCATCGTGGGACTGAAAAGCTAATGGAAACGAAGACATATCTTCAGTGCATTCCCTATCTTGACCGTTTAGATTATGTTTCCCCGTTGAATCAGGAACATGCTTATGTTTTGGCCCTTGAGAAGATGTTATGTATCACAGTTCCTAGACGAGCTCAGTTCATTCGTGTGCTTTTTTTAGAAATGGGGAGAATCCTTAATCATTTGTTGAATGTAACGACACAGGCAATGGATGTTGGGGCCTTAACGCCTCCATTATGGGGGTTTGAGCAGCGCGAAAAATTAATGATTTTTTATGAACGCGCTTGTGGAGCACGCCTTCATGCTAATTATTTTCGTCCAGGTGGGGTTCATAAAGATTTGCAAGATAATCTTATTGAGGATATTGGAACTTTTATTGATCCTTTTCTTAAGGCGCTTGCTGATCTTGATTCTTTGATTACACCAAACCGTATTTTTAAGCAGCGCAATGTTGATATTGGGGTTGTCCCTTTGACAGAGGCATGGAATCGTGGTTTTTCAGGAGTGATGATTCGTGGATCCGGGGCAGCTTGGGATTTGCGTAAAAGCCAGCCTTATGAGTGTTATAATGAGCTTGAATTTGATGTTCCAGTTGGAAAAAATGGTGATTGCTATGACCGTTATCTCATTCGGATGGAGGAGATGCGTCAGGCAGCTCGAATTATGCGCCAATGTGTTGAATGTTTATTAGGGTCAGAAAAAAATGGTGAAGTTTCTAGATTAGATCATAAAATTACCCCTCCGAAGCGAGCGACTATGAAGTCCTCTATGGAAGCTTTAATTCATCATTTTAAGTTGTTTACAGAGGGTTTTTACGTTCCAGAAGGTGAAGTTTACGTGGCTGTTGAAGCACCAAAGGGTGAATTTGGTGTCTATCTTGTTGCAGATGGAACGAATAAACCTTATAGGGTTAAGTTAAGAGCTCCTGGATATGCACATCTTCAAGCTATGGATTATCTATGTAAAGGACATATGCTTTCTGATGTAGCTGCTATTCTTGGTTCTCTTGATATTGTTTTTGGTGAGGTAGATCGCTGATGTCTGTTCGCCGTCTTGCTGATGAGACTCTTCAACCTAAAAAGTTTTTTTTCAGTAGTAGGAATCTTGTTTGGGCAGAAAAGACAATTGCTCAATATCCGAAGAATCGCGAACAGTCAGCTGTTATTCCATTGTTGATGCGCGTGCAAGAACAGGAAGGCTGGATTACAAGAGCATCAATTGAATATGTTGCTACAATGCTTTCTATGTCCTATATTCGTGTTTTAGAAATTGCAACATTTTATACACAATTTCACTTAAGACCACTTGGGACGAGAGCGCATATTCAGGTGTGTGGTACAACACCTTGTATGCTGCGTGGTGCAGAAGAACTGAAAAAAGTTTGCAAAAAGCGTATTAACGGTGAGCCATTAATAACTAATGCAGAAGGAACTTTATCTTGGGAAGAGGTAGAATGTCTGGGAGCCTGTGTTAATGCACCTATGGTTATGATTTTTAAAGATACTTATGAAGATCTTACACCATCTAGATTAGAGGAAATTATTGTTTTGTTTGAAGAAGGATTAGGGGAGTCCGTGCCTGTTGGGCCACAAAATGGCCGTTTTTCTTCTGAGCCATGGATGGGAGAAGGTTGAAAAATTGGATGCTTTGGAAAGCAAAAGAAAGATAGGGGGTCAATTCTGTGCTGGCTGATAGAGATCGGATCTTTACTAATATTTACGGGTTCAAGGATAAATCCCTGAAAGGGGCGATGGCTCGAGGCTGTTGGGATGAGACTAAAGCTATTCTTTCCAAAGGACCTGAATGGATTATTAATGAAATAAAAGCTTCTGGGTTGCGTGGGCGTGGGGGGGCAGGATTTCCAACAGGGATGAAGTGGTCTTTTATGCCAAAAAAAAGTGATGATAGACCTAATTATCTTGTTGTGAATGCTGATGAATCTGAGCCAGGTACCTGTAAAGATAGAGATATTTTACGCCATGATCCGCATACATTAATTGAGGGATGTGTCATAGCGAGTTTTGCTATGGGAGCGCATGTTGCTTTTATTTATGTAAGAGGTGAGTTTATTCGTGAGCGTGAAGCGTTGCAATTTGCTATTGATGAGTGTTATGCAGCGCGTTTTCTTGGAAAAAATACGATTCATGGTCATATGTGTGATATTGTTGTGCATCATGGTGCTGGTGCGTATATCTGTGGGGAGGAAACTGCATTATTAGAAAGCCTTGAGGGAAAGAAAGGGCAACCTCGTTTAAAGCCACCTTTCCCAGCTAATATAGGGCTTTATGGTTGTCCAACAACAGTGAATAATGTTGAATCCATTGCCGTAGCGCCTACTATTTTGCGGCGTGGGGCAGTATGGTTTTCCTCTATTGGACGACCTAATAATGTTGGGACTAAGCTTTTTATGATTTCTGGTCATGTGAATAGGCCGTGTTTGATTGAAGAAGAGCTGGGAATTAGCTTTCCTGAATTAATTGAAAGATATGCTGGGGGAATTCGTGGTGGATGGGATAACTTGCTCGCTGTTATCCCAGGAGGGGCATCATGTCCATTAGTCCGCGCTGATGATATGATGGATACTCTTATGGATTTTGATGGCTTACGTCAGGTTAACTCATCTTTCGGTACTGGTGGCCTCATTATTATGGATAAATCTACAGATATTATCAAAGCTATTTGGCGCATTTCAGTTTTTTTCAAGCATGAAAGTTGTGGTCAGTGTACCCCGTGCCGCGAAGGTACGGGTTGGATGATGCGTATTCTCGCTCGTATGGTTGAAGGCTGTGCCCAGAAGCAAGAAATTGATCTTCTTTTTGAAGTTTCAAAACAAATTGAAGGACATACAATTTGTGCTTTAGGAGATGCTGCTGCTTGGCCAGTACAGGGACTGATACGTAATTTTAGATATGATATTGAAAAAAGGATAGATACTTATACGCGTCATGCTGATAAGTAGACTTTTCAGAGAAAATATATTTTGGATCATAAGTAATGGCAGAAATCAAGGTTAACGGTAAGAAGATTGATGTTCCAGATCATTATACGCTGCTGCAAGCAGCTGAGGCTGCAGGTGCAGAGATTCCACGTTTTTGTTTTCATGAGCGTTTGTCTATTGCGGGAAATTGCCGGATGTGTTTGGTAGAGGTAAAAGGCGGTCCCCCTAAACCAATTACCTCATGTGCTATGGGAGTTCTTGATCTACGTACTGGTCCTCATGGTGAGTTACCTGAGATATTCACAGAGACAGATATGGTTAAAAAATCCCGTAAGGGTGTATTAGAATTTATTTTGATTAATCATCCATTGGATTGTCCGATATGCGATCAGGGAGGTGAGTGTGATCTTCAAGATCAAACTATGCTTTATGGAAGGGATTTTTCTAGGTATACTGAAAATAAGCGTGCTGTTGAGGATAAGTATATTGGGCCACTTATTAAAACGGTGATGACACGCTGTATTCATTGCACCCGGTGTGTGCGTTTTACAACTGAGGTAGCCGGGCTATCTGAGCTTGGATTCATTGGTCGTGGGGAGGATTCTGAAATTACAACTTTTCTTGAGCACTCTATGACATCAGAGTTACAAGGTAATCTCATTGATCTTTGTCCAGTTGGTGCTTTGACTTCTCGTCCCTATGCTTTTCAAGCGCGTTCATGGGAGTTAACTAAGACTGATACGATTGATGTGATGGATGCCTTAGGCAGTGCTATTCGTGTTGATAGTCGTGGAGCTGAGGTCATGCGAATTTTACCGCGTGTGAATGAGGCGGTAAATGAGGAATGGATTTCTGATAAAACACGTTTTATCTGGGATGGGTTGCGGAAAAGGCGGTTGGATCGTCCTTATTTACGTAATGAAAAAAATTATCTGATATCAGTGAGTTGGGAGGAAGCTTTTTCTGCTATTCGAAGTGCAGTTTTAAAAAGCAATAAGGCGATTGGTGCTCTTGCTGGTGATTTAGCAACAGTTGAAGAAATGTATGCTTTGAAGTTGCTACTTCAGTCTTTGGGATCAGATAATATTGATTGTCGGCAAGATGGTACAATCTTGAATCCTTCTTTTGGTCGATCGACCTATATTTTTAATCCAACAATTGCAGGAATTGAGGATTCAGATACACTGTTAATTATTGGTAGTAATCCACGCATTGAGGGGGCTGTTCTTAATGCACGGATTCGTAAAAGGCAAGGAATGGGTCATTATCCTATTGGTCTGATAGGTGCAAAGACTGAATTACGTTATCGCTATCATTATCTGGGTCCAGGTCTAGAAAGTTTAAATGATCTTGTTTTAGGCAATGGTATCTTTTTTAAAATTTTAAAGAAGGCAAAGAAGCCAATAATTCTTATTGGTCAGGGAGCCTTAATTGGGAAGGAAGGGACAGAAGTCTTGAGGCTTTCTGCGAAGCTTGCTTGTAATATAGAGGCTGTTAGAAATGAATGGAATGGTTTTGCTATTCTCCATACGGCGGCATCGCGTGTTGGTGGCTTAGATATAGGATTTGTTTGTAAAAATGGGAAAACCGCTTCTGATATTTTAAATAATTCTGCCGTTCTTTTTTTACTTGGTGCTGATGAGTGTGATGTTTCTACTGCTAGAAAGAAATTTGTAGTTTATATTGGAAGTCATGGGGATAAGGGAGCTCGTTTAGCTAATGTAGTTTTACCAGGGGCGACCTATACTGAAAAATCAGGTCTTTATGTAAATACAGAAGGTCGTTTGCAGATGACGAATGCTGTAGGATTTCCTCCTGGTCAAGCGAAAGAAGATTGGGCTATTCTTCGTGCTCTTTCTGATGTATTAGGCTGTCCTTTTTCTTTTAATTCTCTTTATGAATTGCGCTCCAAGCTTATCATGGATTATCCTCATTTTAAAGAGATTGATGATATTTTTGCTGGGAAGATTGATGATATTTTTATTTTGGCTGAAGAGGCTAATTTGCGAAATTTTAGAAAATATGCTTTCACTTCACCGATTCAAGATTTTTATCTTACAAATCCTATTGCTAGAGCCTCAGCTGTTATGCGTGAATGCTCTAGCCTCCAAAACAAGCATATCAGTGACTGAATATGGATGATTTTTTTAGAGTCTGGCTTTTCCAAGTTTTTATTCTTGCTTCTAAGTCCTTGCTTGTTTTAGTTTTTTTGTTACTTGTCGTTGCTTATTTAATCTATGCTGATAGAAAAATATGGGCAGCCGTACAGCTGCGCCGGGGTCCAAATGTCGTAGGTCCATGGGGCATTTTTCAATCTTTTGCTGATCTCATTAAATTTATGGTAAAAGAGCCTATTATCCCATCCGAAGCTAACAAAGGAGTTTTTTTGCTTGCTCCTTTTCTATCATCTTTTCTTGCCTTGAGCTTATGGGCTGTGGTTCCCTTTGAAAAAGGCTGGGTGATAGCTGATATTAATGTAGGGATTCTTTATATTCTCGCTATATCTTCACTTGAAGTTTATGCTGTTATTATGGGAGGATGGGGATCTAACTCTAAATATCCATTTCTTGGTGCCTTGCGTTCTGCTGCGCAGATGATTTCATATGAAGTATCCATAGGTTTTGTCTTAGTGACTGTTCTTCTTTGTGTTGGTTCTCTGAATTTAACTGATATTGTCATGGCTCAGAACAAAGGACTAGGGATCAAACTCGGAATTCCTTGTTCTTCGTTTCTTGATTGGTATTGGGTAGAGCTTTTCCCAATGTTTCTTGTCTTTTTTATCTCTGCTCTTGCTGAAACCAATCGGCCTCCTTTTGATTTAGTTGAAGCTGAATCCGAGCTGGTTGCTGGTCATATGGTGGAGTATTCGTCTTCACCTTTTTTGTTATTTTTTCTTGGTGAGTATGTCTCTGTTGCCTTCATGTGTGCTTTGACGACGATTTTGTTTCTTGGTGGCTGGTTGTCTCCCTTGAATGTGATATGGCTTAATTGGGTTCCGGGTATTATTTGGTTTCTGTTAAAATCTTTCTTTGTTTTTTTCATGTTTGCGATGGTAAAGAGTTTTGTTCCACGCTACCGTTATGATCAGCTCATGCATCTTGGATGGAAAGTCTTTCTTCCACTTTCTTTGCTCATGGTCGTCGTAACTGCTCTTTTTTTAAAGATAATGGTATAAGCCGTTACAGGAGTTCTTGGATGTCAGTTTCAGCGATTTTTCAATCTGCGAAATCTCTTCTTTTGCTTGAGTTTATTCGTGCATTTTTTTTAGCAATGCGGCAACTCCTTTCTAAAAAAGTAACGATCAATTATCCGTATGAAAAAGGGCATGTCTCACATCGTTTTCGTGGAGAGCATGCTCTACGTCGCTATCCCAATGGGGAAGAACGTTGTATTGCTTGCAAGTTATGTGAAGCGATTTGTCCTGCTCAGGCAATTATTATTGAATCAGGGACTTGTGATAATGGTATGCGAAGGGCTATTCGCTATGATATTGATATGATGAAATGTATTTATTGTGGTTTTTGTCAAGAAGCGTGTCCTGTTGATGCTATTGTTGAGGGGCCAAATTTTGAGTTTGCAACGGAAAGCCGGAAAGAGCTCTATTATGATAAAGACAAGCTGCTTGCTAATGGAGACATTTGGGAACGTGAAATTGCACGGAATATTGCATTAGATGCACCTTATCGCTAAAGAGGTATTATGATGCTAGAAGGTCCGGTATCCGTATTTTTCTATCTATTTTCTTCGATGATGATTGCGAGTGCAATTATGGTTGTGATCTCGCGTATTCCTGTTCATTCTGTTTTATTCTTGATACTTACATTTTTGAGTGCCGCTATTTTATTTTTGCTTGCTGGAGCAGAATTTTTGGCAATGATTTTGCTTTTGGTCTATGTCGGAGCGGTAGCGGTACTCTTTCTTTTTGTGGTGATGATGCTTGATGTTAATATTTCTCATTTGAAGCGGACTGCTTTACAATTGCAATGTCATTGGTTTGCTTTCTTGATAGGTGTGATTGTTTTGATAGAGATGATTTCTGTTTTTATCTCTTCTCATTTTTGCAGACCGTCTGTGATTCTCTTTCCGATGCCAGATATGGCATTGCGGAGTAATACCCAAGCGTTAGGGGATTTTTTATATACGGATTATGTTTTTTATTTTCAGGTTTCTGGCTTAATTCTTTTATTAGCGATGATAGGTGCTATTGTTTTGACATTACGTCATAGAATAGGACCGAGACGTCAGGTCATTGCGAGACAGGTAGCTCGTACTCCTGAGACAGCTATTGAGGTTAAAAAAGTTGAATCCAATAAAGGTATTTAATGGAAGATGCAGGTTGGTATTGTACATTATTTAATCGTTGCGGCTATTCTGTTTGCAGTTGGTCTTTTCGGTATTTTTTTAAATCGTAAAAATGTTATCATTATTTTGATGTCCATTGAATTAATATTACTTGCGGTGAATCTGAACTTTGTAGCCTTCTCTTCACTTTTTCATGATTTAACTGGGCAGCTCTTTGCATTATTTGTGTTAACTGTTGCAGCTGCAGAAACAGCAATTGGTCTTGCTATTCTGTTGGTTTTTTATAGAAATCGCAATTCTATCGCTGTAGAAGACGTTAATACAATGAAGGGTTAACGGACAATGTTATTCTATAGTCTCATTATTTTTCTTCCATTCGTTGGTTGTTTATGTTCTTTTTTAGGGACAAAGAGAATTGGCATTTTTTGGAGTGAGCTTGTCACTTGTACTTTGATGGTATTTGTTGCTCTGTGTTCGTGGATTGCATTTATTCATATGGCTTTTTCTGAAGTGAATCTCTTGCATTTTCCTCTTTTACATTGGGTTTCTGTGAAAAATCTTAATTTTGACTGGGAATTCCGGATCGATACACTGACGCTTGTCATGCTGGTAGTGGTTAATTCAGTTTCAGCGCTTGTGCATATTTATTCAGTTGGTTATATGCATCATGATCCAGATAGGCCTCGTTTCTTTTCCTATTTATCGCTTTTTACCTTTATGATGCAGCTTTTGGTAACATCTGATAATTGTCTTCAGATGTTTGTGGGGTGGGAAGGAGTTGGCCTTGTCTCTTATTTGCTCATTGGTTTTTGGTATCAGCGGTCATCGGCCAACATAGCGGCCATGAAAGCCTTTCTTGTTAATCGTATCAGTGATTTTTGTTTTCTTATCGGGATATTTTGTATATTTTCTCTTTTTGGTACATTTAGCTTTGATGTAATTTTTGCTAGAGCTTTATCTGGAGAATTTATAGGGAATTTGTATTTCTTGAATCAGGAAGTGATTCCTAGGGATGCGTTGACTATAGTGTGTTTACTTTTATTTATCGGAGCGATGGGAAAATCTGCTCAGTTTTTGTTTCATACTTGGTTGCCTGATGCTATGGAAGGTCCTACGCCAGTTTCTGCTCTTATTCATGCGGCAACTATGGTTACGGCTGGTGTATTTATGGTAGCGCGTATGTCACCACTGTTTGCGCTTTCACCTACAGCCTTGAGAACGATTACTTTTATTGGGGCAATAACTGCATTTTTTGCTGCGAGTGTTGGTTTAGTTCAAAATGATATTAAGCGTGTTATTGCATATTCGACTTGTTCTCAGCTAGGCTACATGTTTGCAGCCCTAGGAGTTGGGGCTTATAGTGCAGCTGTTTTTCATCTGTTGACTCATGCATTCTTTAAAGCCTTGTTATTTCTTAGTGCGGGTTCAGTGATTCATTCTGTTTCCGGTGAGCAGGACATACGGAAGATGGGTGGTTTGCGGAAATATATTCCAACGACTTACTGTATGATGCTTATTGGTACCTGTGCTCTCACAGGTGTTGGGTTTCCTGAAACTCTTTTTGGAACAGCTGGGTTTTTTTCTAAAGATTTTATTATTGAAGTGGTTTTTGCAAGAACTCATTCATTTGCTTTTTGGTTATTAGTGATTTCTGCTTTTCTTACAAGTTTTTATTCTTGGCGTCTTATTTTTATGACATTTCATGGTAAACCACGTGCAACATTTCATGTCCGTGAATCTCCTTTAGTTATGCTGATCCCATTAGGGATTCTTGCTTGTGGTGCACTCTTTTCTGGAAGAATCTTCCATTCTTATTTTTTGGGTGAAAATTATAAGCAATTTTGGAAGGGAGCACTTTATAACTCTGGAGAGAATCTCTTAGAGCATGTTCCTCTATGGGTTACATGGGTCCCGTTTTTTGTTATGATAGCTGGGTTTGTTCTAGCCTTTTTATTTTATATTTCTTTTCCTGCTATACCTAAATTTCTAACTTATTTTTTTCCTGCTGTTTATAGATTTTTGCTGAACAGCTGGTATTTTGATAAGTTGTATAAACTTGTTTTTGTGCAACCAACATTTGTTCTGAGCTCCTTTCTTTGGAAAATTTGTGATGTGAAGATTATTGATGGTTTTGGCCCTAATGCTCTTGCGGGGAGGGTTCTGGATATTACAAAAAGGATGACCCGCATGCAAACAGGGTATCTTTATCACTATGCATTTACGATGTTGATCGGCATTGTTTTTTTCATGAGCTGGATGATGATTAGGAGCTTCACTTGATGATAGAGCAATGGCCGATTCTTTCAATAATTATATTTCTTCCGTTGTTTGGTGCTTTTCTTATTTTTATAAGTGAGGATGATAGCTATATTGCCAGACGAAAAATCCGTAACGTGGCTTTTTTAACAACGCTTGTTGTCTTTATTCTGTCCCTAGTCCTTTGGGTAAATTTTGATAATAAGGATGCTGGCTTTCAAATGCAAGAGAATATGAATTGGCTTGCTGCTGGTATTAGTTATCATATAGGTGTTGATGGTATTTCGCTTCTCTTTATTGTTCTTTCTGCATTTCTCATACCTTTTTGTATTCTTGCGAGCTGGAAAAGTGTTACTGAGCAATTTAAGGAGTACATGATTGCCTTTCTTATCCTGGAGACAATGCTTATTGGTGTATTTTGTGCACTGAATGCACTCCTCTTTTATATATTTTTTGAGGCAAGTCTGATTCCAATTTTTATTATTATTGGTGTTTGGGGTGGAGGCAACCGTGTCTATGCTTCATTAAAATTTTTTCTTTATACATTACTGGGTTCTTTACTGATGTTAATTGCCATTATGGCGATGTATTGGGAAGTCGGATCACTGGATATCCCTACGCTTTTAAATTATCCATTTTCTTGTTATATGCAGAATTGGCTTTGGTTAGCCTTTTTCGCATCATTTTCTATTAAAACACCGATGTGGCCACTTCATACTTGGTTACCAGATGCTCATGTTGAAGCACCAACTACGGGTTCAGTTGTCTTAGCTGGGATTTTACTGAAGCTAGGTGGATATGGTTTTTTACGTTTTTCTTTGCCAATGTTTCCTATTGCCTCTGCTAATTTTGCACCACTGATTTTTGTACTTTCTGCTGTGGCTATTGTTTATACATCGCTTGTAGCTTTTTGTCAGAAAGATATGAAGAGGTTAGTTGCTTATTCTTCGATAGCTCATATGGGATATAGCACGATGGGTATCTTTGCAGAGAATATTCAGAGTATTGAAGGGGCAATTGTCCAGATGTTATCTCATGGAATTGTCTCTTCAGCGTTATTTCTTTGTATCGGAGTTCTTTATGATCGTGTGCATACGCGTGAAATCATAGCTTTTAGTGGGCTTGCTAAGAATATGCCAAAGTACGCTACTGTTTTTTTTATTTTTACTATGGCTAATATTGGATTTCCAGGGACATCTGGTTTTCTTGGGGAGTTTTTAACTGCGATTGGTGTTTTCCAGGGTAATAGCTTCGCTGCAATTGTTGCAACAAGTGGTATTATTTTTTCTGCTATTTACTCGCTTTATCTTTATCGGAGAGTTATTTTTGGGACTATTGATAAAGAAAATTTACAAGCCTTAACTGATTTGTCATTCCGTGAGAAATGTATTCTTTATCCTATGATTTTATTAACTGTTGTTTTTGGAATTTATCCTGCGCCAGTACTTAATGTCCTGCATTCCTCTGTTGAGCTTTTGGTCAATCATTGTAATAATGCTACTCGTATGGTCTTTCTAAGATGGTAATGAATAGATGAAAATGGCTCTCATGATACAACTCAGGCTCTTGCTTCCAGAGGTAGTGGTAGCGATCGGGGCTGTTTGTTTGCTTTTAGTCGGACTTTTTTTGAAGGATTCTTATGAAAGACTCGTTAGATTAGCGATGGCTATTCTTATGTCTGCTCTTTTTTTATTGATTGCTTTTCCTTCTCATGGGATGGTCTTTGGTGATGCATTAATTATAGATGCATTTAGCGATTTCATGAAAATTTTAGTATTGGGCGGGACTGTTATTGTTTTGCTGATATCTATCAATTTTTTGCGTGTAAAAAAAATTGATAGATTTGAATTTCCTGTTTTGATTTTGTTCGCAACATTAGGTATGATGTTCATGATTTCAGCCGGGAATATGCTATCACTCTATCTAGGTATTGAATTACAGTCTCTAGCTCTTTATGTCTTAGCTGCTATCGATCGTGATGATTTGCGCGCAACAGAGGCTGGAGTTAAATATTTTGTCCTGGGGGCTTTATCGTCTGGGTTGCTTCTTTATGGTATTTCACTAATTTATGGTTATACTGGTTCTATAGGGTTTTCAGAGATTTCTAATATTTTTTCTAGAGGGACTTTGCAAGTTGGTGTTATTTTTGGCATGGTTTTTGTTCTTGCTGCTCTTGCTTTTAAGATCTCTGCAGTTCCTTTTCATATGTGGACACCAGATGTTTATGAAGGAGCGCCAACACCAGTTACAGCGTTTTTTGCTACGGCTCCAAAGGTTGCAGCAATTTCTCTTATAACCCGTCTTGTTATTCGTGTTTTTGCTTCAGAGAGGGTAACTATTATGCTGCCTGCATGGCAGCAAATTGTCATTTTTATTGGGCTTGGATCGATGATAGTTGGTGCTTTTTCTGGGATTGGACAAAGAAATATTAAACGCCTTATGGCTTATTCTTCGATTTCCCATATGGGATATGCGCTTGTTGGTCTTTCATCCGGTACTCTGATGGGGGTGCAAAGTGTAATTATTTATATGTTAATTTATATGAGCATGACATTGGGCTTATTTAGTTTGATTCTTGCCATGAAAAATCCAGATGGTTATATGGAGAAGATTGATGATCTTTCTGGTCTTGCCCGTACTGATCCTTTTTTAGCTCTTATTGTGACGCTGCTTTTGTTTTCATTTGCAAGTATTCCTTTTCTCGCTGGTTTTTTTGCGAAGTGGTATACTTTTGGGGCAGCTGTTGGCGAAGGTTTTTTTCCTCTGGTTCTGTGTGGGATGTTAGCCTCTGTTATCAGTGTATTTTATTATTTACGTATAGTTAGTTTGATATGGTTTAATAAGGAAAGATGTCTATTGTTACCTATATCGAGCGAATTGCGTTTTGTTTTGATTGTCTCAGGTATTTTTGTATCATGTTATGTTTTTTTTGGTGTATGGATTATGCCCTTAGCGGAAAAGGCAGCTAGGTCTTTGTTTTAATAGATTGTTTGGGGGGAGTTTAAATTCTATCGTGAGCTTCTATCTTTCGTCTTATGCTAGAGATGCTGGTTATCGGGTCAAGTCATTTGGTCGAGTTGATTCGACGAATATCCTTGCAGGAACTTTTGCAAAAGAGAGGGAAAAAGGTCAGCTATGGATTGTAGCTACTGAGCAAATCGCTGGTAGAGGACGTCGTGGACGTCAATGGATCAGTTCCGCTGGCAATCTTTATACAACTTTGTTGTTGGTTGATGACTTTGAGCCTGGAAAGTTAGCTTCTTTAGGTTTTGTTGCAGGTATTTCTTTAATCGAAGCTCTTCGTTGTGTGTTACCGCAGGCACTGCAGAATGTTCTGTCTGTTACTTTGAAGTGGCCTAACGATGTGCTGATTGGTGGAGATAAGCTTGCTGGGATATTATTAGAAATGATTCCATTAAAAGATCATATGAATGGTATTTTAGTTGGGATAGGTGTTAATATTGTTTCATCGCCAGTTAATTGTTCTTATGCGACAGCGAGTTTGATAGAAAAGGGAGTGAATTGTTCGCCAGAGATGTTTTTCGAGGCACTTTCATATACATGGGTTGATAATTACCGATTATGGAATCGGGGTTTTTCTCTTGAGGCTATTCGGAATAGATGGTTGTCTTATGCCTCGGGGCTTGGTCAGAAAATATCTGTGAAACTTCATAGTGAAATTATATCAGGTGTTTTTGAAACAATAGATAGAAAGTGTCAGTTGATCCTTCGGAAATTGAATGGACAGCAAGTGATTATTCCAGCTGGTGATGTTTATTTTGGGGCGGTTACGTCTGCATCGTTTGATTTTTAAAAAACCTTACCCCCAGCTAATTATAGAAAAAATAATGTTAGGATATTCTTATCAAGCTGATATCAGGAGAATTTTATGGTACTAACAAAAAATGCTGATTTGCTTTTTCTTCCTTTGGGAGGTGTTGGTGAAATTGGCATGAATTTGGCGGTTTATGGGTACGGAGCGGAAAATAAGCGGGAGTGGCTTATTATTGATATGGGAGTGTGTTTCGCAGGTTCTGATATTCCAGGAGCGAATCTGATTCTTCCTGATATCAGCTTTCTTGAAGGTCAACGTCATAATATTTCTGGCTTAGTTTTAACTCATGCTCATGAAGATCATTTTGGAGCCGTTCCCTTTTTGTGGCCAAAGTTGCAAGTTCCTATTTATTGTACAGCATTTACAGCCGCTTTATTAGAAAATAGAAGGGAAGGAGATTTTGATTGTAGAAAAGTCCCTCTCAATATTTTTAGGGGAGGGGAAAAATTTCATGTGGGGTCCTATGAAGTTGAATCGATTAGTGTTGCACATTCGATACCTGATTCTGTTTCTCTGAGTATCCGAACACCGCTTGGCACTATTATTCATACGGGTGATTGGAAGATTGACGAGGTGCTTACAGATGAACAGCGTTTCCGTTCTCTTGGGGAAGAAGGAGTTTTAGCACTTGTTTGTGATTCGACGAATGCTCTTTGTGAGTCTTCAGGTTTTTCAGAAGCGAAAGTTGCTCAAACTTTGCAAAAAATTTTAGCTGATGCAAGGGGTTGCGTTGCTATTTCAACATTTGCTTCGAATGTGGCTCGTATAAAGTCTATTGCACTTGCCGCTGATACATTAGGGAAAAGGGTTTTGTTACTCGGTCGTTCTATGAAGCGTACTCTTGCACTTGCCGAGGAACTTGGATATCTAAAGGGGATTAGACCTTTTTTGGATGAAGAAGATTATGAGTTGATCTCGCGTGATAAGGTCGTTCTTCTTTTAACGGGAAGTCAAGGAGAACCTCAAGCAGCTTTAGCAAAGCTTGCGCGGAATGAAAAAGGATCGATTAGGTTAGGGGCAGGAGATATTCTCGTGTTTTCATCTCGTAATATTCCTGGGAATGAGAAAGCTATTCTTAATATACAAAATAGTTTAATAGATCAGGGTGTTCAGATTATTACGGATCGTGATATGTGTGTGCATGTTTCTGGACATCCTTATCCTTGTCATTTAAAACAGATGTATAGATGGGTGAACCCAAAAATTTTAATTCCGGTCCATGGAGAAGCTTCTCATTTGGTTGCGCATGCTGCGCTTGGGAAAGAAGCTGGGATTCAAAAAGTATTACAAGCTCGAAATGGCAGGATACTGCGACTGGCCCCAGGAGAGCCAGGAGTCATTGATCAGATTCCTATGAGACGGATTTATAAGGATGGGAATCTTATGGGTGATGAAGAATCTCTCGGGATTAGTACACGACGTAAGCTGAGTTATGTTGGTCATGTTGTCGTTTCGCTCTTTTTTGATGGATCTTATGGCCTTGCAGGACCAGTCAAATTAATTCTGCTTGGGCTGCCTAAAATAGATAGCAGAGGTCGATTTCTGGACTCTCTTCTTTTGAAGAGCATTGAGAATGCTATTAATAATATGCCTAGACAACATCGTAAAGATCATATTGTCTGCCGAGCCATACGGAAAGTGGTTTCTTCTTTAGTTTATGATTTTTGGGGAAAAAAGACTATTGTAGATATTTGTATGCACCATCATTAGTCATGGCCTGGCGGAGAAGATGGGATTCGAACCCATGAGAGCAGAACTCTACTCCCTTAGCAGGGGAGCGCCTTCGACCACTCGGCCACTTCTCCACAGAAGTTGCCAATAACCTTTCTTTGAGCAGAGTGCAAGCTTTCTAAAGGATCATTCGACTCTTGAATTTAAAAAAATGATAATTTTTGTTGCTATCCCTTTGATTAATATTTTAGTAAGGATATTTTAACAGTCTTATCTTTTTGAGGCTCACTAAGCATCCTATCTCTGCTTGTGGGTTTCTTCTTTAGCCGCATTTTTAGAAAAAAATCTAGGATTAATGAAATATGCCAGATATAGAACTTTCTTTTTTCAGTTCTAATATGACGTTTTTAAAACTTTTTCTGCAGGCAAATATTCTTGTGAAGCTTGTGATGTCCACTTTATTTATCAGCTCTATATGGTGCTGGGGAGTGATTCTTGATAAGCTGATTAGCTATGCGAAGACTCGGCGGCATATCAGAATTTTTGAGAAAATGTTTTGGTCTGGACAGAATCTGGAAGAACTGTACCGTCAACGACTGAATTGCCGTGTTTTGGGGATAGAGGCTATTTTTATGGCAGCTATGAGGGAATGGAAAAAATCTTTTGAAAAAGGTGTCTGTTCTTCAGTGAGTTTGCAGATGAGACTTGATAAGGCTATGGATGTTGCCTTGGCTCGTGAAGTGAATCGTATGGAAGCGCATCTTAGTGTGCTGGCAACCGTTGGTTCTGTTGCACCTTTTATTGGTTTGTTGGGGACAGTTATTGGCATCATGACTTCATTCGAGTCCATTGCTATCTCTAAAAATACAAGCCTTGCTCTTGTTGCGCCAGGTGTTTCTGAAGCCTTATTGGCAACAGCCATTGGATTGTTTACTGCTATTCCTGCTGTTATTGCTTATAATAAGTTCAAAACTAATGCGAATAGTATTCTTTCTCAACTAGAAGGCTTTGCGGATGAATTTTCTAGCATTTTGTCACGTCAGATTGATGAACGTTTAGCTATACGTCAAGCTAAATCTTAGGAGGATGGGATGGCGAGGCGTAGAGGTGGTAGAGCTTTGATAGGTGAAATTAATGTAGCTCCGCTTGTCGATGTGATGCTCGTGCTTCTTATTATTTTTATGGTATCAGCACCTTTAGTTGTTCATGGCGTGCCTATTGATTTACCTGAAACATCGGCTGGGACACTTGATATGAGTCCTTTAACTGTATCTTTAGCTGAAGATGGAAGGATAGCTATATCAGGAGACTATTATTCGGCGGATGAATTTATTGCCCGCTTAAAGATGTTGGGATGTGTTAAACAGCGTGTGATTCTAAGAGCTGCTAAAGCGATTAATTATGGGCAGGTCTTAAAGATTTTATCTTTGATTCAGCAATCTGGTTTTACTAACGTAGGCTTGGCAAGCCTCCCTCTGCCAGAGTAGGAGTGGATGTGAAGATAAACATTGGAATATCAGCAGCTTTACATCTTATCATGTTATCTTGTTTTTTTGTTTCGTTGACTTCTATCCCTTTTGATCCTGTGGAGAAAGAGCCTCTACCTATTTCTTTACTTTTAGATGAGAAGCTGTCCTTTTCTGAAAAGAGTCTGATGAAGGAGCAGGTGGAGCCGCCGGTGAAGCCGCCTGTGAAGCAGCCTGTGAAGCAGCCGGTGGCGCCGGTGGAGCCGCCTGTGAAGCCGCCTGTGAAGCAGCCGGTGGCGCCGGTGGAGCCGCCTGTGAAGCCGCCTGTGAAGCAGCCGGTGGCGCCGGTGGAGCCGCCTGTGAAGCAGCCTGTGAAGCAGCCGGTGGCGCCGGTGGAGCCGCCTGTGAAGCAGCCGGTGGTTAAGGAATTTTCGAAAGATTCGAGAAAGGATGTTTTGATTGAAAGCTCTAAGAGAATTCCTGACATGGAATCTCTTGTTTCAGGAAAAGTTCCTTTTCCAGGAGATAGGCCATTGAAGAGAGTTGAAAACTCTGCCACGAGAGATTTGGAAGAAGATGATCGTTCTTTTCGGCAAACGCTCAATGATATAATCGGTCATTGTGTGCAAAAAAACTGGAATTTAGCTGCTATTAATGGCAGTACAGCCTATGATTTACGTGTTGTAGCGCATTTTAGGCTGAATCAGAATGGTACACTGTCTGGTGAAACAGAGTTTATTCCAGCGGGTGGTGATAATGCTCAGCGTGATATTATTACTATTCAAGCGCGTGAGGCCCTAAAAAAATGTTCTCCTTTTGCTCTTCCGCTTAATAAATATAATCAGTGGCATGATGTCACTGTTAATATGAAGGCTTTTCCAGGATAAGGGGTCTTTTGAGAGGTTTGTTTGAAAGATGAAACACTTGACAAGATCTATAATATTACTGATATTTGCATGTATTTCAGCGCATGCCCAGGTGATTGTTGATGTAGCAGGCGGTAATTTTAGCCCTATTCCTATTGCGATTCCTGATTTCTTATCTTCTGATGATACTGGTATGAAGATTTCTTCTATTGTTGCAGCAGATCTTGAGCGTTCTGGTTTGTTTAATCCACTAGATAAAACTGCATTTTTTAAAAGTATGAGTAGTCCTGATATTCAACCGCGTTTTAGTGATTGGCAAAGTTTAGGTGTCCATGGGCTTGTCGCCGGTCGTGTGAAAGAAGAATCAGATGGGCGTTTGCACGTTGAGTTCCGTTTATGGGATATTTATGGTGGAAAGCAGCTTGAAGGACGTCAGTTTTATGCTTCGCAACCATCCTGGAGGCGTGTTGCGCATATGATTGCTGATGTTGTGTATGAGAAAATGACAGGGGAAAAAGGATATTTTGATACTCGTATCGTTTTTATCGATGAGACAGGACCACGCAACGCCCGTATCAAACGGTTAGCTATTATGGATCAGGATGGAGCAAATCTCCGTTATCTTTCTAATGGACAAGAAATGGTTTTAACCCCTCGCTTTTCACCTACACGTCAAGAGATTGCCTATTTGGCCTTTACCGGGCTCACGCCGCGTATTTATCTTCAACAGATTGAAGTTGCGCAACGGGAACTTGTTGGAGATTTTCCGAATATGACGATTGCACCGCGTTTTTCGCCAGATGGGCAGAAAGTGATAATGAGTCTGCTAGAAGATAATGGTAGTGCTGATATTTACACAATGGATTTGCGTTCGCATATGACAACACAGCTTACATCAACTGTGGCTATTGATACAGCGGCGTCTTATTCCCCTGATGGGAGAAAAATTGTTTTTGAATCTGATAGGAGTGGTCGGCAACAGCTTTATGTTATGAACGCAGATGGGAGTAATCTACAGAAAATTTCTCAAGGAGCTGGCAGTTATTCAACACCTGTTTGGTCCCCTCGTGGTGATTATATTGCTTTTACGAAATTGTTAGAAGGTCAATTTTCTATTGGTGTGATTCATCCAAATGGTTCAGGGGAGCGTTTACTCACATCTGGGTTCCATAATGAAGGCCCAACATGGTCTCCGAATGGCCGAGTGATTATGTTTTTTAGACAGAATGTTGGTAAAGGACCTAAGATCTATACTATTGATATTACAGGTCGTAACGAGCGTCAGCTCGCGACTCCAAATGACGCTTCTGATCCAGCATGGTCTCCTCTTCTTGATTAATTTTTTAATGTGAGTATTTCTGTCATTTTTTGAAAGTATGATGAAGATTCTTATTTTCAAAGACAAAGGAATTCCATGGTCTCTAAAATATACCGTTTCACTTCTGTTGTTTCAGAAAAAAAAGCTAAAGGTGTGAAAATTCATGATGTTATTCCATTATCTTATGAGGAACGTCATGTTCGGCGGAAGGTATTGCCTATGGCAAATGGGAATACACTGATATTTGATTTCATTCAGACCGTACAGCTTTCTGAAGGTGATCTTTTGATGAGTGAAAGTGGAGAGTTTTTTCGTGTAAAAGCACTGGATGAGTCACTGTACGAGGTAAGAGGAAAAAATAGTGTGCATTTGCTAGAGCTAGCATGGCATTGTGGGAATCGTCATCTTGCAATTGAGATTTGTCTCGATTGTCTGCGGGTTTTTCGGGATCCGGTGATTGGTGCTACGCTAAAGAAACTGGATGCCGATGTGCAGGAAATTACAGATTCATTTCATCCCTTCCATGGTGGCTCTCATGTGCATCGTTGAGAGAATAGCGAGCAAACAGCTGCTGCAGTTGATGACATTATTATCTCCAATGTTTCCTATTGGTTCTTTTTCTTATAGCCATGGATTTGAGCAGGTTATATATGATGGCTTGATAAGTTGCGCAAAGGATATGGAGGGTTGGGTCCGTGCTCTTTTAAGAAAAGGAACGGTGCGGAACGATGCGATTTTTCTTGCGGAAGCATGGCGGAGTATCAAGAATGGATTGGATATCAGAGACGTCGCACAGTTAGCATGTGCGATGTCCGGTTCGCGTGAACGTGAAATGGAAAATTGTTTGCAAGGCGAAGCCTTTTTACAGGCTTCAAACGCTTATGGTCTTCCTGTTGATGTGCACGATGAAAAACTGGTTTATCCTATTGCTGTTGGGCTTGTCTGTGCGAGACTAGGGATAGGGTTGATAGCAGCGGCATCAGCCTATCTTCATTGTTTTGTCGCTAATTTAGTGCAGGTAGGATTACGCCTTGTTCCGTTAGGACAAAAAGAGGGTATTAAAATACTGAATGCACTTGAAAATGATATTTTAACCTTAAGTCAGAGGATTCCAGGAATGACAAGAGCTGATTTGGGTTCTGCTGCAATTATGTTGGATATATGTGCTATGCGTCATGAAACCTTGTATTCAAGGAATTTTCGTTCATGAGATTGATTTTTGAAAGTCCTTTACGTGTTGGTATCGGTGGTCCTGTCGGTTCTGGGAAAACAAAAGTTATTGAAATGTTATGTAAGGTTATGTCTGGAGATTATTCGATCGGTGTTGTCACTAATGATATTTATACTCGAGAAGATGCCTTAATGTTAAGCAGAGTTCAGGCTTTACCGGAAAGTAGGATTATAGGTGTTGAAACAGGAGGCTGTCCTCACACGGCGATACGTGAAGATGTTTCAATCAATTTACAAGCTATTGCTGAACTTAACAACAAGCATTCTAATCTTGATATTATTTTTATTGAATCTGGAGGAGATAATTTAGCGGCTACTTTTTCTCCTGATCTTGCAGATATTACGATTTATGTTATCTCAGTTTGTCAAGGTGACAAGATTCCGCGTAAAGGCGGATTAGGTATTACCCGTTCAGATCTTTTAATTATTAATAAAAAGGACTTAGCTCCTTATGTTGGAGCGGATCTTGGGGTTATGCATAGAGACGCTGAAGTTCAACGAGGGGATCGGCCTTTTGTTTTTACGGATATGTTGCGGCAGCGTGGGCTTGCTACAGTTGTTCGCTTTATCAAGCATATTGGCGGTCTAACTGATTTGACCTCCTATGCTGATGAGGGATAGAACCCAGCTGAAAATTGCATGAACTTTTTATCCGTGCGAAGCGGGCTAAGACAATGTCGTGAAAAAGATTTGCGATTCCTGTTTGGAGCCTTTTTTACAAAAGTATTGCGGATGAATTCACAATTTTATCATGTTGTGAGATCTATCTTTGTGCTAAAAGGACATCTCATTCATTAAAAGGAGGGCTCCCTTGCCAGCTTATCGTTCACGAACATCGACATACGGTCGTAATATGGCTGGTGCGCGTGCTCTTTGGCGCGCTACTGGCATGACAGATAGTGATTTTAGTAAACCAATTATTGCTGTGGTTAATTCTTTTACTCAATTTGTACCAGGCCATGTGCATTTAAAGGATGTCGGTCAATTGGTTGCTCAGGAGATTAAGAATGCTGGAGGGGTTTCTAAAGAATTTAACACAATTGCTATTGATGATGGTATTGCTATGGGGCATGCTGGTATGCTCTATTCTCTGCCTTCACGTGAGATTATAGCTGATTCCATTGAATATATGATTAATGGACATTGTGTGGATGCAATGGTGTGTATTTCTAATTGTGATAAGGTCACTCCTGGTATGCTTATGGCTTCTCTGCGCTTGAATATTCCATCAGTTTTTGTTTCTGGTGGTCCTATGGAAGCAGGGAATATGCTTCTTAATGGAAAGGAGGTCTCTCTTGACTTAGTCGACGCAATGGTTGCTGCAGCTGATGAACGGAATTCTGATGCAGATATAAACACTATTGAACGAGCGGTTTGTCCAACCTGTGGTTCGTGTTCAGGAATGTTTACAGCGAATTCTATGAATTGTTTAACTGAAGCCTTAGGACTTTCTTTTCCAGGAAATGGTTCTCTTCTTGCAACTCATCTAGATCGTCGTCGTCTCTTTGAAAAAGCTGGAAGCTGCATTGTTGGTTTAGCTCGGCGCTATTATGAACATGATGATTCCTCTGTTTTGCCGCGTTCCATAGCTTGTTTTTCTGCCTTTGAAAATGCTATGACACTTGATATTGCTATGGGTGGTTCAACGAATACTGTTTTGCATTTGCTCGCTGCGGCGCAAGAGGGTGGTATTAATTTTACCATGGCTGATATTGATAGGTTATCTCGGCGTGTTCCGGTTTTGTGTAAAGTGGCCCCGGCTTCATCTGTACATATGGAGGATGTGCACCGTGCGGGTGGTGTTATGGCGATTTTAGGAGAGCTCGATCGTATCGGATTAATTGATAGTTCAACTTTCACCGTGCATACACCAACTTTAAAAAAAGCTTTAGAGATCTGGGATATTAGAAAAACTACTGATTCTTTTATACATAAATTCTATCGAGCTGCGCCGGGGCGGGTTAGAACACAAGAGCCTTTTAGTCAATCCTGTCGCTATGAATCACTTGATTTTGATCGGGAAAGAGGTGTTCTTCGTGAAAAAGAATATGCGTATTCTCAGGATGGTGGTTTAGCTGTGCTTTATGGCAATTTGGCTGAAGAGGGTTGTATTGTTAAAACTGCGGGTGTTGATGAATCTATGTTAGATTTTTCAGGATATGCTCGTGTGTTTGAAAGTCAAGATTCTGCTGTTTTTGCTATTTTAAATGATCAGATCAAAGAAGGCGATATTGTTTTGATTAGATACGAGGGGCCTCGTGGAGGTCCTGGGATGCAGGAAATGCTTTATCCAACGAGTTATTTAAAATCAAAAGGGCTTAGTAAATTATGCGCTTTAATAACAGATGGACGTTTTTCAGGTGGGTCTTCTGGGCTTTCTATTGGTCATGTTTCTCCTGAGGCAGCAGAAGGGGGGGTTATTGCATTAGTAGAAGAAGGCGATCAAATTCACATTGATATTCCTTTTCGTAAGATTTCTCTCTTTGTGGATGATGCGGAGATGATACGTAGACGGAGGAAGATGGAAGAAAGAGGGAAGAGAGCTTGGATGCCTGTAGAATATCGTAACCGTGATGTTAGTAGGGCGTTGCAGGCTTATGCAGCGATGACAACTTCTTCGGCTCAGGGAGCTGTCCGTAAAATTAAAAGTATATAATATTTTTTTCATCTGTCTGCTCTCATTGGAGATTGTTCGATAAAAATAGGATTTGTTTTCACTTTAGTAGGCTATTGTTTCTTTTTTATGCGAGAGCATAATGCTCTTGCGTTTGAATGGTTAGGACATTTTAGTAAGAAAGAGGTATTTGATACACTGAGTGAAGATAAAATTTATACGATTAAAATCGTTGCTGCTTCTTCTGCTTCTGAAGAAGGTGTGACAATTGCTAAAGCATCTTCCTTGCTTTTTAGTAAACAAAAGAAATCTTTTCCGAGTTCTATGAGTTTATTAGTCAAGGCTCTAGATGAGTATCGCCGTATTTTGTCAGCTTTATATGAGGAAGGCCGATATGGTGCTGTAATTAGTATAAAGATTAATGCTAGAGAGGTAGCGGATATTCCTTCTGATACTGAATTTCCTCATCATGTGATGATTCTCGTTACAATTAATGGAGGGCCCCTTTATCACTTTGGTCTCGCTCGAATACATGTTGTGCATTTTTCAGGAAGTCAGTCATGGCCTATGCTTCTTGGGGATTATGTAAGGGGAGGTATTGCAAAATCTGTTACTATTTTAGAGGCTGAAAAATTGATAGTTGATGCTTGGAAAGAGAAGGGGTACGCGAAGGCGCGTATTCTCAAACGTGATGTTGTTGCTGATCATGCTGCTAAGATTGTAGATGTTTGTATCACGCTGGAACCAGGAGAGCTTGCTTATTTTGGTAAGCTCAGGATTCAGAATCTTTCCGCTTCTCCGCGTATAGATTTGTCGTATATTGCGTGGATGAGTGGCTTGAGGTCTGGGCAAAGATATGCTCCTGATCTTCTTGCTCAAGCCAGTTTTCGTCTTAGGCGTTTAGGAGTCTTTAGTGCGACTGCCTTGAATGAGGCTGATACGATTCAGGAAGATGGGAGCTTACCATTGAATTTAGTATTACAGGAACGTTCCCCGCGTCATTTTGGTCTAGGAGCTTTTTATTCTACTTTAGATGGAGGAGGTCTAGAAGGATATTGGCAGCATCGTAATTTGTTTGGGCATGCAGAAAGTTTACGCTTGGAGACCAGGATTTCTGGTATTGGCGCTCATCATCCTTTTTTTGATGATTCACAAAATTATAGTTATTTATTTGAGATGATATTTCTCCGTCCCGGGATCTTTACTCCGGATACAAATTATACTGTTAGCTTTAAAGGAGAGCATGAGGTTCTTGAGCGTGATATTTCAAGAGATCTCTATTTGCGGAATGGTTTCACTCATATTTTTTCTAAAATTGTTTCAGGTTATAGCTATATCAATGTGATGCGCGTTAAAACTGAGGATGATTCTTTTAAAAATCGGATTTTTTCTTTTTTTGGTTTGTTAGGAGGGCTTCTTTATGACTCACGAGATAATAAGGTCGATGCGCATAACGGTTTTTATAGTGAATTAGTTGCGAATTCATTGTATGAAGCTCAATATCGTAATTTTATTGATAAATTTACTTTAGAAGGACGGACTTATTTAGGTATCGATAAGTATGATCGTTTTGTTGCTGCTCTCAGAGCTAAGTTCGGTTTAATTACAGGGGCACGAATTTCTGAATTACCTTCTAGTCTCCTTTTTTTTACTGGAGGAGGGGGATCTGTTCGTGGGCATGCTTACGCTCATTCTGGCCTTTCTAGAAATGGGGGGCTTTTCTTAGCTGAGAGTTCTTTTGAGATGAGAACTGAAATCACGAACAATATCGGGCTTGTTTTTTTTGTAGATAGCGGTGTAACTGGGAAGGGATCTGTTTGTGATCATAATCATAATATGAAAATTGGAATAGGTTTCGGTGTTCGTTATAAAACAGCTGTAGGACCGATTCGATTGGATTTTGCTGTTCCTTTCAATCCTGAGAAAGGGGATTCTCATTTTGGTTTTTATATAGGGATAGGGCAGGCATTTTAAATCATGCTTAGAAGATTCTTTCTACGGTTTTTTCTAACACTTTTTGTTTCTCTCATCCCTTTTCAAAAAGGGGTAGAGACTCGTTCCTCTCAAGCCGACAAATCATGGTTCTTATCTTGGATAGAAAAGAAACTTTCTACTCAAAATCAGACAGTTTCTTTATCGAATCTGAATGGTCTTTTTACATCTTCTGTTCTCTCAATAGATAGAATAACGCTCGCTGATCGGGAAGGCGTTTGGTTAAAAATGGATAAGGCCGAATTGCGTTGGAATCCTATGGCGTTATTCGTTGGTCATCTGACTATTCATTCTTTTTATGCTGAGCGGGTTGAGATATTACGGAAGCCTTGTACACCTGAATCTAATCCGTCCTTGAAAGTGAATGGCTTGATTCCTATCTTGCCTTTTGCAGTTGCTCTGAAATTTAACTTTAAGAATCTTTTTTTAGATAAGCCGATTTACGGTATGGCTTCTGTTTTTTCTTTTAACGGAGATTTGAGTCTCTCTCAAAAAAAAATTTTTGCGAGATTTAATCTAAGGCGGATTGATGGGTTACGAGATCAAGGCGGATTGATTCTTGCTGATATGACTTCTCAGCTGAAGAAACTGATTCCCAGTTTTTCGAAAAGTCAAAACTGTTGTTCACTCAATTTTGATAAGATTGAGAATAAAGAAACTATGCCGAGAGAAAAAGTTATAAAAGGTTCTTTGATTCTGCAGGCTGAGGATGAAGGCTGGATTTTTCATTTTCTTTTAGGGGGGGATCTTTTCGGGTTTATGCCAGAATTCCCTCTTGGGCAGTTGATGAGGCTAGAGACTCATGGTCTTTTTAAGTTAAATGGTGGGATACGTTTCGAGCAGTTTTTGCTTGAAGGAGATTTCTTTCGTATTTTTGGAAAAGCAGAAACAGCCTCTGATGGCTTTGTGCGTCAATTATCTTTGAATTCATATTTTTTTTCGAGAAAAGGTAGGCTCCTCATTCTGCCAATAGGATCTGAAAGGATAGCAGCTAAAAGTGTTTTTTTTGATTTAAACTATGGTCTGCCAGGAACCAATTTCTGGAGGGGGAATTTCCTCATTCGGGATATAGTCATGCAGGATTGTCCTGTGGGTGATTTATCTTTAGATATGGGGGGATTAGTTGAAAATTTGGATAATCCTGTGCGCCGTCATGTGACCTTCTTTATCAAAGGAAAGAGCGATAGAATAATAGTTTCTAGTCCTTGCATCGATATCAATGTAAATATGGATTGGCGCTCTGGCGGACCATTTTATATAAAAAACATGAAAATCCTTATTGGTCCTACAGATCTTTCTATGAGAGGTGAGGTCAAGGATTTTATCTTTCAAGGTGATGTGAGTGCCCATATCAGAAATTTATCAATTTTTTCTGGATTTACTCGTTTTCCGATTTCTGGTGAAGCTTCTCTTATAGCAAATGGAAGAATAGGTCTCATAAGTGGTATCTTTAATCTAGATATTAATGGGAAGATAATGAACTTGAGCACGGGGTTTCTTGTCCCTGATCTATTTTTTAATACTGATGTGCTTTTTAGAGGGAATCTGATCCGGAATCTCGCAGGAGAAATGCAGGCGAGTTTTTTGAAACTTTATACTAAGGAGGCGAGATTAATAGTTAATGGGAATCTTTCTGGAACAAGACAAAATATAGATTTCGGTTTTACTATTATGAATTTACACTTGATTGACTCGAGAATCAATGGACCCCTTGTGTTAAATGGGGTGATACATGGTCAGAATGGTTTATTAGCCATTGGATTGCGTGGCCTTTTCACAAGGGGTCTTTGGAAAGGACGTCAACTGAGAAACGCTGTTCTTTTATTTGATGGCGTATTGGATACGGTTGTCCCCTCTGTAAGTGGCACTGCAAGTCTTAAAGGGTTATTTTCTCAAGAAAATATCACAGTGATTACTTCATTCCGCGCAGCTGAGAATAAGATTCTCTTTGGAAAAATGGATCTAGTAATAGGAAGAACAAAGTTTTGTTTTAATTTGACTGAAGAGAAGGGAGGGTTTCTGAACGGAAATTTGCATTTAAACGCAGAAGATCTTTCAATGCTCTCTGCTGTTTTTCTGATGGAAGGCAAAGGTGCCGCGGAAGCTGATATTATCCTGACGCCACGCTTAGGGAGACAGGAGGCTTCTGTGAATGCACGTGTTCATGGATTCGAAGTTTCTAAAATTAAGATAGGGACATTACGTCTAGAAGCTTTACTGTCTGATGTTTTGGGGATGATTCGAGTGAATGGTTTTATGAATGCTTCAAAGATCTCTGTAGCAGGATATCAGATTCAATCTATTCGAATATCAAGCGCTCTGCAGAATCAATCCTCGCATTTTATTGGGAAAGTAGATTTTTTCGGTGATTTGAGCATGAAGCTTGTTGGGAGATTCCTGCCTTTTAAAGACAAGGGTTGGAAAATCTTTTTTGATAAAGTGAATCTAGGTCATCATTCTGTTGATCAAACTGTTAAGGTTCAGCATTCATCAAATGTGGTTTTTCAAAAGAACGGTCGCGTTTATCTTTCTAATTTTTCTATGAATGTAGGAAATGGGTCATTAGTGATTGGCGGTGTTCTCTCCTTAGATCAAGCGGATCTTTTATTAAATATGAAGGAGGTTCCTCTCTCTTTTCTTAAGCTTATACATACTGAATTCGATTTGGATGGATTCGTGAATGGAACGACTAAAATTAAAGGTTTATATTCTAATCCTTTTATCAATTTTGAGCTATTGGTTAGGAATGTAACGACTTTCCGCAAGAGTAAAATTTACTTACCAGATGCTTCTCTATCTGGTAGAATAGAAAATCAGGTTTTTAAGCTGAATGCTCGGCTTGATAAGGATACATTGAACGCGACGGCGGAAGGATATCTTTCCATCAAAGAAAAAAGATGTGATCTTCAGATAAAATTACAGAATATGTCTCTTTCTGTTGTAAATATTTTTTTGAAAGATCAAAATCTGAGTGGGATGATGACTGCGTCAGTCTCTCTTTCCGGAAGATTGAACAATCCGTTGATTGTCTTTTCTGCAAAGGGAGAGCACATTATGGCTAAAGTCTTAGCGAGGACTGGAGTTTCTCCTCTTCATCTTTCTAGTGCAGGTTTTTATAAGGATGGTATTCTAAAACTTGATGAGTTTAATTTGGAAGGGTTAAAAGCTTTAAAAGTAAAGGCATCAGGACATGTACTGAAAACGGGGTATGGAGATGATTTTAGGATTAAGGCTTCAATTCCATTAATTGTACTGAATAACCTTCTTGTGAGAAGGGGTGAACTTTCTGGTCTTGTAAGATTGTCTACAACGGTCGTTGGTGATTTTCAAAACCCTTTGTTTGATGGCTCTGTTTCTATTGAAAATGGTAAATTTATTGAGCATGAACTTAATCTGCGCTTTGAGAAAATTTCTGTTGTTGGCAAGTTGAAGGGTGAGAAATTGATGATTGATCATGCCTTGGCTTTTTCTGCAAATGGTGGTTTATTGAGGCTTAGTGGATACGTTTCAAGTAATTTGCTGCAAGGATTTCCTTCTAGGATGATCTTAATTCTGAAGCATGCAGATTATAATAATGGGAATCTGTTGAGTCTGACTTTAGATGGTAAACTTCTTTTGGAAGGACCTTTATTCCGTGAGCCACTGATTTCTGGAGAGATTTTTGTTCAGAAAGCAGAAATTTCTGTTCCTCATGGTTTTACTCATAGATATTTTCTTGATATTAAGCATAGACATTTAGTGCCATTCATCGCTAAGACTCTCGATCGTGCGGGTCTGACTTTTTCTCAAGCTATCGTTCCCACTCAGATTGTGAGTCCAAAGCTTAATCTGCAGATTCAAGTACCAAGGAAACTATTTGTACGCGGTAATGGCTTAGATGTAGAATTGGGTGGGAAATTGCATCTGATTGGTTCACTAGACAATATACGACCGATTGGTGGATTTAATCTGATTCGAGGTCATTTCGATATTCTCGCACAGCATATAGATTTTCAGGAAGGCCATATAGTGGTAGCAGGGGAGATGAAACCTTATCTTGATTTGATTGCTCTTGCTGATGCTGATGACATAAGCGTCACAATCAAGGTGAATGGTACACTAGAAGATATGAAGATCACTTTTATATCTCAGCCAGAATTACCGCAGGATGAGTTGTTAGCTCGTTTACTTTTTAAGCATCCGCTTGAGGAATTATCTCCTTTCCAAATTGCACAATTAGTGGATGCTCTCGCCGAGCTAACCGGTATCATGAAGAATTCAGTTTTTAATCGTATGCGCTTAAGAACTGGTCTTGACACGCTCGATCTTATTAAAGATGCAGCGGGGAATACTGGGATTGAGGCTGGACGTTATATTGAAAATAATTTTTATTTAGGAGGAACTGCTTTTGAAGGTGTATCAAGGGGAATCATCCATTTGGATATTAATCCTCATCTGAAATTGAAGGGATCGATTGGATCGGATGCTCATTCGAATGTTGGTGTCTTTTATGAAAGAGATTATTAGCTGATTTATACTGCTTCTTTTTTCTCAAGTAATTGTGCATTTCATCAATGATGATGCAAAGGGTTCCTACGCTAATACAAAGATCTGCTACATTGAAAATAGCAAATGACCATTTTCCAAGGTGAAGGAAAATATAATCTATGACATAATGAAAGCGTAAGCGATCAATAAGATTTCCAAGAGAACCGCCGATAATAAGGAAATAACCTGATTTTGGAAGAATTCTAAGTCTTTGAATACTCGCTAAGTAGACTATGAAGAGAAGAACGCTAGAGGTTAGTATAAGAAGGCTTATACTTTTGAACGATGAAAGCATAGAAAATGCTATTCCTGGATTGCGAGTGTGATACAATGCAAGGAAAGGCAGAAGATCAAGGCGTTCACCTAGTTTGAGATTGTTGATAATCGAGTATTTTACTAACTGGTCAAGTGTAACGATCAAAGAGAGTAAAGCAGGAGTAAAAAACGTGTCACGATATTTCATATTAGGAATCTGGTCTTCCTCTGTATTTCATAAAGCATAATACCGGTTGCAACGGCGATATTCAGAGAGTCAGTATGACCAATTTGTGGTATGCAGGCAAGCTGATGACAGCAGGCGGTCAGACTATCTGGTAATCCTTGTTGTTCATTCCCCATAAGGAGGAGGATAGGTTTCCGGATTGTAAGCTTTCTATAATCAAGAGAACTCTTGAGATGTGTTCCTACGATGAATCCAGGAAACTGCTCTTGCCAAGAAATAAAGTCTTTTTCTGACATACGGGAAACTGGTATAGCAAAGATTGAGCCCATGCTCGCACGGACGGCTTCGACTGAGAAAGGTGAGGTTGTATTCCCAATTAAAAGAATTCCAGAAGCCCCTACGGCATCAGCTGTCCGAATAATGGTTCCTAGATTTCCAGGATCACGTATCCGATCTAATCCGAGTAAAATAGCGTTTTTGCTCAAATCTATATTTTGGGATTGATACCAGCGTTGTTTAAAAGCGCCGATGGCCGATTGTGGATTCTTACGGCGTGTGAGAGAGGCCATAACCTTATCAGATGTTTTTACTACGAAGCCTCCAGAAGACATTGTTCCTGCTATTGCTCTTTCAAGCGCTGAGCTTTTGATGTTGGATGTTGAAAAGATTAATGTTCTGATGTTCCATCCAATCTCGAGTGCGTCAATAATAAGTTTTAATCCTTCAGCTAGAAATAAACCTTCTCGCTCCCGTACTTTTTTGAGTGTTAATGCTCGAAAATTTTTGAAAAATGGATTAGAAACACTTAAAATTTCTTTAATTTTATTGGAAGGCATTAGACAACCCAGCGGCTGAAAAGGGAGGTAGAGAGAGCTCTGTTTGTTTCTTTTTCACGGAGAATTAACTCTCCAGATTCGATTTTTCCGCCTAAATGAGAAAAGATATCTCGCATGAGCTCATGTATAGCATAAGAAGAGAGACGAATAGAATAGGTGGTCATGATCACAGCCAGCGGGTTAGGAGAAAGAAGTGCTCGACAGCTACTTATTATCTCTGGCAAATGTTCGAAAATTTGCCAGATCTCTCTTCGTGGACCACGACCGTATGCTGGTGGATCTAGAAGAATAATATCATAATTTTTTCCACGTCTTTCTTCACGAAGAACGAATTTCATTGCATCGTCGCAAATCCAACGAATGGGCTTATCTAGGAGAGAAGCGGCTTTCTGATTTTCTTGTGCCCAACGAATCGCTTTTCTGGATGCATCCAGATGGGTTACTTTTGCTCCAGCGCGTGCAGCAATGAGTGAAGCCAGACCAGTATAAGCGAAAAGGTTGAGGATCTGGAGAGGCCGCTTATTGCCCATTATGAGGTTTTCTATAAAGCGCCAATGCGCCTCTTGTTCAGGAAAAACACCGACATGGCGAAAGGATGTGAAACGACCGAGAAAGGATAGACCATTCCAAGATAGGGGCCATGTTTCCCCTGATACCGAAGAATGGGGAAAGGACCAACTGCCTATGCCTTCTTCCTGAGAATTTGCTTGAAAGACAGCATCAGCTTTTCGCCAAATGTGCTTATCTAAAGATGGTTGCCACATAGCTTGACTTTCCGGACGTATCAGGAGATAGGGACCATAACGTTCTAGTTTTTTACCATGACCACTATCAATTAATGCGTAATCTTTGTTTGCGTTGGATTCAAGGATAAGTGGAACCGTTTCCTGTGCTTTTTGAGGTAACGTTTTTTTTTCAGTTGTTTTTATCTTCATGGAATTCTTTTTTATAAAGGTTCCTCTCTTTATATTTTTTATTCAATAGGGTTCTGAGAGAACCAATTAAAATGCCAAATGCTAAGAAGGCAAAGAGCCAAAAAAACAGTGGTGCAGTGAAAGACAAATTCTTTTCATTGAAAGGGTTAAATCTTAATTGAACGGGCGTGCGATTGACAAAGATAAAAGCAATGAGAAGAAGAGAAGATGGAAGAAGAATGATAAGAGATATGATTCGCTTGATTTTCATGATTGTACCAATTCAGTTTTTAGAGATCTGGGAATAGCCATTTTTTTTCCTATCTTCAAAACTGGATCCACTTGGTGTCGTGCATGACGTTTTTGAACGGACAAAGCAGTAATTCAACTCTTTGTCGTGCCTGTGATCTTTCATAAAAGATTTTTGGAACATCTTTTTGGAAAAGATGAGACGAGCTCTGACTTGATCACAATGAAGTTTCCGTATAATTTTCTGATATTATCGTATTTTCTGCTCTATTCGTCAATCTCTTAAGGAAAAAAACATGATAGATACATGATAGATAGAAAGGAATCCCTTTGAAAAAAAATGATTAAACATGAGGGCCTCTCAAGGAATGAAGAATAAGTTAGATTTATTTTTTTCTTCTTTTGGTAGTAATGAGGGTTTCGTCAAGGCGTATAAGCAGTCTAAATCTATATCTCTTTTAAAATTGATTTTTCCTCTCATTGCTTGCGTTTTGATATCTATTTTTTCATGGTTTATTTTTTTTTCTGTGCCTAACAAAGCAGATCTCATGATCTTAACCAGTGCAAAAGAAATGAGTAAAAGTTTAGTGATGAGGGCACCTAAGGTTGAGGGGTATACAACAAATAACAGGTTATACACTGTAACGGCAGTTCGGGCTTTTCAGGATTTTCGGCATGCTGACTTTATTGAATTAGAAGATCTCAAGGGAGTGTTCCCATTTGGTCATGCAGACCAGGCTTTCTTTAATGCCAAGAAGGGATTTTTGAATAGAATTAATAGACAGATGTTCTTCCATGGCCCTTTGATGGTGAAAACTTCAGATGGTATGGTGACGCATCTTCTCTCAGCTCATATGAATCTTGCTACGATTCAGTTAGAAACGAAAGAGAGGGTTGAAATGAGCGATGGAAGGAAATTCTTAACGGCAAATTGTATGCGTGTTTTTGATAATGGAGATAAAATAATTTTTAATGGTGGTGTGAGGTTTATGATGATTCTTTCACATGAGAGGTAAAGGATGCGATTTTTTATTTTATCTCTATGGTGGATGTTTTCCTGTTTTTTATTGCTTTCTCAGGTTTTAGCACAGCAAGCGGATTTGAAGTTTAATCCTGATAAAGATTTGAAAATTGATGCAGATACTATGGAACTGCAGAAGAGAGAGGGTCTTACTATTTTTAGCGGGAATGTTGTACTCACTCAAGGGAATAAACTCCTTCGTGCTGACAAAATGATTGTTCATTCTATAACATTAGAAGAGAGGGAGAAGTTAAAAGAAAAAGTATCACAACAGAATCTTATTCCTGCCGATGCTGATAGAATTGATGTTTTTGGTAAAGTATACGCTAAAATAGACAATCAATTTGCCACGGGTGATCGGGGCTTATTAGATAGAAAATCTAATATGATGATTCTTTCCGGTATAAAAGTGATTTTGACAGATGGTGCGAACATTGCTAGTGGTTGTCGATTAACAGTGCATATAGATACAGGGAATGCTCTTTTAGAAAGTTGTTCTTTAAATCATACTAAAGGAAGGGTTTCTATCATGATGACTCCTAAGAGTTCGAGTTAAAATTTTATGTCTCAGGAACAGCATCACATTCAAAAAATTCAAAGAGGAGTTGAGAGAAAGGGTAGGACGTTAGTTGCTTCTCACTTAACTAAGACTTACCGTGGGAGGCGTGTGGTCAATGGTGTTTCTTTTTTTGTTAATTCAGGTGAGGCTGTTGGTATCCTAGGGCCTAACGGAGCAGGAAAAACAACATGTTTTTATATGGTAACTGGTTTGATTTCTGTGGATAGCGGATCAATCAGGATTGATGATTTTGATATGACGGATCTTCCAATGTATCGTCGTGCGCGATTGGGGCTTGGCTATTTACCACAGGAAGTTTCTATTTTTCGTGGTCTTTCTGTTGAGAACAATATTAAGGCGGTGCTTGATCTTGTAGAAAAAAATCGCTCTATTCGTGCTCAGAAACTTGATGCCTTACTTGAAGAATTTAAAATTTCCCATTTACGCTACTTACCTGCTCTGTCACTATCAGGTGGAGAACGCAGACGTCTTGAAATTGCCCGTTCTTTGGCATCCAGTCCTGATTTTATGTTGCTTGATGAACCTTTTGCTGGAATTGATCCCATTGCCATTTATGATATTCAAGAATTAGTTCGCCATATCAAAAGTCGAGGAATCGGTGTTTTAATCACAGACCATAATGTACGGGAGACACTTGATCTTGTTGATCGAGCTTATATTCTTTATTCTGGAGAGGTTCTAACACATGGTCATCCGACTGATATCGTTTCTGATGCTGATGCTAGACGCTTTTATCTTGGAGAGAAGTTTTCACTTTCATGAAATGATTGGCCTGGACACGTCGGGTAGATAGGAGACAAAGGATGACTGCATGTCTTGAGGATATTGCTTGCGCATTAGTTGGAGGAGGTAAAGGCATTCTTGCGATAGATGAAAGTTCTGATACCATCAAAAAACGCTTTGATGCGATTTCTCTTGAATCAACAGAAGAAAATCGCAGGGATTATCGTGAAATGCTGTTATCATCCGTAGAAGCGATGAGTCAATATATTTCTGGTGTGATTTTTCATCAGGAAACCATTCGTCAAAAATCCCTGAAAGGTTCTTTATTCATGGATCTTTTGAAGACAGTCGGGAGTATTCCAGGCGTTAAGGTTGATATTGGAGCACGCCCTTTGGCAGGGTTTCCTGGTGAACGACTTACGGAAGGTCTTGATGGCTTGCGGAAGCGTTTAAATGAGTATTCTCGGCTTGGTCTTCGTTTTGCTAAATGGCGTACTGTTATTTCTATCGATCATGTGGGTTTACCGACAATGGCTGCTGTCCGGAAGAACGCTCAGGCGCTAGCTCGTTATGCTGCTCTTTGTCAAGAATCTGGGATTCTTCCTGTGATTGAACCAGAAGTTCTGATGGATGGGATTCCAGGAGATCATTCGATAGACCGTTGTTATGAGGTAACAAAGTATGTTCTTGAAGAAGCGTTTACAGCCTTACGTGAAGCGTATGTTAAATTTGAAGGTCTGCTTTTGAAGCCCAATATGGTTATTGATGGCAAGGAAGCAAGACGTGCATCTATAGATGAAGTTGCAGAAAAGACTATTCGTTGTTTAAAGCAAACGGTTCCAGCTGCTGTTCCAGGAATTGCTTTTCTTTCCGGTGGGCAATCTGCTGAAGAGGCAACCGCGCATCTTTCAGCAATGAATGCAGGGAGCAATTCTTATCCTTGGGTGTTAACTTTTTCCTATGGCCGTGCACTTCAGACCGCTGCGTTGATAGCATGGGGTGGCAAGCGTAAAAATGTTTTGGATGGTCAACGTGCTTTGATTCACCGTGCAAAGATGAATTCTCTTGCAGCCCTGGGTCAATGGTCTCAGGATGCTGAGTCCTCGTCATAGTTTTTTTTTTTGTGTTCTTGTCTTTTTTTGTCCAAGTGAATAAAGTGATTTTTTTTTTGAAAAAGGTGCTTTCGTTGATTAGGTTTGAGCGGGGAAGAGGAAGAGACAAGCAGTATCTCGATGAAAAACTAAAGTATAGTGCGCTATTCTCTCAGAGGAGACCTCTTTTAGATGTAAAGCATATTATTGCTGTGGCTTCTGGAAAAGGCGGAGTTGGGAAATCAACGACTGCTGTAAATTTAGCATTGGCACTACAGAAAGATGGCTTTTTAGTTGGTATTCTTGACGCTGATATTTACGGTCCTTCTCTGCCAAAACTTATGGGGATAGATGCTCGTCCGGTTATTGAGAATAAAAAAATACAGCCATTGATGAAGTATGGTTTGAAGTTAATGTCAATGGGATTTTTAGTTGATGAAGGAATTCCTATCGTTTGGCGTGGCCCTATGGTTATGTCAGCTGTTAAACAGATGCTTCTGGATGTTTTGTGGTCCCCCCTTGATATTCTTGTTGTTGATATGCCTCCTGGAACGGGTGATGCGCAATTGACCTTATCTCAGCAAGTGCCTTTATCAGGGAGTGTTATTGTATCCACTCCACAGGATATCGCTTTGGTTGATGCTTTGAGGGGGATTGAAATGTTTAAAAAAGTTGGGATTCCAACTTTGGGAATTATTGAAAACATGAGCTATTTTATTGCCCCGGATACAGGTAAGAGATACTATGTTTTTGGCCGTGGTCCTCTTCGTCAGGAAGCAAACAAGAGAAATGTGCTGTTTTTAGGAGAAATACCGCTTGATCCATTGATATGCTCTACATCGGATCAGGGCTGTCCCATTGTTCTAGAAGAACCAGATGGGCCCTCTGCTATCTTATACTCTGATATAGCTAAAGTTCTGATCAAGAGTTTATTCTTATCTAAGCCATGATAGGAATTCTTTCGCTAATCTATCGGAATCTGGCTTGTTGATAAATCCTGATATATTTGTTTAACATTTTTCATTCGGCATAAGCGAGTTCCTTGTTCCATGACAGAAGCTGCAGCACAGGCAACTCCTAACTTGAAAGAATTTTCAATATTCGTTCCCTTAGCGAGGCTGTAGACCATCCCACCAATAAAACTATCTCCTGCTCCGGAAGTGCTCATGAGCTGAACTGAAGGAGCTTTGAGATAAAGAAGTTGATCTTGTGTTGCCATAACAGCACCTCCTTGTCCAAGGCTGACAGTTATAATTTTGCTTGTCCCCTTGTAGACAAGACTTTTGGCGATCTCAGCTATTTCTTTGATAGAAGTATATTGCTGCTTTGTGTATGTTTCAAATTCACGCTGGCTTGGTTTGATAAGAGTCATCCCACCTTTATCTAGGATATGCTGTAATGCTTTTCCAGAAGTATCGAGGACTATGGCAGCCTTTCGCTTATGAGCAAGATCGATAAGAGAGTCATAAACTATCACAGGAACACCGAGTGGAAGACTTCCGCTGATTACAAGCCAGCTCCATTCAAGTTTTTGAGCTGTATGAATGCAGCGGAGCCATTCCTTTTGTGTGAGTACAGGGCCTTCTGTAATAAAACGGTATTCTAACCCTTGTCTCTTTTCATGAAAGAGATAATTCATACGAGTCTGAGCCTTAATTTTAACTTTTTTTTTATGAATCTTTTGTGTTTTTAGCAAATTATCCAGAATCGTTCCTATAATGCCTCCGCTGGTATAAAGCGCAGTAACATTCCCACCCAGTTGACTAATGACGCGGGCTACGTTGATTCCACCACCACCAGGATAAAAAGTTTCTTCTGTTGTCCGTATTTTATGGTTAGGTTTGATTCTATTGATATTTGCTTCGCTTGCTATATCCACTGTTGGGTTAAAGGTTAGCGTTAGTATTTTGTCCATAAAAGACCTCTCCCTCTCTCTTGAACAAGATCTTCCTTGGCTGCGTGAGGTATATCAAATAGTTTGATCGTGCCATTTTGAACCCCGATTCCAATGGTTCCATTGAGAATGGCCAGTGCCTTGCTCCCAAAGATATCGAAACGCCAGCCTCGCATGGCTAAAACATCTGCTTTTTCCCGTTTTATGACAATTTCTGTTATATCATCATTTGTTGCAACAATTCTCGTAGCAACATTATTTTCTGTTGTAACAACTTTAAGAAGGAGTTTAATAATTTCTACTTGACTTTGTTTTTCTTTTTTTTCTTGATAGTTAGAGCATCTGTTAAGTGTTGGCAAGGCTTCCTTTTTCATTTTTAGAGCTTCTTCAATTGTCTTTAATAGCTGATCAGTGATATGATCTGAGTTTTTGTATATTCTTGGTATAGTTCGTAAATTTCTTATTTGATTTCTGGTGCGTGGTTGCTGTATCGCAATTTCTATAAGTGTATGATCTTTGAGAATATGACTGCGTGGTCTATTTCGTTTTTGCGCTTCTCTTTCCCGCCATGCAGCAATTTTTTGCAAAACAGAAAGCTCACGAGGGTTATGTACCCGTCCTTTAACTTTTTTCCATGCTTCTTCAGGGGAGAGATCGTAGGTTTCTTCTTCTAATTTGTTTATTTCTTCATTGAGCCAGCTATAACGATTCGATTGTTGGAGTGTGTCACGTAAGGAAGTATAGACCTCACGGAGATGGGTGACATCTGCAAGCGCATAATTGATTTGTTGCTGACTCAATGGTCGTTGACTCCAGTTAGTAAAACATGAGGATTTATTGATTTTATGTTTTGTGATATGAAAGACAAGCCTTTCATAGGAGATAGAATCGCCGTGCCCACAGACCATAGCTGCAATTTGTGTGTCGAATAATGGTTTAGGGATCAAGCCTGTGAGATGATAGATCATTTCTAAATCCTGACGTGCAGAATGAAACACCTTAAGGGTTTCTTTTGCAGACATAAGTTTGGCAAAGGGTGTGAGGTCTATATCCCGTTCTAAGGGATCGATAAGGATTGCTGTTTCAGGCGAAGCGATTTGAATGAGGCAAACTTTTGGCCAAAAGGTTGCTTCGCGACAAAATTCAGTATCAACTGTTATGAATTGGGATTTTAATAGAATATCTATCGCAGCTTTTAGCTGATGAGTTTTTGTAATGAAATTCATGAACTCTGCACTTCAGAAAAGGATTTTTGAATGTTTATGATTCTTTAAAAAAAGTTTGAGTTAAAAAACTCACTCTTGACAAATGAAGGCTGTGCTGTTGTTTGTCTATTTTTTGCTTAAAGGTACTATTATGCATCGTTATCGTAGCCATACTTGTGCAGCTCTTCGTAAATTGAATACAGGAGAAGAAGTGCGTTTGTCAGGTTGGGTTCAACGTATCAGGGATCATGGTGGTATTGTGTTCATTGATTTGCGAGATCATTATGGTTTAACACAGATTGTTTTAAAATCCGATTGTTCTGTTTTTGAAGATATTCTAGAAGTTCGGAGTGAGTGGGTTATACGGGTCGATGGCGTTGTAAGAGCGCGAAGTCAAGAAAGAGTCAATGCAGGATTGCCAACAGGGGAAATTGAGGTTTTTGCACAGGAAATTGAAATTCTTTCAAGATCAGAGGAATTGCCTTTACCCATTTTTGGGGAGCCTGATTATCCAGAAGAGATTCGTCTCAAATACCGATTTCTTGATTTAAGACGGGAAACTCTGCATGGAAATATGATGCGGAGGGCAGAAATTGTTGCATCGATGCGTAGGCGGATGGCGGATAGCGGATTTACTGAGTTTTCTACACCAATTTTAACGGCTTCATCTCCAGAGGGAGCGCGTGATTTTCTTGTCCCAAGTCGTCTGTATAGAGGAAAGTTTTATGCTCTTCCGCAGGCCCCGCAACAATATAAGCAATTATTGATGGTGTCTGGATTTGATCGTTATTTTCAGATTGCACCCTGTTTTCGGGATGAAGATCCACGGGCAGACCGTCTTCCTGGTGAGTTTTATCAGCTTGATATTGAAATGAGTTTTGTTGAGCAGGAAGATATTTTTGATGTAGTCGAACCAGTCATTCGAGGGCTCTTTGAAGAATTTGGCAAAGATAAGCGAGTGAGTAAAGTATTCAAGCGTATTTCTTATGAAGAAGCGATACGAAAATATGGTTCGGATAAACCTGATTTGCGTAATCCGATTATCATGGAAAATGTATCGGAACATTTTCGTGATTCTGAGTTTAAGATTTTTACTCAGATTCTTTCTGAAGATAGTAAAGCCGAGATATGGGCTATCCCAGCTAAAACAGGTGGGCGTCGTGCATTTTGTGAGAGGATGAACGTTTGGGCGCGGGAGGAAGGTGAAGCTGGTCTTGGCTATATTTTCTGGCGTCAGAAAGATGGTATTTTGGAAGGGGCTGGTCCGATTGCTAGAAATATTGGGTTAGAACGGACTGAATCTCTTCGGAGACAGCTCGGTCTTGCTGAGAATGACTCTTGTTTTTTTGTCGCAGGGAACCCAAGGAAGTTTATGTCTTTTGCAGGGGCGGTTAGAATGAAGGTCGGTCATGAGCTCAATCTTATTAAACTGGATCGTTTTGAGTTAGCTTGGATTATTGATTTTCCTTTTTATGAGTGGAATGAGGAGGAAAAAGGAATTAGTTTTTTCCATAACCCGTTTTCTATGCCGCAAGGGGGTATGGAAGCTCTGGAGAATCAAGATCCTTTGACTATAAAGGCGTTTCAGTATGATATTGTCTGTAATGGTTTTGAGATTGCTTCTGGTGGTATTCGGAATCATTTGCCTGAGATGATGGTGAAGGCGTTTGGAATTGCTGGGTTTTCACAGAAAGCAATTGAAGAGCGTTTTTGTGGGCTTTATAGGGCTTTCCATTATGGCGCACCACCTCATGGTGGTCTGGCAGCTGGTATTGATAGAATCGTTATGTTATTGACTGGTGTTAAAAATTTACGGGAAATATCTTTGTTTCCTATGAATCAACAAGGATGTGATCTTCTGATGGGAGCCCCCTCAGATGCGAGGTTGGAGCAGTTACAGGATCTTCATCTGTTCTAACTCATAGTCTGAAGAGCTGGATTTCTGAGATTATGCTTTTTTGAGATAAGCTATGAGATCCTCTATCTCTTTTTTAGATGTAATTTTTATAGGGGGCATCCGTGTCCCTTTTAAGAATCCTTGAGGGTTTCTTAAATAAGCTGTTAGGTTTTTTTCGTTCCATATCAATCCCTTTTTCCCAGCCTGGATCATTGCAGGGGAAAATCTGTATCCTATTCTTGTTCCTGCTTGACGTTGCAGAATATTTTTTAGCGATGGGCCAATTTTATTGGCTTCCTGATTAGGATAGTGGCAGGCAATACACCTTTGGAAAATATGCTCCTTTACATTCTGAGCGTATGCTCTATGAGCTAGATGAATCTGAGAGGTTATTATAATCAATTGTAATAAACTAAGAGCAGTCTTGTTTTTTAAGTGAATAGAAAAAACTTTTTTTATATAATGAGTTATGGACCGTTGATTCATAATCAAGACTCTCTTGTTATTTGATGATTCAGATAAAATACGTTACAATCTTTTTAGAAAAAAGTGTGATTCCTGTAAAGGAGAGTGAGTGTATGAGTGCTTCCGTATTGACGTTGACCGAAAAAGCAGCAGCGAGGGTTAGAGAGCTCATGCAAGAGAATGAAAATGCATATGGTCTGATTGTGGGTCTAAAAAAGGGTGGTTGTGCTGGGATGGAATATACCGTTCATCTTGTAAGGGAGGACATGCCTGGGCTGGATTTTGTTGAGAAAGATGGAGGTCGAGTGTTTATTGCTCCTGAAGCCGTTTTGTTTTTACTTGGTTCTGAGATGGATTTTGAAAAGACTCTCTTACGCACAGGGTTTCTTTTTAGAAATCCTAATCAAATATCAGCTTGTGGATGCGGAGAATCTGTTGCAATTAGGCCTGTTTCTAGGGATTCTACGCGTGAATGCTGAGGATTGTGCTCTAAAAATTTAGAGCAATAATCCACTGTCTTAGATTTCCGAAAGTGATTTTATTTTTTTATGCAGTCCATAAGCGATTTTGGTAATCTATTAAGAAATCTTCTGGCTTTCGAGCAAAGGCAGAAATCCCTGCCAAGGCAGCGCGAGGATGGGTCATAATAAAAATTGGTATAGTTACAAGTACATGTTGATGGGGATGTTTATTCTCAAATTGCAGTCTGAATGATCTTTCATCAATTAAACGCATGATTTTTGGAATAATGCCTCCGCCGATGTAAATTCCGCCATGTGCTTTGAATATCAAAGCGAAATCGCCGGCAAAGCGTGCAAGATAGCTGAGAAATAGATCAACGGCTTCTTTAGCTTGTGGCTGATTCTTATTGTGTGCAGCGCTTGTGATTGCATCGGCTTTATCAAACTCTGTTTTAATGCCGTCGACAGCGCATATTGCCTCATAGATACGGATCAAGCCTCGTCCACTTAATATATCCTCGACACTAACACGTTCCTGATTTCGCATGAAATGAGGTAATAGAGTGATATCACGAGCAGTGCGCGCTGCAAAATCGACATGTCCACCTTCTCCCGCTACAGGCAGATAGCGTTTGTCAGCACAGGCAATCCCCGCAACACCTAGCCCAGTTCCTGGTCCGAGAACGACACGTGATCCATTTTTTAATGCTGTTCCTTGACCAATTTTTTTGAGGTATGCTGGATCAAGTACGGCCGTAGCGAGAGCTTGGGCTTCAAAATCATTTATGACAAGGACACTTTCAAAGCCGAAACGTTTGATAAGAGCTTTAGGGTCAATAGACCAGTGTGCATTAGTGAGTGGAATCACATCTCCTTCCACTGGACCTGCTACAGCGAGAATAAGGTTGCGCGGTTTCTCCCTCGCTAATGGGAGAATACGTTGCTCGATTGCATCATCGATATTTGGAAAATCGGAGACTTTATCAGTCGGGAAAATTTGTTCATCGTGTTCATATCTATGGGAGCTAATCATAGAGAAACGCGCATTAGTGCCGCCAATATCGCCGAGGAGAAATGGGCAGGGAAGTTTGGAGAAAAAGCCGCTCATAATTGTACTCCCATTTTTATTGATGAGGTGGTTTTTCGTTTTTTGTCAACGAGCCTGGAACAGGTCTGTGGTAAATTTGATAATTTCATAATTGAGTCATTTGGCAGATAGAATAGCAAGGGCTAAAAAAATAGCGATTCCGGCTGATTTCCGGAATGCTGGGTTGCATGATGCCTTGCTGAAGAAGGGAATTGTATTCTAGGAAAATATTGAGAAGATATTTTAGGTAAGCTGTATATATTCTTTTTCATTAACAGGAATATCTCCTGATGGACTGATGGTATAAAGAAATGTCGGATTTCATAATAGGTCTTTTTCTCGAATGATATAAAACGATGCTATGAGTATCAACGGAGCGCATGGCAGAAATAAAGCTTTTGTGTTAAAAGCAGATATGAATCTGGGAGAGGACAGGTGTAACGCTTCGCTGAGAAAGATGATCGAATGATTTGCCAATCAAGATTGTTTTTATTTTTGTTTTCATGCAGATTTACCATTGATTTGAGTGCCACATATTTGTCAATGCCTGTTGGTAATTAGGATAGAGAAGATTATAGCCATTTCTAATAATGGATGCGTTAGAAACCCGTTTGTTATCCTTATAAAAAGATTTTGTTATTGGATCTAAATTCGCTTTTTCGAAAGGAATTTCTGGTGGCGGTTTGATTCCCATAAGTTGAGCAGCAAAAGTGATGACGTTTTGAGGTGGTGCAGGTTGATTATCACATAGATTAAAAGTCCCAATTTGTTTTTTATGAGCGAGGTGCTTGATAGCACCAGCAATATCTGCTACATGAATTCGATTGAAAACTTGTCCTTCCTTAATAATAAGGTGGGCTTTTTTTGTACGCAATTTTACAAAAGCATTTCGTCCTGGACCATAAATTCCAGCGAGCCGTAGTATAGCTAAAGGGATATTATTTTTTTTAGAAAAAAGGAGCCATTTGTTTTCAATGTCAATACGTTTTTTTTTGTAGGGCGAAGTTGTGCGGCATATTGATCTCTCATCGACCCAATGCCCATTATGATTTCCGTATACACCAACTGTTGAAAGATAACATATCCATTGAAGATTTTGTATTCTTTTCTGGAACTGAGGGAGTTCAAGGACTGGATCTTCTTGATTGGTGGAAGGCGGAATGCTGATGATCAGGTGTGTTATTCTTTCTAATATAGCGAAAAGGGATGATTGATCCAATTGATTGTTGTGAAAGAGAAGAGGTCTAATATTACTTTTTTTTAAATTAGAAAATTGTTGTGGATTTCTTGTTGTGCCATAAACAGGGTAGGATGTTTTTGCAGCGAAAGCCCTGCCGCTGTACCCTCCGCCGAAGATGAAAAATATCATAAGATTGAATCTCCTATTCTGTCTTCAGATTATCATTTGTTTTGCAAGAGGTAAACTTTTGCCTGCAGAAGGATAGAAGAAGGTGTGTGTGTTTCGAACAGCTATTTGGATGAAATGATTTTTTATTTGCGGAGAAGGGTAGGATGTCACCTTTTTTCGGCTTATAAGATATTCTGTTACTCTTTGATCAAAAGTCAAGATTTGTATAATGGATTGGTGGTGTTATTTCATGGATAGAGTCAGACAAGATAGAGCGAAATGAAGGGCGGGACTTAAGACGAGCGTACCACTCCTTGGCCATAGGGTAAAGAGGCCACTGAAGTTCTCCCATGTAATCCAGAACAGAAACTGTGGCAGCTGCAGCAAAATCTGCATAAGACAGTGAAGCACCTCCAAGCCAATTGTGGTTTGTAGAAAGCCAGTTCAGATATTCCATATGTGGCCGGATATTAGCTATGGCTTTTCGAATAATATTGGCGTCAGGAGCAGCTCCTCCTTCCTGTTTGTATACGCGTTCCTTGACAAGATGTCGGGTAATATCATTTTCAAATTTTATAAGAAACCACTCAGACAGATGTCTGACGTGAGCCCGAGCAAGTGGATTTTGGGGGAAAAGTCTGCTATGATTTTTAAGAGGTCCTTGGGTTTCGTCAAGAAATTCGTAGATAACCAGAGCTCCACAAACGGGTGTTTCATTTGTTAAGAGAACGGGAACTGTCCCAGCGAGGTTAAGAGCTAGAAACTCTTTGCGTTTTTGCCACTCGTATTCTTTAATCAAATGAGCTGCTATTTGATACTCGTTGAGAAGTAAACGCACATAACGTGATGCTGATGATAGGGGGTGATGAAAAAGTGTGAATTTTACGTCTTCTTTCAAAGGGAATCTGCTCTTGTTAAAAAGAAAAATTAGTCTATTTTGAATCCTGACTGAATAAAGAATGGGACTTTTTATGGATTTGCATCAGATTTTGACTTCGTTATTTTTTGGTCTGATTGAAGGATTTACGGAATTTATTCCGGTTTCATCAACTGGACACTTAATATTGAGTAGTTATTTTTTTCATTTTACTTCGCCGGGGAACCTGTATCAGATTTTGATACAGCCTGGGGCTCTTTTTGCGATTGTGGGTGTTTATTGGAGTCAACTCCTTAAGATTGCACAGGACTTTTTTAAAAAACAGGATGTACGTCGCTTTGTGTTGAGTCTTTTTATTGGATGTCTACCTGCTCTTATCGTCGGGTTCCTTCTGCATGAACTCATTAAGACCGTTTTTCTGAATTCTTTATGTCTGATTTGTTGTTCTCTTATTTTTGGAGGCATAATACTTATTTTGGTTGATAGGCTTGATCAGACCCCGCGTTATTTGAGTGCAAGATCTTATCCTTTATCGCTTTGTTTGAAGATTGGCCTTTTCCAATGTTTGGCTCTGATTCCTGGAATATCTCGTTCGGGGTCAACTATTGTTGGAGCTTTACTCATGGGAACAGATAAACGTTCTGCTGCAGAGTTTTCTTTTTTCCTTGCTCTTCCGACAATGATTGCTGCATGTTCTTACGATTTGTTAAAAAATTATGATAAACTTTCTCACACAGATGAATTATCAATTATGCTCGGATTTATTACAGCTTTTCTTTCTGGTCTTTTTGTTGTTCGCCGTCTTCTTGATTATGTTTCTTCTCATGGCTATGCTGTTTTTGGTTGGTGGCGTATTTTTTGTGGTTCTCTGGGATTGATTACTTTTTTAGTCTTTGGATAATCCTTTCAAAGGAACAAGCTTTTTCTTGTCTTTATCGGAATGGATAGGGATATAAAGATCTCCACCGTTTTTGTATGTTTCTGCCATGGCTTGCATGCCGTTATTACGAATTTCATGAGAGATCTGCATGGAGCAGAACTGAGGTCCACACATGGAACAGAAATGCACGAATTTATGATTTTCTTTTGGCATGGTTTCATCATGAAAAGCACAGGCTGTATCAGGATCAAGTGATAAATTAAATTGATCGTTCCAGCGAAACTCGAATCGAGCTTTAGAAAGTGCGTTATCTCTTTCTTGTGCCCCTGGAAGCCCTTTTGCAAGATCCGCTGCGTGAGCCGCAATTTTATAAGCAATCACGCCGGTTTTCACATCATCACGGTTAGGGAGTCCAAGATGTTCTTTTGGTGTAACATAGCAGAGCATAGCTGTTCCATGCCAGGCAATCATAGCAGCGCCTATAGCAGATGTAATGTGGTCGTACCCAGGAGCAATATCTGTTGTTAGTGGTCCTAAAGTGTAGAAAGGAGCTTCATTACACCATTTGATTTGCTTGTCCATATTTTCTTTGATTTTATGCATAGGGACATGTCCTGGTCCTTCAATCATGACTTGACACTCTTTGATATGAGCAATTTTCATGAGCTCACCTAATGTTTTTAATTCAGCAAATTGAGCTTTGTCATTCGCGTCTGCGATGGAGCCAGGCCGGAATCCATCACCTAGTGAGAAAGAGACATCATAACGCTGGGCAATATCACAAATTTCATCAAAATGTTCGTAAAGGAAGTTTTCACGATGATGATATAGGCACCACTTTGCCATAATAGAGCCACCGCGTGAGACAATGCCAGTCAGACGATTTATAGTCAAAGGAATATGAGCGAGTCTAACACCGGCATGGATAGTAAAGTAGTCAACTCCCTGTTCAGCTTGCTCAATGAGTGTGTCACGAAATATCTTCCATTGAAGATTTTCTACAACACCGTTTACCTTTTCTAGTGCCTGATAAATTGGTACGGTTCCGATTGGTACGGGTGAATTACGTATAATCCATTCTCGTATATTATGGATATTCCGGCCTGTCGAAAGGTCCATTACTGTATCAGCTCCCCATCGTATAGCCCAGACCATTTTTTCGACTTCTTCACTCATTGAAGAGTTTACAGCTGAATTGCCAATATTGGCATTGATTTTAACTAAGAAATTTTTCCCAATAATCATGGGTTCAACTTCTGGATGATTGATATTTGCAGGAATGATCGCCCGTCCTTTAGCAATTTCATCACGAACAAATTCTGCTGTAATGGATGTGGATGGATCATGATCTCTGGCCATGTTTTCACGGATCGCAACAAATTCCATTTCTGGAGTAATTATGCCCGCTCTGGCATAAGCAATTTGTGTTATCCCACCTCTTGTGCTGAAAATTTGATGGGATATTGGAAAATTTGGAGTTTTTTTAGAATCGTTTATGGAGCTTTTATCTTTCGGATAGCAATTGTCATGGGTTTGAATATTGTTACGTTCTCGAATCCATTTTTCACGGATACGCGGTAATCCCTGATCTATACTTGTTCTGGCTTCTGTATCTGTGTAAGGACCAGAAGTATCATAAACATGGATATACTGAGAATCTAGTCTGATCGCGCGCATTGGGACTCTTATTTCAGGAAATATTTTTCCGGATAAATAAATTTTATGTGAGGCAGGAAGAGGTCCCTTTGTGACTTCTGGTTTCTTGTTGGCCATAGTCTATCTTTCCTTAACGATCCATGTCTATTTCGTATGGTAAAGCAGAAAACTGCCTACCTTGAGCTATGGTGGTTGAGCATAAGCAGTCTGTCTCTTATTAGGATTTGTTCAAGTTATAATATTCTTTATTTTGATTTTGTGTCAAGACAATGCTGAATTGCTTGAGTCTTTGAAATTGTTGATTTTTGATTTTAAGGATTAAACATCGAGATTAGTAACATTTAAAGCATTTTCTTGAATAAATCGACGTCTTGGCTCAACGTGATCACCCATGAGGTTAGAGAATAAAGAATCTGCAGTGTTGAAATCAGATATTTTAACTTGCAGTAATGAACGGACACTGGGATTTAGTGTTGTTTCCCATAGCTGGTTAGCATTCATTTCTCCAAGGCCTTTATAACGTTGCAAAGTTAATCCTTTTCGTCCATGAGCAAAGATACTTTCTAGAAAAGTTGTTGGACCACTAATAAGTTCAACAGTATTTTTGCGATGTATGAGAGGAGGATTATTATAAATTTCTTTCAATTGAGCGAAGAGAAGAGTGATTTGTTGTGCCTCTGCTGACTCGATGAGTGTCATATCTATGTGGGCTATCTCTTTGACTCCGCGTAGGGTCCGTTCGAAATACAGACTTCTATCCTTCATAGTATACCCCTTCCAACCTCGTTCCATTTTCTGAGATATGATGTTCAGTCGTGCAGAAATTTTCTCTGCTGTCTTATAAGCATTTTCTTGGGTTGAAACAGATTCAGGATTCAGAACACCGGCAATAGCCGCTTGCTCAATGAGAGTCTGGTTATAACGTGTATGCAGTCCATTAAAAAGGTGTCGTATTTTTCTTGCTTCTTGAGCAAGCTGGTATAATTCTTCCTTAGAAAGGATTTTTCCGTTTCTTAATTCTATAATGGTTTCCTCAAGACCAGCCTTCATCAAGAATTCTTCAAAATCAGATTCATTTTTTATATACTCTGAAGATTTTCCACGTGCTACCTTGTAAAGGGGAGGCTGAGCAATATATAGGTGCCCCCGTTTAATTAACTCTGGCATTTGACGGAAAAAGAAGGTAAGAAGCAGCGTGCGGATATGTGCCCCGTCTACATCGGCATCAGTCATGATGATAATCTTATGATAACGCAATTTATCAGGATTAAATTCATCTTTCCCGATAGAAGTACCAAGGGCTTTAATGAGAGTTCCGATCATTTCAGAGGAAAGTATTTTATGAAAACGTGCTCGCTCAACATTAAGAATTTTTCCCCTTAATGGTAATATAGCTTGATTTTTTCGTGAACGGCCATTTTTTGCTGAGCCGCCTGCGGAATCACCCTCTACAATGAAAAGTTCTGATTCAGCCGGATGACGTTCTTGACAATCCGCGAGTTTACCAGGAAGAGATGAAATATCTATGGCATGTTTTCTACGTATGAGATCTTTTGCTTTTCGGGCTATTTCACGGGCTTCTGATGCTTCTAGCACTTTACTGATAAGCGCTTTTGCTTCGACTGGGTGTTCTTCCAGCCAATTTGAAAAGGATTCGTTAACAAAACTTTCAACTGTAGAGCGTACTTCTGAAGAAACAAGCTTTTCTTTTGTTTGGGATGAGAACTTTGGATCAGGAGCTTTCACAGAAAGAATAGCAGTTAATCCTTCACGACAATCATCACCATTTATTTGGATTTTTTCTTTTTTAAATCTCTCTGCATAAATTGTTATCTGGCGGGTTAAAGCGCTTCGGAACCCTGAAAGATGTGTTCCCCCGTCTGGCTGAGGGATATTGTTGGTAAAACAGAGCACTTTTTCATTATAGGAACTATTCCACCACATAGCAATTTCTACGGTGATCCCATTTTTTTTTCTCAAGATATAAATGGGTTCACTAATGATTGGTCTTTTCGAGATATCTAGATATTGAACAAATTCAATGAGCCCTCCCTGATAATGTAGAATGTTTTCCTTGTGAGTAGGGGTGCGATGGTCCGTTAGTTGAATCTGAAGACCAGAATTTAGAAAAGCAAGTTCACGTAACCGTTTTTCAAGGGTGTCGAAATTAAAATGAATGATACTAAATGTATCAGGGTTAGGAAGGAATGTGATTTCTGTTCCTGTTTTTTCTCCGGTCGTTCCTGTGATTCTCAATGGAGCATCGGATACTCCTCGGGTAAATCTGATTTCATGTCGTTTTCCAGAACGATAGATACGTAATTCAAGCCATACGGAAAGCGCGTTAACAACAGAAATACCAACTCCATGTAATCCGCCTGAAACTTTATAGGATTTTTTATCGAATTTTCCTCCTGCATGTAGTTGAGTCATGATCACCTCAGCAGCAGAGATTCCTTCTGTTGGATGAATATCTGTAGGAATGCCACGACCATTATCAGTGACTGTGCAGGAACCGTTGCTATTCAGTGTAACCGTAACAAGGTTTGCATACCCAGCAAGTGTTTCGTCAATAGCATTGTCTACTACTTCATAAACCATGTGATGGAGACCGGAACCATCGTCTGTATCACCAATATACATACCAGGGCGTTTACGAACAGCATCTAATCCTTTTAGAACTTTTATTGCTTCGGCACCGTATTCAGCCATCTTTGCGTTTTTCATGGAATGTATCCGTCTTTTTGCAGGAAACAAGCGGAAAGATGTTTCCGAATACTGAATTAGCTAAACAATCCAATCTTTTCATTTAACCATAAGGAGTGCTATAAAGTCAAGTTTTGACTTTAATAATAGACTGGCTTGATAGCAGATGAGTATGATCTCTCTGATCTTTTATAAGGGTGATAGCTTCATTTAGTGTCATTCCCTCGTAGAAGCTGTTGCTGTGTAGGTATTCACAGTATGCGTCTTTTAGTTGGAGTGCTCCTTTTTCATTTTCAATACCGCTTGCAATAATTTTAATTCCTAAATCATGTAACATACTAATTAGGGATTTGAGTACGATTTGATGATTTTGCTTGTCATGAGTGAATAAAGAATAATCGAGCTTTACTATATCAAATGGAAAGCGGGTTAAAGAGTGAACAGATAAATTTTCAGATCCAAACTCGTCTAGAATAAGTCCGATGCCAAGTCCTTTAAGACGAGGGAGAAGTGAATAGGCAAGTTCCGGATTTTGTATTAAAATTTTTTCAGAAAATTTAATTTTTATTTGCTCTTTTTCTAGGGGTGGGCTACCCGTTAAAACGGTTTGACATGCATGAATTAATTGAGGATGAATGATATGTTGACTAGGAAAATTAATTGATATAAAAAATCTGTATTCGGGAAAATATTCCATAATAGAACGGATATCTGCAGCAACACGTAATAAAATAAACTGCTTCATCTTCATTATTAGGTTCGCATTTTCTGCGATAGTAATAAGATCTCGTATGTTAAGAATACCTTCTGTGCTATGCCTCCATTCTGGAGTCGCTTCGAATCCGGAAATTTTTCCATCGGCAGTATTAAAAATGGGATGATAGGTAATATAAATTTGTTCTAGAGCTAAACTTTTCTGTAGTTCTTCTAGCATTGCGTTTTGTTTTGTAGTACGGAAAATAGGTTGGAAGGGCTCTATGCGATTGCCACCTTTATGTTTTGCATGATACATAGCTAGGGTTACATCATTTAGGAGATCTTCTGCACAGGCATTTCCTTCTGTCCATGGTAAAAGGCCTATAGAAGCTGTTAAGCTTATTTCATGTTTATCTTTTAAAAGAACTGGCATAGCCAATGCCTTTTTAAGTGAAAAGGTAAAAGAAGCTATTTTTGATAGATTATTTTGTGAAAGTAGTAATAGGGCAAATTGATCGACTGATAATCTGCAAAGTGTATCAATAGATTTTATTTTTCTATTGAGACGGTGTGTGATAGCTAAAAGAAAGGTGTTACTGATAGATATGCCGTAATTGCGAGGAATAGAGCGGAAATTATCAAAATCGATGAGTAATAAGGTTGGATGGATATTTTTATAAAATGCTGCGCAATGACAGTAGCTTTGTAATCTGTCAAGAAAAAGCTGTTTGTTTGGGAGACCTGTTAGCTGATCATGAATTGAGTTATGGAGAAGGCTTTCTTCTATTTTTTTCATTTTTGTTACGTCAATCAGCATGCCAACACAGCGGATAATCTTGCCATCTGTGCTAATAACCGGGCGTGCCTGTAGCGAAAACCAAAAGTGTTTTCCATCATTGGATTGCAGACGGAATGTTTCGTGTAGCCTTCCGGTTTTTGTGTTTAAGATGGCCTTGAGTGATTGACGGAATTGGTCACGGTCTTTTTCATATATAGCTAGAATCCAATTTTTGATTGTTCCTGTGAACTGTGTGGAAGAGGATCCTAGATAAAGGTTTGGGCTAGTCAAAACGTGGTCACGGGTCACATCCCAATCCCAAACTATATTATCTGTTCCCATAATTGATAAGGCCTGTCGTTCAAGGTTAGAAAAAAGGCCTTGATTAAGAACACCTCCAGAAAAAGAATGTTGCATAATAGTAATACTGATAAGTAATACAATTAAAACAAGTCCACCGGAAAGAGCAGGTTGTAACATGTCATTGTCGATAATGCCTATTAGAGCTGCATAGGTGCCAATGAGCCAAAAGAGAATAAGAATCCATGTTGGAATTAACATAATCGCTCGATCATCTTTTTTAAGAGAAAGAGAAAAAATGAGAATAATTCCTATGAATGTTGTTATTCCAAAAGAAGCACGAGACATTCCAGCAGCGAACACAGGTTCAAAAGTGGTTAAAGTGGTCAGTCCACCTAATACGCACAATGCTATCATCCATAGATTTATGCTGAAACGAAAATGAGGATGCCAGCGGTGAATATGCAGATAGGAAAATAGAAAAATTAGGATGCTAGCTGCAAGTGTTACTTCCGTTCCTGCGCGCAATATTTGTTGGTGTGTCGTATCAAATATTTTGTTAAGGAAGTTAAAGTCAACACAGATATAAGCGAGTACAGCCCAGGAAAATGCTGCGGCTGCTGGAAAAAGTGTCGTTCCTTTTATGAAAAAAAGGATTGTTAGGAATAAGGCAAGTAAAGCAGAAATTCCTAAGAGAATGCCATGGTAGAGCGTATAGGAATTAATACTATCTTTATAGGCCTGAGGTTCCCAGAGATAAAGTTGTGGTAAATGGGGAGATCCTAGTTCTGCAACAAGGGTAATGATAGATCCAGGGTTAATGGTCAGATAGAAAATATCTGAATCTGGACTTGCGATTCTGTCAAGTCTCAATCCTTCGCTAGGAGTAATAGATTCAATACGAGTGGATCCGAGATCTGGTATGATGATACCAGAACGGATAAGGCGATAATGTGGAGCAACAATAAGGCGGTTTATTTTTTCATCTGTAGGATTAGCGATAGAGAAGACAGCCCAATCTCCTAAAGATTTTTTGCTCTTTGCTTGGACTTCAATGCGGCGAACAATCCCATCTGCTCCTGGTATCGCAGCAAGATGGAACTTGTTTCCTCGATTGAGATAAATTTGAACAAAGTGGGAAAGATCAATTGCTACGTTGTATAAAGAAATTTTGATAGGTTCTGCAGCATAAGCAACTTGTCCATGCGTCAGGGAAAAAGCAAGGAATAAACATTGCAAAAAGACTCCTTTGACAGGATTTTTTTTTATATTTAAAAATCTGATTTTTGGATAAAAGAATTTTCTGAAAAAAGTTGGATCAACATTAACTTTTCTCTGCTGCTCCTGCTCTCTACTGCTGTATACGTGCATTTTTTAAGCCTGATTGATTCTATTTCTGTATTCCAGAGTATGCGAGAATAGCTGCCTTTATGCGTTCTTCATCTTTTTTATAGACTTCAAATCGTTCTGTTATAGGAATCCTTGCCCAAGGTGGTAATTGTGGATTATTCCCGCAAGCTTCTTTTACTGTTTGAGGGAACTTTGCAGGATGTGCCGTTGCTAATATAACCATAGGTGTGCTCGAATCGATATGTTCACGGCCTACCTTTATAGCTATGGCTGTATGAGGATCAGCGAGGTACCCGCTGGTGCTAAAAACTGTTTTTATGGTTTCCGCTGTTTCGTTCATGCTGCTACGTCCGGCAGAAAAGAGCTTAGTGATCTCTGTATGTTTATTTTTATCAAGAGTGAAAGATCCATTTGTCTCAAGGGTAGCTATAGTGTGGCGTATGAATGCTGTATCACGATCTCCTATTTCGAAAAGAAGGCGCTCCAAGTTAGAGGGCATTTGAATATCGATTGAAGGCGAAGTTGTATAAATAATGTTCCTTGGTTCATAAATTCCGCTTTGTAGCATACGTGTTAGAATATCATTCTCATTATTAGCAATAATTAATTGCGCAATCGGTAATCCCATGCGCGAGGCAATAAAGCCTGCAAAGATATCACCGAAATTTCCGGTTGGAACGCTAAAGGATACGCTTTTTTCTGGTGACCCAAGTGAAATCGCAGCTGAGAAATAATAAACGGTTTGAGCCATGATGCGTGCCCAATTTATAGAATTGACTCCAGCAAGCGCACTTTTTCTGCGAAAATTATGATCGTTAAACATAGATTTGACAAGTACTTGGCAATCATCGAAGTTCCCTTCGATTCCCATAGCATGAACATTCTTAGCATGATTGCCTGTTATTTGCCGCTGTTGTATCGGAGAAATACGTCCTTTAGGAAAGAGAATAAAAAGGGTTGAGTTAGCGCGGTTAGCAAAGGCTTCAATGGCAGCACCTCCTGTATCTCCTGATGTTGCCCCAATAATCGTTGCCTTTGTTCTTTTTTTTTGAAGGATATGATCCATTAATCGCGCAAGGAATTGCATGGCTATATCTTTAAAAGCAAGTGTTGGTCCATGAAATAACTCAAGGATGAATTCATTCGGAGCGATTTGGACAAGAGGGCATACTGCTGCATGATGAAATGTGCTATAGGACTCATCAACAATTTTTTCAAAATCTGAGTATTCTATCTCATTTTCTATAAATGCCCAGACAACAGCTTTTGCTATTTCTTTGTAGGATTTGCCCCTGAGAGCTCGGATGCTCCTATGAGGAATTTTTGGAAATTTTTCAGGGAGATAAAGGCCACCATCCAAGGCAAGGCCTTCCATAACGATGTCTTGAAATCCAAGAATAGGTGCTTTTCCGCGTGTGCTGATATATTTCATGTGATGATCCATATTTTTTAAGTAGCTTGAGAATGGACTTGGAAGAATCAGTCATCGTTCTTTTCCAGAGCTTCAATAACTGTCACCAGATCTGCATGCCGTCTTATGGTAGTTTCAGCTCCAGCTTTCATGAGATCATGCGATATTCCGGACCAGGCATGCCTTCCACCGGTAAAGCCAATAACCCGCATTCCTGCTTTTTTAGCAGCTGTAACACCGTGAACAGAGTCTTCTAGTACCATAACTTTTTCTGGCTGAACCTTATAAGTGTGTGCTGCGTAAAGATAGACATCGGGTGCTGGTTTCGCTTTTTTGCTGCCCACTTCTGATGCCGAAAAAATTCTTTCTTTGAAAAGGTCATAAAGGTTTGTTAATCTTAGCATATTTTTGATACTACTACTTGCTGAATTTGAGCAGACGCAATAAGGTATTTTTAAGGATTGAATGTTTTCCCGTACTCCAACAATTGGGAATAAATCGGTTTGCATTTGTTTTAAGAAAAGAGCTTGAGAAGCGTTTAGCAATGTGGAAGGAAAGAGAATATTGTTTTTCTGTTCTATTGCTTTTAAGATATCATCGAATACTAATCCAGCATAATTTTTTAATAATTCTTGATGTGATATCGGAAATCCTGCGTTGTTTAATAATTCTGAATTAATTTGCGCAGAAATATATTCAGAATCGACTAAAACGCCATCGCAGTCAAATATAACTAGTTGTGATTTGAGCATAAATTTGCCTGTTTTGAATAATTCGTACTAAAACGGCTAGAATAGCCTGTTCAAAGATTTTAAGGAACCTTTTTTTTATTCAAGAAAGTATGTTCTTATGTCTACAAATGATCCTAGGAATTCATTCTCTTGCGAAGAGAAGTGGAAAAACCGTATTTTGAAAGGAGATTGTCTTGTCGAACTTGAGGGCCTTCCTATAGATTTGGTTGATGTTGTTTTTGCTGATCCTCCTTATAATTTACAGCTGGAAGGGAACTTACGGAGACCTGATCATACTCTTGTACATGGGGTAGATGATCCTTGGGATCAGTTTGAAAGCTTTCAGGCATATGATAAATTTACCAGGTCTTGGTTGTTGGCATGCCGTAGACTTTTAAAACCAGGTGGGACCTTGTGGGTGATTGGTTCTTATCACAATATTTTTCGTGTTGGTTCTATTCTGCAGGATCTTGGATTTTGGATTTTGAATGATATTATTTGGCGTAAAAGTAATCCTATGCCTAATTTTCATGGGAGGCGGTTTCAAAATGCGCATGAAACATTGATATGGGCTCTGCGTGATAGTAAAAATAAAAAGTATACTTTTAATTATAAAGCTTTAAAGGCAGGGAATGAAGATTTGCAAATGCGCTCTGATTGGTTGTTTCCAATTTGTACTGGTGCAGAACGTTTGAAGGATCATTTTGGACGCAAATTGCATTCTACTCAAAAGCCAGAGGCTTTACTTGCTCGGATTATGCTTGCATCGACAAAGCCAGGGGATACGATTCTTGATCCTTTTTTTGGTTCAGGTACGACAGGGGCTGTTGCCAAGAGATTAGGAAGAAATTTTATTGGTGTGGAACGTGAAGAGCTTTATGTTCAGGTTGCATCTCAGCGAATTGCAAATGTGCAACAGCTTGATCAGGTTGATCTAGAAATCTTATTGCGCACCTGCGCTCCTAAGCCACGTATTCCTTTTCTTAGTCTGATTGAAGCAGGTTTCATCAAGGCTGGTATGATTCTTTATGATAAGGAAAAGCAGCATTCGGCTCTTGTTCGAGCTGATGGTATGTTAGTTTATAAAGGGGATTCTGGTTCAATACATATGATTGGATGTAAAGCTCAACAGAAAGAGACTTGTAATGGTTGGACTTACTGGCATTATGACGATAGTGGAAAATTAAGGTCTATTGATAAATTACGGAGCAGGATTCGTCATGAATGGCTACTTGATTAGAGATTAAAGGCATCAGGTAATGCTTTTTTGATTGCTTTTTTTATGAGGCTTGGTAACGCCTCTTTTGTTAGATCTTCTATTTTAACCCACCAACCCTTTTTTCCTATGTTTTCACTAAGGTTTGTTGCCATATAAACAGACATGGAAAGTAGGAAATGACTAAAGATATGATGAATATCGCCTTGATAGACCCATAAAGCAGGAAATGGAGCGAAAGCCATATCTTGTTTATTGGCTTCTTGTGCGAAATGATTGGGAGTTTCACTCATTCCACCTAGTAAACCCTTTTGATGGCGTTTTTGTAAAAAGATACGTTGATTTTCTGATAAAGCGATAAATGTATTTCCAGTTCGTAGCTCTTTTTTCTTGATTGTATTTTTTTTTGGAAAATTTTCTGGGTTGTCTTTCTGTAGAGCGAGGCAAAGTTTTGTGAGCGGACAGATTAAACATTTCGGTTTTTTAGGTGTGCATAAGGTTGCACCGAGATCCATCATAGCCTGGGCAAAATCGCCTGGTCTGGAATATGGTGTAATTTTGCGAGTATATTGATGGATTTCCTTGTTAGCAAAAGGTAGAGCTGTTGTAATAAGAAATAGACGGGTGATGACACGCTGGACATTGCTATCGACCACTGCTTCTTTTTGATTGAATGCGATGGCGGAAATAGCAGCTGCTGTGTAATTGCCTAGACCAGGGAGTGCGCGTAGCTTTTCTGCGTGTTTTGGGAATTGCCCATTGTATTTTGAAAGAATTTGATCTGCACAAGACTTTAAAGAGCGCGCGCGTGAGTAATAGCCAAGTCCAGACCATTCTTTAAGAATATCTTCTTGAGAAGCAGCAGAGAGTGCTTGGATATTTGGCCATTTTTGAATAAATTTTGTAAAATAGGGTTTGACTGTTTTTACAGTTGTTTGTTGTAACATTATTTCAGAGAGCCAAATTTTGTAGGGATCAGCTTTTATTCCTTGTTTTTGTTCTGAAGGTGTCGTGCGCCAGGGGAGTAAACGATGGTGTTGATCATACCATTTGAAAAGTTGAGAAGCGATTTTTTGCATTTTTGACTGATAGACAAAACAAAAGCTAGGATAAGGGTTTAGGGAGTGTTACATGTTTCTTTCTTTTTTTATGACTTGTTTGTTATGACTTGTAATAGTTTTTTTATAGAAATGGAAAGGGGGTGTCTTCGTTGTCGCATGTTACGAACCTTGTAGGGTATAAATTAGGGTATAAATATAGAAAGGAATTTCAGTCTTTTTCTGAAATAACCTCGTGTATTATAGATCCGCTTTTACGGAAGAGAGTCGGTCTGAATCTTAATATTTTGAATAATTGGTCTATGATTGTTGGGGTTGATATGGCGGATGTCACTTTTCCTTTGAAAATTATATGGCCACGCTCTATGGCAAAAACGAGAGATCCAGGCATTTTAGTGATTGCCTGTGAAGGTTGTGTTGCTGTCAAGCTACAGCATAAGACTGGTGAAGTGGTAACGGCTGTCAATATGTTATTTGGCTATTTCGCTATTTCGCGTATAAGAATTGAACAAAAAATAATACGAGCCTCTCATAAATCAATTGTAGACAACAAGGGAATTCTTGACAATGAGAAAAAAAAAATTTTGAAAGAGATGACTTCTGAAATCGGGAATGATAGTTTGCGGCGTTCTTTGTTTAGGCTGGGAGAGAGTATTCTATCTCATAAAAATGGCATATGAAAGAATGATTCTTTTTGGGAAAAATAGATTTTATGTTAAGGCAAAGAGTTATTTTTTTTGTACTCGTAAGTTTCTTGTTCAGTGGAGCAAGTTCAGGTGCTCTCTCACTTGAGAGGGATACGGAGCATAGTAGCTTAAAGGATATGATGGAGGGTGATAGAACGGCTCCAGTAACTATTATTGAGTATGCTTCTCTCGTATGTAGTCATTGTGCAGATTTTTATTTAAAAACATTGCCGGAACTTCGAGAAAAATATATTAAGACTGGTAAGGTGCGCTTAATTTTTCGTGAGTTTATATATGAGCCTCGTGCTGCTGCAGGCTTCATGTTAGCTCGTTGTTTACCAAAAGAGAGATATTTTTCATTAATTGAGGTTTTATTTCAAAAGCAAGCTGATTGGGCTTTTGTTTTAGATGCTAAGCAGCCTCTGATGAATCTTGCAAAACTTGCTGGTTTTTCGGAGAAGACTTTTGAGGCATGTTTGCAAGACCAGAATCTGTTAGATTCTTTGAATAGGGTTGTTCAAAGGGGTAGGGATGATTTTGGTGTTCAAGCAACCCCAACATTTTTTATCAATGGCAGAAAATATGAAGGGGCACTATCTTTTGAAAAGATATCTGAGATTATTGATAGTTTGCTATAGTTTTTTTAGAGGCAAAGCCGCTAAGATTTTTTTTGATCTTCTTTTGTCAGAATTTTGAATTCTTTGCATTCATCTTAGTTTCATTTTATACGCGCCGTAATAAAAAAACTGCTTGTTGTCCAAATAGATTTAATGTATTCCAAGGGAGTTTAAAGGCAAGAGGTTGTCCATTACGATTCAGGACAACTGCTTCTTCAACTGTTGCACCTATTTCTTGAGCCATATCAAGGAAATCAGCTATTGTGCAAAAATGAATATTTGGTGTATTGTACCAGCTGTAAGATAGTTCTTTTGTCACAGGCATACGTCCACAGAAGAGCAGTGCAGCCCGGACTCGCCAGTAGCCAAAATTAGGAATAGAAACTACGGCACGTTTTCCGATACGCAAAAGTTCACCTAGGACTTTTTTTGGATTGCAGGTTGCTTGCAGAGTTTGCGATAATATAACATAGTCAAACCCGTCGTTTGGATAATAAACAAGTTCTCTGTCAGCATTTCCCTGAACTACGGATAGTCCTTTTGCAAGACACTGATCAACACCTTGTTGTGATAGCTCAAGGCCTCGCCCGTCAACTCCTCGTTTTTTAGTAAGGAGCTCTAATAAAGTTCCGTCACCGCATCCTACATCTAAAACTCGTGTTCCATCCTTGACAAGAGAGAGAATAACATCAAAGTCAACTCGTAGACCCATCACCACTTAGTCCTCTGATTGCCCTGGCGCCTGATTCTAAAAAACCCTTGATAGCTGAAACCATGACTGGTTCATGCAATAAAAAAGCATCATGTCCTTTATCTGTTTCAAATTCAGCAAAAGAAACAGATGCCCCGGCTGCATTAAGTGCATGAACAATGATTCGGCTTTCATGTGTCGGGAAAAGCCAATCAGAAGAGAATGAAGCAATAAAAAAACGTGTTTTCGTGTTTTGAAAGGCATTTGCGAGCCGTCCTTTATGTTCAGCAGCTAAATCAAAATAATCCATTGCTCGTGTTAAATAGAGATAAGAATTAGCATCAAAGCGTTCGACAAAACTGAATCCCTGATGGCGTAAATAACTTTCAATTTGAAAATCAGCATCAAAACCAAAAGTGATTTCTGAACGTTCGTGAAGATTGCGTCCAAATTTGCGATGCAATGTTCCTTCTGAAAGATAAGTGATATGTGCTGTCATCCGTGCAACGGCTAATCCTTTACTCGGTGTTTCCCCTGTGTCTATATAGCGTCCACCTTGCCACTTAGGATCGGCCATGATAGCTTGGCGTCCTATTTCTCCGAATGCGATGTTTTGTGCTGAATGACGTGCACTGCTAGCTAATATAATAGCAGAAAAGACTTTTTCTTTGTAAGCTGAAGCCCATTGCAATACTTGCATCCCTCCCATAGAACCGCCTATGACAGAAAAGAGTGTATCAATGCCGAGTTTATTGACCAGCATCGCTTGTGCTCTGACCATGTCTCCGATGGTGATCACGGGGAAATCAAGCGCATAGGCTTGTCCTGTTTGCGGATTGACAGAAGCTGGACCAGTAGAGCCTAGGCAGCCGCCTATAACGTTGGAACAGATAATAAAATAGCGATTTGTATTTAAAATACCGTTGCATCCGACAAGGCTATCCCACCATCCTGCTTTTCCAGTGACAGGATGAGGATTAGCGACATGTTGGTCACATGTTAATGGATGGCAAATGAGAATAGCATTGTTTTTATGAGTATTGAGGCTTCCATAGGTTTTATAGGCAATTTGAAAAGGAGATAAAACAATTCCGCTGTCAAGCTGTAGCGGCTGATCTTTTCCAAAAAATGCAACGGCACTATCAGGCTGGATTGCCTGTGAAACCTTATTGCCGCAGGCATGATGGATGTTTTCATGTTTCATTTTAGTCGCACCGACTGAAAAGAGAATGTGTACAATGTACTTGCATGAAAAACCGCGGCAAATTCAAAATTTAGACTATTTTACTCTTTTATGATATTTTGAAAGTGATCTCTAGTCGGCTTAATACCCTGAAGTCAAGAATTTCTCTCGACTTCAATGAGAAGCCAGCTTATTTTAAAAGAGATTGTACAAGAAATCAGGTGAAGTGATGCAAAGCGATATAATAGAAAATCGTCTTAGGCCAAAAGAAGGCATTATGGATATTAGTGCCTATGTCCCCGGAGAAAGCGGAAGTACAGTCAGGGCAGCTAAGATTTACAAGCTTTCTTCGAATGAAACGCCTCTTGGACCACCTCAGGCTGCAGTGGAAGCATACCGTAAGGTCGCGGGTATGCTTGAGCGTTATCCTGATAGTAGCGCCTATGTTTTAAGAGAAAGCATTTCTGAAATGTTTGATTTGATCTCTGATCATATTATGATCGGGAATGGGTCTGATGAGCTCTTAGGTCTTTTAGCACAGACTTATCTTGCATCAGGTGATGAAGCTATTATAACAGAACACGGTTTTAGTGTGTATGAAATACAGATCAGGGCTGCGGGTGCAAGGCCGGTTGTTGTCAAGGAAAAAAAATGTCAAGTCAGTGTTAATAATATTCTTTCTGCCATTAGTTCTCGTACTCGCGTTGTTTTTATTGCTAATCCTAGCAATCCAACTGGTACTTATATTTCTGATAACGAGGTTTATCGGCTTCGTCGTGCATTACCACAGAATGTGCTTTTAGTCGTGGATGCGGCTTATGCTGAATATGTAAGAGAAGGGAATTATAAAGCTGGGATTGAACTGGTTTCGAGTCATGATAATGTCGTGATGACTCGGACTTTTTCAAAAATTTATGGGCTTGCAGGCTTACGTATTGGCTGGATGTACGCACAATCGCCTATTATCAATGCTGTTCAGCGTATACGGGGACCTTTTAATGTGAATGCACCGGCTCAAGCCGCTGCTTCTGCCGCAATTCGTGATCAGAGATTTCTTGAAAAGTCTGTTATTTATAATGATGTATGGCGTAAATGGTTAACTCGTAAGCTGAGAGATCTCGGACTTGAAATTACACCATCAGTGACAAATTTTTTGTTGCTTCATTTTCCTAATGAGATAGAGAAGAATGCGTCTTTGGCAGATGAATATCTCCGGTGGCAAGGATATATATTACGTCGTGTTAGAAATTATGGATTTCCTAATGCTTTGCGTCTTACAATTGGCACTGGAGAAGCCAACAGAGGAGTGATTAGCGTCCTGACAGAATTTTTTAAGAAGAATCATGTTTAACGTGAAATTTGATAAAATTGCATTAATTGGCATAGGTCTCATTGGTTCATCATTAGCTCGTGTCATTCGTAAGAACAATTTAGCTTATCATATCAGTATTGCTACTCATAGTCTCCGGACTTTAAATGATGCACGGGAGCTTAACCTTGGCGATACTTATACAACAATTAACTCAGAGGCAACAGAAGATGCTGATCTTGTTGTTATTAGTGTACCGATTGGTGTATCAGGTGCAGTAGCACGTGATATTGCATCTCATCTAAAACATGGGGCTATTGTGACAGATGTTGGTTCTGCTAAGGTTTCTGTTATTTCTCAGATGCAGTCCGAGTTGCCAAAATCTGTGCATTTTATCCCAGGGCATCCGATTGCTGGGACTGAACATTCAGGTCCTCGTGCTGGATTTTCAGATCTTTTTTTTAACCGTTGGTGTATTTTAACACCGCTTCCAAATACTGATCAGACCATGCTAGAGCGTCTGAGTGCATTTTGGATAGCTTGTGGTGCAAAAATTGACTGTATGGATCCAGAACATCATGATTTAATCTTGGCAATCGTTTCTCATGTTCCTCATATGATAGCTTATAATATCATCAGAACAGCGAGTGATCTTGAGAAAGTCATTCATTCTGATGTAATGAGCTATTCAGCTTCCGGGTTTCAAGATTTTACTCGATTAGCGGCTTCTGATCCAACGATCTGGCGTGATATTTTTTTACATAATCGTGATGCTATTTTAGAAATGCTTGGACGTTTTAGCGAAGATTTAGCTGTCTTACAGCGTGCAATTCGTTGGAGAGATGAAGAGATGTTATTCGATTTTTTGACTCGGACCCGTACGATTCGGCGGAATAGATTTGAAGCAGGAAATGCTAGCGTGTCTGTCCAGGATTGTTAAAGTAATAGGATTTTTCTTTATGAAAAGAATTTTTTGATTTTATCCAAGAAGGTAAATTGTTTTGTTGCATTCGTTTTCTGTCCCCCTGTCTTGATATGAATGATTTCTGGGTCTTCGCTTATGGATCTTTGATGTGGTCTCCAGGCTTTTTTTATGATGATGTCCAGCCTACACGTTTATTGGGCTATCATCGCCGTTTATGTATTTATTCTTTTCATTATCGAGGGACTCCTAAGCAGCCTGGCTTAGTGCTTGGGTTAATTAATGGTGGGGTCTGTGATGGGTTGTCATTTCATATTCCGCAGAGAAGAGCGCAAACAAGCTATGAGTATCTGATACAACGAGAACAACTCAATGGGGTTTATAAAGAAAGATCTCTTCTCTTGTCTTTGAAAGATGGTAGGAAAGTGCAAGGTTTAGTTTTTGTTGCTGATTTTATGCATCCCCAATATGCAGGGTTTCTAGATTCAGATAAGATTGCAGAAATTGTTTCGAAAGCGAAAGGTAAAACGGGTAGTAACAAAGAGTATGTCTTAAGAACGGTACGTCATCTTCAAGGGCTTGATGTGCGTGATTATTTGCTTGAGAGAATTTTTCATAAGCTACTTAGGTTTCAGGCGTGAGCTTCTGTAATAAAAATAGCTATTGATTGGCAAAAAAATGAGATATGCAAAAGTTGAGATAGCCAGTGTGAGCCATATATATTCTACGAGAAGAACGCAATAGATTACAACAAAGAGCTGCATTGGGATGACTGCGTCTCTTCGCATGACTAAACGAATGGATTTTCCATTCCATACTGGAAGATTACTAATCATGAGAATAGCAATAATGATTGTGTACAAACAAAAGATCGTGGAGGTTGTGTTATTAATTTGCATGCCAAGAAAGCCAAGATAAATTGGCAAAAGAAGAATACAGCCGCCTCCAGGAGAAGGAACACCTATAAAATAGTTTTTCTTCCATTTTTGTAAAGTATTTTTATTCTTGAGCATGACATTGAAACGAGCTAAGCGTAGGCAGCAAGCTATACTATAGATCAAGGCAGCAAGCCAGCCTAGATTTCCCATACGTTTCAGAATGTAAAGATAGGTGAGTAAAGCTGGGACAGCTCCGAAATTGATTGCATCGGCTAAGGAATCCAATTGTTCTCCGAAATGGGAAGATCCATGAATAGCACGGGCGATACGACCGTCAATACCATCAAGAAGAGCAGCAAGTAAAAGTAAAATCACAGCTACATCAAATCGGGATTCAAATGCCATACGTATACTTGAGAGGCCAGCTACGATAGCCATAATTGTGATGATATTCGGCATTACAAAACGAAGGTGAATAAATTGGCGAAGCTTTATATTCGCGCTGTCATGTGCATTTTCTGCATTAAGTAGCGTAAATTTTTTTTTCATAAAGCTTTCATTTTACCTGTAATCACTCGGAGAGATGAAAAGAGGCTAGAATGGTTTCTCCAGCAATAGCTCTCTGACCTGTAAGGACGTGTAGTTTTCCATTTTTAGGGAAATAAACGTCAAGACGCGATCCGAAACGGATCAATCCAAAACGCTGCCCAGCGATAACTGAATCGCCATTTTTAGCCCAGCATACAATACGGCGTGCAATAAGTCCAGCAGTCTGTAAAACAGCTATATCTCCATGTGGCGTATTGATAATTAAAGTGTTACACTCGTTATGTTCGCTTGCTTTTTCAAGTTCTGCATTAAAAAATTTGCCTGTTTTATAGGAAACTGATGTGATTGTACCATTCATAGGAATGCGATTGACATGGCAGGAAAAAATATTCATAAATATTGATATACGTGTCATTTCTACGAGAGGAAGACCTAATTTTTCAGGAGGGATGACTGTTCCTGTAAAGCAAATTTTACCATCTGCCGGACTGATTAAAAGATTTTTGCTAATTGGAGATACCCTTTCAGGATCACGGAAAAAGGAAAGGCACCATAGGGTTAAAATAAGTCCGATCCAGAACAGTGGATTCCAGATACAACCAAGGATCAGGGAAGTAATGAAAAAAATTGCAATAAAAGGGTATCCTTCTGGGTGGATAGGAGGAAGCCCTTGACGAATTGATTTTATCACAGCCATAGAATGGTTGATTATTAATTGGACTATTTCATGCTTACATTTCATAAAAATACCTAGCTTTCATTCACAATGAGATATATCCTCAATATGATTTGACTCATATTAGACTTAATTCCCTTATTCAAGACTTTACAACTTTACAAAAGTTCAGAGTTGATCTCCATGGTCTATTGCGCGTAATTTTTCTTTAACTTGGGTCGCTTCAAGCTGACGTTTCCACATTGAAGCATAGAATCCTTTTTTGTTGAGCAGTTCGAGATGTGTGCCTCTTTCAATAAATTGACCGCTTTTTAGAACGAGAATTTCATCAACATGAATAATAGTGGATAGACGGTGGGCTATGATGAGTGTCGTCCGTCCATGGCTTACCATATCAAGAGCGCGCTGAATTTCTTGTTCTGTCTTGCTATCTAAAGCAGAGGTTGCTTCATCTAGAATAAGAAGTGGTGGCGATTTCAGTATAGTGCGGGCTATAGCGATTCTCTGTTTTTCTCCGCCTGAAAGTTTGAGTCCACGTTCACCGACCATGGTGTTGTATCCAGAGGGTAGACTTTCTATAAATTCACTAATTTTTGCTAGGTTTGCTGCGTTGTGCACTTCTTGATCGTTAGCGTTCAAGCGACCATAACGAATATTATAAGCGATTGTATCGTTGAAGAGAACAGTATCTTGCGGGACTATTCCAATAGCTTTTCTTAAGCTTGTTTGGGTTACATCCCGGACATCCTGGTGATCAATCATAACAGAACCAGATTGAACATCATAGAAGCGAAATAAGAGACGAGAAATTGTAGATTTTCCTTCCCCAGATGGACCTACAATCGCGACCTTTTTTCCTGGAGGCACTTCGAAAGTGATGTTTTTAAGAATGGATCTTCCTGATTCATAGGAAAAGCTTACCTTATCAAAACCTATAGAGGCACCACTGATTTTCAAATGTTTTCCATCTGATTTATCACAAATTTCTGGAGGAATTTCCAGCAGATCAAACATTTCTTCAAGGTCTGCTAACCCTTGTTTGATTTCCCGATAGATTGAACCAATGAAATTGAGGGGGAAAGAAAGCTGAATCAGAAGAGCGTTAATAAAAACAAAATCACCAAGTGTTTTTTTTTGATGTATGATTTCATAAGCTGAGAGCAGCATGAGCACAAGCGTCCCAAGGCTAAAAATAATTGCTTGCCCGAAATTTAGCCACCCGAGTGATACCCATATTTGGGTTGCAGAATTTTCATAACGTTTCATAGAGCTATCAAATCTAAGGGCTTCTATTGCTTCGTTACTAAAATATTTGACGGTTTCAAAGTTTAATAAGGAATCGATTGCTCGTGTATTAGCTTCTGTGTCAGCAGCATTCATATCCCGGCGGATAGAAAGACGCCAATTACTTGCTATGATTGTAAAGGAAACATAAAGTCCAATGGTCACACTAACAATGCTTAAGTAAAGCCAACCATAGGAAAACCATATGACAAAGGTAGAGATAGTACATTCGAGTATTGTTGGTGCGCTGTTGAGTATTGTATAACGGACAATTGCTTCGATTCCTTTTGTTCCACGTTCTATAATACGGGAGAGTCCACCAGTACGGCGTTCTAAATGAAACCCGAGGGATAATTTATGCATATGAATAAAAGTGCGGTATGCAAGTTTACGAACAGCATATTGTCCGACTGAAGCAAACAGGACATCACGCAGTTGATTCAGAGCAATTTGAAGAATGCGCGCTAAATTGTAAGCAAGTATGAGCATAAAAGAGCCAAGAATAGTTTCTTCAAGCCATAAAGATGCTTCCAATTTTCTGTTCAGGGCATTGGTAGAAAGTTCGAATAAGTAAGGGACAAAAATCAGAATGATCTTAGATAGAACAAGGACAATGACAGCTAAAATAAAATTGCGTTTCAGTTTAGGTTGATCAGAAGGCCACATGTATGGCCATAAATTAGCTAAGGTTTTGAATGAATTAGCAGAAATAGTTTTTGCATGGGTTCCATTGTTCATGTAAATTGTCATTTTCTGTTTTGCTCAGGGGTAGGGATTTGACATTGATTTTTTTGCATTGTGGGGAAAGGTTTGATACCTCTGGATATTTTGTTGATTTGAGAAGCGGAAAATGCTGTACTAGTAGAGACCGCCTTTGCCTGTTTCAAGTGCACGGTTAACTTGTGGTGAGAGCAATGGAACTTTGACCCCTTCCTTAAAAGATTCAGTGCTTCCAATGACTTGATAAATATCAGAAGGACCTGTTCCTGGTTTAAAGGCTTCAATGATGGTATTCGGTTCACTGGGTTTTGCATGCATACCAGTTTTACGATTGATGGGAATCTGCATCATGCCTTGCGGTAGTTGAAAGTTCAGGTTTGGTTTGCCTGCCATAGCCTTTTCGATCACCTCTCCGAAAAGAGGAACAGCGAGACCACTGCCTGTTCCGCTATTTCCTAGATGTTGCGGGGCGTCATATCCCAGAAATACACCGATCACCATATCAGGTGTAAATCCAATAAACCAAGCATCTTTCGAATCATTGGTTGTTCCGGTTTTTCCAGCGATTGTTCTATGTAGATAACGTAAATGACTTGCTGTGCCAGACTGTATAACACCTTCCATCATCGATGTTATTTGATAAGCGGTCATGGGATCCAGCACTTGATCTCTCTCATCGATCAGTTTTGGTTCAACCTCATAATCTGAACACTCTATACATTTTCTTTGATCATGGCGGTAAATTGTGTGCCCATAACGGTTTTGAATTCGATCGATCATAGATGGTTGAATTGATTTTCCTCCATTTGCTATTACTGCATAAGCTGTTACTAAACGGAGAACTGTTGTTTCTCCAGCGCCAAGTGACATGGAGAGGATAGGTTTTAATTTGTCATAAATACCGAAATGCTCTGCATATTCAGCGACGATAGGCATGCCAAGATCATATGCTAAACGTACTGTCATAAGGTTACGCGAGTGTTCAATGCCATAGCGTAATGTTGAAGGGCCTGAGAAGGTTTCCCCATAATTTTTTGGACGCCATATTCCTTGTGCTCCTTGATCAATTTCAATAGGTCCATCCAGGATAACGGATGCTGGAGTATAACCGTTATCCAGAGCAGCAGCGTATACAAATGGTTTAAAGGCAGACCCAGGTTGACGATAGGCCTGTGTTGCTCGATTAAACTCAGATTGTGAATAAGAAAATCCTCCACTCAGAGCTAGTACACGCCCTGTTACAGGTTCCATAACAACTATAGCTCCTTGAATTTTAGGGGGTTGACGTAGATAATAGGTATTTTTTTCATGATGATTAGCTTCAACAAAGATAACATCCCCGATTTTGAGAATGCTGCTAGGTTTAGCATTTGAATTTTTGATCCTGAGTGCCCATTTCATATCTTTTATGGATATAAAACCTGTTTCACGTTTTTTAGAGATAAAACCTGTTTCTTCTTTTTCTGGTTGTAATCCGATTCTCAGACCATGAGAGTTGCTATCTAAGATAACAGCTAACCGCCATTCTGGAATATCTGAAAACCCTTCTATTTTGGATAAAGAATTTCCCCAATCTGCATTTTTAATATCCTGAATATGATTATAGGCTCCATGCCATCCAGAACTTTGATCGAACTTTACGAGGCCGTTATGTAAAACGTTTCTTACTATAAGTTGTAGTTTTGGATTTAGGGTTGTTCGAACAGAGAGACCCCCATTATATAATACATCTGAACCGTACCGTGCGATCAATTGGCGACGAACTTCCTCTGTGAAATAGTCAGCACCAAATGTATAAACACTTGTATCACGGAATCTGACACCGAGTGGTTTTTCTTTCGCCTCTGTTCCTTGTTTTTTGGAAATATATCCATTTTCAATCATTCGGTCAATAACCCAGTTACGTCGTGCAATGGCTCTATCTGTTTCTTTGAAAGGATCATAATTACTTGGCCCTTTTGGTAAAGCAGCAAGATAAGCAATTTCTTCTATATTTAATTCATTGACAGATTTATTGAAGTAAATTAATGCTGCAGCAGCTATCCCATAGGCTCCGTGTCCAAGATAAATTTCATTCAAATAAAGTTCAAGAATGTGGTTTTTAGAATAAGCCTTTTCTATGCGTAATGCTAAGATAGCCTCTTTTATTTTGCGTTGTAGTGTTGTATCGGATGTTAAAAGGAAGTTTTTAGCAACTTGTTGTGTAATAGTTGATGCTCCTTCTGGATGCTGCTTTGATCTTATATTTTGAATGTTTTTAATAATGGCTCGTAAAAATCCTTCGGGGTCGATACCGAAATGTTCAAAAAAATTCTTATCTTCTGCAGAAATATAAGCAGATTTGATGAGGTCTGGTATGCTATCTATCGGTAAATAGAGTCGTTTTTTAGATGCGAATTCTCCCATGATAGATCCGTCAGAAGCATGCATTCTTGTCATAACTGCAGGTTCATATTTTTTTAGAACTTCATAATCTGGCAAATCTTTTGTAACATTTTTCACATAAGCCATCGCTCCTCCTAAGCCGATAATAATGGCAGAAGTTGCGATTATGAGGATATAAGTAAAAAATCTAATCATTCTTAATAAGATCACTTTCATTGACTTCAAAAGTCCGTTGTGAGGAAAAAGAGTTTACATTATCACTTGATCGTTTTCGATATGATGTGTCTGTCTATAGCTGCAATCTATTTTTTTTTGCAAACTTGGATTCGATATATTTTTTCATGAGCATGATATGTAAGCCATGACATATCAGTGCAATGTAGGTTAATATCATTTTGATTAGTAGATTTCTAGGAGATATATGGTTAGGGGATTATGGATGATATGGGAATTAACTGAGCATGTTCGTGTAGACTGCTGCTGGTTTCTGAAAGGCTTGAATGAAGATCTTTGGGATTTGATATGATGTTGAGAAAATAAATGACTCAGTTTGTTGTTCCAAAGAATTGCTGCTGCTATCTTATTTACAAGACATTGTATCAGAAGGTCGCAGCTTTAAGAGATTTTGAAAAAAATCAGGGGGGGGGGTGGCCGATTCTTTCGGATGGGAATCCAATTCAATATTGGAATGAAATCTTATTCTGAGCTGGAGTGAGTGTAGTTCGTTCATGCGGAATCTTTTACAAAGATCTTTTTGGTTTATTGATGGACTTGTAAGAAAATTGGTCTTTATCTAGTAAATGATTGCGATCAAGATTTTTTCTGAATATGAATCGGATCACTTGCTTAAAGGAATAGGTAGCGTCTACATCGGATCTTTGGCGTGTGTCTTTGAACTGGAAAAAATCGGTGGTCCTTTTTGAGGATGTGTGTTTGTAATTTTTGCCTGGAGCTTGGTTGTATGGTTCTCTTGGAATGGCTTATGATCTTGGACTAGAGTAATGTATCACGATGCAGGCAAGATTTCTCTTTATTGGCAAATAGCTTATATAGATTTGTGTTTTTCTGGGTTTAGCGCGATCTATAGGGTGTAGGCCGTCAGGACTGTTTATAATGTCAAATAAAATGCTTATTGATGCCTCTTACCAGGAGGAAACACGAGTTGTAGTTCTATGCGAGAATCGTATTCAAGAATTTGATTTTGAATCAGAGCATAAAAAGCAGTTAAAGGGTAATATTTATCTCGCTAAAGTAACGAGGGTAGAACCTTCGTTACAGGCTGCCTTTGTCGAGTACGGGGGGATGAAGCATGGTTTTCTTGCTTTTTCCGAAGTTCATCCTGATTATTATCAAATTCCTGTTGCTGATCGTATTGCTCTACTTGAAGAAGAGGAACAAGAGAATGAAAATCATGATGTTTTCTTAACAGACAAAAAAGCGTCATCTCTGAATCAGAATCCTGAAACAAATAGGAATTTAAGCGATGAGGAAGGCTTGGAATCGGAGAATAATTCGACTAAGGAAGGTGTTGAAGAGGGGGCTATTGAACTTGTAGATGGCATTGATGATCTTTTAGTCCGGCGTGTCCAGCAGCGCAATTATAGAATTCAGGAAGTTATTAAGCGTCGCCAAATTCTTCTTGTGCAGGTGATCAAGGAAGCGCGTGGGAATAAGGGAGTCGCCCTTACAACTTATTTATCCTTGGCTGGTCGTTATTCGGTTCTTATGCCTAATACAGCACGCGGTGGTGGAATTTCCCGTAAAATTACTAATGCAGGCGATCGCAAGCGTCTTAGAGAAATTCTCCAAGATCTTTCTGTTCCTATGGGTATGGGCATTATTTTACGCACAGCAGGTGCAAATCGGACAAAAACGGAAATTAAGCGAGATTATGAATACCTTATACGAGTTTGGGATAGTGTGAGGACTCTAACTCTTAATTCTATTGCTCCAGTTCTTGTTCATGAAGAAGGTAGTCTTATCAAACGTTCAATTCGTGATCTTTATAATAAAGATATTGATCAGATTCTCGTTTCTGGTGATAAAGGGTACCGTGAAGCTAAGGATTTTATGCGTATGCTCATGCCAAGCCATGCTAAAGTTGTGCAACCGTATCGTGAGACTTTACCTATTTTTGCACGTAATGGGATTGAAGCTCAGCTTGATCGAATTTTACAGCCGGAAGTCATTTTGCGTTCCGGTGGTTATTTAGTTCTGAATCAAACAGAAGCTCTTGTTTCTATTGATGTAAATTCTGGTCGTTCAATTAAAGAGCATTCAATTGAGGAAACGGCTGTTAGAACGAATTTGGAAGCAGCAGAAGAAATTGCACGGCAACTGCGGTTACGTGATCTAGCCGGTCTCATTGTTATTGATTTTATTGATATGTTAGAAAAGCGTAATATTCGATCTGTTGAAAAAAAACTGAAAGATTGCTTAAAAGAAGATAGAGCTCGTATTCAAGTTGGGCGTATGTCCCATTTTGGATTGTTAGAGATGAGCAGGCAACGGATTCGTTCTTCTGTTTTAGAAAGCATAACACAGCCTTGTCCTCATTGCTCTGCTACTGGTTATATCCGTTCAGAATCATCCATTGCGCTTTATATTCTTCGTTCTATTGAAGAATATCTTCAGAGTAATTATAATTACAATATAATTGTACATACATCTGTTGGAATGGCACTTTATCTTCTTAATAACAAGCGTAAAGCTCTTGCTCATCTTGAAGAACAGTTTCATTTGAGTCTTTCTATAAAGGCAGATATCGAAAGTGGTCAGCATTTACTTATTACAAAAGGCTCTCTAGTAGAACTCACACCTGAAAATGAAGAAGTTGGATTGAATTCTTCTGTAAAGTTAGCTAAAAACCTAGATTCTTTTGATAAAGGGTGTTTTCTATCTAAAAGCAATGATGAGTATAAAGAACAGGAACCGATAGAGTCAGCTGAATCTTCTCAGATGGAGAATGAACGTAAACGCGGAACTCGCAAGCCTACTGGACATACTTTCGATAAGGAGCAGCCTGATAAGGCTGACTCTGAAGAGAAGAGCGACTCTATAGAGATGAAGCCTCTCAAGAAAAGAAAATCTAAAGTACTCGGTCAAGATAAGGGACGAAAAAAGAAAAAAAGAGTCTGTTCTGCTGAAGTAGAGAGCTCTGGAGATGGAACTAAAAGAAAACAAAGGAATCTTTCTTCCGTGACTCCAGTGAGTGCTCCTTTAATAGAACCCGTTGTAACCTCTTCAATATGGAAAGGGGAAGAGCAGTCTGTGAAAGTAAAGCGAGCAGGTTGGTGGCAACGGAAAGATTTGTGTGAAGATTGATCCTTGAGGTTTAACGAGATCACATAGAGAAGGAAGACAGCTTATGCTGTCATATTCTCTTTCTCTTATTAAAGTATATATAGAAAATTCCTTTTCATTTATGGCGGATTTTTGGAATCTTCAACCCCGCATAGAGAGATGAAGCAGGTTAAAATTATCGGTTATTGATCTACTTTAAGTGAATGGAATCAGGTTAGCTGATATGTCTATTAACATAGAAAAAATCTTAGGACTTCTTAAAGATGAGAGAGAGGTTCTGAGAGATCCTGTTTCTCGTCTTATTGCCTTGGCAGAACATTGTTCTTCTCATGCGGTTTTTACGACGAGTTTTGGTCTGGAAGATCAAATGATCACTGATATCATTGCTAGAGAAAAACTGCCTTTTAGTATTGTAACTCTTGATACTGGACGTTTTTTTCCTGAAACATATGATGTATGGCAACGAACTGAGGAAAGGTATGCTATCCGCATAAAAGCGTATTATCCTCATTCCGAAAGGCTTACTGCGCTTGTTGCTGATCAGGGAATTAATGGATTTTATTATTCTTCGCAGATGCGTAAAGCTTGTTGTGCTATTCGTAAAATTGAACCGTTAGAGCGCGCTACTCGTGGTGCATTAGCATGGATTACAGGCTTACGCCGAGATCAATCAAAAATGCGTGAGACTGTTACGTTTGTTTTGCATGATACAGATAGGAATCTTTTAAAAGTTAATCCTCTTTATGATCTGACCCGTGATGCCATTAGTGCCTATACAAAAAAGCGCGATGTTCCTATTAATAGTTTGCATCAGGCAGGTTTTTTATCAATAGGTTGCGCTCCTTGTACGCGTCCTGTTCAAAAGGATGAAGATGAGCGTTCTGGTCGCTGGTGGTGGGAGAAAGAAAGTCTAAAGGAGTGTGGACTGCATACTAAAAGAGAGAAAGATTCTTCGCATTTTATCTAACAAAATTTTTCGTGAGCTCGAAGGTATCAGAAAGTTTTATATTATGAAATTAGAAACTCGGCTGCAATCTCTGGAAGCAGAAGCGATTTTTATTATCCGTGAAGTTGCAGCGACGATGGAGAATCCTGTTCTCCTTTATTCTATCGGAAAAGATTCCACTGTGATGTTACATGTGGCTATGAAGGCTTTTTATCCTGGAAATCTGCCTTTTCCGTTAATGCATATAGATACAAGCTGGAAATTTAGGGAAATGATTGAATTTCGTACTTCTCTTGTCAAAGATCTTGGTTTGAATCTGATCGTGCATGTTAATCAGGAAGGGATAAAGGCTGGTATTAATCCTTTTACGTCTGGATCAAGGCTTTACACTGATATTATGAAAACAGAAGCTTTAAGACAGGCACTGGATCTATACGGGTTTGATGCAGCTTTGGGAGGTGCTCGACGGGATGAAGAAAAAAGCAGGGCTAAGGAACGTATCTTTTCTTTACGCTCCATTGGACATCGATGGGAGCCAAAGAATCAACGTCCGGAACCATGGAATCTTTTTAATACACGTAAAAAAACTGGAGAGAGCTTTCGTGTTTTTCCATTATCCAATTGGACGGAGAGCGATGTGTGGGACTATATTGCATGGGAAAAAATTCCTATTGTTCCTCTTTATTTTTCTAAAAAGCGTCCTGTAATTCGCCGGGATGGTATGCTGATCATGCGCGATGATGAACGCATGGAATTAAGAAAGGGAGAGTCTATTGAAGAGCTTGACGTTCGTTTTCGCACACTTGGTTGTTATCCTCTGACAGGAGCTGTTTTATCTCATGCATCTGATATTCCTTCTATTCGTGAAGAAATGAGACAATTTCGTAGTTCAGAACGTGAGGGACGTCTTATTGATAAAGATGGCAGTGCTTCGATGGAAGAGAAAAAGCAGGAAGGATATTTTTGATGGGTACTATGAGTCATGCGGATTTTAACGAGGTTTCATTACTGCGTTTTATTACTTGTGGTTCGGTAGATGATGGTAAATCTACCCTGATCGGACGTATTTTGCATGACACAGGATCAATCTTTGAAGATCAGATGGAATCTTTTAAGGAGGAGTCTAAAAAATTTAATATAGGTAATAATGATTTAAATTTTGCTCTACTTGTCGATGGTCTATCAGCAGAGCGTGAGCAAGGGATAACCATTGATGTTGCCTATCGTTATTTTTCAACGGAAAGGCGTTTTTTTATGATTGCCGATACCCCTGGGCATGAGCAATACACTCGAAATATGGCAACTGGGGCTTCACAGGCAGATCTAGCTATTATCTTGATTGATGCGCGCAAAGGGGTGCTCCCTCAAACGCGTCGTCATTCTTTTATTACATCCATGGTTGGGATTCGTTCTGTTGTTATTGCTATTAATAAAATGGATTTAGTGAATTTTGATCAGATAATTTTTGATCGTATTGTTCGAGAATATAAGTCTCTTTTGCCAAAACTTGATTTTCATGAGATTGTATTTATTCCACTGAGTGCTAGACTTGGGATTAACGTTGTTCATCGTAGTGATAAAATGCTATGGTATAAGGATCTTACATTATTTGAGCATCTTGAAACAGTGAATGTATCTAATTTCGAGAAAAAGAATCTGCCTTTTCATATGCCTGTTCAATGGATTAGTCGACCAAATTCTGATTTTCGGGGATTCTGCGGTACAGTTACGAGTGGCTCTGTTTCTATTGGTGATGCTATTCGTTCTATGCCGAGCGGTGAAAAAACTCAGATCAAAAAAATTTATACTCCTTCTGGAGTGAGACAGACGGCTTCTGTTGGTGATGCGATTTTATTAACCTTTGAGAATGAAATTGATACATCGCGTGGTGATGTTTTGGTTGCAGAGAATGAGTCCATTTCTGAATCAAGACGAATTTATTGCCAAATTTTGTGGATGTCAGTTGATCCTATGAGTGTTGGAAAGCGATATCTTATGAAACTTTCTACATCTCTTATGACTGTAACGGTTAGTAAGCTAGAAGAAAAGATTGATATTCATTCTTATTGTAGTGAAATGTCTGATAATCTTGGTATCAATGAAATTGGGCATGTTTTTTTAACATGTGATCAACCACTCCTAGCACTTTCATACAAAAGAGATAGAACTCTTGGAGCTTTTATACTCATTGATAGTATAACTAACGAAACAGTAGGACTGGGTCTTGTGCGTGATGTTGTTTTAAATTCTTTGATAGAAGAAATGAAACCTGTTGGCTTTTATAATACCCTGTTTTCCTTTTTAAAGAAACACTTGGGGCTTGATCATGAGACAACAAATAAAAAAAAATTTTTTATACATTGTTTGGAGAGCATGATTTCTACAATTGTAGGATTTTTTTTTGGTTTATCATTTTGGGGTGCCTTTTGTTTTTTTATTTTTTATTTCATGTTGTGTCCTTTCTTCAAGAGATTTTTGGATAAGGTGGTATAGGTGATTTTAAGAGTGTGTCCAACGTTTATGGAACCACATCCACTGGCTAGGGTATTCTCTTACCCAAGTTTCAACAAGATCATTTAACTGTTGTGTGCTAAGAGGAACGTCAATACTCCCATTCTGAGTGCGGGCGAATTTCATTGGTGGATAAATTTCAAGACGATAACGTCCTTCTGGCAATCGTATGCATCGAGTAGGATAGACATCGCAGTTAAATGTGCGAGCTAGTTTAGCTAAAAGAGGGTTAGTTTTGACAGGACGCTTAAAGAATGTTCCAGGGATTCCACTTGTGAATTTTTGATCAACAAGCACACCAATATTCCCACCCATTTTTAGCTTTTCGGTTAGTGCCAAGGCTGCCCCTGCTTGAGATGGGATAAGACCCATTGTCATGCTCCGTGTCTGCAAGACACGTTTTGCTATGTATGGATTGTTCGGAGGACGAAAAAGAGCAGTGATATTCACATTCAATTTAGCAGCACATATAGGTAATAATTCGAAATTACCGGTATGTGCTGTAAAGAAAATTATAGGTTTTTTATCATTTTTGATTTTTTCAAATAACTCGATTCCTGAAACTTCTATCAGTCCATTTTGTTTTTGATGAGGATCAAAATCAAAGATTTTATCAAGAAAAACATATTCAGCAACAAGTCTTCCCATATTGCCCCACATTTCGGAGGCTATCATTTTAATTTCTGCTTTACTTTTTTCAGGATAGGCAGCGTATAGATTTTCAAGAGCGATTTTATGTCTATGTGTTAATGGACCTAAGGTCATAGCGATTTTAGCAAAAAGAGTAATAGCTTTTTTTGCAGGTAAATATTTTAATCCTCCTAAAATTGTAGTGAGAATATGACCCCACAACCACTTCCATTGGCTTTTAATCTGTCTTTGAGTAGGTTGGATAAATGGTTTGAAGTATGTAAGAAGCATTTAGCCGATCTCAAGTTAAATTATTCAGTATTGGTAGTTTATTAAAAAGACTATATCTTTCTTTTTAAAAAGAAGCTAGACTATTTTAGGACTGAACTGAGTAATAGCATCAATGGTTGATAATCTAGAAGAATCTCTTTTTGATAAGACACCTTTTGTAAAAAAGCGCATTGAGAATGGTGTCCTGAAGCTTGATTTGAATGGCGATTGGAATATTCATAGCATTTTCTTAGTAGATGATGAGATGCGTAAGCTTGAAGAGTGCAATTTCTGTGAAGTTGTCGTTATGATTGAAGGTATAAGCAGATTTGATATCAGCGGTGGATGGTTAGTTGAGCGTTTTTGCTATACTCTTAGGAAAAAGGGAATAAATGTTGATCTTCAGGGATTCCAAAACTCTAGTTGGATGTCGCTTTTCCATTCCGCTGCTCAATCAATTGACGATCATCATAAGATTGTTTCTCTTAAAAAGAGAAGATTTCTATCTTTTGTTGAAAGTATGGGTTTTTTTACAATTTCTTATATTCAAGATTTTATAACAGTTCTGTCTCTTATTGGTTCAATTTTCTTTAGAGGAGTGATTGGATCTAGAAAGAATAATTTTCACGGTTTGATGTGCCCTTCTATTGTGTCTAGAGTAGACATGATGGGAATGAAGGCAGCGCCTATTACGATTTTTATTGCATTTTTTGTAGGGGCTATTCTTGCAAATCAGGGGGCTTTTCAATTACGTTCTTTTGGTGCTGATATCTTTGTAGCGGATTTTGTTGGGATACTTGTTTTTCGTGAGCTTGGTGTTTTACTTACAGCTATTATCGTTGCCGGTCGCTCTGGTAGTGCGATTACTGCTGAAATTGGTTCTATGAAAATGCATGAGGAAATTGATGCTCTGAAGGTTATGGGAGTGAATCCTTTGACTGTTATTATTGTCCCTATTTTATTCGCGCTGATTTTGATTGTGCCCTTATTGACTATTTTAGCAGAGATAGCAGCTCTTGCCGGAGCTTTTATGGTTTTAGACATTTATTCTGGGATAACGCTTGATGTTTTTTGCAGGCGCATTGCTGATGCGGTTCAAGGCTCAATTTATTTTTATGGGCTTTTCAAGGCTACTGTGATGGCATTGATTATCGGTATGATTGCATCTTTAGAAGGCTTGAAGGTGACTAGAAGTGCAGAATCTCTAGGTAAGCATGTTACCTCTTCTGTTGTAAAATCAATTTTTTTTGTTATCGTATTTGATGGTTTGTTGTCTATTTGTATGCGATAATTTTTAAGGAAACAATGTGAATTGTCTTGATCCAATTATTTCTGTTCAAGGAGTTACAGTTTCTTTTGGAGGAAAAACGATTTTGGATAGGTTGAGTCTGGATCTGCGTAAAGGGGAGATTCTTGGTTTTATTGGTCCTTCCGGTGTTGGAAAATCTGTTTTAATGCGTACTATTCTTGGATTGAATAAAAAAAAAATTGGTAGCATTAGAATTTTTGGAAGAAATATTGATAGGATGAGTGATCGGGAAAAGGTTTTTGTTGGTATGCGTATGGGTGTCCTCTTTCAGTCTGGGGCTCTCTTTTCTTCTTTAACTGTGCTTGAAAATATTCAGCTACCTATGCGTGAATATTTATATATTTCGTCACAGTTGATGGATGAATTAGCATATATTAAGATGGAAATGGTAGGACTTGAAGCTGATGCAGCAAGAAAATATCCTTCAGAATTATCTGGAGGTATGATTAAACGTGTTTCTCTTGCACGAGCTTTAGCGTTAGATCCATCTGTACTGTTTCTTGATGAGCCAACATCTGGCCTGGATCCAATTGGAGCTGAAAAATTTGATAGTTTGATTGCTGATTTACATGAGATGATGGGATTAACTGTTTGCATGATCACACATGATATCGAGACTATTGATTCTGTGTGCGATCGAATTGCTGTTTTAGGTAATAAGCGAGTTATAGCTGAAGGGACACTTGATCAGATACTGAATGTGTCTGATCCATGGATAGAGGCTTATTTTTGCGGTAAGCGAGCACTGAGAGTTCATTAAAGGAGGTTCATACAGGCAGAGAGATGGAAACAAAAGCTAATTATGCTCTGGTTGGTTCTTTTACTGTCTTTGTTCTTTTTTGTGCTTTCGTTTTATTTTACTATATTTCTGGATTAGGAGAGAAGGAGGACTTGAAGCCTCTTGATATTCGTATTTCTGGATCTGTTATGGGTCTTACTGAAAGTAGTAAGATTTTTTTTAATGGGATTCCGGTTGGGGTCGTGCGCCGTTTGGTTTTGGATGAGACTAACTCTAATATGGTGATTGCTAAAACATACATTAATGCTATGACACCCCTTACTCGTTCTACTGTTGCGATTCTGGGGTTTCAGGGATTGACAGGACTAGCTTTTATTGAATTGAGAGGAGGGAAGACACAAGAGCCGAATTTACTTAAGGAAGCAGAAGAATCAGATTCTGTTGCTCGAATTGATGCAAATTCTTCAACATTGAATAACATGTTTGTGATAGTTCAGGATCTGATTGCTCATGCTAATCAGACATTAGGTAATCTTGATAACTTGACAAAAGAGGTGCGTATACCTTTAACAGAAGCGCTTAAGAATTCGCAGAAGTTTACAGAAGCATTCCGTTCAGACAATGCGATTTCTCTGGTGAATGGTTTTAATAAAGTATCAGAACATCTGGATGTAATTTTGGTAAGGCTTGAAGAAATGCTTTCTTCTAAGGATCCTAATGCTCTGGCAGGACAAGCCCGGGACACTTTATCTACTCTTCAACGAGCCTTAGTGCATATTGGACGGCTTGCAGATAATTTAGAGCGTTTTACAGGTAGAGATTTTCGCAATATGGATGCGTTAATTTCTGATGGTCGTAGATCCCTTCAACATCTTGAACAGCTTGTAACTGATATTGAGCGAAATCCTAAAGATATTATTTTTGGTAAAGGAGATTCTATACCGCTCTATAATGGAAGGAGATAGGGGAATGATTTGTGTAAACTTTTATCAGTCTATAAGGTCTCTCTTTCTTGTTTTTGCGCTCATTCTTACAGGATGTAGTTTTTCTGTGAAGGAAACATTTGAATTAGGGGGGTCACCTGTACTTTTGGGAAATACTGGGTTATGGGATAAGAAAGCTATTCAGCTTCTTGTTGCTAAACCAAATGTTTTGAAGGTCTTAGATAGTAAGAATATTCTCATTCGGTGGAAGAATGGTTCTCTTGCCTATTTAAGTGGGATTCAATGGAGTGATAGTTTATCAAACAGTGTGCAAGCACGTCTTATTCATATTTTTGAAGATACCCATCTTTTGGGTGGGGTTAGTCGGATTGGTGATGGATTAGCAGTTGATTATCAACTGATGACTGATATTAGAGCGTTTGGTATTGATTATGAAAAGAGTGGGAAGCAGGCTTATGTTGAGATTTCTGTAAAAGTTTTAGATGATAGAAGTGGTCTTGTCCGTAATATGCGCGTTTTTTCTGCTAGGAAAATGGTAAATGGTTCACGAAATGACGCTTATGTCAAAGCAATGAATGAAGCATTTTCTCTTGTTCTTGCAAAGATTGTCAACTGGACGTTTGATAATTTAGGAGATTGAAGGAACTATTTTTTTACATATTTTTACTGCGTTTTCCTGCTTTTTCATATTCTTTGTTGTGCGACATGATGTTGTCTTGTTAAGCACTTGCATAGTAAATAAGTGCTTGTTAATCTCTCTTTTATGATAAAAGTGATTCCCTATTCCACAGGCGGACATATTGAAAAAGTTCAGTTGAAGTCAGCTTTAGAGGAACGCTATCTTTCCTATGCGCTTTCAACAATTATGCATCGTGCTTTGCCAGATGTACGTGATGGCTTAAAACCCGTGCATAGGCGGATTATTTATGCGATGCGCTTGTTACATCTCAATCCCAATAAAGGTTATACGAAATGTGCGCGTATTGTTGGGGATGTTATGGGAAAATTGCATCCTCACGGTGATGCTTCTATTTATGAAGCGCTTGTGCGGCTTGTCCAGGACTTTTCAGCGCGTTATCCACTCATTGATGGTCAGGGGAATTTTGGGAATATTGATGGTGATGCAGCAGCAGCTATGCGTTACACTGAAGCACGATTGACAGATGTTTCTATGCTGCTTCTTGAAGGCATTGCAGAGAATGTCATTGATTTCAGTTTAACTTATAATGAAGAATTGAAGGAACCGGTTGTTCTTCCTGCTGCTTTTCCTAATCTTTTAGCTAATGGGGCCTCTGGTATTGCTGTAGGTATGGCGACATCTATTCCGCCTCATAATATTGTTGAGGTTTGTGATGCTGCATTACACTTAATTTCTTATCCCGGTGCATCCTCTGATGATCTGAGCGAGATTATTCAAGGTCCTGATTTTCCAACGGCTGGTGTTATTGTAGAATCTCGTGAGCATATTCGTGAGGCTTATCGGATAGGGCGAGGATCTTTTCGTTTGCGAGCACGTTGGTATAAGGAAGAGAGTTCGCGTGGTATTTATTTTATTGTTGTAACGGAAATTCCTTATCAGGTCCAGAAATCACGTCTACTTGAAAAGACGGCAGAATTGCTGCTGTCACGAAAATTACCTCTTCTTGATAATATTCTGGATGAATCTGCAGATGATATACGGATTATTTTAGAACCAAAGAATCGGACAGTCGATCCAGATATTTTGATGGAGTCACTCTTTAAGTTGACAGAGTTTGAAGTGCGGATTCCGCTCAACATGAATGTTGTATCTATGGGGCATATTCCTAATGTGCTTTCTTTAAGAGAAGTTTTGCAACAATGGCTTTTTCACCGGAAAGAAGTACTGGTGCGTCGTTTAAAAAATCGGATGGAAGTCATTGCTTGCCGTTTAGAAATTCTTAGCGGTTATATGGTTACCTATCTAAATCTTGATAAAGTGATTTCTATTCTCCGGATAGAAGAGGAACCGAAAACTCTTTTGTTCAAGGAATTTCGTTTAACGGAATCACAGGTAGAAGCTATTTTAAATATGCAGATGCGTTTTTTACGTAAATTGGAAGAGTTTAAAATTCAGAAAGAGTTTGATAGTTTATCTTCTGAACGAGATGCTTTGGAGAAGTTACTTCTTTCTGATGGAGAACAGTGGAAGGTGATTTTTGAGGAAGTTTCTAATCTTAGAAAACAATTTCATTCAAATCTAGGATCTCGCCGAACAACTTTTGAGAAGCTTCCAGTTTATGATATTCAACAGATTCAGGAGTCATTGATCGAAAAAGAACCAGTGACGATTATTTATTCTGAAAAGGGGTGGTTACGTGCTTTGAAAGGTCATGTAACGGATTATTCAACTCTTTCTTTTAAAGAAGATGATCGGCTGAAATTCGCTTTTCATGCAATGAAAACAGATAAAATAGTTTTTGTGACGAGTGGAGGGAGATTTTATACTATCAAGATTAATATGTTGCCTGGTGGACGTGGGCATGGCGAGCCAATCCGTCTTCTTCTTGATATAGAGAATAATCAGGATATTGCAACGGTTTTTATTTCTGATCCTTGTGGTGTTGTGCTGATCGTATCATATTATGGATATGGTTTTCTTGTTAGGGATGTAGATATTATCGCGAATACTCGTAAGGGTAAGCAGGTTATGAATGTCAAACCTTTTGATAGGGTCTATTCTTGTCTCAGGGTTATAGGTGATTACGTTGCTATTACTGGAGAAAATCGAAAAATGTTAGTATTTCCCTTAAGGGACATACCTGAAATGTTGCGTGGCAGAGGGGTACGGTTACAAAATTATTCGAGTGGGGGGGTAAGTGATATTAGGATTTTTATGCAGAACAAGGGGCTTTCTTGTAAAACTCGAGGAACAAAATCCTGTTGCTTTTTGTTCGGAGAATTGAAGGAATGGATAGGTAAACGCGGAACTGTAGGCAGGAGTTTTCCAAAGGGATTTCCACACTCAGGAAAGTTTTCCTAACTTAAAAAGTATATTTCTTTCTTGCTTATTAACGGTGAGTTTTTAAAACAGATGATTGATCAGAGTTAAAAGTATTTTCCTGATCAATAAGACGTGTTGGATAATGGCCTGTAAAATAGTGATCGGTAAATTGCGGTTGGATATTATTGCGTGGTGTCCCATTTACTGCGTAGTAAAGGCCATCAATGGAGAGAAAGGATAAAGAATCTGCGCCAATGTATTTGCACATAGCTTCTAAATCAGGATATTGATTTGCTAGAAGTTTATCCATTTGAGGTGTATCAATACCATAAAAATCGGGATAGAAAATCATTGGACTAGCAACACGGAGGTGTACTTTTTTAGCTCCAGCCTCACGTAACATTCTTACAATTTTTATGGATGTTGTTCCCCTTACAATAGAATCATCGACAAGAATCACATGCTTGCCTGCAATGACGGCACGGTTAGCAGAATGCTTGAGTTTGACGCCAAATGCGCGTATTTGTTGAGTAGGTTCAATGAATGTTCTTCCTACATAGTGATTACGGATAATTCCACTTTCAAAAGGAATTCCGCTTTTTTGTGCATAGCCAATAGCAGCGGGTGTTCCCCCATCTGGGACAGGAACGACAACATCCCCTTGACAGGGTGATTCCGTTGCTAGATGAATTCCCATATTTTTGCGTACTGTATAAACGCTTCTTTTCCCAACAATTGAGTCAGGACGAGCGAAATAGACATATTCAAAGAGACAGAGACGTTCGGGTTTTTTTATTTCTGGTTTGATTTCTGTTATTGTAATCGAATTGTCTTTTTGAATTTCGCAAATAATGATTTCACCATTTTCTACGTCACGAGTGTATTGTGCTCCGATAATATCAAGGGCGCATGTTTCTGAACAGAAGATTGGTTTTCCATTCAGATTTCCCATAACGAGTGGACGTATGCCAGTTGGATCTCGTGCAGCGATAAGCTTAGTTCTTGTGAGAGCAAGCATGGCATACCCACCTTCGACTTGACGAATTGCATCAACAAAACGGTCAGAAGAAGATCGATATCGAGAGCGGGCAATAAGATGTAAAATAACTTCAGAATCTGATGTTGATTGGCAGATAGATCCTGCTGATATGAGTTGACGTCGTAATGTTAAGCCATTGGTAAAGTTACCGTTATGAGCAATAGCAATCCCCCCAACTTCTAGTTCTGCGAAAAGTGGTTGTACGTTACGTAAAGCGGTTTCACCCGTTGTAGCATATCTTACGTGACCTATCGCCATAAGGCCAGGTAACCGTGCAAGAGTTTTTGGATTTGTGTAATGATCACCGACAAGTCCCATATGTTTTTCAGCATGGAAAACTTTTGTATCATAAGAGACTATTCCAGCTGATTCTTGTCCTCTATGTTGTAGGGCATATAAACCAAGAGCTGTAATGGCTGCAGCATCTTTCTCTCCGAGAATACCAAAAACACCGCATTCCTCATGTAAGATATCATCATCGATTTGGGCATAGAGTTTATTAGGGGGTATCATTATATCTAACCCTAATTTTATTGAGGATATCTGTTTTGAAAGATTTTCGAGTGATCGAGTCTAAGACTAAACTAGAGTGTAGCATGCTGATGCCCTAAAAATTATATATTATGGGCAGTGTCACGAATACATTCTCACATGCCTTAATTAGGCCTTATTGAAAAAATACGAGAATGCAAAGAGAAAAATTGAACAGTGAGCAGTATAATGATATCATTGGTTTAATAAATTTGATTTATGACGTTTTTTTCGTTTATTATTTGTATTATTTCTCTTGGAATCATATTCCATACTTCCTTGCTGAGTGTATTTAAAAGTGGTCTGCTTTTTGCGTTAGAAATCCAGTTAGGTTGCTTAGCTGGACTGACAAGGCTATTCCATATAAGCATGCCAACTGCGAGAATAAGAAAACTGCGTGCAATGCCAAATATAAATCCAAAAATGCGGTCTAGTGTACTTATCCGTTGATCATGAATAATGTCTGCAATTTTCATTGCAATGAAGGAAAAGATAGTAAGGGATATTAGAAAAAGTGTACTTGTTGTTATTCCGAGTGCGAGTTTATGGTTAGAGATATACTGTTCAAGACAAATTAAAGTTGGTTTATAGAAAAAGCAGGTGAATATAGCGGCGAGGATCCAGGATAAGAGAGAGAGGGCTTCACGTGAGAATCCCCGTATGGTAGCAAGAAAAGCAGAAAGAAGGGTTATTATAATAGCTATTTCATCTAATGCTGTTATAGACATGGAATTCTCTCCTTGTTTGATGTCAGTCTCTATTGCTTGTTGTTTGATTCAAGGAAGTAATGTGTGCTATGATATCAGGTAGTTGGGTTACTGGATGTAACTTGAGAGATAGTTGGTTTGTGTCGAGGTTCATGTATGGTAAAACAGCTGTTTGAAATCCAATGTTTTCTATTTCTTTTAAACGTTGTTTTGTATATGTAACGGCTCTAAAGGAACCTGATAGGCTGATTTCGCCAAAATAGACGCACTCTGAAGGTAGGGAAATATTCGTTAAGGATGAAATGAGAGCAGCGACGACAGCAAGGTCTGCTGCTGGCTCTGTAATTCGATAACCACCTGCAACATTAAGATAAACGTCATGATTACTGAATCCTATTCCACCATGATTCTCGAGAACAGCAAGAATCATGCTGAGACGATTGCCATCCCAACCTAAAACGGTACGACGGGGGATTCCAAGTGCACTAGGAGAGACAAGGGCTTGAATTTCTACAAGTACGGTTCTTGTCCCTTTCATTCCAGCAAAAACAGCGGCCCCAGGTGTGTTGCCGTTGCGTTCGCTAAGAAATGCTTTTGATGGATTAGAAACTTCGTTTAGCCCGCATTTTGACATTTCAAAGATGCCAATTTCATCTGTTGCGCCAAAACGATTTTTGACTGTACGTAATATACGGTATTGATGGTTTGATTCCCCTTCCAAGTATAGCACACTGTCAACCATATGTTCGACAACTCGTGGTCCAGCGATTTGTCCGTCTTTTGTGACATGACCAACAAGAATGATAGTTGTCCCACTTTCTTTAGCAAAAGAAATTAGAAGTTGTGCGCAGATTTTTACCTGTGCTATAGTCCCTGGAGATGAGCTCTCTGCAGCATGAGACCATAAAGTTTGGATAGAATCCAGTATTACTAAGTCAATGTCTTTTAAAGAATTGAAGAGAGAAAAAATATTTTCTAGATTGGTTTCAGCAGCAAGAAGAATAGATGTATGAGCCAGATCAAGACGATGTGCTCTTAAATGGATTTGTCTGATAGATTCTTCGCCTGAAATATAAATAACGTGATGTCCTTTGTGTGTCAGGGCGGCTGCTGTTTGGATAAGCAAGGTTGATTTTCCGATACCTGGGTCTCCTCCTATGAGTATGGCCGAGCCAGGAACAAAGCCTCCACCCGTGACCCTGTCTAATTCACCCATACCAGATAACATACGGGTTACTTTTCCAGAGGTTAGAGAGATGTCTTTTAAGATGATAGTCTGTGTTTTGCTTATTTTTTCTTTTTTGAGGGTGTTTCCTCTTTTTCTCTGTGTGGCTCTTTCTTCAATCAGAGTGTTCCATTCATTGCAGTATTCGCATTGTCCACTCCATCGAGGATGACTTTCCCCGCAATTTTGGCATATATATTGTATTTTGATATGGGTCGGAAAGCCTTTACTCAATCAGGGTTCCTTTATGATTCTATTTTAAAAATGAGAGTTGTTCTGATTGATATCAGAGAATCGGGTGAATTCAGCCTGGAAAGCAAGTTCAGCTGTGCCTGTTGGTCCGTGGCGTTGTTTTGCTATGATAATTTCGGCTTTTCCAAATATGCTTTCCATTTCGCTTTGCCATTGTGCATGTTCTTCTGTTCCAACTTTAGGTTCACGGTTTTTCATATAGTATTCTTTCCGATAAACAAAAAGTACGATATCTGCATCTTGTTCGATTGAACCTGATTCGCGGAGATCAGAGAGTTGTGGTCGTTTATCTTCTCTAGATTCAACCTGGCGCGAAAGTTGTGAGAGTGCAATAATCGGAATGTTGAGTTCTTTGGCTAGTGATTTCAGACGCATAGTAATTTCAGTAATTTCTTGTACACGATTTACTTGCCGTGAGGAAGTAGTTATAAGCTGTATGTAATCAACTATTAAAAGGTGAAGGTTGTGCTGTCGTTTAAGACGTCGTGCTCTCGCAGTCAGTTGATTAATAGAAATACCTCCAGTTTGATCAATGTAAAATGGAACTTTTTGCATGTTCTGCATTTTCTGCATCATCTTGGTGAATTCATATTCTGTGATATTTCCATTACGCATTTTAGAGGAAGAAATTTTGAGTTGTTCCGAAATAATACGTGTTGCGAGTTGTTCGGAAGACATTTCAAGGGAGAAAAATCCAACGATTCCACCTTCTGTTTCATGAAGGTTTTTTTGTTGAATGTTTTCTTGGTAGGTTAAAGCAATATTAAAACCAATATTTGTAGCAAGTGATGTTTTTCCCATTCCTGGACGACCTGCAATAATGATAAGGTCAGAGGGATGCATTCCTCCGATGCATGTATCTAATGCATGGATATGGGTTGAAAGCCCTGAGAGGTTAGAAGATCGCTTGAGTGCAGATTCCATCATTGTAACAGCTTTGCTTAATGCTTCGCTAAAATTTTCGAATCCATTTTCATATTTACCAGTTTCAGCAAGTTGAAATAAATGTTTTTCAGCATTTTCAATTTGTCGGAGAGGAGGCAGATCCATTGGTGAATCATAGGCCGTGTTTATAATGTCTTCACCGATATTGATCAATGAGCGGCGTATGTATAGGTCGTAAATGATTCGTCCATAGTCCTTGGCATTGATGACTGTAAGAGCTTCTCCCATCAGGCGTATTGTATAATTGAAAACTGTGATATTCCCTATTTTTTTGTCAGCTGGGATAAAAGGTTTGAGGGTTACAGGATCAGCGTGTTTTCCTGCATTAATAAATTTTGATATTATTTTATATATTGTAGCATGCAGAGGTTCAAAAAAATGCTTTGCCTGCAGAAAATCAGATACCCGATCAAAAGCGTCATTATTGATAAATAAAGCTCCAAGTAACAGTTGTTCTGCTTCAATATTATGAGGCATTTTGCGGGGTGAAGTAATTTGTTTTTCAATATGGATTTGCTCTAGAGAGCAGAGGCTCGCTTCTGCCATGATTCAATTCTTATTTCTCTTATTTGTATGTTGGGATTAAACTATTTTAGCTAAGTTAGAAAAGGATATAAAGTTTTATTTTGCATTGAGAGAATAGTGAATTTTATTCAAGTTTTGAGAAGAGAGTAGATACACCGGGTTATCACCGGGTGTATATTGAATCTTCTTGTTCTTTTTTGTTTTCTGAAACTGTTCCATCTTTCATAAGTGTTTCTGTTTCTTGTTTTTTTGCTTCTTCTGCTGAACGTGCGACGTTGATCTTAATATTTGTTGTTACTTCTGGGTGTAAATTGATTTGAATGTTATGGATGCCAGTTTTTTTTATTGGCTGATTGAGTGCAACTTGCCTTCGTATAATATTAAAACCTTGTTCTAGAACAACCTCGGCTATATCACGTGCAGAAACTGAGCCGTAAAGTTGTCCTGTTTCACCCGATGAGCGTAGGATAATAAATGTTTTATTGGTGATAGCATTGTGTATTTTTTCTGCTTCGCTTTGAAGCTTAAGGTTTTGGGATTCAAGCTGTTCGCGTTTGATTTCAAAATCCTTTTTTTTTGCTTCTGTTGCACGGAGAGCTTTTCCTTGCGGTAAAAGGAAATTACGGGCGTAGCCGTTCTTGACATTAACAATATCGCCAATTTTTCCAAGACGAGGAATACGTTCAAGAAGAATAACATCCATAGGAATTTCCTTTCGATTCGATTTATAGGATTTTATTGTTATAGTTTTTTGAAAAAGGGGTTGCGAAGAGACCGCAAATAATGAGGCATAGAACAAGAAAGGGTATAAGGACTACTGTGAATAATCCGATGTAAAGTAGGACCAGAATAGGGAGCCGCCACGGGTACCCTCGTGTTATTTGATGTATAAGAGCAATTCCTGAACTCATAAAAGCAACACTTAAGGCAGAACTTATTACAGAGAGACAAAGAATCAGTGTGTTATTATGTATCCATGGATTGAATATCCAGCTAGAAATAAAAATAAAAAATGCGCATGGTGGCATACGTAAGGCTATTGGCCAGTCATCTCTCGGACGTTGGAGTACTTTAAGTTGACTAGCTATACGTGAAGAAAAATAGATATTGCTGAGATGGCATAGAAAGCTGTAGGCTGGAAGAGTTGATGAAATGATAGGAAGAAAGTTGTGATGGATTGTATGTTCGATCAAGTTTTGATCATTGGAAGGATATAGATTACTTTCTTGAAGACTGTTTAGAAAACGAGCTATTATCTCATTCATAGAGCGGATTGCTTCTGCTGATGATAAGCTATAGAGCATGATAGCAATTGTTGTTCCAGAAATTACAAGAATGAGTTGAAAGAGAGCGGGGGATAAGGGATACCAATTTACAATATTTTTTTCTTGATTGAATTGGAAAAGGGTTATCAGCCATGCAAGAAAGACAGAGGGGGCTAAAAAGAACATTGTAAGCAATAGAGCCGTTATTTTTGAAAGACTACACGATAAGAAAAGTGTTGTTATAGCGATGCTAAAAATACCAACTTTAATACCAAATGTGAAAGTTATTATTAAAAGGGGTGAGGATACAAAGAGGCCAAATATAAGAACGAGTAAAGGGATATGAAAAAGATTGTACCACAATCCCATACATAGGGTCGAGGACACAGCTGCTGCTAATATACTGAAAGTCAGTATTTTTATATCTGATCGCATAAGAATTGTTTTCTCACTTTTCTAAGTTGATCTTATACGGAATAGCCCTGTCCAAAGATATCATTTGATCGTTTTTTACTTAACTGCGTAAGGTAAAAGACTGAGGAATCGTGCAACTTTAATAGCACGAGAAAGCTCCCTTTGTTTTTTCTGGCTGACGGCGGTGATACGGGAAGGAACAATTTTCCCACTTTCAGAAATGTAGCGTTGTAAAAGTTTGACATCCTTGTAGTCAATTTTTAGCGCGTTTTTTCCTGAAAATGGACAAGTTTTACGGCGACGCTGAAATGAACGACGAGTCGGGATTTGATTGATATCAACCATTACTCTTCTCCCTTAACAAAAGTTTTTGTTTGATCACGCAGGCGGCGTGATGGTTCATCCTCTTTAAATACACGTTCTTCGCGATCCCGGCGTTGGAGGTTAGCAGGAAGATTTTCATGCGCTTTTACGCGTATACTTAGAAAACGTATTATATCTTCATTAATACGCATTTGACGCTCAACTTCTAAAAGAATATTTGCTGATGCATTAATATTCATGAATACATAGTATGCCTTGCGATTTTTTTTTATTCGATAACTGAGAGAGCGTAATCCCCAATTCTCAAAACTAACGACTTGACCGCCATTCTCTTCAATAACATTTCGGTATTGTTCTATCATCTGATCGATCTGCTGTGGCGTGATATCCTGCCGGGCAAGAAATACATGTTCATAAAGAGCCAATTTGTTTTGCCTTTCTTCGGTTTTTTTCTGCCAAGTGGCTTCAGCGGTGATCCTCACGTAATTTCTTCGCCACTAAGGAGGATGAAAAAAAAGAGAGCAGAGACCATGTTTTTTTTCAAGGAAGTGAAAAATGTTATCTCCGTTGAGCATCGAGCGAAAGCCATAGACAATGGCAGGCTTCTACAGTTTTTTGCTTTATGATGCAACTGGATTTTTTTAATGAATGTATGTGTTCTGGATTGAAATTCATTTTCTCTTAGGCTTTTTACTTAAAAGTGTTAGGCTAGAATAATGGGAATGTGTTTGATTTATGGGTTTCTATCAGGGTGAGAAAAATTGAAAGAAATGAACTTGGGTTCATGGTGCTAGAGGAATATTTGAGAATGAAGAAGATTGAAGCTATTATAAAGCCTTGTAAACTTGATGAGGTGAAGGAAGTTCTTCCAGAAATTGTGATTGAGGGTATTCCTGTTGCGGAAGCAAGGGGTTTTTGTCGTCAGAAAAGACATGCAGAGCTTTATCGTGGTGCAGAGTAGGTCGTAGATTTGTTATCTAAGGTAAAGGTTGAAGTGATTGTTGATGATTAGGCTGTGAGAACTGTTGCTCAGGCTATTTGTAATACGGGCGTATAGGTGTAAGAGCAGTACCGGTGTCTATGATATTTAATGTGAGGAGGAATTGTATGATGACTACCATAAATAGTCTTCTTAAGAAAATTCAGGATCATAATATTCGTTTTGTTGATTTACGCTTTACTGATCAAGGAGGTAAGTTGCATCATATAACTGTAGATTCTGCGCTTGTTCATGAAGATATTTTTTCAGACGGTGTAATGTTTGATGCTTCCTCTAATGCTGGATGGAAGGCTGTTAATGAGTCTGATATGATCTTAATGCCTGATCCTAGAACTGAACATATTGATCCATTTTTTGCAGAGATGACCATGGTTATTATGTGCGATATTCTTGATCCTATGACAGGATCTCAATACAATCGTGATCCACGCTCTATTGCCCGGAAATGCGAGGATTATGTTTGCTCTTTAGGTTTCAGTGATACAATTTATATTGGGCCAGAGGCAGAGTTTTTCATTTTTGATGATGTCCGTTTTAGTACTGATCCATATCAGACAGGCTTTAGGTTGGATTCAAATGAGTTCCCGCTCAATGATGATAAAGAATCTCAGAGAGGAAACCTTGCTCATCGTCCACGTATAAAGGGTGGTTATGTTCCTGTTCCTCCAATGGATTCTTGCCAAGATATGCGTTCTGAAATTCTTACAATGCTCAAGGGGGTAGGCATTGAGGTTGAAAGACATCATCACGAGGTTGCTGCTGCTCAGCATGAAATTGGTATTAAATTTGATACCTTGGTACGTCAGGCGGATAAGATGCAGGTTTTTAAATATGTTGTGCATCAAGTTGCAAGCGCTTATGGTAAAACAGCAACTTTTATGCCGAAACCTATTTATGGTGATAATGGTTCAGGTATGCATGTGCATCTTTCTCTTTGGAAAGAAAGTAGACCTATTTTTTCTGGAAATGAGTACGCTGGACTTTCTGAACCCTGTCTTTATTTTATTGGTGGTATTCTGAAGCATGCTCAAGCTCTTAATGCATTCACAAACCCTTCAACGAATAGTTACAAACGGTTAGTTCCTGGTTTTGAGGCGCCTGTTCTTTTAGCTTATTCTGCACGGAACCGTTCAGCTTCGTGCCGTATCCCATATGGTGTGTCACCAGGTTCTAGACGAGTTGAGGTTCGTTTTCCTGATCCATCTGCTAATCCTTATCTTGCATTTTCTGCTTTGATCATGGCTGGTGTTGACGGTATTAAAAATAGGATTCATCCTGGTAGTCCGATGGATAAAGATCTTTATGATCTTTCTCAAAAAGAGCTTGTAGAGATTCCGACTGTAAGTCGGAGTTTACGGATAGCTTTAGAGGCACTTGATAAAGATCGTTGCTTTTTAAAAACAGGTGGGGTTTTTGATGATGAAATGCTGGATTCGTTTATTTCCTTAAAGATGCAAGAGATTTTGTATTATGAGAGAATGCCTCATCCCGTTGAATTTGATATGTATTATTCGGTATGAGATTCATATAAGATGAAGAGGATTCTGGATTATTTGAGGTAAGAATGGTTGACTCGTTGAGTTTTTGACCTGATGAAGGAAGTTAGAATGGGATTTCATCATCAATTTTACGTGCAAATTTGCTGATAAAAGCGTTTTTATTTTGATTATGCGAAGAATCATCACGTTTTCCGTAATGAGTCTCAGAATTTTTTTGTTTAGTGTAATTCAGAATATGTAGTTGACTGTTGTATCCCAGAACGATTTCTGTGGTATAGCGGGTATTTCCATTTTGATCTTGCCATTTACGGTTTTGCAATTGGCCTTCTATATAGATTTTTGATCCTTTTTTGAGATATTGATCAGCAAGTTTCACGAGGGATTTATTAAAAATCACGACTTGATGCCATTGAGTCCGTTCTTTATGTTCTCCTGTTTTTTTATCTTTCCATGTGTCTGATGTAGCTATCCGTAAATGAGCGATTTGATCTCCAGACTGAAGAGACTTAATTTCTGGATCAACCCCTAAATTTCCAATGAGAATTACTTTATTTATATTGCTTATCATTATTTGCTCCAGACCTCTGCTGCTTTTTTTAGCTGTACCCCATCGAAAGAGTTGCTACAATATGCTATGTAGCCTTCTATCAGAGTGAGGCTATTTTTTTTAAATAGCTTTCCTTTTAAAGTTTTGATAGTGTATGAAGCTGTAAAAAGAGCTTCTCCTTAAGAACTCATGAGCCTTTTATGATTTTTGGGAAAGCGAGTTTTTAAGGATTTCTAAAAATATTTTTTTTTTGTGTCAAGTTTTTAATAAGATTTGGCGCGAGTGACGGGGCTCGAACCCGCGACCTCCGGCGTGACAGGCCAGCACTCTAACCAACTGAGCTACACCCGCGTGCAAAATTACCACAATTGGTCATTTAAGTCGTTCTTTTCTTGAAGTCAAGTCAAGTAGAGAGAAAAGCTAACAAGTGTTATAAATTACTTGTACTTGTATTTTATAAAATACCTATTTATATAAAATACCTATCTGAATAAAGGGCGATTAGCTCAGATGGCAGAGCACCTCGTTTACACCGAGGGTGTCGGGAGTTCAAGTCTCTCATCGCCCACCACTCTTTAGCAAAGAACGAAGGGTATATTCTTCGTTTGAGAAACGACAAGTATGATTTTCGTTTGTTAGAAGTATCTGGGTTCTTCCTGAAATAATTTTGTCGGATGAACTTGAGGTTCCGTTTTTGGTATCTTTGTGCCAAGATTGTTTTGGGTTCGGTTGCATCTGTTGGCAGAAAGTTTTCCGTGCGTTGTTTCTGTAAGCTAGATAGCGAGTTCATAAAAGGCATTGCATCGAATCTTTCATAAACGATAAGATCATCTTTTGTGTGATTATGATAAAAAAAATGCAGATAAGAAAGTAATTCGCATAGGTTTTCATAGCTGTTTCTATTCAGTAAAAAAGTTTGTTTTAAAAGGCTGTTTTTAGGCTAGGGCCGTAGAATTGGAGGTTGTTCCTCATGTTCATAATGAATGATAAAGGTTATAAGGTGATTGAAGTTGGGGCTAAGGAGTTTATGTGTATTGGAGTTTCTCCGCCTTTTGATCATCCACATATCTCTTGTAACCTTGGAGAGGAAAATGAGATAATTTGCTCGTATTGTGGAACTCATTATCGTTTTAATGCTGATTTAGATTTTATGGAGACTGTCCCTGAAAATTGCATGTATTCTCATGTGATGGAAAATACATGAGCTACTGGGTTGCTGTTTCAGGGGCTGGCATTGCTGGGATGAGCGTGGCTATTGCTTTAGCCAAGAAAGGAGTTTCTGTTTTTCTTTTCGAGAAAGATTTCTCGTATAATGGTTTGGGGGCTGGAATTCAATTAACCCCGAATGCTACGTCACTTTTACAAAAGTGGGGTGTTCTGGATAGTCTTTCTGATCATGCTGTTGAACCAGATCGAATCTTGTTGAGGGATGGGAAAACCGGAAAGAGATTGTTTTATTTAGATGAGCTACCGATTTTAGCCAAAAATTATTGGAATTCTCCATATATGACAGTTCATCGGGCAGATTTGCATACTGCTTTCAAAACATTAATTAATAAAATGCCTTTGATTCATTTTAATTCTGGATATCAGGTGATTTCATCTGAAGGTTCCCTGAGTGAAGGGTTTGATGTGAGGATTCTGCATAAAGATATTTCTAAAAAATTATTCGTTCCATTGTTGATCTCTTGTGATGGAGTAGGCTCACGGATGCGTAGGAGTCTTTCAGAAAAGGCTCGATTTAGCGGATATGTTGCTTGGCGACTGACTGTGTCAGTAGATGAAGTTCCAGAAGATTTTTTAGAGCTTAATGGTATTAAGACTATTTGTGGATGGATAGGAAAAGGTCAACATCTTGTTGTTTATCCTTTAAGAAATGGCCTTTTGTATAATTTTGTAGCGATTACAGAGAAGAAATTTTCTCTAGATCTATTTCTTCATTCTTTTTCTTCTTGGTCTCCGGTCCTCTTTAATTTTTTGAAGACAACACGGAATCAGTGGACATTTTGGCCTTTATTTCAGATGCCTCTTTTTCGATTTTTTGAATCTTCGATAGGAATATTTTTAGGAGATGCGGCTCATGCTCTGACACCTTTTGCTGCGCAAGGTGCTGCAATGGCGATAGAAGATGGAGCTGCTTTTGCAGCTGCTTTTGTAGCAGAGGAATTTTCTTTAAAAGAAGCATTGTTATTTTTTGAAAGTGAACGACATAAACGTTTAAAGGCAGTTGCGAGACGTACTTATTTAAATGGGTGTGTTTATCATGCATATGGACCTATTGCATTTTGTCGAAATGTTGTTATGAAAATGCGTTCTGCCTCAAAATTTGTTGAAGATATTAATTGGTTGTATAGTTATAATGCCACAGAATTTATAAATAGATGTAAAAAATGATATTTTATAGCATTTTGCGTAGAAAAATTTGAGTGCGTTCATGTTGGGGATTAGAAAAAAAACGATCTGAAGCGTTTTCTTCTAAAATTTGTCCTTCGTCCATAAAAGCGATTCGATGTGCTAGTTGGCGGGCAAAGCTCATTTTGTGGGTCACACAAATTATTGTCATGCCGTTTTTTGTTAAATCCATTATGAGATCAAGAATCTCTTGAATCATTTCTGGATCAAGTGCAGAGGTTGGTTCATCGAAGAGCATCATGCGTGGTTTCATACACAAAGAGCGTGCGATAGCAACGCGTTGCTGCTGGCCACCAGAAAGCTGTATTGGATATTTTGTTGCCTGATCAGATATTTTGACTTTCTCTAAATAAAAAAAGGCTTCTTCCTCAGCCTTTTTTTTATTCATTTTTTTTACCCAAATAGGGGCTAGTGTACAATTTTCTAAGACTGTTAAGTGAGGGAAAAGGTTAAATTTTTGGAAAACCATTCCTATTCTTCTACGTATAAGGTGAATTGTTTTTGGTGTGTTATTTAATTCAGTGCCTTCAATGATGATTTTTCCTTTCTGAAAGGTTTCGAGAGCATTAATACAACGTAAGAGAGTTGATTTTCCAGATCCAGATGGGCCTATAAGAGCAACTCTTTCTTGGAATTTGACTGAAAAATCCATATTACGTAAAATGTGCATTTTACCTAGCCACTTATTCACATTTATTATATTAATTGCGTGGATTCTGGAGTTTTCTTTTATGCCTTTCATCGATTTTTCGATCTGATCATTGGCTGTTTAAATAGATTTATACGCTTTTCTATGAAGTAAGCATAGCGTGACATCATAAAACAAAGAACCCAATAGACAAAAGCTACAGTTACAAAAGCTGTTGCTGGTGTTTGTGGTGTGATCCAATTAGCTTGTATAGATGTGATGCGGATCATTCCTAAAAGATCAAACATTGAGACAATGTAAATGAGACTAGTTTCTTTTAACATACCGATGAGAATATTAATAATAGCTGGGATTACAAGCCTATATGCTTGAGGTAGAATAATCAGGCACATAATGGTTGTATATTTAAGGCCGAGAGAGGTCGCTGCTTCATATTGGCTTTTTGGAATAGCCTGTAATCCTCCACGTATCGCTTCCGCAATATATACGGATGTAAAAATAGCTATTCCGATTAAAGCACGGAGTAATTTATCGAATGTGATCTCGTGTGGAATAAAGAGTGGGAACATGATACTGGCGATGAATAAAATTGATACAAGAGGAATTCCACGTAATGTTTCAATAAAAAGAATACAGAGGAGACGGAGGATTGATATTTGTGAGCGTCTTCCTAACGCTAATAGAGTGCCGATGATAAAGGAAATGCTTATACTGATATAGGCTATAGTTAATGTAACCATTAATCCTCCCCATAGTTGGGTATCAATAAGAGGTAAGCTGAGATATCCACCATGCAACAAATACCAACTGAAAATAGGAATGATAATAAGTGAAATGAATCCATTGATAAACTTGTATGGGATAGAAGGCATTAGAAATGTAATATTTACAGTTATCGCTATGATGCCTGTTAGATTAACACGCCAGCGATGTTCTGGTGGATAGAAACCATAAATAATTTGTGTATAATTAGCTTTGACAAAGGCCCAACAAGCACCAGACCAATCGTTATTTTGGATTCCTCCTTGTATTTTTGTTGCGCAAACAGTCCGATCTTTTCCTTCCCAAATTGCGTCTAAGACAACCCATTTTCCTAAATGTTTTGCTATGTAGATAATAAGGGTTGCTAAAAGAAGTGTAATCAGAGCATTTATAGGAGAAGCGAATAGATGTGTGTATAACCAGTGATAGGTACTCTGACGAGAAGTCCTCAGCATAGGTTCTGAAGGTGCAATATTTTTGCGGATATAAGAAGATTGTTCTTCCATATCTTTAATGTCCATGTCCTCTCAGCGTAGTCTTGTTGAGCCAGTTCATAACTGTTGATACGATGAGACTAAGACTGAGATAAGAACCCATCCAGATTATCACGACTGCAAGAGATTGGTTTGTTTGGTTAAGAACAGTGTTGCTGATCCGCATGAGCTCTGAATACCCAATAGCAATCCCCAGAGAAGTATTCTTTATTAGATTTACATACTGACTTGTAAGGGGAGGTATAATGATTCTGAGCGCTAATGGCATAGTAATTAAACGCATGACAAGACCGGGTGCTAATCCAAGGGATAACCCTGTTTCTTTTAAGCTATTATTTACACCTTCTATTCCAGTTCGAATAGTTTCTGATATTAAAGCGCTTGTATAAAGTGAAAGTGATAGGAACAGTGCTAGAAATTCTAGAGAAATATTTCTGCCTCCCGTAATATTAAATGTTTCTAATTTTGGTAGTTCAAGGAAAGTATCATGATAGAAAAGCCAGACTATGAATGCTAAACTTATCATTAAGTGCAGGAGCAGTATGTATTGATTGAAAGGATTTTTTATTCTGCGAATGATAAAAAAACCAGAGAGACAAATGATGCTGCTACTCCATAGCCATATTTTTTGGAAATGCAATGCTGGGCAATAAATTCCGCGTTGATTGATGTAGATATGAAATGGTAAGGAAAGGCTTTTTTGAACAGGAGGGAGGATTTCTTGTAAAATTCCAAAATACAAAAAAAGTATAATAAGAAGGGGTGGTAAATTGCGAAAAATTTCTACATAGATCATGCAAAGTTTTTGAAGAAGCCAGTTTTGGGATAAGCGAGAAAAAGCTATTGTTAATCCCAAAATACTCGATGTGAAAATGCAAAAAACTGACATTAAAATAGTATTCAGTAGTCCAGAAATCAGAGCAAGGGTATAACTTGAATCTTCACTATAAGGAATGAAGCTATCAGGGATAGATATCCCAGCACGCATTTTAAGAAAACCAAGACCAGAGGTTATTCGTAATTGGGTTAAGTTGATAATTGTATTATGAATAATCCAACTAACAAAAAATCCGAAAAGAAAGAATATCCCTAGCTGTAATAGCAATGATCTTATATTTATTTTTTCAAGAAAAAAAAATATTCTTTTCTTCAGGTATTGGGATGTTCTATAATAAATTGACAAAAGAGATGAACTCCTTCAGCGTATAGGTATACCATACTGTAATCCACCATGTGTCCATAAGGCATTTATTCCGCGTGATATTTTCAAGTCTGTATTTTTTCCGATATTACGTTCGAAGATTTCACCATAATTCCCAACATTCTCAATGATTCGGGTGACCCATTCTTTATCTAATCCTAATTCCTGAGCGATATGGCTACCTTTTTCTGTGCCAAGCATACGTTGGATATTCGGATTATCGGATCGTATCATATTTTTAATATTAGCTTGGGTAATACCATATTCTTCAGCATTAACAAGAGCGTAATGTGTCCAGCGGATAATATTCGTCCACTGTTGATCTCCTTCTCGAACAGCTGGGGCGAATGGTTCCTTTGAAATTATATCTGAAAGAATAATATTCTCTTGAGGAGCAGATAGTTGTAGTCGTGTTGCGTAGAGTGATGATTGGTCTGTTGTATAAGCATCACAACGTCCTGCATCATAAGCGGCATTGACTTCAGTAAATTTTTCGAAGACGACAGGCTGATAATTGATTTTATTCTTTTTGAAATAATCAGCAAGATTGATTTCAGTTGATGTTCCGGATTGAACACATATAGAAGCACCTGATAGTTGAAGTGGAGATTTTATTTCTGGAAGTTTTTTTTTGTTAATCATAAAGCTCTGTCCATCAAAGTAATTCACGGCAGTGAATTCAATTCCAAGAGAAGTATCAGGACTCATTGTCCATGTTGTATTCCTAATGAGAACATCAATTTCACCTGATTGGAGAGCAGTAAAACGCTCTTTTGCGCTTAAAGGAATAAATTTTACCTTTTGGGGATCAGAAAAAATTGCTGCTGCAACAGCGCGGCAATAATCTACATCGAATCCTTTCCAATAGCCTTTTTTGTCAGGAATCGCAAATCCGATAAGTCCTGTATTCACTCCGCATTGGAGATATCCACGTGCTTTTACTGTATCAAGAGTTGAGGCAGAGACATGCTCTGTTGTTATAATAGTGAGATAGATTGCAAGAGCAATGTTTTTTAAATGCATCTCTTTTTCCGTATTTTTCTAATACTACTAATCTAATATTAATCTAATATAGTGATTGGAAACAAAGATAACGAGTCTTATAAGGGAAGAGAGAGATGTGTCGTGAAAAAATGAATAATAAAGATTTTGGTATCAATACACGTCTTGTTCATCAAGGATATGATCCTTTTGATAACTATGGTTTTATTAATCCTCCGGTTTTTCGTGGTTCAACAGTTCTTTTTCCAGATGCGGAAACTATGGAAAATAAGAACCAGGTCTATATTTACGGGATACATGGTACGCCAACTACTGATGTTCTGTGCCGGATGATGAGTTCTTTAGAAGGATCGGCGAAAACTCTTCTTCTTCCTTCAGGACTTTCTGGCATTACAGTTGCGCTTTGTAGTCTTCTGAAAGCAGGAGATCATCTTTTGATGGTTGATACAGTTTATTCTCCGACTCGGAGGTTTTCTGAAAAGATGCTGATCAATTTTGGAATTGAGGTTGAATATTATAGAGCGGAAATAGGTAAAGAAATTGAAAGGCTTTTTCGTCCTAATACCAAGGTGATTTTTTTAGAATCACCTGGTTCTAATACTTTTGAAATACAAGATATTCCAGGTATTGTTTCTTCTGCTCGTAAGATTGGGGCTATCACTATGATGGATAATACATGGGCTACGCCTCTTTATTTCCGTCCGCTTGAACATGGTGTTGATATTTCTATTCATGCTGCTACGAAATATTTATCTGGGCATTCGGATATTCTTTTTGGGATGATTTCAGTAAATGATAAGTATGCATCTTTTCTGGATGAGATGTATGGTTGTTTTGGCATGACTGTAAGTAGCGATGATGCTTATCTGGTATTGCGTGGTTTGCGAACGATGGGTTTACGTCTTAAACACCAGCAAGAAACAGCACTAGCGCTTGCCCGGTGGCTTGAAACTTGTCCAGAAATTGAAAGAGTGCTGTATCCTGCTTTAGAAAGTAACCCTGGATATTCTGTATGGAAACGTGATTTTACTGGTGCTTCTGGAGTTTTTTCTATTGTTTTCAAAAGAAAAAGTAAAACAACGACTTATAAATTTCTCAATAATCTTCAATTATTTCGTTTAGGCTATTCTTGGGGAGGGGTTTTAAGTTTGGCTTTGTATGTTGATTTATCAGACAGATTGTTTCCTCCTGTTTCTTATTCTGGTTCTGTGGTCCGATTCCAAATTGGTATAGAAGATTTTGATGATTTAAAATCAGATATTAGTTGTGCTTTGGAAGCGATTAAATGATATTTCTCTTTTGAAGAATAGGATTTTTGCTACCCAAATTAGGAAAAAACTGTAATACGGCGCCGATAGTATAAATATAGAGGCTGCTCGTTATTAGTCCTAGGCGTAGCCAGGATGGCGCATTCATTTTGTAGTAAAACACAGCTAGAATACTCAATATTGCCCAAAAAAATAGGACAGAGCTTGTAATAGGGCGTAATCTTGTGACACGAATAGGATGGATAAAATATATTGGGGTAAATGAAAGAATGCATGAAAGAAATACTACGCTAAAAGTAAGCCAAGAAGCAGGTTGAACGACGAACAATGTAAAAATTAGCATATTCCATACTACAGGAAACCCTCTAAAAAAATTTTCATCACTTTTCATTCTGGTATCAGCATAATAGATCGCACTTGTTACTACAATAAGTGCAGCTGAAAGAAATAAAAGTTTCTCATCCATAAAACCGCTTTGATAAAGGACAAAAGCTGGGATCAGTACGTAAGTAACATAGTCAATGACGTGATCAAGTAACTCTCCAGACCATGTTGGTAGGATATATTTTACATCAAGATAACGGGCGATTGGGCCATCAATCGCATCAACAAAAAGTGCGATACCAAGCCATGCCCAAGTTGCACTCCAATGTTTTTCACTCGCAGTGACAAGTGAAAGAAATGCTAAGAATGAACCAGAAGCTGTGAGAATATGAACTGAAAAAGCCCTTGCTTGTGGCATCGTTACTTTTTTGATTTTAAGAGAGTCAGTCTTACTTTTTATTCCGCTTCTGAATTTCTGTTTCACGTTTTTTCCTTGAGATACTCATACTAGGATACATACTAGGAATATGATTTATAGAATTTTTTAATTTTTAAATTGTCTTTTATTCAGCTAAATTGTAAAAAACAGGAAGGAGGGACAGTAAGTCCCGATAGATTTCGTTACCATACCAAAAAAAAAATCAAGAGTCTAAGATGGATAAACCTTTTTTATAAGGCTAGATCTCTATTCTTGAAAAGGATTTTTTCAATGTCTTTAATTCAATGTAACATTGCTATTGTTGGTTGTGGTCCATCGGGAATGCTTGCTGCGCTTAGAATTGCTTATTCTCAGAAGGAGGTGCTGTTAGTCGGTTTTGAAAGGAATACTAGCGATGTACGTACAACTGCATTAATGATGCCATCTATTCGTATTTTAGAAACTCTTGGTGTTTGGCATAAATTGTTTAAGCATGCCGCTCCTCTTTCTATGATAGGGATTATTGATAGAACGAATCGGATTCTTCGAAGTCCAGTTGTTAATTTTTTAGCATCAGAAATAGAGGAAGAAGTATTTGGTTATAATATTCCTAATGATGCACTGAATGCTATTCTTTATGAAGCTGTTTTACAGTCTCCTAACATTCATAGGATTCGGGCTACGGTGAAGAGTTATTCCTATAAGAATAAAGTGCTTGAAATGATTTTGTCGAACGAAAAAAAATTGAGAGCACGTCTTCTTGTTGCGGCGGATGGTCGTTGTTCTTTTGCAAGGAAGGCCTTAGGCATTACTAGTTTGATCTACTCTTATCCTCAAAAAGCGATCATTTCTAATTTTTCCCATAGCTTATCACATGCTAATTCTTCTACTGAATTGCATATGGAAGATGGCTATTTAACACAAATACCTTTACAGGGGAAGCGCTCGAGTCTTGTTTGGGTTATGAGTCCAGAGCGAGCTGAAAAAGTTCTTTCTTTGAGCAGAGATCTTTTAAATCGGGAAGTTGAAAGCTATATGTCTTCTATTTTAGGAGAAGTATCTTTAGAGCCACCTATACAAAGTCATATAATAGAAAGCGTTTTGCCTAAGAGATTTTCAGCTGATCGTGTTATTTTAATAGGAGAAGCTGCGCATGTTTTACCACCAATTGGTGCCCAGGGTCTGAATTTAGGGATTCGTGATATAGTTGATTTGTCTTTTTCTATAGCTCTGGATAATAATGATCCAGGTTCAGATAGAGTTGTTTCTTTTTATAATAGACGACGTAAAATGGATATTCTCATGACGGCGAATTTTGTTGATGTGCTGAATCGTACTCTTTTATCAAGTTGTTTTCCGATTAAATTTTTGCGTTGTGCTGGGCTTTATTTGCTGAAAGGATTTTCTCCTCTGAGAGTTTTTGTGATGCGTGAAAGGATGGATTTATGTAATTTTTCTTACTTTTCTTGTATCAAATAAATGGCTTGTTCAAGCGATATATGATTCTTTAATTGACTGTTTTTTTTTAGATAATGTTATTCTTGGAATAAGTTAAGGAGTCAAATGGCAAATCTCCGATTTTATAATACATTTACACGGAGAAAAGAGATTTTTTATCCAATTGATGCGTGTAATGTGCGTTTGTATGTTTGTGGTCCTACTGTTTATGATTTTGCTCATATTGGTAATGGGCGTTCTGTCATTGTTTTTGATGTTCTTTTCCGCCTTTTACGTTATATCTTTGGAGAAGATCATGTTGTGTATGTTCGTAATATTACTGATATTGATGATAAAATTAACATGCGAGCTGTACGGGATTATCCTCTTTTACCTTGTAATGAGGCGATTCGTTGTTTAACCTCCTTAACTAATTCTCAATTTCAGGAAGATGTTAATCATCTTGGGTGTCTCCCTCCGAATGTTCAGCCACGTGCTAGTGACTATTTATCTGAAATGCGCGCAATAATTGAGCGTTTAATTCAAAGGGGGTATGCTTATGTTTCTGCTCATCACGTTATTTTTTCTATTTCTAGTATGGGAGAGGATCTACGTTATGGTGCGTTGTCTAGACGTAACTTGTATAATATGCTTGCTGGGAAACGTGTAAGTATTGCAGATTATAAGCGTGATGCAATGGATTTTGTCCTTTGGAAGCCGTCAAAAAAAGGTGAACCAGGCTGGGTCTCTCCGGCTGGTATTTCATTAAAGGGAAGACCTGGATGGCATATTGAATGCTCAGCTATGTCTATGGCAACCCTTTTGCAGCCTTTTGGAGGAGGTCTTACATCGAAAGATCCAGATTCTAATATTTTTGATATTCACGGTGGTGGTCTTGATCTTATTTTTCCTCATCATGAAAATGAAATTGCTCAAACTTGTTTATCTCTTGGTTCTAAACGTATGGCAAATGTATGGATGCATAATGGCTTTTTACAAGTTGAAGGGCAAAAGATGTCGAAAAGCGTAGGTAATTTTATCACAATACGGAGTCTATTAGAAAAGAATTTTTCTCATGTCTCGGTTGATAAGAAATTTTCAAAAATTTGGGCAGGTCTTTCTGCTCGTTTTGCTATGTTACAGACACATTATCGTGATCCCCTTAACTGGACAGATAGCCGTTTTGTGAAGGCATCAGAAGAGTTATACCGCTGGTATCAGTTTTTACGTGGAGTCAATTTTGATCTATCTCTTTGTAAGACTCAGGACGATTCGGTCGTTGATGCTCTTTCTGATGATCTTAATACATGGAAAGCTATTACAATTCTACGTCACTTGTATAAGAAACGTGATGCTGATGCTCTTGGGAGGGGCATGGATATTCTTGGACTTGCGAATAATATTTTTTTGAAGAAAAGCTCATTTGATTTAGATAACATGGATCAATTAGAGATTGATCATTTGATTAAAAAGCGTGTGGCATGTCTTAGTATTGAAGACTGGAATGAAGCTGATCGTATTCGTGATTTCTTGAAAAGAAAAGGTATTATTTTAATTGATCAAATCAACTCTGAAGGAACAAGGATGACGAGTTGGGAAATAGTTAGATGAGAAATTTATGTTGTTAGAAGAGAGGAGCATTGTTCTTATTTGGATATATGGTATCTGAGCTATTTCTTTGCAGCCGGAGCAGGGTTTTTATCTTTTTTTTCACCATGTATATTGCCTTTAGTCTTACCCTATCTTTGTTATATGGCGCGTGTCAGCCTAGATGATTGTAATGGAGTCAAGAGTAAGGATGTGAGGTATGCACTTTTAGTAACAGCCATTTCATTTATTTGTGGCTTTACCTTTGTCTTTGTCTTTTTGGGATTAACTCTAACAGCTATCGGTCTTTTTTTTATAAGGTATCAAATTTTTTTTTCTACAATTGCGGCTTTTTGTATTATTTTAATGGGATTGAATTTTCTTGGGTTTTATCGTGTATATTTTTTATCACGTGAAATACGATTTAAAATCCATTGTCTGTCACGTGGTAGGGTGCTTAGTGCATTTTTGATGGGTCTTTCTTTTGCTTTTGGTTGGACGCCTTGTATTGGGCCAATCCTTGGATCAATTCTTACTTTTGCGACTAGAGAAGAAAATATTGCTAAAGGGGCATGTTTGTTAGCTATTTATTCTTTAGGTCTTGCTATTCCCTTCCTGTGCGTAGCTTTATTTTCTGGAGAATTTATACGTTTTTTTAAAAATGTTCGTTTTTATTTTATAGAAAAGATAACAGGGTTTGTGTTAATTTTTTTTGGTATTTTATTATTAGCAGGGTATATGCAATATTTTTCTTATCTCATTATTGAAATATTTCCTGTTTTAGGAAGATTAGGATAGATTCTGGTATGTCAAGAACATGTCTATTACTTATTTTAGCAGCAGGAGCTGGGACGAGAATGAAATCAGAGGTTCCTAAGGTTTTGCATAAGGTTGCTGGGGTCTCGTTGCTTTCTCATCTACTCTGCACTGCTACTCAATCTGATGTAGACAAGATATGTGTTGTAATTCGGAGTGGAGATCAAGCCGTTTCTGATAGTGTCGAGGATTGTTCTGATATATTTTTTTTTGAGCAACCCGATCAATTAGGTACAGCTCATGCTGTTTTAGCAGCTCGTGATTTATTGAAAGAGGAGTTAGATGATGTAGTAATAATTTTTGGTGATACTCCTCTCATTGAAAGATCCGATATTATAGAGTTACGTGCCACGCTAGAGAATGGGGCGGACTTGGTTCTCATGGGGTTTCATACAGATAATCCAAGGGGATATGGGAGATTGTTGTTCAGAGAAGGTAGGATTAAAGCTATTATTGAAGAAGAGGATGCCAGCGATGAACAAAAAAAGATCAATTTTTGTAATGCTGGTATGATAGCGATAAAAAGAGAGCATTTACTTTTTCTTCTTGAGAAGGTTAAAAATAAGAATAGGAAGCATGAGTATTACCTTACTGATATTGTAAAATTAGCAGACGCATGTGGTTTGGATATCAGAGTTCTTAGAGTAGAAAGGGAAAAGTATATTGGTATTAATAATCGTGTAGACTTAGCTAAAGTTGAAGAGGTTTGGCAGAGAAAGAAAAGACATGAGCTGATGTTAAATGGTGTAACATTACAGGCGCCGGAAAGTGTATTTTTTTCTTATGATACGGAAATTGCGGCTGATGTTTTGATTGAACCACATGTATTTTTTGGTCCTGGAGTAAAGATTGATTCTGGAACGATTATTCATGCTTTTAGCTATATTGAGGGAGCAGTGATTTCTGCAAATACTCGGATTGGTCCTTATGCTCGATTGAGATCGGGAACACAGTTACATCCTGCGGTGAAAGTCGGTAATTTTTGTGAAATTAAAAAGGCATCTGTTGGTTTCGAGACAAAAATTAATCATAATTCTTATATTGGAGATGCGGAAATTGGTGCTAATGTTAATATTGGAGCTGGTACGGTAATCTGTAACTACGATGCTTATCATAAGCACAGGACTACTATTGCGGATGGGGCTTTTATTGGTTCTAATACTTCTCTTGTTGCGCCTATATCTGTTGGAAGGGATTCTTATATTGCTTCAGGCAGTGTTATCACTGAGAATGTTTCTGAGAATACACTTGCTTTTGGCAGAGCACGTCAGGTAAATAAATATGAGTATGCAAAAAAAATACGTAATAGATTAGCTTCTTTAGAAGAAAGTGATGGGTAAGCTTTTTATATTGTCGTCAATGTCTTGGAGTGACTATGTGTGGGATTATTGGTATTTTAGGTAAACGTCCCGTTGCTCTTTTGCTTTTAGATGCCTTGAAAAGACTTGAATATCGTGGTTATGATTCTGCTGGTATTGCAACTTTAGAAAATGGAAAGTTGACATCTATTCGGGCTGAAGGAAAGTTAATTGTTTTAGAAGAAAAACTGAGAAGTAATCCATTATATGGGACGATAGGGATAGGTCATACTCGTTGGGCAACTCATGGAGTGCCAATTGAGCGAAATGCTCATCCTCATACAACAGAAAAGCTTTCTATTGTTCATAATGGTATTATTGAAAATTTTTTTAGGCTACGTACTGCTTTAGAGTCTAAAGGCTATATTTTTCATACGGAGACAGATACGGAGATTATTGCTTGTCTTATTACAGATGCATTGTATGCAGGAAAAACGCCTTTTGAGGCTGTTCAACTTTCCCTGTCTCATTTGGAGGGGACATTTGCCTTTTCATTGCTTTTTGAAGGAATAGAAGATTGTTTAATTGCTGTTCGTAGAGGTTCTCCTCTCGTTCTTGGGTATGGTGAAGGAGAGATGTATCTTGCTTCTGATGGCATGGCATTAGCTCCTTTGACAAATCGTATTACTTATCTGGAAGATGGTGATCTTGCTATTTTGACTCATAAGTCCGTTACTATTTTTGATAAATCTTTTCAGCCTGTAATACGTGAGGAAAAGAGGCTATCTCCTTCCCTGGTTCTTGTTTCAAAAGGGAATTATCGTCATTTTATGCATAAAGAGATATATGAACAGCCAGAATCTATTGCACATACATTATCCCGTTATTTAGATGTTTCTAATGATACTCTTGCTTGCGAAGAAGGACAATTAGATTGGTCTCGTGTCAGATATTTATTCTTTTCTGCTTGTGGTACGGCTTATTATTCTACTTTAGTTGCTAAATACTGGTTTGAAAGTTTAGCAGGATTACTGGTAGAGAATGATGTGGCTTCTGAGTTTCGTTATAGGGAGCCTCCACTTCGAGGAGATGATACATTAGCGCTTTTTGTATCTCAGTCTGGAGAAACTGCGGATACCTTAGCTTCTTTGCATTATTGTAAAAAGAAGGGGATAAAAACAGGAGCGGTTGTGAATGTGATAGAATCATCTCTTGCACATGAAGCAGATTTGATTTTTCCAATTTTAGCGGGATTAGAAATTGGTGTTGCTTCTACAAAGACATTTACATCACAGTTGACTGCATTAGTTTCTCTTGCTCTTTTTTCTGCTAAAATGCGGGGTATGATAGATAAGAAACAGGAACAGGCATTTGTTCGTATTTTAAGAGAAACACCGCGTTATATTCGTAATATTTTAAAAATGGAATTATCAATAAAAGAAGTTTGCCGTGAATTAACAGGAGCTCGGCATGTGCTTTATATTGGGCGTGGTACTTCTTATCCTATTGCTCTTGAAGGAGCTTTAAAGCTTAAGGAAGTTTCCTATATCCATGCTGAAGGCTATGCTGCAGGTGAATTAAAACATGGCCCCATTGCTTTAATTAATGATTCTATACCAATTATCGTTATTGCTCCTTACGATAGATGGTTTGGAAAAATATTTTCTAATGTGCAAGAAGTGGCTACTCGTGGTGGGCGTATTATTTTGATCACGGATAAACGTGGTGCTGAGTCTATTAATCTGAGGACTCAGGCTACTTTGATTATGCCAGAAGTTCCTGAAATTCTAGCCCCAATTCTTTATGCAGTTCCTGTGCAGTTGATTGCTTATCATACAGCCGTTTTTCTTGGTACAGATGTTGATCAACCTCGTAATTTAGCAAAATCTGTGACTGTTGAATAAAAGGATTCGAATAGAAACAATATTATTTAAAATAGTGATTATTCTTTTTTGAATGACTCACTTGAAGAAGTCTTTCTTAGCTTTCAGGATAAAGTACTGATACTGAGAAGACTGATAAAAAGGAGAACTTGTGATGCGTGTATATTATGATTGTGATGCGGATTTAAATTTAATTAAAGCAAAGAAGATAGCTATAGTTGGTTATGGGAGTCAGGGTCGTGCACACGCATTGAATTTAAAGGATTCAGGAGTTCTGAATATTCGTATTGCACTGCCTGTTGATTCAAAAAGTGTGAACAAGGCAGAAGCTGATGGTTTTACTGTTGTAAGAGTTTCTGATGCAGCACAATGGGCAAATTTTTTGATGATGCTAACTCCAGATGAGGTTCAGTCTGATATTTACAGGGACCACATTCATGAAAATGTGAATGATGGTGCTGTGATTGGATTTGCTCATGGTTTAAATGTCCATTTTGGTTTAATTCCTTCACGTCCAACTATAGATTTTGTTATGGTTGCACCTAAAGGGCCTGGACATACTGTGCGGGGGGAATATAAGAATGGAGGAGGGGTTCCCTGTTTGATTGCTATTGAATCTAATGCCTCAGGACATGCTCATGATATAGCTTTGTCTTATGCCTGTGCTATTGGTGGTGGTCGATCTGGGATTATTGAAACAACATTTAGAGAAGAATGTGAAACAGATCTTTTTGGGGAACAGGCTGTCTTATGCGGTGGTTTAGTGGAATTGATTCGTGCTGGGTTTGAGACCTTGGTGGATGCAGGCTATGCCCCTGAAATGGCTTATTTTGAGTGTTTGCATGAGGTGAAGCTTATTGTCGATCTCATTTATGAAGGAGGAATTGGGAATATGAATTATTCTATTTCTAATACAGCCGAGTGGGGAGAATATATGTCCGGACCACGTATTATAACATCTGAGACTAAAAAAAATATGAAAGCAATTCTTAAAGATATACAAACTGGTAAATTTACATCTCAATGGATGCAAGAGTATAAAGCTGGTGGAGCACAATTTACAAGCATTCGTCGGAATAAGAAGGCTCATCAAATTGAAAAAATTGGGAAAGATTTGCGGGCTATGATGCCTTGGATAAGATCGAATGCGCTTGTTGATAAGGAACGTAATTAAATATGTTGGAATCATATGAAGTTAAATTCAGGGGATTTATGTATTTTGCTTTATAAAAAGATTCAATTTTATTATTGGCCAACACCAAATTGCTGGAAGATTAGTATTATGTTAGAAGAGTTAGGTGTAGGTTATGATCTGAATTATGTGAATCTAGTGAAAGGTGAACAATTTAAAGCGGACTTTATTAAGATATCTCCAAATAATCGGATCCCGGCTATTGTAGATTTAGATGGACCGAATGGGCAGCCTCTATCTATTTTTGAGTCGGGAGCGATTCTTCTTTATTTAGCTCGTAAATTTAAGCGTTTTTATCCAAAGGATGAGCGGGAACGTGTTTGTGTAGAAGAGTGGTTGATGTGGCAGATGGCTGGCTTAGGGCCTATGTCAGGACAGGCGAGGCATTTTCTTTTTTATGCTACGGAAAAATTATCTTATGCGATTAAACGTTATATATGCGAACTACAACGTCTTTATGGTGTTATGGATAAACAGCTAGGGAAGAAGGAGTATTTGGCTGGTGATTATTCAATTGCTGATATAGCTTCTATTGTATGGATTAGTAATGATGTACTTGATGATAAAAGGATAGAAGATTTTCCAAATCTTTATCGTTGGTGGAGAATTTTGTGTGAGCGCCCTGCTGTGAAAAAATGCTTGGATCTTTGAAGAAGTGTCGTCTTTATACAATTTCTGTTCTTGCAAGCTTGCTTCTTTAAACTTTGAAAGCATTTTATTTTATAACGTGTTTAAAGCCTATGCGACAATAATCCCATCCTGTGATTAAAGTGAGAATTGCAGAGATCCATAATAAGAGAAGTCCTGTTAAGGTGGAGTAGGGAAAGATTTTTTCTCCACTAGGACCGAGAAGTAGAAAGCTTAGTGCTGTAAGTTGTAGCATGGTTTTCCATTTAGCCAGTCGTGATACGGGTACGCTAATTTTAATTTCAGCTAAATATTCGCGTAAGCCAGAAACGAGTATTTCACGGCATAAAATGGTGATAGCAGCCCATAAGGTCCAGCCCGCAATTGTACCATCTGCAGCCAATAAAAGAAGGCAGGCAGATACAAGAAGCTTATCAGCTATAGGATCGAGCATTCGTCCAAAATCGGATGTTTGATGCCATACTCTTGCGAGATAGCCATCAAAGAAGTCTGTAATACTAGCTGAAAGAAAAATAGCAAAGGCAGACCAACGGGCTAGATTTGTTGATTGAAGGTGTCCTTCTAAAAAAAAACAGAGTACAAAGAGTGGTACGGCAAGGATGCGTCCGTAGGTTAAAAGATTAGGTAGAGAAACAATATGTTTTTTCATAAATTATTTTTCTCAAGTTTTGTAGGATCAAGGGTATGATCAGTATTATTTTGATTGAAATAATCATCGGAATAAGTGTCCCATCCTCATTGAGAGATATCTGGATTTTTATGGGATATTCTATGGATGCCCTTTAAATAGTTTTTTAGGCTAAAATAGTTTGGAAGTACACGTTTGCATTTTACCCTTATATATTTTTTTTAAGGAAATTGCTTATCATGTGTTTTATGATGGATTGAAAGGCCAGATGAGAGTCTATTTTTTTCCGAAGAGTGAATCTTGGATTTAGCTAAAATGAACAAGCACTTTTTTTCTAAAAAGTTTTTTTATATGAAAAATTTTTCTTTTTGAGTAGAGTTCTTATTCTATTTTTTAAGGAGATATTGTAGAATTTTCTCTTTGCTAAATCATATACCTTTTTCTTTTATGAAGGAGATTAAGGCATGGCGCGGAATGAGTTATTATTCAAATCAATTTTAGAAGATATGAAGTCTTATGCTGGAGATGAGACACTTTTTGATATTCATGGCGCGTTTCTTAAGGATCGTGAGCGTTTTCGTTCTTTTTCTTTAGTTTTAGAGGATTTGCTTTTTGATTTTTCGAAGTGTGCGCTGAGTGGAAGAATTTTGGACTATTTTAATAATCTTGTTCAAGCTGTGGATCTAATTCATCAACGTGATGCTATGTTTTCTGGCGAAGTTATTAATTTAACAGAGAATCGTGCAGCCTTGCATGTGGCCCTGCGTGCTCCGCAATCTAGTAGTTTTTTGTTGGGAGAAAGAAATGTTGTTTTAGAGATTCAAGACGTGCTAAGGCGCATGGAAGAATTTTCTAATGCTATTCGGACTGGTGAGTTAAGGAGTTATAATGGATCTCAATTTACTAATGTTGTAAATATTGGCATTGGTGGTTCCGATTTAGGCCCGAAAATGACAATTAGTGCTTTAAAGCCTTATCATAATGGGCCTCAATGTTATTTTATTTCTAATCTTGATGGTTCTCATGTTGTTGATACTTTGGCTCAGCTTGATCCGGCACTAACATTGATTATTATTTCATCCAAAACATTTACAACAATAGAAACGATTACTAATGCCTTATATGTAATGGCTTGGATTCGTAATTCTTTAGGAGAAGAAGCTATCAAAAAACATTGTGTAGCTGTTTCTTCAGATTCTGCTAAAGTAGAAGATTTTGGAATTCAAGAATCATATACATTTAGATTTTGGGATTGGGTTGGAGGACGTTATTCTATTTGGTCATCGGTAGGCTTACCACTGATGCTTGCTATTGGTCCTGAACAATTTCGTTGTTTTTTAGCGGGTGCTTATATGATGGATGAGCATTTTCGTAATACACCTGTGGTTAGTAATATACCTATGATGTTCGGTCTTATAGGTTTTTGGCATCGTGTGATTTGCAATTATCCAACACGTGTTGTGATTCCTTATGAACAACGTCTGTTGTATCTTCCTGCTTACTTGCAGCAACTTGATATGGAATCAAATGGTAAGTCTGTGACAAGAGATGGATTCGATGTTAGAATACCAACAGCCCCTGTTACTTGGGGGGATGTAGGAACAAATGGACAGCATGCATTTTTTCAGCTATTACATCAAGGTACAGATATTATTCCAGTGGAATTTATCGCTTTTGTTAAGGGTCATGAAGAGAGTTTGCAGTCTCAGCATAATCTTCTTATCTCTAATTGTTTAGCTCAAGCAGAAGGTTTGTTGTCTGGACGGTCCTATGGAATAGCTTATAATAAGATGATCAAGGAGGGATTAAATGGACGTAAGGCAAAAAAACTTGCAGCCTACAAGGTTTTTTCTGGGAATCGTCCTTCTATTATGATTCTTCAGCAATTATTAACTCCTTATACGTTAGGGAGATTGATTGCGCTTTATGAACATAGGGTTTTTGTTGAGGGGGTTTTAATGAATATTAATTCCTTTGATCAATGGGGGGTAGAACTAGGAAAAGAGCTTTCTAACTCACTATTCTCTAGTATTGAAGGGAAGATAAGGATAACGGACTACACGTCTTCAACATTAGGTATAGTTTCTCATATTTGTACCTGGAGAGAAAAATCTGAATTAAAGGATATTGTTTAAATCTATTTTTATATTTATATGAGATATTAATCAATATTATGTGTTTTTTATGCTTGTATTATCTATAGATACAGCCTCTAATTTTTGCTCGACTTGTCTTCTTGAAGGTAGTCGTGTTTTAGTAAAATTATGTGATGATGTTGGTAAAAGGCATGCTGAGCATTTAATAGGACAGATAAATCTTCTGATGGAGAGAGAACAGAGAGATTTATTAGATATTGATTTGATTAGTGTCAGTATTGGTCCAGGCTCTTTTACTGGTCTTCGGGTTGGGATTTCTGCAGCTCGAGGATTAGCGTTAGCACTTGCTAAACCTGTTATTGGCGTGAGTGTTTTTGAGGCTCTTGCCTGTGAAGCAGCACAACACTACAAAGGTCGTCCTATTACTGTGATTCTTGAGGGATCTAAAGGAGTTTGCTATGTTCAGGATTTTTCTCCTTATCATAAAAATAGAGGGAATCCCAGACAGGATACAGCAATAGCTGTTGCTGAAAGCTTAGAGAAAAACACAATTTTGATTGGGTCCGGAGCAGAAGATATTTGTCGTATGACCTTGTGTGATTTCTTAAATATCAGATATCCGCAAATTGCTACCTATGCTTTTCTTGCAACGAAAAAGATTTGTCAAGGGAAGCCTCTTCCTCTCTATATGCAGGCACCTTCTGCGAAGGGTTCTTCTTTCTTTGTACCTAGCTGATCGATGATTGTCTGTTGGATCTATTTAATGAATGTTGATTAGGGATAAGGGACGATGATATTATGAGATTATTACAAAATATAGAGGTCCTTCCATTTGAAAATGGAGATATAGAAGGCTTATCCGCACTTCATAAAAAATCTTTTGATCAGAGATGGGAAAATGATTTTTGTTTATCTTTGTTATCAGATAAGAATCTGATAGGATTTGTCGCGTCCTTAGAAGAAGATTCTTCTCGAAAGTTGTGTGGTTTTATTATTGCAAGAGTTATTTGTGATGAATCGGAACTTCTTTCTATAGCTGTTGATCCTAATTATCGTAATAAGGGTATAGCTTCTACTCTTCTGAAGTTTGTTTTGAATCATTTATTAGGAAAAGGTGCTAAGAGAATTTTTCTTGAAGTGGATCAAGCAAATTTTGCTGCGCGTGCGCTTTATAAGCGTTGTAATTTTATGAAAATTGGGTTTCGTCCTAGTTATTATGTCTCCCCTTATGGATATTCTAATGCGCTAGTTTTAAGATGTATCTTGTAAAATGATCTATTAGGAATAGGAAAGTTATATGAGAGGAAAGATTCAAGAAAAGAGTCATTGCTATAAGGTTTTTATAAAAACTTATGGTTGTCAGATGAATGTTTATGATAGTCAGAGGATAGTTGATAGCCTTTTAGAGGAAGGTTATAGTCCAGTTCAGAGGATAGGTGAGGCTGATCTTGTTCTTTTAAATACTTGTCATATTCGGGAAAAAGCATCTGAAAAATTTTATTCTGATCTTGGACGTTTACGTATTTTGCGGGAGTCTAAAAACTCTTTTATTCTTGGTGTTACAGGCTGTACAGCTCAAGCTGAGGGTGAAGAGATTCTTCATCGGGCTCCAGTTGTAGATTTTGTTATTGGACCTCAGACTTATCATCGTTTACCTAGGATTTTGAAGGAGCTCAAAAAAGGGGGCAAAGTTGTTGACATTGATTATGCAATAGAAAATAAATTTGATTATTTGCCTCTTCCGAATAAGGAAAGGGTTAACTCTAGGGGTGTGAGTGCTTTTCTTACTGTGCAAGAGGGTTGTGATAAATTTTGTACTTTTTGTGTTGTGCCTTATACACGTGGAACAGAGGTTTCTCGTTCTGTCGAAGAGATTATAAGAGAAGCTGAGAAGCTGATTTCTTTTGGGGTTAGAGAAATTACACTTCTTGGACAAAATGTTAACGCTTGGCATGGAAAGGGTGCTAATGGATGTGATTGGAGCTTAGGAAAGCTATTATTTCGTTTAGCTGAGCTGAGAGGTCTTAAGCGTCTTCGTTATACCACAAGTCATCCCTGTAATATGGATGATTTACTCATTGCCGCTCATCGAGACCTTCCAATGTTAATGCCTTATCTTCATTTACCTATTCAGGCTGGTTCTGATAGAATATTGAAACTCATGAATCGTCGTCATAGTGTGAGGGATTATCTTTTACTTATTGAACGTATTCGTCGTGCGCGTTCTGATCTTGCTTTTTCAGGAGATTTTATTGTTGGGTTTCCTGGTGAGACTGATCTTGATTTTAAAGAAACACTTAAGCTTGTTGAGGATGTCTTTTATGCCTCGGCTTATTCTTTTAAGTATTCATCTCGTGTTGGAACTCCAGGATCCTCTATGATCGATCAAGTTGATGAGGATAAAAAAGATGAGCGCTTACAGTGTTTACAGATGAGACTTAATGAGCAAAAACGTCAGTTTTTAGAATCGAAACGGGGCCTGCTCACAGATGTTTTGATTGAAAAAGTAGGGCGTCATAAGGGGCAAATGATTGGTAGATCGCCTTGGCTTGCGCCTGTTGTAGTAGAAACAGAAGCAGCAATTGGAACAGTGATTAATGTTTTAATTCAGAAAGCAAGTACTAATAGTTTTTTTGGGGCAGAAGAGATTCTATAAATCTTTGGTATGAAAGTGTTTTTGGAAATCCCTGATCTTTTTACTGATTCGAATATTTTGAGATAGAGGATAATCTGTGTCTTGTTTTCTCGTTGATATGAGAGGGATAGAAATGATTAGGGTTGATATAGCTTTGCATGATCAGGGATGGATGAAAGAGAGTTTTGAAAGTTTAATCCTCAAACTTGTAGATATCACAGCTTTTCGTTTAGGTTTAGAGGATCTTGAGACAGAGTTGAGTCTGGTTTTCACGAATAATATTGAAATTCGTCATCTGAATTATCAATGGCGTTTTAAGGATGAGGTAACGAATGTTTTATCTTTTCCTGCCTTCCCTCTTAAAGTTGGAGAAAGACCTGGTCCTATGCTTGGGGATGTTGTTCTTGCACGTGAAACTCTGGAAAGGGAATCTTTAGAGCAAGGAAAATTATTTGATGATCATTTATCTTATCTAGTGCTGCATGGTTTTTTGCATCTTTTAGGATATGACCATGAAACTGACGATGATGCAGAGCTTATGGAGGAATTAGAGGAGGAGATTCTTGAGAGACTTCTGGGATAAGTTCAATATTATAGATATTGCCTATTTTTATATTTCTGTAATACGAATTTTATTCTTTAGAAGATATCGGATATCTGCATTTTTGTTAGGATGTTTTACCGTTTTTGCTTTACCACCCATTAATTGTTTGATTCTTTGTTTTTTTACATTTCCTCTTCTTGTTCTCTTACTCGATGATCTTTACAAAGAATCGCTGTTAGGGCGTAGAAAATGTTCTTGGTTCGCAGCATTAACAGGCTGGCAATTTGGGTTTGGTTATTTTAGTGCGGGACTTTGGTGGCTTGGAAAGGCTTTGTTGCTTTCTGGGGTATTTTATGGCGCTATACCTTTTTCTGTTATTGGACTTACAGCCTTTCTTGCTTTGTTTTATGCTTTTGCTTGTTATCTAGCTTTTTTACTTTGGGATTCTAGTTATAGAAGGATCATTGCTTTTGCTTTTTCCTTTGCTTTAGCCGAATGGTTGCGGGCGTGGATGTTTACTGGGTTTCCATGGAATGCAATTGCTTATACTGCTATGCCTTGTCCATTTTTAATGCAGCCTGTTGTTATTTTTGGCATTTACGGTATGAATTATCTATCTGTTGTTCTTTATGCGTCAGCTGTTCTTTTCTTAAAGAAAGAGGATTGGAATATTGGTTTTTCTGTTCTGTTTCTTTTATGTTTAGGAGATATTCTTTTTGGTTTGTATCGTTTCAAGGCTAGACCTTTTTTAGAAAGAAGTATGGTAGGGATTCGTATTGTTCAGCCATTTCTGCATGATGCAAATGATGATGTTGCGATGCGTCTATATAATTTTGAACGTCTTTTATCTTTGACAAAAAGAGCTCCGCTGAGAGGAGCAAAGCCTTCTGATTTTATTATCTGGCCAGAAACTTCTGTTCCTTATATACTCGAAGATGTTCCGCTTTTATTAAGGCGTATTGGAAATGCTTTACAAGAAAAACAGCTTGCTTTTATTGGTACGATTAGAGTTGAAAAAAGGAAAGAGGATCAAAAACAATATTTTTTTAATTCTCTTAGGATTATTAATTCTAAGAGTGTGATTCTTTCTTCTGTTGATAAGGTTCATCTTGTTCCTTTTGGTGAATATTTACCTTTTGCATCTTTTTTTCAAAGCTTGGGGTTTGGATGGCTTCTTCAGCTTTCTGGTCTTTATACTCCAGGAGCTAAAAAAGTTCTGATACCTCTTAAAGATGGTCCTATTATTTGGCCTCTCATTTGTTATGAATCTATTTTTCCATTAGAGGAAATTTATGAAGGACCACAGCCTGATCTTCTTCTGAATATTACAAATGATATTTGGTTAGGAGAGACACCAGGTCCATGGCAGCATTTTTATCAGGCTCGCCTCCGTGCTGTAGAAGAAGGTCTTTTTCTGGTTCGGGTAGCTAATAACGGGATTTCTGCTGTGATTAATCCTTATGGGAAGATTACAGCAATGATTGGTTATAATAAAAGTGGATTTATAGATATAGACATTCCTAAAAAAAAATCAAAAAGACTGAAAGTAAGAAAAGTGCTCATTTTTATTATATTGATGTCCATATCTTTTTTTATGCTAACTATAAGTAAATGTCTTTTTTTCTTTCAAAAGAGATTTGTTTCTCTTGAAAAGGAATTCTAGGAACCTTGAAAAGGTCATTCTACTTTTATGATTTTCTATCATGACTTTTAGTCAGCTACATCCTAATTTTTTTTTGATAGGAAAATTAGGAATGATGTTTTTTTTTGTTTGATTAAAAAGTGGTTTTGAATTTTTTAAAAGTATTTTAGTAAAAACTTTTTTGCTATCTAGATAGTTTTTTGAGGGGTGTTTTGTGCTACATCAATCTTATCTTTTTACAACTGAATCAGTTTCAGAAGGCCATCCGGACAAGGTCTGTGATCGCATTTCAGATGAAATTGTTGATATGATTTATAGGGAGTCTTATGCGGCTGGTGCTGATCCGTGGTCTGTTCGTGTGGCTTGTGAAACGCTTGTTACGACAAACCGTGTTATTCTAGCTGGGGAAGTGCGTGTCCCGGACACACTTTTAAAAAAAGATAAAAATGGGACTATTCTTTATGATGCACGTGGAAATCCCTTAGTGAACCCAAGGCGATTTCGCGCAGCGGCTCGTCATGCAATTAAGGACATTGGATATGCCCAGGAGGGTTTTCATTGGAAGAGTGTGCGGATTGATGTGCTGTTACATTCGCAATCGACTGATATTGCAAGAGGGGTTGATAGTGCCGCTGATAGGCAGGGTGTTGAGGGATCTGGAGATCAGGGGATTATGTTTGGCTATGCTTGTCGAGAAACACCGGATCTGATGCCAGCTCCTATCTATTATGCTCACAAAATATTAAAAGCAATTTCTACAGCGCGTCATAAAAGGGATGGTTTAGCAAGGTATCTTGGGCCAGATGCTAAAAGTCAGATAACCGTTCGTTATATAAATGGGAAGCCGGAGGAAGTGACTTCAATTGTGCTGTCAATTCAGCATAGAAATCCAGATTGGTGTTCTGAGAAGGTACGTAGTGTCGTCGAACCTTATATTCGCGAGACACTTGCGAATATGAAGATTGCTGTGGATTGTCGTTGGTATATTAATCCAACAGGAAAATTTGTTATTGGAGGTCCGGATGGAGATGCGGGTTTAACAGGGAGGAAGATTATTGTGGATACTTATGGTGGTGTCGCTCCTCATGGAGGAGGAGCTTTTTCAGGGAAAGATACCACTAAAGTTGATCGTTCTGGTGCTTATGCTGCACGTTATCTTGCTAAAAATATTGTGGCTGCGTATCTTGCAGATCGTTGTACTATACAAATTTCTTATGCTATAGGGGTTGCTCAGCCTTTGTCAGTTTTTGTGAATTTTCATGGAACAGGAAGAGTTCCTGAAGCTCACATTGAGTCAGTGATATGTAAAGTTATGGATTTATCTCCATCGGGGATTCGCCGTCATCTTGATTTAAATAGGCCTATCTATGCGAAAACATCAGCTTATGGTCATTTTGGGCGAAAACCAGGAGCAGATGGTTCTTTTTCATGGGAAAAAACTGACTTAGTTGATCTTTTGAAACAAAGCCTTATCTAAGTAAAATCTTGCATTTTAAAGAAGCAAGAGTTATTATATTTAATTGAAAAATCTTATCTTTTTGTTAAGAGTGGGTCAACTAGGTCCGCTCTTTTTTATTAGATGATTCTACAGAATTTTTTTTCATGAATAAGCATGAATAATATGGAAAAAATAGTTATGGATTTCTTTGATGAGCCACGTTTAATTAAGGAAACGGGTGTTGAGGGCAAAGTTGCTGCGATTATTGAACCGCTGATTAAGCAATTAGGGTTTCGTCTGATTCGTATTATTTTTTTAAATCGTGTAACCTTGCAAATTATGGCTGAAAGTTTGTTTGGGATTCTGACAATTAGAGATTGTGAGCGTATTAGCCGGGCGATTTCACCTGTGCTGGATGTCGCAAATTTAATTAAAGCTCATTATTGTTTAGAAGTCTCTTCGCCAGGGATTGATCGTCCATTGGTGCGGAAATCAGATTTTCTGAATGGGTCTGGTCATCTTGCTAAGATTCATACATCTGTTATGCTCCATGGCAGGAGGAAGTTTTGCGGTAAGATCGCTGATTCAAATGATGAAAGTTTTTTACTTGATGATGGTTTAAATCAGGAAGTGCGTATTTCTTATTCTGATCTTTGTGGAGCTCATCTTATTTTAACGGATTCACTGATTCGTGATGTTTTCTGTAAAGAGAAAAGAATGCGTTCTGCCCCTGGGTGATAGATCTTTTAGAAATGAAATTTGACATTTTATAGGTAGGTACGTGATGAGGGAGAAAGTCCAATGGCTGTGAGTGCAAATAGGGTAGAACTTTTGCAGATTGCAGATGCTGTCGCACGGGAAAAGTCAATTGATAGAGAGATTGTTATTCAGGCAATGGAAGATGCTATTCAAAAAGCTGCGCGCTTGCGTTATGGACAGGAAATTAATATCCGTGCTGATATTGATTCTAAATATGGTGATATTACACTGCAGAGATTAAGAGAGGTAGTTGAACAAGTCGAGGATTCTACTACTCAAGTTTCATTAACTGAGGCTCTTAATCAAAAATCTGATATTAAACTTGGAGATTTTCTTTCTGAGCTTTTGCCGCCTATAGATTTTGGGCGTATTGCTGCACAGTCTGCAAAGCAGGTGATTTTTCAGAAAGTGCGTGAAGCAGAGCGTGATCATCAGTATGAAGAATATAAGGACCGTGTTGATGAAATTATTTCAGGGATAGTCAAGCGTGTTGAATATGGAAATGTTGTTGTTGATTTAGGTTGGGGTGAGGCGGTCATCCGTCGTGATGAGCTTATTCAACGTGAGTCTTTTCGTTATGGTGATCGTATTCGTGCTTATGTTTATGATGTGCGTCGTGAGCAGCGTGGCCCTCAGATTTTTTTATCTCGTACACATCCGCAATTTATGGCGAAGCTTTTTACTATGGAAGTCCCAGAAATTTATGATGGTATTGTTGAAATAAAAGCGGTAGCGCGTGATCCAGGCTCACGCGCTAAGATTGCTGTTATTTCCCGAGATGCTTCAATTGACCCTGTGGGTGCTTGTGTTGGGATGCGTGGTAGTCGTGTCCAAGCTGTCGTTGCGGAGCTCCAAGGAGAAAAGATTGATATTATTCCCTGGTCTCCAGATGCTGCTACATTTATTGTGAATGCTTTGCAGCCAGCTGAGGTGTCTAAGGTTGTATTGGATGAGGAAGCTGAACGTATTGATGTTGTTGTTCCAAATGACCAGTTGAGTTTAGCAATTGGGCGGAGAGGTCAAAATGTCCGTCTTGCTTCGCAGCTTACAGGCTGGGATATTGATATTATGACAGAACAGGAAGAATCTGAACGTCGTCAGAAAGAATTTAAGGATCGTTCTTCTTTATTTATGAAAGCGCTGGATGTGGATGAAATGGTTGGGCAGCTTTTAGCTTCTGAAGGGTTTGTCTCGGTAGAAGAGATAGCATATGTGGATAAAAGTGAGATTTCTGCTATAGAAGGATTTGATGAAGAGACAGTTCTGGAAATACAGAATCGTGCAGGAGAATATCTTGAGCGGATTGAAAGGGATTTGGATGAAAAACGGAAAAAATGCGGTGTTTCTGATGAATTACGTAGTATTCCTGGGATGACAACGGCTATGATGGCTGTTGTTGGGGATGATGGTGTAAAAACACTTGAGGATTTCGCTGGCTATGCGGTAGATGACTTGATTGGTTGGTCTGAGCGTCAAGGGAATAGAATTATTACTTATCCAGGTATCTTAGCTTCGTTTGATCTGAATAGAGAAGATGCAGAAAATATGATTGTTGCTGCTCGGATCAGAACAGGCTGGTTAGGAGAAGAGAAAGAAATGAGTGATGGGATAGAACCATTAAAAAAGATCGACTTATGAATGAAAGAACTTGTATCATTACGCGGAGAAAAGGAGAAGCAGATCAGATGCTTCGCTTTGTTCTTGGACCTTATAATAGAGTGGTCCCTGATTTGAAGGGGAATTTGCCAGGGAGAGGTGCATGGCTCATAAACTCGCGGAGGCTCTTGAGGAAAGCGATAATTTCTAAGGCTTTTATGCGTAGTTTTAAGCAGGATGTGTGCATAACTTATGATATGCCTGATACGCTTGATCGTTTGTTAGTCCTGGCATCTCTTCGAAGTTTATCGTTAGCTCGTCGTGGTGGTGGTGTCGTGAGTGGGTTGAGCAAGGTTAAGAAAGCCATTTATTCTGGTAAAGTATGTATGGTCCTGCATGCTAAAGAGGCTGCAGCGGATGGAAAGCGAAAGATTGCTCAGGCTATTTATGCTGCTGTACAGCAGAAAAAGCAAGATGAGATAATAGATGCGCTGACCCTTTTTACAGCAGAGGAGATGGGTTTGGCCTTTGGTCGAAATAATGTGATACATGCTGCAGTATGCCGTGGTTTGGCTGCAAGCGGTTTTTTTAAAAGAACACGGAAACTTATAGCTTACCGTGATGATGTGATGAACAGGTATGAAAGTACAGTTGTACAGGAAGCGGATACGGAATGACCGATAAAAATAATGAAGAAAAAACGCCGGGTGTTTCCTATAAAAAGACGTTGACACTGAAACGTTCTGGTGTTGAACATACTACAGTCAAGCAAAATTTTAGTCATGGCAGGACAAAGGCAGTTGTTGTTGAAACGAGGCGTCGCAAGATTTCTCGTCTTGATGAAAAAAAAGAGCAGCATGTTGTAAGACCTATAGCAAGACCCCATATAGCCCCTCGTCCAAAGCAAAATAGAGAAAGTCCACCGCCAAAGGCTGCTCCTAGAGTCAGTAATCTTTCCTCAACTGAAATGGAAGCGCGTTTGCGTGCTCTGAAGGAGGCAAGAATTCGTGCAGAAGAAGAACGCTTGCAGATGGAAGATGCCAGGCGTCGATTGGAGGAGGAGGAAGCCCTTAAGAAAGAACGGGAAAGGATACTGCAAGAGAAAGAGGAGAATTCACGTCTGAAAAAAAAGAATGAAGATAAGAGTGAATCGGAATTAAAAAATATAAAACAATCTATAGATGCTGAAAAGCAAAGCTCTGATGTGCCTTCAGAGAAAGTGAGATTTTCTGTTCACAATGGCAAAAGAAGAACAAGAGATGAGGATGAAGAGGATAGAGTTGTTGGGGCTCGCCGTGCTGCTAGGGCGCTTGTACGTCAGAAAAGTATTCGAGGTGGAGAAGAGCGTCGCCGTGTTAATAAATTAAGAGTGTCTTCGGCCTTAGATGAGAATATTGATGTTCGTGAACATTCGATGGCTGCAACGCGCCGCCGTCAGGAAAAATTTAAGCGTTTACAACCGCAAGAACCACGTGAGAAGATTTCACGCGAAGTGATTATTCCTGAAACAATGACTATTCAGGAGTTGGCTCAACGTATGGCTGAGCGCTCTGTTGATGTGATTCGTTTTTTGATGAATCAGGGGCAAATGCTAAAGCCAGGGGATGTTATTGATGGTGATATGGCTCAGCTTATTGCTGAGGATTTTTCTCATACTGTAAAAAGAGTTTCGGAATCTGATGTTGAAGTAGGTATTTTTAATATAGCCGATGACAAGAATAAAATGCGTCATCGTCCACCAGTAATTACAATTATGGGACATGTAGATCATGGGAAAACATCATTACTTGATGCGATTCGTAAAGCTAATGTCGTTTCTGCGGAGGCTGGAGGAATTACTCAGCATATTGGTGCTTATCAGGTTGTGCATAACGGACAAAAGCTTACTTTTATTGATACCCCGGGTCATGCGGCTTTTACGGCTATGCGTGCTCGTGGTGCTCAGGCAACGGATATTGCAGTTTTAGTTGTTGCAGCAGATGATAGTGTCATGCCTCAGACCATTGAGTCGATCAATCATGCCAAGGCAGCCAATGTCCCGATTATTGTCGCTATTAATAAGATAGATAGGGTAGATTCTGATTCTCAAAGAGTTCGTAATGAGTTATCGCATCATTCTGTTTTTGTTGAGAAAATGGGAGGAAGTGTTTTGGAGGTAGAGGTTTCAGCTAAAACTGGGAAGAATTTAGATAAATTACTTGAAGCTATTTTATTACAGGCAGAAATTCTTGAGCTGAAAGCTGATCCGGATCGTACAGTTGAAGGTGTTGTTATTGAAGCTAAACTTGATCGTGGTAGAGGTTCTGTGGCAACTGTATTAGTACAGAAGGGTACTCTACGTCCTGGAGATATTATTGTAGCAGGGGATGAGTGGGGTCGTGTGCGTGCATTAATCAATGAAAGAGGTGCTTATGTGAAAGAAGCAACTCCTTCTACACCTGTTGAGATTCTTGGATTACAAGGTCCTCCTCAGGCGGGTGATCGTTTTGCTGCAGTTCTGAATGAAGCACAAGCGCGTGGTATTTCGGAATATCGCAAATGGCGTGCACATGAAAAAAGTGTTGCTAGACAGGCAGGTTCACGTGGATCTCTGGAACAAATGATGAATCAATTGCAATCTTATCAGATGAAAGAGTTTTTTTTAGTTGTTAAAGGTGATGTTCAAGGATCTATTGAAGCGATTAAGTTAGCTCTTAAAAACCTAGGGAATGATGAAGTGCAGGTTTCTATTGTGCATGCAGGTGTTGGTGGAATTACTGAAACTGATGTTTCTCTTGCTATAGCAGCGAAAGCTATGATTCTTGGTTTTAATGTGAGAGCCAATAATCTTGCTAGGGATGCAGCAATTCATCAATCTATAGATATTCGCTATTATAATGTCATTTATAATCTTGTTGATGATATTAGGTTAGCTCTGTCTGGGATGCTCTCGCCTGAACTGCGTGAAACTTTTATTGGAAATGCTGAGATTCGTGAGGTATTTCATATTTCGAAGATTGGGCGGGTTTCTGGGTGTCGTGTGATTGAAGGCAAGGTTGAACGTGGGATGAGTATTCGTATTATTCGTGATAATGTTGTTATTCATCAAGGGAGACTTAAAACTCTTAAGCGTTTTAAGGAAGAGGTTGAAGAAGTATTCGTTGGACAAGAATGTGGTATGGCTTTTGAGAATTATGATGATATTCAAGCGCATGATATTATTGAAGTTTTTCGTATTGAACATGTGAGCCGTTCGCTTTGAGATTTTTATCTTTTTTCCGGGGACTCTGATACAAGGTAATCTGAACTAATGAACTCTTTTGATTTTTCGCGTAGACAGTTAAGAGTTGGAGAGCAGATACGCCATGCTATTGCGTGTGTGTTGCAGCTTGAGCGTATAGATGATCCCTTATTCGTTCGAGTGTTTTTTTCTGTATCAGAGGTGCGAATGTCATCTGATCTGAAGCTTGCAAGCTGTTTCGTCGTTTCATCGCTTGAAACAGATACTGATGCACTTGTTAAAGGACTTAATACTCATGCGCGTTATATTCGATGGCAGATAACACACACTCTACGTCGAATGAAATATATACCAAAATTGCAATTTTTTGTTGATTCTTCTTTTGATAATTTTGCTAAAATTGATCGTTTATTTCGTTTGCCGAGTGTGATGAGTGATCTTGAAGTTTGAAAGGGAGACGCAGTGCCGAGACAGTCTGTTTCAGGTTGGTTGATTCTTGATAAACCGAAAGGATATACTTCCGCAGAAGCTGTTTCTAGAGTCAAAGCTATCTATTCTGTCAAAAAAGTAGGGCACGCAGGGACTCTTGATCCACTTGCCTCTGGTTTGTTGCCGATTGCGATTGGTGAAGCGACGAAAACTGTATATTTGATTATGAAAGGACTTAAGATTTATCGCTTTTCAATTGCTTGGGGTGAAGAACGTTCTACAGATGATTTAGAAGGTCATGTTATAAAACGATCATTAAAAAGACCTACTGCAATGGAAGTCAAGAGGCTATTAAAAAAATATATTGGCTTTATTTTTCAAGTTCCCCCTCAGTTTTCTGCTGTGAGGATAGGAGGAATCCGTGCGTATACATTAGCCAGGGAGGGAAAAAAGATTGATCTTATAGCAAGGAATGTCTTTGTTAAGAGATTAGACTTGATTGGAATGAACTTAGAAGGTCATTTTTCTTTTGAAATTGAATGTGGAAAGGGTACTTATGTTCGTGCACTTGCGCGTGATTTAGGACGTGATTTAGGTTGTTATGGATATATTGTGGATTTGCGTCGTATAGAAGTTTGCCCTTTTAAAGAGGATAATTTAGTAACTTTTACTATGTTAGAAAAAGCTGATTCACTTTCTAGTTTAGAGAGAGAAAAGCTTCCTTTTCTAAAAAAGAATTTTGCTGCTTTAGATTCTTTCTTATTGCAAACTAGTCTTGCTTTTATGAATATAAAAAAATATTTACTATCTGATGAGCAAGCTATTTCTATTCGTGAGGGTTGTTCTGTTCTTCTAAAGGAAAAAGAGGATACAGTCTTTGATGAAGTTTGTGTGAAATATCAAGAAAAGATATTAGCAATTGGCTCTTTAAAACACGGGTTATTTCAGCCAAAAAGACTTTTTAAGTTTTAATATATTCCGGACAGATGATGAAGACAAAAGTATCTATTATTGTTCCATTTTATAATACAGAATCTTACATAGGCGTTTGTTTGAATTCATTAATGAGACAAACTCATTCCGATATAGAGATTCTTTGTATAAATGATGGATCAACAGATACAAGCTGTTTGATTGTTGAAAAATTTAAAGCTAAAGATAGTCGTATTCATTTAATGAATCTTGAAAGATCAGGACCGGGGATATCCAGAAATGTTGGATTAGATCTGTGTTCTGGTCAATATGTAATGTTTTGCGATAGTGATGATTTTTATGAAGCTGGAATGGTTTCTGCGATGATTCGTCTCATGCGAGAAGATGAAGAGATTGATATCGCTATGTGTAATTGTTCTGTGAAAAGGATTAATGATACCAAGCGTCAGGATCAATGTTATTTATATAATGAAAGAAATGGAATTTTTGAGCTTACGCAATCTTTGAAGAGAGCGATCAATATAGTTTTATGGAATAAGATTTATAAAGTGAGTCTTTTAAGAAGGTATGATCTTAGGTTTATTGAGACAAGTTTTCACGAAGATGAAAATTTTGTATTCAAGTATCTTTCTCTTTCAAGTAAAATAAATTTTACGAGAAATGTCTTGTATACGTATTTATATAGAGATGACTCTCTTTCGGAGAAAAGCTTTGCTAATCCTTTTCATATTAATGAATATTTGCATTGTGTTTCTAATTTTGCAGAATTTCTTGATAGGAATTCTTTGTGGGATAGAAATCATCAGTATTTTGCAGAATCTGTCATCCATGCTTGTCACCTTGCAGAGAATAAAATTTTCAATAAGAAAAGAAAAGATATTTTTTTTGAAAAAATTTACTTCTTCTCAAAAAGAGTTGATGTTAGAATCATTACTGATAAGAATATTAAAATGCGTTTTCTTGAGATTCAGAAAGGCTTGAGAAGAAAGGATCTGATGCAGATTCCAAAAAAAGGAAATGATGTTCCTATTTTTTTTTCTTGTGATGATAATTATATAAATTATCTGTCTGTCGTATTACAGTCTATTCTTGATCATGCATCAGATTTGTATGTATATCATATAGTGATTTTAGATTGTGGAATAACTAAGGATTCTTTGAGAGTTATTGAACAACAGATAGCGCAATATCATAACTTCACTTTGAATATAATATCAGCTATATCTTTTTTAAAAGAAAATCATAAGTCTTTTAAAGAGAAAGATCATTTTACATATGCTATTTATGGGCGATTCCTTATTCCTGAAATCTGTAGTCATTTTGATAAAGCGCTTTATGTTGATACGGATATGATTTTTTGCCGGGATATTGCATCTTTAATGAAGATAGATATTCAAGATCAGTATATTGCAGCTGTGATAGATAGCAAGATTGAAATTGATCGGATGACGAATTCTTGGTGGCATACCTATTTTAAGGAAAGATTATGTCTGAATACTCATAATTATTATATCAATTCTGGCCTGATTTTGTTGAATTTAAAAAAGTGGAGGGAATATTCTCTTCATGACAAATGTATTAGCTTATTAGGTTCTTCGAAAGAATTTATTTTTCCTGATCAGGATGTTATTAATATCATCTGTAAAGATAAGATTTATTATCTTGATCAGTCATGGAATTGCACATGTCCAACACATCTTGTTTTGGATGATGAATTAATTATGAAAAAAGTGAAGACGTCAATTTTTTTAGAAAAGCTGATTGCCGAGTATAACGTGGCATATCATGGTTTGAATAGTGTTTTTCATTATACATCGAATAAAAAACCTTGGAATATGCCTCATATCAATCATGCTGACAAGTGGTGGGCTTTTTGTAAGAAAACAGAATGTTATGAAATCATTCTTTTTAAGCAAATTCAATGTTTTATAAATGGGCCGGTGCCTGAGAGGCCTTTAGTATTACAAGGGAATAATATAAAATATTATGGGTTACTTGGTTTTTATATTCTTAAAATAAAAACGACTGCTAACAATAAAAAATATTATATTTTGGGAATTCGTTGTGGAGAGCTTATTCAAGAGCAATATAGAAAGAAATATTATATTTTTGGATTAAGGATTTTTACTGTCAAAAGTTGGGATCATTAAAGAGAATTTTTCTCACAAAGCTTTTTCTTCATTGTTTTACTATCCTTTTCTGGATTGGAGAAATGAAAGGAGAAGGTGAGTGCATTTTTATGAATGAGTAGAGGATTTTATATTTAGCGGTTGATATAAGATCTCAGTATAGTATTTTACATAAATCTATGCGTACGCATATTTGTGTTCTACGGGTTGTTTCGCATGCTCTTGCTGGACGAAATCCTAAATGGGAATTTTTTTGTTTATTTGAAAGGACAAACAATGTCGATTACAGCTGAGCGTAAAAGTGCGCTTATTAAGGAATATGCGAGAAAATTAGATGATACGGGTTCTTCAGAGGTACAAGTTGCTGTTCTTTCTGAAAGGATTACGAACTTAACTGAACATTTTAAAATTCATATCAAGGATAATCATTCGCGTCGTGGTCTTTTAAAGTTAGTATCTAGACGACGGAGTCTTCTTGATTATCTTAAGAAAGTAGATGAAAAGCGTTATGCTGTGCTCATTGGTCGGTTAGGGCTTCGTCGTTAGTGAAATAATTTTTACAGGCATATGTGGCAGATGGGAAAAAGCTGTTTTATGCGAAAAGTGTGCAAAGAATTATAAGCAAGTTATAAGCAAGGATTTCTAATGTTCAATATACATAAGGTAGAAATTGAGTGGGCAGGTCGTTTATTGGTTTTAGAAACAGGTAGGGTTGCGCGTCAGGCTGATGGTGCTGTGCTTGCAACTTATGGTGAAACTGTGGTGCTGGCGACTGTTGTGTCTTCTAGAGAAGTTCAGCCTGAGCAAGATTTTTTTCCGCTGACGGTTAACTATCAAGAGCGTTCCTATGCTTCTGGTCGTATTCCTGGTAGTTATTTTAGAAGAGAGGGACGCTCGACTGAAAATGAAATCCTGATTTCCCGTTTAATAGATCGTCCAATTCGCCCCCTTTTCCCAGAAGGATATAAAAATGATACGCAAGTGATTGTTACAGTCATGCAACATGATCTTGAAAATAATCCAGATATTGTATCGATGATTGCAGCTTCTACAGCTTTGACTCTTTCAGGGATTCCTTTTATGGGGCCAGTAGGGAGTGCACGGGTTGGTTATATAAAGGATAAGTATGTTCTGAATCCTAGTCTTGATGAAATGTCTGATTCTGTTCTTGATCTTGTTGTTTCTGGGAGTAGATCAGCAGTCCTTATGGTTGAATCCGAAGCACAGGAACTAACAGAAGAAATCATGTTAGGTGCCGTGATGTTTGGTCATAGTGGTTTTCAGCCTGTAATTGATGCGATTATTAAACTTGCAGAAGTAGCTGCGAGAGAACCCAGAGAGTTTGAGCGAGAAGATTCTTTTGTTTTAGAAACAAGAATGCTTGATCTTCTAGAAAATGATTTGCGTGAAGCATTTCAGATTAGAGATAAAAAAGCTAGGGATTCTATTTTAACGGGTTTAGAGATGAACTTTAAGAAGCAGTTGATCTCTTTTCAAGGAGATCAATTGACTGATAAACAAATGACTGCAGTCTTTCAGCGGGTCCAGTCTCGTCTTTTTCGTAGGGATATTTTAGATTGTGGGACTCGTATTGATGGACGTGCTTTTACAAGCGTTCGTAACATTCTTGCGGATGTCGGTATGTTATCACGTACTCATGGTTCTTCTCTTTTTACACGTGGAGAAACACAAGCGATAGTTGTTGTAACTCTTGGAACTGGTGAAGATGAGCAATATGTTGATATGCTAACAGGTTTGTTAAAAGAGTCATTTATGCTTCATTATAATTTTCCCCCATTTTCTGTTGGAGAAACAGGACGGATTGGTTCTCCTGGTAGACGGGAAATTGGTCATGGTAAGCTTGCTTGGAGAGCAATTCATCCAATGCTTCCTTCTAAAGATAAATTTCCTTATACAATTCGTGTTGTTTCCGAAGTGACTGAGTCTAATGGTTCTTCTTCTATGGCGACAGTTTGTGGTACTTCTTTGGCTTTAATGGATGCGGGGGTACCTCTGATTCGTCCAGTCGCTGGTATTGCGATGGGTCTTATTAAAGAGGGTAAGCGTTTTGCTATTTTATCGGATATTTTAGGAGAGGAAGATCATCTTGGTGATATGGATTTTAAGGTTGCTGGGACTGAAAAAGGTATTACTTCATTGCAAATGGATATTAAAATAGATGGGATTACTGAAGAAATTATGCAAATGTCTCTAGATCAGGCAAGAGTAGGTCGTATTCATCTTTTAAAAGAAATGGCTAGAGCTATTTCAGCTTCTAGGAATGAGCTGGCTATCTATGCTCCGAGAATTGAAATCATGTCTGTTCCTGTAGACAAGATTCGTGATATTATTGGGGTCGGAGGGAAAGTTGTTCGTGAAATTGTTGAGCAGACAGGTGCTAAGATTAATATTGAGGATGATGGTACTGTCAGAATTGCGTCAGGAGATATCAAGAGCATTGATACAGCAAGAGAATGGATTCGTTCCATTATTTCTGAACCAGAAGTTGGGAATATTTATGCGGGCACTGTTGTAAAAGTAACTGATTTTGGGGCTTTTGTTAATTTTTTTGGTCCACGTGATGGTCTTGTTCATATTTCTCATCTTGCCGTAGGCCGCGTTTCTAAAACTTCGGATATGGTCAAAGAAGGGGATCGTGTGTGGGTCAAACTCATAGGTTTTGATGAGCGTGGTAAAATACGTTTGTCTATGAAGGCAGTGAATCAAGAAACTGGACATGAGATTCTGAAGGCAAAGCATAGCAGCAATGTAAAAAATTATACTAATAGGGGTCAAAAGCAACGCGGTAAATCAAAAGAAGGCTGTTAAGTTTATAATCAAATTGACTTGATTGGTCTCTCTAGTTTTTTACTGATAGATTACTTGTTTGATATTTTTTGAGTGCAAGTCTGGGATAAGAGGGGTTGATATTCTGTTTTTGAATTTTGGATGGATTTAAATGGCTGTTTTACGTACACTTTATGATAAAATTTTTGATAATCATATTGTTTCTTCTGGAAAGGATGGTGATTTTCTTATTTATATTGATCGTCATCTGATTCATGAAGTCACAAGTCCTCAGGCTTTTGATGGATTGTATCTTAATAATCGTCGAGTGCGCTGTCCAGAAAAAACATTTGCAGTTGTTGATCATAATATTCCAACAACTTCGGATCGACTGAAAGGTATTTTAAATGAGGAAAGTCGGATTCAAGTGGAAGCCTTGGCTAGGAATACAGCTGCATTTGGCATTGAATATTATTCAGAGAAAGATACGCGTCAGGGTATTGTTCATGTTGTTGGACCTGAACAAGGTATTACTTTACCGGGGATGACTATTGTTTGTGGTGATAGTCATACTTCAACACATGGTGCATTTGGTGCTTTAGCACATGGTATAGGTAGTTCGGAAGTAGAGCATGTTCTTGCAACACAAACGCTGATTCAAAAAAGAGCAAAAAATATGCTGGTCTCTGTGGAGGGATATTTGCCTCAGGGTGTAACAGCAAAGGATCTTATCCTGAGTATTATTGGCACAATTGGGACGGCTGGAGGGACGGCTCATGTTATGGAATATACTGGTGCAGTGATTAAATCACTTTCTATGGAAGAAAGGATGACTATCTGTAATATGTCAATTGAGGGAGGGGCTCGTGCTGCTCTTATTGCACCGGATGATAAGACATTTGATTATATTATAGGGCGTCCTTATGCTCCGAAGGGCACTATGCTCGAACAAGCAATGACTTATTGGAAGACATTGAATTCTGATGATGGGGCTCATTATGAGAGGTTTATTAAGATTGATGCTATGAAATTAGTCCCCGTCGTTACGTGGGGTTCTTCACCTGAGGATGTTGTTGCAATTACCGGAGTTGTCCCAAATCCTGATGATATTGAAGATGGGATAAAACGTGCTTCGAAGAGAAGAGCTTTGGAATATATGGGACTGACTCCTGGTATGGAGATAAGGGATATTCTTATCAATCGTGTATTTATTGGTTCATGTACTAATGGCCGAATTGAAGATTTACGTGCAGCAGCTGCGGTTGTTCAGGGGCATCGTGTTGCTAAGGATGTTTCTGCGATAGTTGTCCCAGGATCTGGTCTTGTAAAACGAAAAGCTGAAGCAGAGGGATTAGCTAAAGTTTTTATTGATGCTGGGTTTGAATGGCGTGAGCCTGGTTGTTCTATGTGTATTGCTATGAATGGTGATTCTTTGGATATAGGGGATCGCTGTGCTTCTACATCTAATCGTAATTTTGAAGGTCGTCAAGGATATAAGGGGCGGACACATCTTGTTTCTCCAGCTATGGCGGCAGCAGCAGCGATAGCTGGTCGATTTGTTGATGTACGTGACTGCTTGTAAAAATTTTTTTATTTATTTCTGAATTTAAATGTGATGATAATAGGATATCATTGATAGGTATTTATGAGATATGAGAGATTCACTTCCAGTTATTGATCGTCCGCTTTCGCCTCATATTAGTATTTATCGTTGGCAGACGACGATGTGTATGTCTATTGCTCATCGGATTTCTGGAGTCGCGCTTTATTTTGGGACTATCTTTCTGACTCTTTGGTTAATAAGTATAGCCTATGGTGATGATCTCTTTTATAGGGTTGATGCTATTTACCGTTCCTTTTTCGGTCAGATTATTCTATTTTTTTATACTTTTGCTTTAGTTCATCATCTTGTTGGTGGAGTGCGTTATTTATGTTCAGATGTTAAAACAAGTTTGCTTGAGAAGAATTGTTCTATGAAGTTATCTAGGATAGCACTCGTTATTTCAGTCGTATCGACATTTCTGATCTGGATGATTGCCTATATACTGCTATGATGAAGGAGATCATGATGAAAGAGGTCCATAGGTTTTTTGGCAAATCCTGCTTGGTGGCTGAGAGTACTAGACATTTTTGGATGCAACGCTTGACAGCCCTAGCGAATAGTGTGCTTTTTTTATTCTTTATTATACTTGTTATCAGTCTTGTTGGTCGAAGTTACACTTCTGTCCGTGGAGTCTTAGCGATTCCTTTTGTAAATATTTTTATGCTTATGATGCTTCTTTCAGGAATTTATCATATGAAGCTGGGTATGCAGACTATAATTGAAGATTATATTCGTATTCGGAGTGTTCGTGTTTTTATGCTTGCCTTGAACGTTTTTTTTTCATTTATTCTGGGAGCAGCATGTATTATAGCGCTTCTTGAGATTTTCTTGAAAGAGGGACATTCATGGTTATGAATAGGCTGTTTTCTACTAAGCCATATTGTTTTGTTGATCATAAATTTGATGCTGTTATTATTGGTGCTGGTGGTTCTGGGTTGCGAGCTACACTTGGGATAGCTCAGCAGGGTTTTAGAACAGCCTGTCTTACAAAGGTATTTCCAACTCGTTCTCACACTGTTGCTGCGCAAGGTGGCATTGCAGCTTCATTAGCTAATATGGGTCCTGATAATTGGCAATGGCATATGTATGATACAGTTAAGGGGTCTGACTGGTTGTGCGATATGGATGCAACAGAATATTTAGTTCGAGAAGCGCCTTCTGCTGTATATGAGCTTGAACATTATGGTGTCCCATTTTCACGGACAGAAAAGGGAAAGATATATCAACGTCCTTTTGGAGGTCATACAACTGATTTTGGGGAAGGTCCACCTGTCCAGCGGACTTGTGCGGCTGCAGATCGTACAGGGCATGCGATTTTACATACCCTTTATGGTCAAAGTCTAAAGTATAATACGCAATTTTTTATTGAATATTATGCTCTTGATCTTATTATGACAGATGGTGTTGTGACAGGAGTGGTTGCTTGGAATTTAGATGATGGGAGCATTCATCGGTTTGCAGCAAAAATCGTTATACTTGCGACGGGAGGTTGTGGGCGTGTCTATTTTTCATCGACATCAGCGCATACCTGTACTGGAGATGGTGGAGGTATGGTAGCTCGTGCTCGTTTGCCACTGCAGGATATGGAGTTTATTCAGTTTCATCCGACAGGGATCTATGGTTCTGGTTGTCTGATTACTGAAGGAGCTCGTGGTGAAGGTGGCTATCTTATTAATTCGGAAGGTGAACGCTTTATGGAGCGCTATGCGCCTTCTTTTAAGGATTTAGCTTCTCGTGATGTAGTCTCGCGTTGTATGACCATTGAAATTAGAGAAGGTCGTGGTGTTGGTCCTAAAAAGGATCATATTTATTTGGTACTGAACCATATTGATCCAGATATTTTGCATGAGCGTTTACCTGGTATTTCTGAATCTGCACGTATCTTTTCTGGGGTTGACGTCACGAGGGATCCTATTCCGGTGATTCCAACTGTACATTATAATATGGGAGGGATCCCTACTAATTATTGGGGTGAAGTCTTAACTCCATCGGAGAATCCAGATGATATTCAGCCAGGTCTTATGGCTGTAGGAGAGGCAGGGTGTGCTTCTGTCCATGGTGCTAACCGTCTTGGTTCGAATTCACTGATCGATCTTGTTGTTTTTGGTCGTGCTTCGGCTATTCGTGCAGGTCAAATCCTTAATAAGGAAAGTATTATTCCTGATCTGAATTACTCAGAATGTGATAGGATTTTGGAAAGATTCGATAGTTTACGTTATGCTCGTGGTTCGATTCCAATTGCTAGACTACGAGATAAAATGCAAAATCTTATGCAAGAAGATGCTGCCGTGTTTAGAACCGCAGAATCCTTAAACAAAGGATGTAGACGTATTTCTGCTTTATGGGAAGAGTTGTCGGATGTGAAGGTTTTTGATCGTTCATTAATTTGGAATTCAGATTTAGTCGAGGCGCTGGAATGTGAAAATTTGATGTTTAACGCGATTGCAATCGTGTATTCAGCTAAAGCCCGGAATGAAAGTCGTGGTGCTCATACGCGTGAAGATTATCCAGAGAGAGATGATGATAATTGGCGTAAACATACTTTAGCTTATGTATCACTTGATGGAAAAGTGAATTTGACTTATAGACCTGTTCATTCCAATCCATTAACAAAAAAAGAAGATGGTGGGATTGATCCAAAGAGAATTGTCCCCAAAAAGCGTATTTATTAGGAGCTGAGATGGTTGAGATATTTCTTCCTAAAAATTCGCGTATTAAACCAGGAAAAATATGGCCTAAACCGCAGAATATGAAGTCTCTCATGGAATTTCATATTTATCGTTGGTCTCAAGATGATAAGGCGTATCCACGTATGGATATCTATTTTATTGATTCTTCGTCCTGCGGTCCAATGGTTTTAGACGGCTTATTTTATATTAAGAATTATATTGATCCAACATTGGCGTTTCGCCGATCATGCCGTGAAGGTATTTGTGGTTCCTGTGCTATGAATATTAATGGTTCTAATATGCTCGCTTGTACTCGGACTCGGATGGATATGGATCAGGGAGGAGTGTTGAAAATTTATCCGCTTCCCTCTATGCCGGTCATCAAGGATCTTGTTGTGAATTTGAGTCATTTTTACGCGCAATACCAGAGCATTCAACCTTGGTTGCAAACGGTTGCACCCCTGCCAGAGAAAGAGTTGTTGCAGACGTATGCAGATCGTAGAAAATTGGATGGTCTGTATGAATGTGTTCTCTGTGCTTGCTGTCAAACTTCTTGTCCAAGTTACTGGTGGAATGGAGACAGTTATCTAGGTCCAGCTGTATTATTGCAAGCTTATCGTTGGATCTCTGATTCACGTGATGAGAGAACAGGAGAGCGCTTAGCTTATTTAGAAGATCCATTTCTTTTATATCGTTGTCATACAATTCTGAATTGCACCCAAACCTGTCCAAAAGGGCTGAATCCAGCTAAGGCCATTGCTGAAATAAAAAAAATGATGATTCTGCGGCGTTTTTGAAGTTTTTTCGTAGGCTAGGTGGTGCTGCGAGAGAGGATTGAACTCTCGACCTCTCCCTTACCAAGGGAGTGCTCTGCCACTGAGCTACCACAGCGCTTGAAAGCGTACTATATCACAAGGAAACATTATTCAAGCAACTTGAAGCATTTCAAATCGAAAATTTTTGAGGGTTGAAAATAAGTTGGATGAAGGTAAGAGAAAAAAGAATGAACGAAGGAAAGAGCTTTTATCAAAGAAACTGCGTTATAATCTTTTTCAGCGTAAGGTTCAAGCGCGGAAGCGTCGTGAATTAGAAATTGAAGGTACAAATGATATGGAGGAAAGATGATAAGGGGGAGCATTTATTTGTTTTATTCGAGTGGGCATAAACTGTGAGAGGTCAATGGATTGTATAAAGATTATAGGTGGAAACAAGCTTAGTGGGACTATTCCTATTTCTGGAGCAAAGAATGCTGCATTACCTTTGATGATTGCTTCTTTATTAACGGATGATATCTTATCTCTTGAAGATGTGCCATATCTTGCTGATATAGAACTTTTAACTCGTATATTAAGTAATCATGGTGTGGACTATTCTGTGAATGGTCGTCGTGAGCATCAAAGTGGGGCTTATTCCCGTATTATACATTTTAATGCTCGTCATATTGCCAATACGATTGCCCCTTATGATCTTGTTTCTAGAATGCGGGCTAGTTTTTGGGTTATTGGTCCCTTGCTTGCTCGAATGGGAGAAGCTGAGGTATCATTACCAGGTGGCTGTGCTATTGGTACACGTCCGGTTGATTGGATTCTTGATGGATTGCGGAAATTTGGCGCGGATATTACCATTGAAAATGGGTATGTTCGTGCTAGGACAAAAACTATTTTATGTGGGATAGATTATACCTTTCCTAAAGTGACAGTCGGCGGGACTCATGTGATGTTGATGGTGGCGACTTTAGCCCGCGGGGATACTGTTTTACGTAATGCGGCCTGTGAGCCTGAGGTCATTAATCTTGCTAATTGTCTTAATCTTATGGGGGCACGAATTATAGGTGCTGGAACTTCTGAAATTTATATCACGGGTGTTAGCCGTCTTTCTGGAGCGCGGATAAAAGTGATTCCGGATAGGATTGAGATTGGAACTTATGCTATAGCTGTAGGAATGGTTGGAGGGGATATTTTTTTAGAAGGTGCGGATTCTTCATTGCTCTCTACTGTTTTACAAACTTTACGGAAAGCAGGTGTTCACATTATAGAGAATGATCAAGGTCTTCGTATTTTTCGTGATACATCTAGCCTTGCTCCTGTTGATATTATAACTCAGCCTTTTCCTGGATTTCCGACAGATTTACAGGCTCAGTTTATGAGCTTAATGACATGTGCAAAAGGCAGATCACATATTACTGAGATCATTTTTGAAAATCGTTTTATGCATGTGCAGGAGTTAGCGCGGTTTGGAGCGAGTATATCTCTTTCTGGGCATACAGCAACGGTAGAAGGGGTTAAGTTTCTTAAAGGAGCAGAGGTGATGGCAACAGATCTGCGGGCCTCTGTCTCTTTAGTCATTGCTGGACTTGCAGCGGAAGGTGAGACTGTCGTGAATCGGATATATCATCTTGACCGTGGTTTTGAATGTCTTGAGGAGAAACTTTCTCATTGTGGTGCTCAGATTCAGCGTATTCGTGCGTAAGCGTAAGGGAACTGAAAGGTAATTGAAATGTTGTTCCTGTGGAAGGTGATTGTAATGGAATGTTTTTTTAAATAGATTTGATAAAATCAATTTTTAAAGAATGGAAAGATACGATGGTTCTGCTTCTTTGTCAAAGAGATCAAGCTTTTGAAAAGCAGTTTATTTCTTTTCTGAGCCGTAAGCGGGAAATATCCAGAAGTGTGAATAAGCAAGTTTCAAGTATTATTCGTAGCGTGCGGAAAGAGGGAGATAAGGCTCTTTTTGATTATTCCTGGGTATTGGATGAGGTTGATCTTTCTGTTTCTGGACTGAAAATTTCCTGTGATGAAATTTCATCGGCTGTAAAAAGTGTTTCATCGGAAACCATGGATGCACTGTCTCTTTCTTGTGAACGGATTGAGGTCTATCATAGAAAACAAATACCAGAAGATGTCAGTTTTACAGATAGTCTTGGTGTTGAACTGGGTTGGAGGTGGACAGCAGTTGATTCGGTGGGTCTTTATATTCCCGGAGGGACTGCAAGTTATCCGAGTTCTGTGTTGATGAACGGGGTCCCTGCTAAAGTTGCTGGTGTAGAACGCATTGTTATGGTTGTCCCTTGTAAGAAGGGAATAATCAACCCTCTTGTCCTTGCTGCAGCTGATCTTGTAGGAATTCATGAGATATATCGTATAGGTGGGGCACAGGCTATTGCGGCTTTAGCTTATGGTACGGAGACAATAAAATCTGTCGTAAAAATCGTTGGGCCTGGAAATGCTTATGTCGCTTCTGCTAAAAGACAGGTATTTGGAAAGGTTGGCATTGATATGATTGCTGGTCCTTCTGAAATTTTGGTAATTGCTGATGAGGCGAATGATCCGGATTGGATTGCTTCTGATCTTTTATCTCAGGCTGAACATGATAGTTCTGCTCAAGCGATTCTGATAACAAATAGTAGGCATTTTGCGAATGAGGTCAGGAAAGAAGTGGACAGACAACTTATGATATTACCTAGAGTGCAGACAGCATTAGCAAGTTGGCATGATTTTGGAGCAATTATCCTCGTTGATGATTTGAGAGATGCAGTCTGCCTTTCTAACCGTATTGCTCCGGAGCATTTAGAATTAGCTGTAAAAAATCCGGAATTCTTTTTACCAAAAATTCGTAATGCCGGAGCGATTTTCTTAGGTTCATATACACCAGAAGCTATGGGTGATTATATTGGAGGTTCTAACCATGTCCTTCCAACTTCGGGGTCTGCTTCTTTTTCTTCTCCATTATCTGTTTTAGATTATATGAAAAGAACATCACTTTTGAAGCTTCATGCAGAACAGTTGAAAAATTTAGGACCTTTTGCCATGCGCTTGGCACAGGAAGAGGGATTAGAGGCGCATGCGCGTTCTATTGCTATCCGACTTTAGATCTACGCTCAATGGAGGAAAAGAATCTCTTGAGCTTTTTTCAAAAGGCTTTATGCTACATCTTGTTCTAAGAAGGGAATCACGTGACCTCTAGCTTCATCAATAAGTAGTCCTCCAGCATGTAAAAGAGCGCGAAAACGTCCTTCTTGACTAGCTAACTCATGAAAGCTTCCCTTTTCTACAAGTTTGCCATGCTCAATAAAGAGTACAAGATCGGCATTGCGGACAGTTGAAAGACGATGTGCAATGATGATTGTTGTTCTATTCCGGCTTACTCTCTCAAGAGAGTCTTTAACTTGCCTTTCGGTTTCTAGGTCAAGAGCGCTTGTTGCTTCATCAAGAATAAGGATGGGAGAATTTTTTAGAATAGCACGGGCAATAGCAATTCTTTGTTTTTCTCCTCCAGAAAGTTGAGACCCTCGTTCCCCAATGACTGTGGAATATCCTTGAAATTTATCTATGATGAAATCGTGAGCAGCAGCAATTTTTGCTGCATTTTGTATATCTAGTTTAGTAGCGTTTTTCTGACCAATGCGAATATTTTCATTGATAGAGCGATTGAAAAGACCTGGATCTTGAAAGACTGTAGCTAAGGCTTTTCGAAGAGATTTACGTGAAATTGTGCATATATCAATGCCGTCAATCTTAATCTGACCTCTCGAGGGATCGTAAACTCGTTGGAGAAGATTAATGATTGTAGTCTTACCTGCTCCGGTTGGGCCAACGATAGCAACGGTTTTTCCTGCTTGGACTGTAAAGGAAATATCGGAGATACCTTTGCCAGAATTACCGAACTCATAAGTGACATGATCAAATTGAATAGCACCTTTGATCTGAGAAAGATCCGGTAGATTGTCTGGTTCTAGGATATGTTCAGTGGAATCTTCTATTTTAAAAAATGCTTCAAGTCTGGCATGTGCAGAAAGGATGAGGTTCATAAAAGAAGATATTTGCTCAATGCGGCTGATCATGAGTTGAGCAAACCCGATGAAAGCGACGACATCCCCCACCCGTAATTCTCCATTCATGACAAGAATGGTACCTAGAATAAGTACTATGAGCATAGAAAGAGTTGAAGCTATTCTGTTAAGGCCGTTCGCTAAAGCCCACCAGTTTAAAATGGGATACTGAGCTTCTAAAAGATGAGAAGCTTGATCGTATAAGGAGCGGACTTCTTCTTTAATGCAATTATACCCTTGGACAACGGTGACATTGCTTACAGAATCTGAAATATGTTCAAAAAGTGTATGGTGGTGATGTTCGATAGATGTTTGACCATCTTTCGTTTTTCGCATGACGATTCGAGCAATCAGACTATAGGTAATACCTAGGATTAGGAGTACTGTAGAAAGGCGCCAATCCATGGTCATTGCTGTTGGGACTAAAACGCTCATCGTCACAAATGTTGATATGTGTTGTCGCATAAACTCGAGCCAGATTGTCGAGAGAGAATCTGTCGCCCGAATGAGGGTATGTACAGCAGTCGATGTTCCGTGTTGTTGATGCCAGGATAATGGCATATTTATGATTTTATCGAAAGATCTTGTCATGACGCGAAGGCGTTGCCGATGGGTTAATCTGTCTGCCCCTCGTGCTACGAGAACATAGGCAATGATATTAAAGCTACTAAAGCTGATCCATATTCCTAATGTTTTGAATAGAAGACATTTTCTGGAAATATCATCAATGATGCGGCCAAATAAAATGGGTTCAGCAATGCTAATAATTGCTAAAATGATATTTGTAATACAAATCAAGAGGAAGGCCTGCTTTTCTCTACAGAGATAAAAGAGTGCCCTTTTGCAGGTTTTGAACAATGACACTTCATCTCCTATATAGTTTATGCTTCATCTAGTTTGCTTCATTGCATAGGATGTCTCCTCTTTCTACACTTGGCTGAGGAGTTCTTCTGGAGTATTAATAAAAATTTAGCATTGTTTTGTAATAAACCGTGATAGCGAGCGATATAGGAAGTGGTCAGTTACCTAGGAAAGTTGATGGGACCCTTGAGTAGAATTGTTGAAATAAGAAAAGTTGACCTGGATGAATCTGGAATGCGCATTGACCGATGGTTCAAGTGTCATTATCCCTCTCTTAGTTTTAGTTTCTTACAAAAGCTATTTCACTCAGGTCAGATAAGACTTAATGGTGGACGTGTGAAATCATCTACAAGGATATGTTCTGGTCAGCTTATCCGTGTGCCCCCCTTGAATGTGAGGCAAAAGATAACGGCATCCCTTATGGGGAATCGCGTTTCTCAGATTCTTTTGCGTATGTTACTTTATAAAGATGATGGAGTTTTTGTCTTTAATAAACCTTCTGGTTTGTCTGTTCAAGGTGGTTCTGGGCTTTTATATAATCTGGATAGGATGCTTGCTGTCTGGCCTAATAAAAAAGGGGATAAGCCACGTCTTGTTCACCGGCTTGATCGGGAGACCTCCGGGGTTCTTGTTATTGCGCGTACACGGTATGCGGCACAGAAGTTAACAGATTCTTTTCGTGCTCGTGATGTGAGTAAGAAGTACTGGGCTTTGGTCTCAGGTGTCCCCATGAAAAAGGGGGATAGAATTTCTACTGGGTTGATTAAGGAGAAAGGGATTGAGGGACATCGGATTCATGTTTGTGAATATGGTCTATCAGGCTCTATTCATGCGGTATCTTCTTATCGTACCATTGAGACTGTAGGGCAAAGAGTTTCTTGGCTAGAAATGGAGGCTTATACTGGACGGACACACCAACTTCGTGTTCATGCATGTCATATAGGTCATCCTATTCTTGGTGATAGAAAATATTTTCTTATGAATGAAAAGAGGTTATTCTTAGCTGGAATGCAAGATCGATTGCATCTTCATGCACATCGCATTCAGATTCCTAATCCATCTGGTGGGATTCTTGATATGAGTGCGCCCTTGCCAAAACATATGGTTCAATCTTTTAATTTACTCGATCTTGATCAAAATAGGAATTTATAGGAATAGGAATCTGTGTCTTCACTTTTTTGGATGGGTTTGGCTTTTGTCGCAAAGCGATAGGTGATCAGGACGGGCGAAAGAGATTATTCATTCCATCGGCGATAAATTGAATAGCAAGAGCTGCTAATAAAACACCAAAGAGTCTTGTGACAATTGAACGTCCTGTTTCACCGAGAAGCTTTTCAATAGGCGAAGCCATCCTCATAAAGAGATAGGCTATAAGAATAGCTCCGAGTACTACTAGTAAAGTACTGATAACGCCATATAAGTTGTAGTGTTTTCTAGCCATTAAAATTGTTGCAGAAATTGTACCTGGTCCGGCAAGTAAAGGGATTGCTAGGGGAAAAGCAGCAATATTTCGGATATGTCCACGTGTAATAGCAACTTTGACGGTTTTTTTCTTACGTTCTATACGTTTTTCGAAAATCATTTCAAAAGCAATAAAGAAAAGAAGAATCCCTCCTGCAATACGAAAAGCTCCGAATGATATTCCTAATATTGCTAGTATTTGTAAGCCGGCAAGTGTGAATGTTGCGAGTATTCCGAAGGAAAGAAATGAAGCGATGATGGCTGTTTGGCGCCGTTCGTTTTGGCTCATCTCAGCTGTTAATCCGAGGAAAATCGGTATCAATCCTGCAGGGTCAAGAATCACAAGAAGCGTGATAAAAGCATTGAGCCAACTGTCATCCGGTAACATAGTGCTTGTCTCATTGAATTTCTTGAATAAGAATTGATAGTCTAGTGGAAAGAAAGGCTGTTTTGTGTCTATTGAGAATATAACTCATCATGAGTCTTCATCTCATGTGAGCTTTGATTGTTTCTTTTTTGTTTCACTATGCTTTTTTTTGAAAAAATGATCTTTTTTTTGTATTTTAAGAATGATCAGCTTGGCATTTTAAATGCTTATTGAGTATAACGTGACAATATATGTTGAGTCTTATTTTTTGAGAATTTGTTGCGTCTGTGAGTGATCGAATGTTTTCACCAGAAACTAGAGATGTTGTGAAGGGTGTTGAACCTGTTAATCTCATTGATGAGATGCAGCGTTCTTATCTTGATTATGCTATGAGCGTGATCGTTTCTCGTGCCTTGCCCGATGTTCGAGATGGCTTGAAACCTGTGCATAGACGTATTTTATACGCTATGAATCAAATGGGGCTGCATTGGAATAAGCCTTACCGTAAGTCAGCTGGTGTAGTTGGTGAGGTTATGGGGAAGTATCATCCACATGGTGATGCTTCAATTTATGATGCATTGGTACGTCTGGCACAAAATTTTTCGTTACGGGATCCATTTGTAGACGGACAGGGAAACTTCGGTTCAATTGACGGAGATTCTGCTGCGGCTATGCGCTACACTGAGTGCCGACTTGAAAAGATTTCAGAAACATTTCTTGTTGATCTTGATAAAGAAACAGTTGATTTCCAGCCTACTTATGATGGGTTGGTAAAAGAACCAGTTGTTCTTCCTGTCCGTTTTCCTAATCTTCTTGTGAATGGATCTGGAGGGATTGCGGTTGGTATGGCAACAAATATTCCACCGCATAATTTGAAAGAAGTCGTTAATGCTTGTATTGCTTTGATTGAAGATCCGTCTCTTTCTCTTGAAGAGATCATGGAAATTCTTCCGGGGCCAGATTTTCCAACTGGTGGTATTATTTTAGGAAAAAAGGGGATTCGCTCTGCCTATGAAACGGGTCGTGGTATTCTTTTTGTGCGTGCTAAGATACAGGTTGAAACTACTACGAATGATCGCAAGGCGATTGTAGTAACTGAGATTCCTTATCAGGTGAATAAAGCCTCTATGATAGAGAAGATTGCTGCATTGGTTCGTGAAAAGCGTATAGAAGGGATTGCCGATTTACGAGATGAGTCTGATCGTGATGGGTATCGTGTTGTTCTTGATTTAAAGCGTGATGTCATTGTTGATGTCGTTTTAAATCAGCTGTATCGTTATACACCTTTACAAACTTCATTTGGTTGTAATATGGTAGCCTTGAATGGTAGGCGTCCAGAGAAAATGGGGTTGCTTAACATATTACATGCTTTTATATCTTTTCGGGAAGAGGTTGTTAGTCGTCGGACGAAATATCTTTTGGCTAAGGCTAGAGAGCATGCTGATATGCTTGTTGGTCTTGCCATTGCTGTTGCTAACATTGATGACGTAATTTCTATTATTCGTACAGCGTCTAATCCTACAACGGCAAGGGATCAATTAATGGAGCGTGCTTGGGTTGCTTCTGATATTTCCCTTTTAATTAAGCTTATTGATGATCCCCGGCATGTCATTCGTGATGATAGTATTTATTCTCTTTCCGAGAAACAAGCTCGTTTTATTCTTGATTTGCGTTTACAACGTCTTACAGCAGTAGGCCGTTATGAAATTTCTGATGAGTTAAGTCTGCTTGGAAAAGATATTGCTCATTATCTTGATGTTCTTGCTTCACGGTCGCGTATTTTAAGTCTTATTAAGGATGAGCTAATTGTTATACGTGATGCTTTTTCTACTGAGCGGCGTACTTGTCTGAATGAAGAGAGTTTTGATTGTGAGGATGAAGATTTCATAGCACGTGAAGATATGGTAGTAACGCTGAGTTTTAGGGGGTATATAAAGCGGGTTCCTCTTTCTATTTATCGTGCGCAGCGACGTGGAGGTAAAGGGCGCTCTGGTATGGCAATAAGATCTGAGGATTTTGTAAAGCAGCTTTGTATTGTTAGTACATATCAATCTGTTCTTTTTTTTTCCTCGCGTGGTATGGTTTATAAGGAGAAGGTTTGGCGGTTACCGATTGGCAATCCATATTCATATGGTAGAGCCATTATTAATATTTTTCCTTTGGAAAAAGGTGAGCGTATTACGAGTGTTATGGCTTTACCGGAAGATATAAAAAGCTTGAGTTCTTTTTATATAGTATTTTTAACAAATCGTGGAACTGTCAGACGGAATAAGCTTGGATCTTGTATACCCTTTAATCGTAATGGCAAGATTGCTATGAGATTAGAGGAAAAGAGAGATGAGATTCTTTCCGTTACGATTTGTAAACTGGATGATGATGTTTTGCTAACAACAGAGAAGGGGCAGTGTATTCGTTTTCCTGTGGGTGATATACGTGTTTTTGCAGGTCGTCATTCTATTGGTGTACGTGGTATTTCTGTGAATAAGGATGACAGGGTTATTTCTCTAGCTATTCTTTCTCATGTCAATGTACCCCTTGACAAGCGAAGAGCTTACATCAAGCATTCTTTGGCTGAGAGACGCGCTTTATCTTATGGCTCTCATACAAATGATATTCCTTTCTCTAGAGGACTCAATGAAGAGTGCTATAAGGAATTACGCTTACGTGAGCAGATGCTTTTCATTGTGAGTGAGTTTGGTTTTGGGAAGCGTGTGTCTTCCTATTCTTTCCGTATCTCAGGCCGGGGTGGTAAAGGTGTTAAGCTCACAGATAGCTCTCAAATGTGTAAGATTGGTAAAATTGTAGCCGTTTTGCCTGTTAAATCAGATGATCAGATTATGCTTGTTTCGAAGACTGGACAGCTCATTCGTGTTCTTGTTGAAGATATTCCTATGAGCGGTCGTATTACAAAGGGGGTTCTTATTTTTAAGATGGCTTCCGATGACAAGGTTGTTTCTGTTCAGCCGATATTGGACATGAATGTTGAAAAAGAGGAAAAAGATTGTGAGTTAAAATAACACAGTGTGTTTGAGGTGAGAAGTATCTATGCAAATGCAACGAGAGGCTTGTATGGAGCGTTATGCTATTTATGCTGGATCATTTGATCCAATGACTAACGGACATATTGAAGTGTTACGTGCTAGTTTTAGCGTTGCAGAAAGAATTACTATTGCTGTTGGTCTTCATTCAGATAAACAATTTTTTTTTACATTGAAAGAGCGACTAGAACTGATTGATTCAGTATCAAAAGAAGTCTTTTTTGATAAGGCTGATCGTCTTGATATCATTACTTTTGATAATCTTCTGGTTGATAAGGCGAAGGAAATAGGGGCTTGTCTTCTGATTCGTGGGTTGCGCGATGGCTCTGATCTTGATTATGAAATGCGACTTGCAGAAATGAATAGACTTTTAGCTCCAAATATACAGACAGTTTTTTTGCTAGCTCCTCCATCTGTAAAGATGATTAGTGCTACGCTGGTCCGGCAGATTGCAGCTATGCATGGTGATGTTTCACACTTTGTTCCAGAGGGTATAGTTTCTGCCCTGAATAAAAAATACAATTCTTTTCTTTAAAAGATAGCAAGAAATCTTCTTTTCTTTTTAGAAAATTTTTTCTCCTGGAGAAACGCCCCAAAGTTGAATTTGTTTTAACCATCCATGTCTTTTTTCTATTTCTATCTGACACCATATCCCCGTGCATTGGCGAATTTTTCCAATGACCCCGGATTCTATGTGAGCAACGATCTTTGCTTGATCAGAAGGTTCTTTGCGCATAGGGCTTAGTCCACTTTTATCTTTTTGCCAAGGAGTTATGATGACAGTACGTTGTTTTGAAAGTAATGCGTTATGAATCCAACCAGAGTCTCCATCGCTATCTCGAATACGCCGCCAATTATCATATTCTTGAATAATTTCTACTGGTAATCCTTCTTTCGTGTAGGACCATAGGATGTTATATTTGTTTTTATCTGGTCCAACTCTGACGTTGACCCGATGTGCTTTTAAGCTGGCAAATCGTGGGAGTTGATTTCCGTTTGAAGTGATGTTCACTGCTGGATGCTGTGTTTCTAAAAGAAGATGAGGTATCATGGAGTTTAAAATGATTATGAATTTGGAAAAAAAAGAACTTTTGAAGATCATCATTGTCTCTTTAGATTTAAATTGAGTGTGAATCTCATGGTGTAATGAGTGTCCCTGCTCCTTTTTCTGTAAACAGCTCAAGTAAAATGGAATGAGCGGTTTTTCCATTGAGGATCACGACTCCTTCTACTCCACGCTGGATTGCTTGAATACAGGTCTCAATTTTAGGAATCATGCCACCAGAAATAGTTCCTTCTTTGATGAAGATCTGAGCTTCTGTCACTTTTAATTCTTTAAGAAAATTCCCACTTTTATCAAGGACACCAGAAACGTCTGTGAGGAATAAGAGGCGCTTTGCTGCTAATGCTCCAGCGATAGCTCCAGCGAATGTATCAGCGTTGATATTGTAAGTATGTCCATCGCGTCCTGGAGCAATGGGTGCAATGACAGGGATCATTTCTGAGCGAGCAAGAAGATCGAGTAAGGTGCGATCAACTTCTACTGGTTCTCCGACAAATCCAAGATCAATGATTCGTTCTGTATGAGAAATTGGGTCTACATAAATTTTATGCGCTTTTTCAGCAAAAACCATATTCCCGTCTTTACCGCATAAGCCAATGGCCCATTCACCTTCGGCGTTGATCATAGCAACTATTTCTTTATTAATAGAACCAGCAAGAACCATTTCGACAATCTCAACCGTTTGAGAGTCAGTAACGCGTAATCCGTTTTCAAAGCGGGATTCCTGTCCTAGTTTGTGAAGCATAGTAGCAATTTGTGGTCCACCTCCATGAACGACAATAGGGTTAATCCCTGATTGCTTTAATAAGGCTATGTCACGGGCGAAGGCACGGCCAAGCTGAGGATTGCCCATAGCATGTCCTCCGTATTTCACTACAACCGTTTTATTTTCATAGCGCTGCATATATGGAAGGGCCGCTGCAAGCAATTGGGCTTGTTGTGCATAAATACCTGTTTTTTTCTCGTTTGACATAGAGTGATCTCTCAGTATTTTTTTCTTTTTCTCTTTAGCTTCAAGAGAAAAACTGGAAATAGTTTCGCATGATATATGTTGAAAAATCTATTTTTTCCTATCAACTTATTAATACTTTTTAAGCTGGTTTTTTTCATGATTAAGTGGCAGGAATGGCTATGCGAGATAAGTTGTGCATTCTGCTTTTGATGATGCAGATAAGTGATAGTGAATTTATGACGAGACATTTTGGTGCCCAGAGGTGGAATTGAACCACCGACACGCGGATTTTCAGTCCGCTGCTCTACCAACTGAGCTATCTGGGCGGATTTTTTATGTCTATTATAGTATTTAATTTTTGATGTCCAGATAAGAAATTGAGAATTTAGATTCGAGCTTTTTAAGCAAGAGGGAAAAGCGAATATTTTTTATTTATGTCTTGCTTTTGTAAAAAGGTTCTTTTATCGCTTTTTTGAGTTCGGAGTGTAGCGTAGCTTGGTAGCGCACTTGACTGGGGGTCAAGGGGTCGTGGGTTCGAATCCCGCCACTCCGACCATTTATCTTTTTCGAATATCCTTAAGAGAAAAATTGTAATTTTGCTAGACGTGTGTATAGCCCGTTTTGTGCTATAAGCGTATTGTGGGTTCCTTCTTCTATGATTTTACCATGATCCATGACAAGGATTCTATCAGCCTTTAAGATAGTTGCTAAACGATGGGCAATAATGACTGTGGTACAGCTTTTCATAATTGTGTTGAGAGCTATTTGAACGAATCTTTCGCTTTCTGCATCGAGTGCTGAGGTGGCTTCGTCAAGGAGTAAGATTGGTGCTTTAGACAGAAGAGCACGGGCGAGAGCGATTCGTTGTTTTTGTCCACCCGAAAGAGTAATGCCACGTTCTCCAAGAGAAGTATCAAACCCTTCTTTTAATGACATAATAAAATTATAAGCATTTGCGGCTTGCGCCGATTTTTCAAGCTCACTGTTTTTTATTTCTCTACCAAAGGCAATATTTTGGCGTAGCGTGCCACTACAGATTGTTGTCTCCTGTGCGACATAGGCGATGCGTGCACGAATGTCGATGGGGTCTGCTTGTTGTAAATTTATATCGTCAATATAAATATTTCCCTTTTGTGGATCGTAAAAACGAAGGAGCAAAGAGAAGATTGTGCTTTTCCCAGCCCCAGAAGGTCCAACAATGGCGACTGTTTCTCCTGATTTTACAGAAAAAGTTAATTGATTGATTGCTGGAAGATTCGTGCTATGAGAAGGATAGGTAAAGCTAACCTTATCAAAACGAAGAGAGCCTTTTGGTGGATTCGGTAATTTTTTTGCGTTGATTGGTATTTGAATAGAAGATTTTTCTTCTAAAAGTTCTGCAAGCCGTTCGGTAGCTCCAGCGGCTTGAGCGAATTCTCCGCCTATCTCCGATAATTGGCCGAAAGAGCCTGTTGCTAAAATAGCATATAAAATGAACTGTCCAAGAGTCCCCTGGGACATATTTCCACTGAGTACATTATGCGAACCAATCCATACAACAGTTATGACACTTCCAGATATAAGAAAAATTGTAAGGCCGGTTAGCAAGCTTCTTGATAGAATTGATGATTCTGCTGCTTTAAGGTATTGATTCAGAAGATGAGAGTATTGCATGCTTGCAATAGACTGAGCATTAAATGCTTGAATCGTTCGGATTGCTATTATTTTCTCATGTGCAATTGCGTTAGCACGGGCAAGTGCATTTTGTGCTAATTTTGTTCTGATCTGTACTTTGCGACTAAGCAAAATGAGAGGAAGGACGACAAGAGGGATAACAATCAGTACCAGAGCGGATAACATGGGACTTGTTATAATCATCATGGAAAGGGCTCCAACGATTGTGAGTATGTGTCTGAGTGTAATAGAAACTGTTGAGCCGATCGTGTATTTAATTAAGGTTATATCAGAGGAAAGCCTTGATATGATATCACCAGAGTGAGAACGGTCGTAAAAAGCAGGGGAAAGGTTTATGATGTGATTAAAAATATTACAGCGTAGATCTGTAGCTATTTTTTCACCTAAGGTAAGAACACTGTGGTAACGGGTCGATGATGCAAGTCCTAATATAGCAGCAAGAAAGAATAGTATGATGAAATAAGAGGTTATGCTTATGCCATCTGGATTGAAAAAATGCTGATCTATCATATGCCGTACGGCTATTGGTAAGAGAAGCATGATGATAGCCGCGACTGTTAGACTGATAAAAGCTAAGAAAAAGAGGTGTTTATAGTGTTTTATATAAGGATACAGTATCGATAATGCCTTTATCTTTATAAGGTGTTGTTCTTTAAAAGAGGATTGATTCTTTTTGTATTTAAATTTGTCTTTCAAGGAATGAGCCATTCTGTATATCCTCCTTGTTCTAAGGATGATGCTGATGTACACTGAAGGTTATCGTTTTTAAAGAACTTTGATTTTTAATTTTCGCTAAACTTGTCTGCTAAATTTGCTAAAGAGGAAGTGATAGAAATGAAAAAGAATATTCATCCTGATTATCATGTTATTAAGGTTGTAATGACTGATGGAAGAGAGTATTTCACTCGGTCAACTTGGGGGAGAGAAGAGAGTGTGCTGAATCTGGATATTGATCCAAGGACTCATCCTGCCTGGACAGGTGGATCGCGAACGCTTATCGATCGTGGTGGTCGTGTATCTAGATTTAAAAATCGTTTTCGTGGTCTTGGTTTATAATAAGGATGTCAAAGTCTCATGGCTCTGTCTTAATGGCAGTGATTGGAAGTGCCCATGGAATAGATGGGGATGTACGTGTTCAGGCTTTTACAGAAAATCCATTAGCCCTTGGTGATTATGGATTTCTTTATGATAAGATAGGTTCTTCTTATAAGGTAGCCTCGTTAAGGTTGCAGAAAAAAGATTTGATTGTCCGTTTTAAAGAAATTCGTGATCGTGCTGGAGCGGAGGCGCGAAAGGGAGTTAGGTTATTTATTCATCGGGCACAATTGCCTGCTCTGAAGAATGAAGAATTTTACCAAGAAGATCTTTTAGGTCTTGTGGTCCTTGATCTCAAAGGAAATAAAATTGGTGATATCACAGCAATTTTTAATTTTGGATGTGGGGATCTTTTAGAGGTTTTGATATGGGAAGGTCAAAAAAAATATTTTATACCTTTTACGAAAGTGGTTGTTTTAGATATTGATCTAATATCTAAGAATATTATTGTTGATCCTGTTGCAGCAGGTCTTTGAAGTAAAAGGGTGTTGATGGCATTTCATGCAGTAATTCTCACGCTATATCCTGATATGTTTCCTGGACCTCTTGCTTATGCACTTTCTGGGAGAGCGTTACAAAAAGGAATATGGTCGTTTGAAGCACGTTATCTCCGTGATTTTACGAGAGATCGACATTGTTCTGTTGATGATAGACCAGCAGGTGGAGGTCCTGGTATGGTAATGCGAGCAGATATTTTAGCAAGAGCCATTGATGCAGGTCCTTTGAATTGTCCGCGGTTTCTTATGAGTCCACGGGGAGATTCTTTTAATCAATCCCTAGCACGTGAAATTTCTGTTCTTAAAGAAGTCCTTTTTATTTGTGGCCGTTTTGAAGGCGTTGATGAACGGATTATTAAAGCTCGCAATTTGATAGAAGTTTCTATTGGGGATTACATTGTATCCGGTGGGGAGATTTCTGTATTTGTTATACTCGATTCTGTCGTGCGCTTGTTGCCTGGTGTCATGGGAAATGTACTATCAAGCAGTGATGAGAGCTTTGAAACCGGACTTTTAGAATATCCTCAGTATACAAGGCCACGATGTTTTGAAAATCAGGCTATTCCTGAAATTTTGATTTCTGGGAATCATCGTGAGGTTAAGAAATGGCGTAAGGAACAATCTGAATCTGTAACACAAGCGCGTAGGTCTGATCTTTGGAGTCTTTATAAAAGGAAAAACTATGATAAACATTGATTCTTTCTTTTTAAGAGGGAACCATTAAAGAAAGACTTCTTTTGAATGTGCAGTTGGTTGGCTCTTATGAGAGTTTGCTTTGGCTATTCCGAAAGATTTATGAAGGAGAAAATCATGGATATAATTGCTGAAATTGAAGCAGAGCAGCGCGCTAAAGTTGAAGGAATGCGTAGGCTTCCTTTTTTTAAACCTGGAGATACGGTTCGGGTGCGTGTACGTGTTGCAGAAGGGACACGTACGCGTTTACAGGCTTACGAAGGTGTTTGTATTGCCCGTTCCGGTGGTGGTCTGCATGAGACGTTTACTGTTCGTAAAATTTCTTATGGAGAAGGTGTTGAGCGTGTTTTTCCGATATATTCTCCATTGATTGAGGGAGTTGAGGTTGTGCGTCGTGGACGCGTTCGGCGTGCTAAACTTTACTATTTACGCGGGCTGAGAGGAAAGGCGGCTCGGATTCTGGAGAAGAGAGAAAGCAGCCGGAAGCGAGTTTCACTATAACGAAATGAGAGTGATTTAGTTTTTGGCGCTTGTAAATGGGTTTCTGTTTTTTATGATTGAGATACGAATTGGGGTTCCTAAAAGATTAAAATCTTCTCGTAATTTATTTGTAAGATAGCGTAAGTAAGACTGAGGTATCGCATCTGGTTGTGAGCAAGATATTTTAAAAAAGGGTGGTCTGATTTTTGTTTGGCTGATGTATTTAATTTTAATACGGCGTCCTAAAATAGCAGGCGGAAGGTGTTGCATTTGCGTTTTTTGAAGCCAACGATTGAGTTTTCCTGTAGATAAACGTTGGTTCCATGCACGATGCGCTTTTTCAATATTTTCCATTAATTTATCTAAATTTTTTCCATATTTCCCTGAAATTTCTAATGACCGTAGGCCACGTACTTGTGGGAGAAGATGCTCGCATTTTTTAGAGAGCAAAGCTAGCTGCTCTTTATCATTTTGAACTTTATCAGACTTATTGAATACGATAACCATGGCACGACCTTCACGTATGACGAGATCAGCAATTTGTAAGTCTTGTTTTTCGAAGGCTGCAGTAATATCAAGGACGAGAACGACAACTTCTGCGAATCGGATGGCACGAAGTGTATCTGCACCCGAGAGTTTTTCTAATTTTTCTTGAATACGTGTTTTACGGCGTAAGCCAGCGGTATCATGAATTTTAATTTTTCGATGATGCCAGATCAAATCGACTGAAATTGCATCGCGAGTTATGCCGGATTCAGGTCCTGTTAATAATCGTTCTTCTCCTAGCATGGTATTAACGAGTGTTGATTTTCCTACATTAGGTCTTCCAACTATGGCAATATGTAGGGGAGTCGAGACTTTTTGTTCTTTTTGAGGGTAGCTTTGTACTTGATTTTTTTCTATAGCTTTCGCTAGAGCATCTCTGAGATCAGATAAGCCTAATCCATGCTCAGCAGAAATAGCGCAAGGGTCGCCTGATCCTAACTTCCAGGCTTCATAGAATCCACTATTCGATTTTTTGGATTCTGATTTGTTTCCCACGAGTATAATAGGTTTTCCTGATTTCCGAAGAAGGTCCATAAATAGGATATCCGTTGGTGTGACTCCAATTTTAGCATCAAATAGAAAGAGGAGAAGATCAGATTGTTGAATAGCCATTTGGGTTTGTACACGCAGGCGCTCTCTGAATATATTACTTTTTTCTTGTTGCAGTCCTGCTGTATCTACGAGATCAAAAGAGAGATCTTGCAAGTGTGCTGGATGAATACGACGATCACGTGTTGCCCCGGGGGTATCGTCTACAATAGCAATTTTTTTTCCAACAAGACGGTTGAAAAGGGTTGATTTACCGACGTTGGGTTGCCCAAGAATGGCTACAGTCAAAGCCATCAATTATCTTCCTTGTTTTTTGAGGGAGTAGAGGAGATTGAGCATGATCTTTGCACGTTGATGAAATCCACTGCTCATTGCCTTTGTATCTTGAGATATTTTTTTAAAATAGTAAATAGCATCTTCTATTTTTCTTGCTTTCCAAGCAGAAAGACCTAGTGTCTCTTCTGCAGCGAAATGTAGTGGATGATTATCTTTTATGAAAGACCGAACATGTTGTTCTACGTCTGTAAATGAGCCTATATCTACGAGAATGTAAGCAGAGCGGATTGATGCGATATCTTTTAAAATAGTTGGTGTAGAAGGGTTTGTGGCAACGGCATCAAATATGGCAACTGCACATTTTGGTTTATTTTGCTTTACGAGGATTGAAGCTTCGCGCATCTGAGCTAAAGTTGGGTAAGTAGCAAATCTGCTTTTTTTAACTTCATCTAATTTGATCATAGCTGCATCATAGTCTGCCTGATTTGCTATCTTATGAGCTTGTAGAAAAGTATGACTAATATAGGCTGCTTTTCGTTGATTCCATAGATAAGAGTATCCAAAATAAAGGATCGCTATGGAAAGAGTCGTGCTAATAATTAAAAAAGACTTACTCTGATATACTCGCACTTTTTTGATCTTTAGTCGGGTTAGAGTTTTGCGAAACTGATATAACGTTCTATATTTGAATACCTTATCATTGGTCAGCTCTGAAATGATCAGGAAATGAGAAGCTCTTTTTAGGAAATCTGCGAAAAGGGATCCAAAGGATTGATTTTATAAATTATAAAAAGATTTTATTTTGTCCCAGCCTTCTATCGCTGTGTCAATAAATTCAAAAAGATTCATGTCATCATGGGAAATTGTCCCTTGTTCTGCAAGGTAATCAATATTACATGCTTTCTTCCAGAAGGTTTTGCCAAACATAAGGATTGGCACGCGTTTCATACGACCAGTCTGTATCATGGTTAAAGCCTCAAAAAGTTCGTCAAATGTACCAAATCCGCCTGGAAAGACCGCTAATGCTTTAGCACGCATTAAAAAATGAATTTTGCGTATAGCAAAATAGTGGAATTTGAAGGATAGTTCTGGTGTAATATAGGAATTAGGTTTTTGTTCATGCGGGAGCATGATATTAAGGCCAATGCTTGGTGCGCCAACATCGGATGCCCCACGATTCCCTGCTTCCATGATTCCTGGGCCGCCTCCTGTAACGATTGTAAATTCACGATAACAGGTTTTAGCTGAATACTGAGAGCAAAGGCGTGCGAATGTACGAGCATGCTCGTAGTAGAAAGATGCTAATTCCAGATTGTTTTTCTGTTTTGTATTTTGCGTGGACAATGCAGGATGGCCTGGTTCCGGAATACGCGCGCTTCCAAAGAGTACGACTGTTGATTGAATTCCTTTTTTGCGGAGACTCCATTCAGTTTTTATCATGTCAAGAGCGAGGCTGAGCGGATCTAATTCTTTGCAGTTAAGAAAACCTTCATCTATATAGGTGGATGTTTCTGTTTGTAAGGTATCAGAATTTGCTTGCTGCATATTTTTATCTTTAACTAGAGAAAGGGATGGAACATTTGTTTTCAAAAAAATTATAATATCCAATTATATTATACTACTCTTTTTTTAACTGGGGTTGATTATGACAGACGATAATCTGATTGAAGTAGAACAAATTATTGAAGAGGCATTTGATGAATATAAGACTATTGCGATTCCTAAAAAAGGGAAGATTCGTGATGCCGTAGAAACGGCTCTTCATTTACTAGATCAGGGAGAAGTGCGTATAGCCGAGCGGCAAGCTGATGGTTCCTGGCATGTAAATCAATGGCTGAAAAAAGCTGTTTTTCTTTTTTTTCGGCTTTATCCAATGAAGATGATCAGTGGTGCTCCTAATGGGGGGTATTGGTGGGATAGAATCCCATCAAAATTGAATAATTGGGATGTTACTGATTTTGAGCGGGCAGCATTTCGAGCCGTACCAGGTGCTTTTATTCGTTATTCTGCTTATATTGCTCCGAGTAGTATCTTAATGCCATCTTTTATAAATATTGCAGCACATGTTGGTGAGGGAACTATGGTGGATACATGGGCAACTGTTGGTTCTTGCGCTCAAATTGGAAGGGATGTTCATTTATCAGGAGGTGTAGGTATTGGTGGTGTTCTTGAACCATTGCAGGCGAATCCAACTATTATTGAAGATAACTGTTTTATTGGTGCTCGCTCAGAAGTAGTAGAAGGATGTATTATACGCGAGGGATCTGTTCTCAGTATGGGTCTTTTCATAGGAAAATCAACAAAAATTGTAGATCGTGAAACCGGAGAAATTTTTTATGGAGAAGTTCCACCTTATTCTGTTGTTGTTCCAGGAAGTTTTCCTGCAGATCCGCTTCCAAATGGTAAATTAGGACCCAATCTTTATTGTGCCGTCATTATTAAGAAAGTGGATGAGAAGACGCGGTTCAAGACATCAATAAATGATTTATTACGTATATGAAAAGTGTTGTTTCTTATGATCAGATCAGTCTTGCTTTGATGGAAAGAGACACTCTCTATTTGGTAGCGAAGGAGGGATTTGAACCCCCGACACAAGGATTATGATTCCTCTGCTCTAACCAACTGAGCTACTTCGCCATCTTCTCCAACTAGGACTTTGATATATCTCTGTCAAGTCTTGTTTTCCTTATAGAAGGCCGATATGGAAGGTATATCATTAAAGGAATAGATTCAATGTTCCCACGAGTAGCAGTTTTGGGATGTGGTGATTGGGGAAGCAATCATATTCGTACTTTAAAAAAGCTTGGTGTGCTTGTGGCAATTTCAGATGTCAATAGTGATCGTGCTGATGGGCTTGCTATTGAGCATAGTGTAGAAGCGCTTTCTAGTGATGAGTTGTTTTTATCTCAAGAGATTGATGCAGTTGTTTTAGCGTTACCGCCACAATTTCATGCGGAGAATGCGATGCGTGCTCTTATGATGGGAAAAGATGTTCTTGTCGAGAAACCGGTTGCTTTGAGTGTAGAAGATGCAGAGCGTGAGGTTAAGCTTGCTCGGGAGAAGGAGCGTGTATTTATGGTAGGCCATCTCTTGCGTTTCCATCCTGTTTTTGAAAAATTACTTGATTTGGTAAATTCCGGAGAATTAGGAGAAGTTCGTTATATTCATTCTCATCGCTTGGGATTAGGAAAATTCCATAAAGACAGTGATGCTTTATGGGATCTTGCACCGCATGATATTTCTATGATTTTAGCGTTAAGTGGCTGTAGCCCTTCTGATGTGCATGGGGAAGGAGCAGCAATTATTGATCGTTTTTCTGATTTTGCTCATTTACATATGCTTTTTCCTAATGGATTGCGTAGTCATTTAGTAGCGTCACGCCTGAATCCCTATCGGGAGCGTCGTTTAACGGTCATTGGGACTAAGGCAATGGCTGTTTTTGATGATGTGAAAGATTGGGATCAGAAGCTTGCGATTTATCGTTTTTCTGTTTGGAATGAGAATGGACTCTTGGCATTTACTGCGGATGAAGCGCAATATCTTTCTGTTGAAGAAGGATTGCCGTTAACCCGTGAATTAGAGCATTTTCTTCATTGTATCAGAACGCGTGATGAACCATTGACTAATGGTGAGGAAGCGATTGCCGTTTTAGGAATTTTAACAGATGGGAGTGTAAAAGATACTCGTAATATCATATCATGATGGATGAGATGGATGAATGATTTTTATAATGGATACTTTTTGATTCGGAGTTGTTATGGAGTTTATTGATCTGAGCCTTCAACGGTCCTATATAGGAGAGAGGATAAATGCTGCAGTCATGAAAGTGATTTCTGAAGGCTGTTACATTCTAGGACCGGAAGTGTCTGTGTTTGAAAAAAATCTTGCTGATTATATTGGTGTAAAACACGCTATAGCGTGCGCTAATGGAACAGATGCTTTGCTCAGTCCTTTGATGGCCATAGGTATTGGGCGAGGGGATGCTGTTTTTTGTCCTTCTTTTACTTTTGCTGCAACGGCAGAAGCGGTTGCTTTAACTGGGGCAGAGCCAGTTTTTGTTGACGTGCTTCCTCATACCTATAATATAGATCCTGATCAGCTGAAGCGAGCGATTAGTATGATTCGAAGAGAAGGACGTCTTAACCCGAAAGCCGTTATTTCTGTTGATCTTTTCGGTCTGCCTGCAGATTATAAAATACTTACAGCTATCACAGCAGAAGAAAATCTTTTTCTTATTGAAGATGCTGCTCAATCTGTAGGCGCTGTACGTGATAATATTAAGTGTGGTGCTTTTGGTCATGTTGCTGCGACGAGCTTTTATCCAGCGAAGCCGTTGGGATGTTATGGTGATGGTGGTGCTATCTTGACTAATAATGATATCTTAGCAAAAATTGTGCGTTCTATTCTTTTACATGGGAGCGGGCAAAGTCAGTATGATAATATACGTATTGGTATGAACTCTCGCTTAGACACTATTCAAGCAGCAATTCTTATTGAAAAATTAGCTGTTTTTGAAGAGGAAATGGAAAAGCGTGCTTTAATAACTGCACGTTATGCAGATGGGCTTGCTGATGTTGTAGAAGTAGAAGTGCCTCTATCCCTCCAAAATGCTTGTCGTTCTGCTTATGCGCAATATACAATTAGAGCTGCAAAGAGGGATTCTCTAAAAGCACATTTAAAAAAGGCAGGGATCCCTTCTGTTGTTTATTATCCAAAACCACTACATTTGCAACCGGCTTATTGTCGCTTTCCTCGTGTGGAAGGTGGATTGCCGATTTCAGATATTTTATCTAAGAAAGTTTTAAGTTTACCAATGCATCCTTATCTGTCCTATAGGGATCAGGATAGAGTCATTCAAGAAATTCGTAAGTTTTATAAGGGGTGAGAGTTTCGGCTGGCGAAGATTGTTTCTAACTTTTAGAGATGACCTGAATTTCTCCATCAAGAAATTTTATAATAAAAGGTTCGCCTCTGATAATATCAGAAGCTTTTTTTATTGGCTTTTTATTTGAACTGAGAATGAGAGCAAAGCCTCTTTGCATGATTGTTTGAAAAGAGAGTATTTTTAGTAAGTGCTTCACATCTTCAAAACGTTTTTTTTTATTTGAAATAATTGTGAGGAGTGGTTGTCTAATAAGGGCTTGAGAAAAATGATGATAATTTTGCTTTAGATGGATAAGGATGAGCGGAGGAAGACTTTGTGCAGCTACAAGCAGATTATAATTTTTATCTTGTAGGCAACGACTTATAAGAGAATCAATAAAAAATTGTTTAGAAAATTCATAAAAGTCATTTTTACTGTATCTTATTTTTTTGATAAAGGTTTGGGAGACTCGAAGAGTAGCCTCATCATAACGGCGGTATGCTAAAGACAGTAATTGGTTTTTTTGTGGTATGTTGCGTTTTGTGATTTCTAGTTTTTGAGATAAAAAATAAAGGATGCGGGAAAGAGCGTACTTCATTCGGGTTGTCAGTGAAGATATTATATTTTCTAGTTCAGTTTTTAGTGGGACTGCTAATTCTGCAGCTGCTGTTGGAGTTGCTGCACGCTTGTCAGCAACATGATCAATTAACGTCCAGTCTGTTTCATGCCCAACAGCTGAAATCACAGGGAGATTGGATTCATAAACAGCACGAATAAGAATTTCTTCATTGAAACTCCATAGATCTTCCAAACTTCCACCTCCTCTAGCAATGATGATAATGTCAGGTCTTGGAATTTTTCCTTTTTTAGAAAGGTTATTAAAACCACTTACAGCTTTTGCAATTTCTGAACTGCTTGTCTCTCCTTGTACACGTGCTGGCCAGAGTAAGATATGTGAGGAGAATCTATGGGAAATACGATGAACTATATCATGTATTACAGCACCACTCGGGGAACTGACGACTCCAATGATTTCAGGAATTTTTGGTAATTTTTTTTTTCGTGTATGATCAAACAATCCTTGAGCTTGGAGTTTTTGGCGTCGTTCTTCTAGAAGAAGCATTAATTTGCCAACCCCGGCTGGTTTGATTGATTCTATAATTAATTGATATTTCGAAGAATAAGGATAAGTCGATATTTTACCAAAAACAATTGTTTCCATCCCGTTTTCTGGTAGGTCTTGAAGTTTTTTCATCATATTTCGCCAGATCACTACTTCAATTTTTGCTTTATCATCTTTTAAAGAAAAATAGGAATGTCCTGAGGTATGCGGACCTCTATAGCCTGAAATTTCGCCCCGCACGCGTACATGAGGAAAGATATTTTCTACTTTTTTTTTAAGCATACCTGAAAGCTCTGATATGCTCATTTCTCTGAAATGATTTTCTTTTTTCATAAATTTTGATATTTACTTTTTTTTCACCAGGAATGTTTGGGAGTACTCTGATCTTCTTTATAAGTGTTTATAAGTGTCTCATGGAGCTATCTTCAAGAAAGAGGGGGTTAATAGAATTCAACCACTGGTTCTGATATTGTTGAAGCATTTTTTCTGCTAGAGTTCTCCGGGAAAGGGTAATTTCTTCAAGGAAATGAAGAAACAATGTTTCATCCTTTCCTTTTTTATTTAGCTGATGACGATTTGTTAGACCTTTTGTAGCAATTTTTATGGTTTCACGTGCGAACTCGAAAAGAGTTGTTTTACGAAAAGGTGTTTTTAATGCAAGTGTAGGAACAGAATTACGTATTTCTTGTATTTCTGAATAAGTCCAATCTTTTGTTAGTGTTTCTACGTCTCTAAGGGATTCTTGATCATAAAGTAGTCCGGTCCAGTAAGCTGGGAGTGCGCAGCTGTTTTGCCATGGACTACTATCGCTTCCTCTCATTTCAAGAAATTTTTTTAATCTAATTTCAGGAAAAAGAGTTGAGAGGTGATTTTCCCAGTCACTTATTCTTGGATGACTATTCGGAATTTTTTCTTTAAGAGCGCCATTCATAAATTGACGAAAAGTGATATTTCTAGCATCATAATAATGAGTATTACGTATTATGAAGTACATAGGAATATCTAGCGCCCATTCAACATAATCAGAAAAACAAAATTCTGGAGAAAAAACAAAATCGAGGATACCTGTGCGCTGTTTATCTGTATGGCGCCAAATTTCGGAGCGCCATGAAAGAAATCCGTTAGGCTTCCCTTCTGTAAAAGGAGAGGCTGCGAAAAGTGCAGTGGCTATGGGTTGTAATTTCATGGCAACTTGCATTTTACGTCGCATATCTTTTTCTGATGAAAAATCAAGATTGACTTGAATTGTGGATGTTCTATACATCATGTTGAGGCCATCTGTTCCGACTGTTTTCATATAATGACTCATGATTCTGTAACGGGATTTAGGCATGATAGGTGTTTCTGCGAGTGTCCAGGCAGGATGAGAGCCGATTCCTAAAAAGCTAATGCCAAGGGTGTTCGCAATTTTTTTTATTTGTGCAAGATAGCTATGGACTTCGTGGTATGTTTGATGGATCGTTGCAAGTGGACTTCCTGAAAATTCAAATTGTCCTCCTGGCTCAAGTGAGATGTTCGTCTCTCCGTTGGGGTGCCTGAGACCGATAATATTTTCTTTTTCCATAATAGCTTCCCAGCCTATTATGGTTTTGATCTCTTTGAGCAGTGTACTGATTCCTCTTTCTCCATTATAAGGGACTGGTTGATTCGTATTTGAATAAAATGGAAACTGTTCGTATTCTGTACCAATACGCCATTGATTCAGTGGTTTGCATCCTTCAGAGAGATAATCGATTAAAGCTTTCTTGTTATAAAGGTTTGCATCGTCTTTTATATGTTTTGCCATGATCTTACTTTCTAAAATCGAATTTTGAGGGCATTTGATTTCTGATAGATATAAGTTATGGAAACGTCTATCTTTAGACAGAAAGGATGCAATTGAGAACTGGAATGGTGCTCGTCTCGTTTCTAAGACAGTTAATATGGCGAACAATTCCGTTTGCTTTTGAGAGAGCTCCGGGTGTGAACTCACGTCCAAGCAAGCGCTTGGGATTTACCGGAAGAGGCATAATCATTTGATCAGCATGGACATGTAAAAAATGAAAACGGCGATAATATGCTTCATCTCCAATAAGAATAACGAGTTTATGTCTTTTTTTTTCTGCAGCTTTGAGTGCCATATTTATTAATGTGCTCCCAATTCCAGCGTTTTTATATGTAGAGGATACAACAATGGGTCCTAAAAGTAGTGCTTTGCTAAAGCCGATTATGATTGGTGTCATGCGTATAGAAGCAATAATTTTTTGATATGCGCTTGCAATAAAAGAAATGGATCGATCATGAGAACCGCCGTGACGTATAAAATGGGCTGCGCGTGTATAACGAGCAGGACCAAAAGCTGTGGCATGTAGATTTTCAATGTCATGATGATGAATGCTAGATTCATGCATGTAGGTGATATCTACTAACTTCATAAAAAATCCGAAGAGAAATTTTTTTCTTAAATCATCCTTTTAGTATTTTAATAAGAAATTTATTTGATGTAAATCTCTTTGAGAGAGAGAGCTAATTTTTTTACATTTAAAGATGGTAAAAAAAGAATGATATCAAATTAAGAATGATATTGTTCATTATAATAATAAAAAAAATAAGGTTATGCTGGTTTGTAAAATATTGATTTGAATGGAGTTCTTTAAAATGGCTAATGTGGTTGTTGTCGGTGCTCAATGGGGCGATGAGGGCAAAGGCAAGGTTGTTGATTGGCTTTCTGAGAGAGCAGATGTCGTTGTACGCTATCAAGGGGGGCATAATGCTGGGCATACATTGCTAGTTGATGATGTTACTTATAAATTATCTCTGTTACCATCAGGATTAGTACGAGGTAAGTTATCAATTATAGGAAATGGGGTTGTTCTTGATCCGCATTATTTTGTTAAAGAAGTAGCTAGCCTACGTAGCAAGGGTATTAAGGTATCTCCTGATCTTCTACGTATTTCTGAACATGCGCCTCTTATTCTTTCATTGCACCGTGATCTTGATGCTAATCGTGAAAATACGGGATCTGGGCTTAGAATTGGAACGACAAAGCGTGGGATTGGGCCTGCCTATGAAGATAAGGTAGGACGAAGGGCGATTCGATTGGTAGACTTATCTGAGCCTGATACTCTTATGACGAAGATTGAGCGTTTACTCGTGCATCATAATGCTTTGCGGCGTGGTATGGGAGAATCGGAAATTTCTTCTAAAGCTCTTTATCAAGAGCTTATGCAGGTAGCTGATGATGTTTTGCCTTTTATGGATAGAGTCTGGTCTCTTCTTGATAAACAGCGTCGTCTAGGAGCACGAATTCTATTTGAAGGGGCACAGGGAGCATTGCTTGATAATGATTTTGGTACTTATCCATTTGTAACATCCTCTAATACAGTTTCTGGACAGGCAGCAGTAGGGTCAGGTCTTGCTTTAGAAGCAATTCATTATGTTCTTGCTGTTGCAAAAGTTTATACAACCCGGGTTGGGGAGGGACCTTTCCCAACAGAGCAAAGGAATGATGTTGGCGCTTTTCTTAGCGAAAGAGGTCATGAGTTTGGTGTTGTAACAGGTCGAAAGCGTCGATGTGGTTGGTTTGATGCTGTTTTGATGCGTCAGATGGTTACGGTTTGCGGTATTAGCGGTATTGCCTTGACTAAGCTGGATGTTCTTTACGGAATGAATGAGATTAAAATTTGTGTTGCTTATAATTTAGAAGGTGAGTCTCTAGATTACTTTCCGAGTTCAAGAGGTTTACAGGAACGACTGACCCCTGTTTATGAAACATTTTCAGGGTGGAAAGAGAGGATCTCCTCTATTCGTGAATGGAAAGACTTACCGAAAGAGGCACTGAGATATGTTTCTCGTATCGAAGAGCTTATTGGTGTCCCGATTATTTTGCTTTCTACGAGTCCTGAGCGTGAAGACACGATTCTTTTAAAAGATCCTTTTCAGGATTGAATTTAGTGTGTTTTTTTGCGGGTATGCGCCTGGGATGCTAAACGGAACTAAATTTTTAGAAAAGGGATTTAGACAGAGATAATTGACTGTATGGAAGATTTTGTAGTATTATTGAAGAGCAAAATTGATAAGCACAGCAAAACTACGCCTGAGCTACGTCGGCAAGTTTACGCTCATGTGCTAGAAGTTTTTGAAAATAAGCTTAGCACGACTAGCATATCTTATGCAAAAGCAAGATTATACTATAAGTTGATAGAAAAGTCAATAAACAAGGTTGAAGAATTATATTCTAAACCTACAGTATATCAGACTGAGCAAGACTTTCAAGAAGAGACGGATCAATTTTTTGATAGGAAAAGAAAATCTTTTATATCTCATGTAGTCAATAATTCTGGAAAAGATCTAGAATCTTTAGAAAAGAAAAATCTTCTAGGGAGGGGAGAGCCTTTCCTTGTTGAAACTGATAACGAACAGGTTTCTGCGCATTTACCTGATATTCCATTATTTGTGGAATCTAAAGGATTATCTTCCACAAAGGATGTACCGTTGTTTCCGGTGCAGTCTTCTTTGAATCAAGAGAGAAGTGATTTTCAGAAAATTCAGACTTTTGAAGGATCCTTGTCTTTTGATTCTTCTAGAGTTGATTCTGATAAAAGAGGAGCGATTCCTGATTTTTTGCTAAAGGGCAGAGAACTGAGCGATTCTTCTGTAGAAGAAAGTGATAGGGATAGGTTTTATGGTTCTTTTTTTAAAGAATTATCGGATTTTTTATCTCAGATAGATGATGTTGATAGGAATCCTCAATCCTTTCTGAGTAAGGAGTTAGAAGTCTCAGAAGAGACTCTTCATATGAAAGAGGATAGCGAAGACTCTCTTTTGAGGGAAAAGAACGCTCCTTTTATGATAGCGGGTATTTTGGCACAGGCTGCTGCACGGAAGAAGCGTTTAGATAAAGAAAAGCTTTTAGCTTATGTTGCGATTGCAAGCACATGTTTTGTTATGTCATGTGTAGTTATTTGGTTTATGATAGGTTTATTTTCTTCTAAAGAAGAAGCTCGTTTTGTTCATTCAGGTGTCCTTGAAAGTTTAGTTGGAGAAAAGCCTTTTAAAGCACCATGGAGGTTGATGCCTGATGGAGAGGAAACAGCTTCTTTAGAAGACAAACCATCTGTAATTTTTCGTGAAGCACAGACAGATATTTTTCCAGAGATAGTAGAGACAGGTAAAGTGACTTGGTCCTTATTGTATGAGGAATCTCCTAAAGAGATGATGATTCGTGGAGATATATCTATTCCTAAAAAAAAGATGATGTTACGTATGACGATTCGCCGTAATTATGATTACTCTATTCCAGCTGGCTATTTAATAGAGTTGATTTTTGTGTTACCAGAGAATTTTGATGGAGGAGCAGTTGATCGTATAGGTCCTTTATTATTTAAAAATTCAGAGAATTCAATGGGCAAGGCTTTGGAAGGTACGTTTCCGGTTAAAATTGCTGATAACTTTTTTATTCTTGCGATGAATTCTTCTAAAGCATTTTTAAGCAGAAATTTAAATATTATGCGTAGATTATCTTGGATGAAGTTAAATATTGTATATAAAAACGGTCGTATTGGTGAATTGTCCTTTGCTAAAGGAGATGTAGGAGACTTTCTTTTTAAGAAGGTTTTTGATGATAAAAACCTGATAAAGGGACGGGAAGGGTCAGGATTGAAAGAATCATCTTGAATGGAAATATTAGAATATTCTTCATAAATTTCTTGCTTTTTTTTAGAAAACTTTTAGACCTATCAGGAAAATAATGTTGTTCTTTATTGATGATTAGGTGATTTTGGGGATTCAAAGCAATCCAAGATTCCTAAAGGATTTTTTGAATACTGTTTTTTTAGAAATCTAGATATCTTTGGTTTTGTAAAAGAGTGTGTTTTATGTTTTTGAATACTCTTGATTTACCTGCTCCTCCAGAGAATACTCGTGTTGTTGTTGCTATGTCAGGTGGAGTGGATTCTTCTGTCGTTGCTGCTCTGTTGAAGCGTGAAGGATATGATGTTCTTGGTATTACATTGCAATTATATGATGATGGAAGGCTGAAAGAGCGTGTAGGATCCTGTTGTGCCGGGCAGGATGTTGATGATGCACGGCGTGTCTGTGAAATATTAGATATTCCTCATTATGTCCTAGATTATGAGAAACGTTTTCATGAAGCGGTGATTACTCCTTTTGCTCAGAGTTATAGTAATGGAGAAACACCGATTCCCTGTATTTTTTGTAATCAGAGTATTAAATTCAAGGATCTTTTAGAAACAGCTGATGAATTGAGGGCCGATGCATTAGCAACAGGTCATTATGTTCGGAGTGTTGTTGCTGGGGGTAGCCGTGCCCTTTATCTCCCTGTTGACTTAGAGCGAGATCAAAGTTACTTTTTGTTTGCAACAACACAGTGTCAACTTGACTATTTACGTTTTCCACTCGGGACTTTTTTGAAGTCAGAGGTCAGGAAATTTGCGGAAGAAATTGGGTTGCCTGTTGCTCATAAGTGCGATAGTCAGGATATATGCTTTGTCCATGAAAGAGGGTATGCAAGTGTGGTTTCACGTTTGAACCCAGAAGCAAGGAATTTTGGTAAAATTGTTCATATTGATGGCCGTATACTGGGTGATCATCCTGGGATTTTTCATTTTACAGTAGGTCAACGTCGTGGTCTTGGAATTGCAACAGGAGAAGCCTTATATGTTGTTTATCTGGATGCTCTGCATTCTAGAGTGATCGTTGGGCCCAAAGAGGCATTGAAAACTCATAAGATTTATTTACGTAATATCAACTGGCTTGGTTCTGGGGATATGCTTTCTTTTTCTGAGAGAAAAGTAGAAATGGCTGTAAAAATTCGTTCAACGCAGCGGCCTTGTTCAGCTATTTTGCATTCTGATGTAGATGGCTTTTGGATTGAGCTTCCTTGTGGCGCACATGGTGTTGCCTCTGGGCAGGCATGTGTTTTTTATTCTGATATAACAGAGAATGCTCGAGTTTTAGGTGGAGGATTTATTACTCATTCTGAGCGTACGCCAGAAACAGAATTTCTGTTAAAAGCTTTGTTAAAAAGAGATTTGTTATCTTAAAGAGTCTGTTGTGTGTGTATTAAGCTCTTGCAAGAGCGACTATTGGGTCAAGTCGAGAAGCATTGCGTGCAGGCAAATATCCAAAAATCATACCAACTAGTGTCGATGACATAAAGGCTGTGATAATAGAAGAAGAGGAATAAATGAGTTTGAAAGGTGTCTGGATACTATCAAAAATACTCCCAACTAAGAATCCTAGAGAAACACCAAGTGCCCCACCAATTAAGCAAACAAGAACAGATTCAACAAGGAACTGCTGTAAAATATGATGTCGGCATGCACCTATAGCCATACGTAGTCCTATTTCATTTGTTCGTTCAGATACACTAACTAACATGATATTCATGACACCAATTCCGCCAACAAAAAGGGATATTAAAGCAATAGAAGCAACAAGAATGGTCAATACGTGTGTACTTTCTGTTACTTGTTCAAGGAATTCTTCGCTATTGCGGATGAAAAAATCCTCTGTACCATGGCGCATTATGAGAAATTTTTTTACTGCGCTTTCTGCTACATGTGAATTAGCATTTTCTGCTAAGAGTACAGTAATGAAGCGTACGGTTGTGTTTCCTAGGAAACGTGTCTGTACTGTGGTATAAGGAAGGTAAACTGATAAAGTATTATTTCCAGGTCCAAATCGTTGCGTTTCGACAATACCACAGATTCGTGCGGCAGTTTTTCCTAGAAGGATAATTTGCCCTATAGGATTTTCTCCTGAAGGAAACAGTGTATTAGCTGTTTCTTTTTCAAGAATGAGCTCAAGTGAGCGATTGAGAATACTATTGTTATCAAAAAGTCGTCCTTTAATTAGTTTCACTCCTTCTGCTGTAAAAAATTGATTGCCTACCCCTGAAATAGATGTGTTACCCACGATGGTTCCATGTCTTATTATTGTTGTTGTGGCAACCATTGGGGCTACAGCCTTAACATAGGGTTCTTGTAGGAGTGCTTTAGCATCTTCATCGACTAATGTTGTGACTTTGGCAGCACGTACGTCTGCCATGCTTTTTCCAGCAAAAATTGTAAGGGTATTTGTGCCAAAACGGTTAATATTTTCAAGGATTTTTTGTTGTGTGCCGTTTCCCAGTGCTACCATTGAAACAACTGCTGCGATTCCAATAATAACGCCAAGCATAGTTAAAAAAGTGCGCATGCGATGTGCTGTCATAGATAGGAGTGCCATACAAAAGGCTTCAAAGAGTTGGGTGAAAGAATGAAAAAATTTTTTTTTCTTCTGCTTTTTGGATGGGATAACATTATTAAAAGATTTTTCTTGTTTTTTATCTTTTTTTAATGATGTTTTGAAATTGAAAGAGTCCGATAGAATTGTTCCGTCGCTGATTTCAATCAATCGTGCTGCCTTTTTGGCTATTTCAAGATTGTGTGTAACGATGATGATCGTGCGTCCTTCTTCGTGAAGCTCTGTGAGAATCTGTATGACTTCTTCACTGCTTTTTTTGTCGAGTGCTCCAGTTGGTTCGTCGGCGAGAATTATTTCTGCATTATTTATTAGCGCACGTGCGATTGAAACACGTTGTTGTTGACCGCCTGAAAGTTGATTAGGTTGATGGTAGCTTTTTTCTTCGATTCCAAGTCTTTTAAGCAAGAATTTTGCTTGTTTTTTACGTTTTGAAGAGGGTTGCTCTGCGTAGATAGCAGGGACTTCTGTATTTTTTAGAACTGTTAGTTCTTTTAAGAGATGATAACGCTGAAATATAAAGCCGAAATGGTAAAGCCGTAATTGTGATAACTCGTCACTCTTCAGTAAATTTGTATTTTGACCGGCTATATGGTAGCTTCCGGCTGATGGGCGGTCTAAACACCCTAATATATTCATGAGAGTTGATTTTCCTGAACCAGAAGCTCCAATAATTGCTACCATTTCACCTTTATGAATGCTGAGATTTATATTTTTAAGGGCGTGGACTGTTGTTTCTCCACTCATAAAACTTCGCTGCACGTTAATGAGTTTAATAATAGGATCATTTTTTAGCATGATGAGTTACCATAATCTGATGTGGCGCTTTTTGCTATTTACCTCAGCCTGGGATTCTAGAATAAGGCGATCGTTTTCAGCTAAACCAGAAAGAACTTCAGCCATTGCTTTGTTGTTAATGCCAATTTTTATTTTTTTTTCGATAATTGTATTATTTTTTTGTAAAACATAAACTTTATAAAGGCCATCCATTTCAGGTTGTTTGAGAATGTCTGCTGGAATCAGAAGAACGTTTGTAGCTTTTCCTAGAATTATATGTACCTCTGCTGTCATGTAAGTACGTAATTCACCATCTTTATTCTCAATATTAAAGATTCCATTATAATAGGTTGCTGTTGTTTGTACATTTAATGTGTTAATATTCGAATTAAAGCTTATATCATCGCGAATTGTTACTGGAGTTGGTTCAATGATTGTGAGTGTGCCTTGATAAGATCGATTAGGATTACCAATGACGTTAAAGTAAAGATTTTGCTTAGGCTTAACCTTCATAATATCTGCTTCAGAAATTTCTGTATGTACAGTCATCATGGAGAGGTCTCCTAAAATGACCACTGTTGGTATGGATTGTACCGCGTTTATAGTTTGTCCTTCTTGAACGAGTGTTGCGAGTACAGTGGCATCAAAAGGGGCAGTGATACGTGTGTAGCTCAAGTTGATACGTGCTGTTTCTACAGCAATTTTTGATTGTGTGATTTGTGCGTTGAGAGCTTTAATTTCTGCTTTACAGATTTGAACTTGTGCTTCAGCATTATCAAGATCGGCTTTTGATATAGCATGGCTATTTATCATATCTTGTTCTCGTTCGAGATTTTTTTGAGCTAAAACAAATTTTGCTTTTTGTTCATCTAATTGGGCATAATTAATAGAGAGAATAGCTCTTTTATTTTTCAATTCATTGTTTTGCGCCGTTGAGTCAAGTTCTGCAAGCAAATCTCCCTTTTTTACTAAAGTTCCTGGACGAACTTTTAGTGAAATAATGAGACCTGTTGTTCTTGCCCCGACTGCTACTAAGCGATGTGGTTTAATGGTGCCGCTTGTTAGAATGCTTGATTCGATATTCCCTCTTTTAACAGAGAAGGTTATATATTGTTCTGGTTCTCTTTTGAAAAAAGAGCAATATATCCAAAGAAGGAGAAGTCCGCTCATTGCTATAAGGACAGGGAGAACTCGTTGTTTAGTAAATAACATGATCTACCTTTTCAGTAGTGAGAGGAGCCTAGGGACTTAGTACCAGTGTTAGTCTCGATAATTGATATTCATGGTGCCATCCCAACCACCACCCAGTGCTTTCATGAGTGCAATATAATCTTTTGTGAGTGCAGCTCGGCTATTAATGTAGGCTTCTTTTGCTGCAGAATAGGATTCTTCTGCATTTAATAATTCAAGCAAACTTGTTTTCCCCGATTTATAAAGGTTACGTGCTAGTTTGAGAGACTGAGTATAGGCTTTGACTGATTCTCCTATTTTCTTTGAAAAAGTCTTGTCTTTTTTAAGAAAAACAAGTGCATTTTCTATTTCTTCTAAAGCTTTTAAAATAGAAGAACGGTAGGCAATGAAAGATTTGTCTCTTTGAGCAAGAGCTATTTCAATAGCTGCTTGTCCTTTTTTATTTTGAAAGATTGGGATATGAAGAGTAGGTCCGAAAGACCAGCTAATATCACCTGTTTGTGCTGCGTTTGTTGCAAGGTTGCCTATTAATGATGGATAAAGTTCTGCTTGACGTTGGTAAATCTGTGCAGTTGATTGGGCATAACGACGTTCTGCTACACGTATATCCGGACGACTTGATAGAATATTGACAGGAATATTTTTGGGAAGAGGCCCTTGTGGTTCAGGTATTTTTCTGAGGGGAGGGATTGTTTGATTTAGAGCAAGTGGTTTTTTCCCGATCAAGACAGATAAACGATGAATAGTAGCAGATAGCTCTGCTTCTAAACCTGGAATTTTGGATTCGATAGTAGCAGTTTGACCAATTGCATTATTGAGCTCAAGGCCAGATATTGCACCACTAGAAAATTTTTTGTTGGCTAAATGGAGCATGTTTTTTTGTGCTAAAATATTTGTATGGGTCAATAAGATTTGTGCTTGAAGACGACGTACTTCAATATAAGAATTAGCTATATCGCCAATGAGTGCTACAGTTGTTGCGCGTAAATCTTCTTTTTCTGCATCTAGACCGTATTTAGCAGCTTCAAGACTTCGTTGATTAGCGCCAAAAAGATCCATTTCCCAACTAGAAGTAAGATTTGCATTATAGCGGGGAGTCTCTGAGAGATTGTTGCCACCGCTGTGTTCTTCTGAGAGGGAAGCATTCCATACTGGAGCAAGTGTGTAGTTTACTTGTTGCATACTCGCGCGTGTTTCTCTGATTCGAGCTTTTGCATCTGCAATATTTGTGCTATTCTGTATTGCTTGAGCGATTAATTGATTGAGGAATGGATCATCAAGTTGTTTCCACCATCCTGATAGCTTTTCTAATTGAGATGATTCTGATGCTAATGAATATTTTTCTGCTATTAAAGATTTTTCAGGTACGAGAAGACATCCTGATAAAGTAAGGAGTCCAATATAAATCATAATATGTTTCATCTTTTGGTAGCTCCGAATCTTTATACAAAGACGGGACATCAACTATTTTCTGAATATTCTGTTCTGGTATGTTTGCTATTCTTCCAATCAATATAATCAATGTTTCTTTGAGAATCCTAATCACGTAAAAGTGAAATTTGCTAAAATAGGAACATGATCTGATGTTTTGTCCCAATTACGTGTTTCTTGCATGATCTCAATATCATTGAGATATGGAACTAAATCAAGTGATCCCCATATATGATCGATTCTCCGTCCACGATTGGATTTTTTCCAATTTTTTGAACGATAACTCCACCAGGTAAAAATTTTTTTCGGTTCAGGAATTTTGTTGCGGATCAGATCAATCCAACCACCTTGAATCTGTATTTCTTTTAGGCTATTTGTTTCAATGAGTGTATGACTAATAGTCTTTAGCATTTTTTTATGTGACCATACGTCATTTTCGAGTGGAGCAATATTGAGATCACCAGTCAAGATAGAAGAATAGGAATTTTGATTAAAAATGTTTTTCATTTTTTGCAAAAATTCTAACTTGTAGGCAAACTGAGGATTTGATTCGGGATCAGCTTCATCTCCCCCGGCTGGTATATAGAAGTTATGGATATGAATCTTCCTTCCTATATTCACAGTCACTGTTATGTAACGGCAATCATTTTTATCACATAAATCAGGTTTACTTATTGTGGAAAATGGAAGTTTTCCTAGAATAGCAACACCATTATAGCTTTTTTGACCACTAAAGGTGATGTATTTATATCCAGCATTGTTTAAAAAGTTGGTAGGAAAGTAAGCATTGGGACACTTTGTTTCTTGAAGGCAGAGTATATCTGGTTTTTTTATTTGAAGAAATTGGAGGATGAGTGGTAATCGGAACCGGATGGAATTAATATTCCAGGTAGCAATAGAAAAAGATCTCATCTGACTTTTTTGCTTCATAGAGGTCGTATGACAAAGATCTTTCATCATATTTAAGGTTTTTCAGAAAGGTATTTTTCTAGCCAATGTATGTTATAATGACCGTTTATAATGTCTTGATGGTTTACTAAGTGCTGAAAAAGCGGTAGCGTAGTATTAATGCCATCAACAACAAATTCAGAAAGGGACCGTTTGAGACGCATCATACATTCTCTTCGATCCCGTCCATGGATAATAAGTTTTCCGATGAGGCTATCATAATAAGGGGGTATTCTATATCCGGAATAAACATTTGAATCAATCCGGACTCCTAGTCCACCTGGCGTATGAAAATGAGTGATTAATCCTGGAGAAGGGAGAAATGTTACTGGATCTTCGGCATTGATGCGGCATTCAATTGCATGGCCAGAAAACCTGACTTTCTCTTGACTAAGAGATAGGCCATAGCCTGAGGCTATGCGTATTTGTTCCTGTACAATATCAATTCCACTGATTGCTTCTGTAATTGGATGTTCAACCTGTAGACGAGTATTCATTTCAATGAAATAAAAATTTCCTTTTTCATAAAGAAATTCAAATGTGCCTGCTCCTCTGTATTTCAATTGAGCACAAGCTTTTGAAGCAATATCACAAATTGTTTGTCGTTCTTCTGGATTGAGACCCGGTGAGTTTGCTTCTTCCCATATTTTTTGATGTCGTCTTTGTAATGAACAATCTCTTTCTCCTAAGTGTAGTGTATTTCCTCTGCCATCCCCGATCACTTGGACTTCGATATGGCGTGGGGTTTCAAGATATTTTTCGATATAAATTGCATCATCCCCAAAATTTGATTTAGCTTCTGAGCTCGTGACTGAAAGAGCGAGTGGTAATTCTTCCGCGCTACGGACAATTTTCATTCCACGTCCTCCACCGCCAGCTGCGGCTTTAATGATCACTGGAAACCCAATTTTGTTAGCAATTGTTTCAGCTTCTATACTATCTTTTATTTTTTCTTGTGAACCAGGGACAATGGGTATGCCAAGCTGTTGTGCTGTTTTTTTTGCCTCGATTTTATCTCCCATGATTCGGATATGCGCGGCTGTTGGTCCGATAAAGATCATTCCGTTATTTTCGAGGACATCGGCAAATTGAGCGTTTTCAGAAAGAAATCCATATCCGGGATGAACAGCATTGGCTCCAGAGATTTCGCAAGCTTCTACGATTTGATTCATGTTCATGTAACTATCGCATGCGGGAGGTGGGCCGATGCAGACACTTTCGTCAGCAAGGCGAACGTGCATGGCATGAGCATCAGCTGTAGAGTGCACAGCAACTGTTTGTATTCCAAGTTCTTTACATGTTCTTAAAACACGAAGTGCAATTTCTCCACGGTTAGCGATAAGAATTTTTTTAATCATGTACCCTCCATTTCAGTCAATAACGATTAGGGGTTCACCAAATTCAACAGGCTGGGCATCTTCAATGAGTATTTTTTTCACAATACCTGAGCGTGGGGAATGAATTTGATTCATAGTTTTCATGGCTTCAACGATAAGAAGAGTTTGCCCTTCATCTACTTGTTGTCCAATTTGAACAAATGGATTTGCATTTGGGGATGCTGAGAGATATGCAGTGCCAACCATAGGAGATGTGATGGCATTTTTCGTATTGTCTTCTTTAGTAGAAGAAGGAGAAGATGTTGTAGGAGTAGCTATGGGACTGCTGCTGATGGAAGAAGCGGTGTGCTGCTCTGTAGATCTCTGGCTTACTTGTTGTTGTCCAGTGCGGGAAATACGGATGCGTAGATTCCCCTGTTCAACCTCTATCTCGGAAAGATTTGTTTCATTGAGAATTTCTGCTAAACTACGAATGATCTGTGTGTTGATAGTTATAGTTTCATCCGTATTGTTCTCTATCATTTATATCTAACTCCTCAGTCATAACTTTGCCAGAGCCAAATATCAAAGGCTTCTGTTCTTTATTCACTATTTCGCAGAGGGGCTTTATTTGAGCAAAACTGAAAAATCAATTAAGTTTTTAAACTATTTATCATTTGTTTTTGTATTTAAGAAAAAATAAGGTCATTCTTTTTTTAACGATATATGTACGTAGATTTTAGAGATTCTGTAGAGCTAAACGTATTTTTTGTGCAGCTTCTTCTAGAGTGATTGGATCCGTGATAAGAGGAAGATCAGCTAAACGCGGGATAATATGGAAATGAAGATGGTAGATTGTTTGGCCAGAAGCGGCTTCATTGAATTGCATAAGAGTGATACCATCTGCTAAAAAAGCTGTTTTTACGGCTTTAGCAATTTTTTGTACGGTTTGAATAAGGTAAGCTAAGGTCTCTGGATCTGCGTCGAAGAGGTTACGGTATGCTTTGCGTGGAATAACTAAGGTATGTCCATGAGCTTTTGGTGTTTTGTCCAGAAAGGCTAGAGTGTTGTTATCTTCATAGACACGAATAGACGGAATTTCCTTTCGGAGTATTTTTGCAAAAATGTTGTTGTTATTATAGGTATTCTTCATTCTCTCCTGCTTACTTTCTTGTTTTTAAATTTCTAGTATTGCGTCAACTTCAACTGTTGCATTCATTGGAAGGACTGAGACACCAAGGGTTGAGCGAGCATGGGTTCCAGATTTTCCTAGAATCTTTATAAAGATATTGGAAGCAGCATTTGCAATATGCGTAAGATTCGTAAAATCTGGTATAGCAGCAATAAATACGTTAATTTTTATAACTTTTTGAATTCGGTTCAGATCCTTGATTTGAGCATGTGCCTGAGCAAGTATATTGAGAGCACAGGATTCTGCTGCTTCTTGGGCCTTTATTGTGTTTACATGTTTTCCTGCTTTTCCTGTGGCTATAAGATTTCCATTTTTAAATGGTAATTGTCCAGAAATGAAGATTTGGTTTCCGCGTTGTATAAGAGGAATATAATTAGAAATAGGTGGTGGTGCTATGGAAGAACCAAAGAGAGATTCAAAGAGAGATTGAGCAGACATATTTTTTCTTTTTGGAATCAAATAATAATCAGTATCATCAGTATAATCCATTTTTTTGCAATAGTCTTGTTGATTCAAGGATTTAGTTTCGGTTGTGACTAGGGGGAATCTTTTTCTTGGTATCTCTTATATATCTTGCAAAAGCAGTTATCTTCTTGTAAAAAACGCAGAATTCCGCACACGGATGAGTTAAGGGGCTCAAAAAAAGCGCAGTCCGCCGGTGGCAATTCTTGTCTGAATCCGTGGAGGCTTAACCGGAAAGGAAAAAAATAATGGCATTACCTGATTTTACTATGCGCCAACTGTTAGAAGCTGGTGCACATTTTGGCCATCAGACACATAGATGGAATCCGAAAATGGCTCCTTATATTTATGGTGAGCGTAACCGCCTTCATATTCTTGATCTTTCACAAACTGTTCCCATGTTGTATAGAGCTTTGGAGTTTATTTCTGATACAGTTGCAAGTGGTGGTCGTGTTCTTTTTGTTGGTACGAAGCGTCAAGCCTCAGATCTTATTTCTGAAGCAGCACAGCGTTCCGCGCAGTATTATGTGAATGCACGTTGGCTTGGAGGTATGCTGACTAATTGGAAAACTGTTTCTTATTCTATTCAACGTTTACGTAAATTGGATGAGCTTATTGCTTCTGAAGCATATGGCTTTACTAAAAAGGAACGTCTTCATTTAGAACGTGAGCAGAGTAAGCTGAATCGTGCTCTTGGTGGGATCAGAGATATGGGATCTGTTCCAGATGTGATATTTCTTATTGATACGAATCGGGAAGGAATTGCTATTCAGGAGGCAAAACGTTTAAGAATTCCGGTCATTGCAGTGATAGATACAAATTGTGATCCGGATGATATTGATTATCCTATTCCAGGTAATGATGATGCTGCTAGAGCCATTTCATTTTATTGTGATTTAGCAGCTAGAGCTGCGTTGGATGGGATTGCTCGTCAGCAAGGATCTATGGGGGTGGATATTAGTCCGGATCTTGAGCTTCTTTCATAAGCTGACAGCTTAAAGAAACTCATGCTACTGAATGTTGTGTAAGACTGAATCCTATTCATTCTAAAATAGTAGAAAGCAAATAATATGAGTATTTCGGCCTTTCAGGTAAAAGAACTTCGTGAAAGAACTGGTGCTGGCATGATGGATTGTAAATCTGCTTTAGTTGCAACCGATGGTGATATGCAAGCTGCGCTTGATTGGCTACGTAAAAATGGTATTACTAGAGCTGCTATCAAGGGAGATCGTGTGGCTTGTGATGGGTTAGTCGGAGTCTTCTCAGATGGGAGAAAGGCTGTCCTTGTTGAGCTTAATGTTGAGACAGATTTTGTTGCTAGGAATTCTGCTTTTCAGGAGCTTGTACGTAATGTATCACAGGCGGCTTTTGTAACAGACGGTTCAATGAAAGAGGTATATAGTGCTGCTTATCCAGGAGGGATAACAGTATCTGATGCGATTAAGGAAGCTGTGTATAGGCTTGGGGAAGACATAATTCTACGTCGTGTAGCTATGCTGAGCCCTTCTAAGGGTATTGTGGCTAATTATGTCCATAATAGGATTTCTGATGGTCTTGGGAAAATAGGTGTTTTGGTTTCTATTGATACAGATGGAGATCAAGCTGCTGCTCATCAATTTGGGCATCAGCTTGCGATGCATGTGGCAGCACGAAATCCTTTATTTTTGAATAAAGCGGATGTAGATCCCCTGACTGTGAAACGTGAAAGATCTTTTTTTTTAGAGCAAGTGCGTCAATCTAGAAAATCAGAAGCTTTTCTTGAAAAGATGGTTGAAGGTCGTTTGGATAAGTTTTATGAAGAGGTTGTTTTTCTTTCCCAGGCGTTTGTGCATTCCCCTCATATTTCAGTTGAATCTGCTTTGAGAAAGGCCGAGAGCTTAATTGGCGCCTCGGCAAAGATATCGAGCTATATTCGTTTTGCTTTAGGTGATGGAATTGAAAAGAAGGAAATAGTATAGTTTTTTATAAAACATTTGTTTTTATAAGGATTTATAGGCTTTTTGTTGAAGGAAATTCCGTAATAGAGATTTCACTTCCTTCTCCTTTTAAATACATGTCTGCATGAGGATAGAGGATAGAATAGCCTTCGTGTGTCCAGTCTTCAAAATTGACTGATCCCATGATGATGACGGAGACATTAATATGGCACTTCTTTACAAACGGGTTTTGCTAAAGGTATCAGGGGAGGCTTTAATGGGAGGCCAAAAATTTGGCATTGATGTATCTGTTGCTGATAGAATTGCTGCTGATATTGCAGAGGTTCGTTCTCTTGGGGTAGATGTCGGTGTTGTTCTTGGCGGAGGGAATATTTTTCGTGGTGTTGCTGTTGCCTCTCGTGGAGGAGATAGAGTAACGGGTGACCATATGGGGATGCTAGCAACTGCGATTAATTCTTTAGCCTTACGTACTTCATTGATGAGGATTGGTATTGAGGCTGTCGTTCTTTCAGCAATTGCTATGCCACAGATATATGAGAGTTTTTCTCAACGTAAAGCTATAGCCTATTTGAATATGGGGAGAGTTGTTATTTTTGCTGGAGGTACTGGGAATCCTTTTTTTACAACGGATTCAGCGGCGGCTCTTCGTGCAGCGGAAATAGGGGCGGATGTTCTTCTAAAGGGTACACAGGTTGATGGTATTTATTCTGCTGATCCTAGAAATAATCCTGCTGCGGAACGTTTTGAACGTTTAACGCATGAGGATTTAATGAAGCGTGGGCTATCTGTTATGGATACAACGGCTGTGACGCTTTCAATGGAAAATCATATTCCGATTATCGTTTATTCTATTCATGAAAAAGGTGGATTTGCTGATGTCCTGAAAGGAAGAGGGCGTTTTACAATTGTATCTGATTGTCATGCCTAAGAAGGAAAAAAAAATGTGAGGAAGGAGTGAAGATCTTATGTTTAATGTAGAAGATCTTAACCGCCGAATGGATTTGGCTGTTTCTATTTTTAAAAAGGACTTAGGAAGATTGCGGACTGGTCGTGCATCTGTTTCCTTACTCGAGCCTATTATGGTGGAGGCTTATGGTTCCTCTGTATCCATTAATCAACTCGCTAGTATTTCTGCGCCTGAATCCCGTATGCTTTCTGTCTCTGTTTGGGATAAAAGTATGATTCCTGCGGTAGAAAGGGCGATAAGGAGTTTTGGACTAGGGCTGAATCCTATTCACGATGGTTTGACTTTACGTATTCCTTTGCCGGAGCTGAATGAAGAACGTCGTCGTGAATTGGTGAAAATTGCTCATCAGTATGCAGAGCAGGCTCGTATTTCTGTCCGCCATGTTCGTCGTGATGGTATGGATGATCTGAAACAATCTGAAAAAAATAAAGATTTTGGAAAAGATGAAATACGTTTTCTGTCTGAAAAGGTGCAAGAAATGACTGATGATATGATTAATGAAATTGATAAATTTCTTGTTTTTAAGGAAGCGGAAATTATGAAAGTATGAAAGGAGAGTCTTCAAGAGAAAGGTTTGATGTGCTGCTACCGTGCCATATTGCTATTATTATGGATGGGAACGGTCGTTGGGCGCGTGTTCGTAATTTACCACGTGCTGTAGGCCATAGGGCTGGTATGAAAACCTTACAGGAGATTGTTCGGCATGCTTCGAATCTTGGACTACAGTGGTTGACACTTTATGCTTTTTCTTCTGAGAATTGGTTAAGGCCTGTTGATGAAGTAGAATATCTTTTATCGCTGTTAAAATCATTTATACGGTGTGATTTAGTTGATTTACATAAAAATAATGTAAAAATTCATATTATTGGTGAACGGGATGATCTTGCAGAAGATATTGTTAGTTTATTTTATGAAGCTGAAACTCTAACACTCTCGAACACTGGTCTTAATTTAGTTGTTGCTTTTAATTATGGTGGACGTAATGAGATTGTACGAGCTGTCAGAAAAATAGCAGAGCATATTACTTCGGGTAGGATTAAGGATGATGATATAGATGATCCGCTGGTTGCATCATATCTGGATACAGCGTTAATGCCTGATCCTGATTTGATTATTCGGACAAGTGGTGAAATGCGTTTATCTAATTTTTTATTATGGCAAGCTGCTTATTCTGAGCTTAGTTTTGTGCCGTGTCTTTGGCCAGATTTTTCGACAGTTGATTTTGATATGGCTATTGCGGGATTTTGTCAGCGAGAGCGGAGATTTGGTGCTCTGGAAGAAGAACAGATGAGGGGAATGATTTTATGAAGGGAGGGCGGTAATATATCAAATCTTCAGGCTCGTTTGTTAACAAGTTTAGTGCTTGCTTTTCCTATTTTAGCTATAACCTGGATAGGAGGAAAGATTTTTATTCTGTTTTCTATTGTTGTTGCTGCTTTTGTTTTTTATGAATGGAATAGTTTTATTTTGCCATTGGAGAGTTGCTTAATCAGAGGATGCGGTTGGTTGTGTTATGGCACTTTTTCTGTTGCTTTGTTTTATAAAACATCTGCTTCTATTCTTATTTTGATCATTTTACTTGCATGTTGTTTGATTTTTTTAGCTTCTTATGCTCGTAATTATTGGGCTGTTTTTGGTTTTATTTATTCATCATTGCTCGCGATGACCTTAAGTTTTTTAAGTGCTCATGCAGTGTTTTTTCTTTATGCTGTTGTTTGGGGAACAGATAGTGGAGCATATTTTTGTGGGCGTATTTTTGGAGGATTCAAATTAGCACCGGTATTATCACCTGGAAAGACTTGGTCTGGTGCCTTGGGAGGATTAATAATTGGTATAGTATCTGGGATGTGCCTTGCAGGGATAATGATGGAGATGTGCTTGCGTAAGGGGTGTATTGTTTTTTCTATTGCATGTTTCATTTCTATTGCTTCGCAAATGGGGGATTTAGGTGAGTCGTGGCTTAAACGTCGTTTTTCTGTTAAAGACTCTAGTAATATTCTTCCGGGACACGGTGGTGTTATGGATCGGATTGATGGGTTAGTGGTTGCATCTGTTCTTTTATATATAATGACTACTGCTTTCAATAATCCTATCTTCCTATAGGAAGACACTTGACTTGGAGGTGAGCAGATTTGGACTTTGTTAGGATCATTGTAACACTTTATGAGTCTATTTTTCGCATGATAGGTGTCATGGGTGTTCTGATGCTTGTTGTCTTTGTACATGAATTAGGCCATTATTTAGTTGCGCGGTGGTTTTCTGTCAATGCTTCTGTCTTTTCTATTGGGTTTGGTCCAGAGATTCGAAGTTTTATGGATAGGCATGGGACATGTTGGCGGGTAGCACTCATTCCTCTAGGGGGATATGTTAAGTTTGTAGGGGAAGAGGATAGGTTATCTTTTTTAGATGACAAACGGAAGGATAAACTCGTTGGGTCTTTTTGTGCAGCTACGGCCTGGAAGCGTGCTTTTATTGTTTTTGCTGGTCCTTGTTTTAATTTTTTATTTACGTTGTTTGTTTTTTCTATAGTTTTTTTTACAGTTGGAAGAACGGTGACCGCTCCCATAGTAAAAGATGTTATTCCTAATTTGCCTGCTTTCCAAGCGGGGTTGAAGTCAGGGGATCGCTTTTTAAGTATAGAAGACAGGAGTGTTAGTAGTTTTGAAGATCTTTCTCGTTATGTTATGCTTCATGGAGATGATCCTATTCATTTTACTGTGATGCGTGATGGAAAGCGTATTGATATGGTTGTAACCCCTTTGCTTAAAAGAGAGGATGGGCTTCGTATAGGACACATTGGAATTCTTGCTCAGAAAAATCTAAATAAAATTCACTATAATGTGCTTGATTCTGTTCGCTATGCTTTAGATGAGACTCTATACACTCTTAACCAAACTTGGTATTTGATGATTAGGCTTCTTCAAGGGAAGGGCGATCGTTGTCAGTTAAGTGGTCCTGTGCAGAGTATTGAAATTGCTTGGAAAATTAGTCGATTGGGTTTTGGAGCACTACTGCAGCTTGCTGCTTATTTTTCTATGAGTATTGGAGTTTTTAACTTATTACCGATACCTTCTCTTGATGGAGGACATTTAGTTTTTTACCTTTTAGAAGGGATTTTAGGTAGACAGTTCTCAGTTTCTTTTCAGAAAAAAATTGTAAGGATTGGGTTAATTTTTATTATTTTATTGATGATATTTACAATAATAAACAATTATATTCCATGTTAAAGTTCTAATTGTTAAGTTTAAAACTTTTTTGCTTTATGAGGAGCTTGTCTATTGTGAAAAAGACTTTACTCTTTTTATGGATAAGGATTTTTATTGTTTTAGCCTTATCAAGTGTATCTCTAGCTATGGCTGAAACTATTTCAAGGATTGAAGTGTCTGGGAATCTTCATGTTGATTCTCAAACTATTCGCAATAGTGCTGGACTGAATGTAGGTATGGAGATTACTAATCTTGATATAGATAAGGCTACGAAACGTATTTTTTCTATGGGAATTTTTTCTGATGTAGCCATTCATTTAGATGGCCCTATTTTAGTGATTCATGTTGTTGAAGATAAGATGATTCGAAAGATTTCCTTTCAAGGAAATAAGAAAATCAAGGATATAGATTTGGAGCGCATGATCGTGCTGAAAGTACATAGAAGTTTTGAACCTTCTATCTTAGAATCGGATAAGCAAGTCATTCATGATGCTTATCTCCATCTTGGCTTTCATGAGGTTAGCGTGAGCTCGAGTACTGTCAATCTTGGACAAGGGTATGTAAATGTTCTGTTTAAAATTAATGAGGGGAAACGGAGTGGGATTTCTAGTATTATCTTTAAAGGAAATCGGGCTTTTTCTGTTTCTCGTTTGCGAGATGTAATTAGGAGTAAGAGAAGTAATTTATTGAATTGGTTAACAGGTGGTGATATTTATAGTGAGGAGCGTTTAGCTGAAGATCGAGAGACATTGCATCGATTTTATAATGATCATGGTTATGCAGATTTTCATTTAATTGCATCCGATGCTGGATTGAATCCAGAAAATGATACATATAAAATTACTTTTAGTTTTGATGAAGGAAGCCTCTATCATATCAGTGATATTAATATTGATACTAGCATGATAGGTATTCATTCAGATTTTTTGAGAAAAATATTAAAGATACATGAAGGTGATGTTTATAATGCTAAAAAGATTGAGGATTCTCTTCTAGCTCTTGAGAATCGTATTTCGGATTTAGGATATAGTTTTGCAAGGTTTGAGGTGTTAACCAGTCGTGATTTTGTGAATCATAAAATTTCTATACTTTACCGAGTGAAGCAGTCTTCTCAGACTTATGTGGAGCGGATTGAAATTCATGGAAATAATAAAACACGTGATGAGGTTATTCGTCGTGAATTTGATATGAGCGAGGGGGATTCTTTTAGTCCGATTAGAATCAAGCGTGCTCAACATCGTCTTGAATCCTTAGGTTTTTTTCAAAGGGTTAATATCTCGACAGCTCCTGGTTCTGATGTAGATCAGATTATTCTTGTAGTTGATGTTCTTGAGCAACCGACAGGTGATTTTTCTGTTGGAGGAGGTTATACAACAGGTGGTGAATCTCCTGGTCTGTCCCTTGAGGCTTCTATTACAGATCATAATTTTCTTGGTCGTGGGCAGTATTTGCGTTTTGGCCTTGGAGGAGGTCAACAGGCTTCACGTAATTACAGTTTTTCTTTTACAGAACCTTATTTTTTGGGTTATCGTCTATCCTCAGGGTTTGATGTTTTTCATCAGACATATAGAATGAATGATGACTATGATGTAAGACAGACTGGTGGGATGATCCGTTTTAGGATTCCTATTACAGATGAGGTTGAAGGAAGTTTGGCATATAATTATCTTGAAGAAAAATATGATTTAGGTCAGATTTCTGATAATGATGATTTAAGAGAACTTTACGATCGTTATTCCGGGGCTGTGATCGAAGCAGCTAAGAATAGTCCATGGCGTCGATCATCTTTGATTTATGGTATGGTTTATAACTCGATTGATAATATGGAGAATCCTCATTCTGGTATTTTTATTAATGTAAATCAGGAATATGCTGGTCTTGGTGGGAATGCGGATTTTCTCAAAACATCAGGAAAATCTATTTTTTATCAAACACTGTTAGATCAGTATGATTTAGTTGGTTTTTTTAGGGGTGGTTTTGGCTCTATTTATAGAACGGGGAAGGATGGTATTCGTATTTTTGATACCTTTAAAAGTAATTTAGATATAATACGCGGATTTAAATTTAATGGGATTGGTCCTATGCAGACTTCATCTAATGGAAATATATATTTTTTAGGTGGAAAAAATTATATGAATTCAACAGCTGAGTTGCAGTTTCCAATGCCGATTCTCCCAAGTAATTTTGGTATGCGTGCTGCATTTTTTTTGGATGCAGCGACACTGTATGGTAATGATTATCAACCGAAAATCCCTGACTTAGAAGGTCCGGTAATGAATAAAGATAGTTTTTGGCGTGCATCTATAGGGATGAGTTTAATGTGGGCTTCCCCTTTTGGACCATTGCGTTTTGATTATGCTTTTCCCTTGAGGAAGGAAGAGGGGGATAGAGTTCAAAATTTTAATTTCGGCGTTTCAACTAAATTTTGATATGCTTTCCGGTTCAGGCCTGGGTAGAAAGTTTTTTGGATGGCAGATGCAATGTTTTTTACACCGTTACGTCGGATAACGGTTGCGGAGATTGCTGATTGTACGGGAGCTATCTTATATCAAAAAGATTTAGCTTCTGTTCTAGTTGAAGGGGTAGCTTCTTTATATAATTCTTGTCCTGGAACTCTTGTTTTTGCAGAAGGAAAGAAAGAGCAAGGCTTGCTGGCTAATTTAGCGGCTGCAGCTATTTTTTGTTCAGAAGAATTGGTAAATCAATTGCCATCTGAAGTTGCTGCTCTTGTTTCATGTAATCCACGGAAAGATTTTGCAACGATAGCACGTATGCTTTATCCTTTAGCGATACAATCAACATCGTTTTTGGGTGACATTGGTATTTCATATAGAGCTTATATCCATCCTTCTGTTAATTTAGAAGAGGATATTACAATTGAGGCGGGAGCTTTTATTGGAAAAAATGTTGAAATTGGTTCTGGAACTGTGGTTTCAGCAAGTGTTGTGATTGCTGAAAATTGTAAAATTGGCCGTAATTGTTATATTGGTCCTGGGGTATCGGTGCAGTATGCTTTGATTGGAAATGGTGTGATTCTTCATGCTGGTGTGCGTATTGGTCAGGATGGTTTTGGATATGTTTCCAGTAACAGAGGAGTTGAGAAGATTCCTCATATAGGTTCTGTGATTATTCAAGATGATGTCGAAATTGGTGCTAATACAACTGTTGATCGAGGGGCTTTGCATAATACAATTATTGGTGAAGGAACTAAGATTGATAATCTTGTTCAGATAGCTCATAATGTAAGAATAGGGAGGTTTTGCCTGATTGCCGCTCATTGTGGTATTTCTGGAAGCTGTGTGATTGGTGAAGAGACTCGTTTAGGGGGAAGGGTTGGTATCGCTGATCATGTTATTGTTGGTTCTGGAGTACAGATTGCAGCAGCAAGCGGTGTTATGAACGATATTCCAGATGGAGAGAAATGGGGAGGTATTCCAGCCCGTCCAGTGAGGAAATGGTTGAGGGAGGTAGCAGCGCTACGTGGTATAGGAAACAAAAAAGGGAAGGATGAGGATGATACGGATGAGCGATAAAAATAAGAGAGATATGAGCATAGCTGAAATTAGACACTTAATGGCTGCATTACCACATCGTTATCCGTTTTTGTTAGTTGATTGTATTCAGGAAATTAATGGAAATAATTCTGCTATTGGGATAAAAAATGTAACAGTTAATGAGCCGCATTTTGCAGGTCATTTTCCAGATAATCCTATTATGCCTGGTGTCTTGATTATTGAAGCAATGGCTCAGACAGCTGGGGTAATTTGTCTTCTGCAACGTAAGTATGAAAAATTTGCGGTTCGTTTTATGTCCATTCGCAATGCTAAATTTCGTGAACCGGTGATTCCAGGGGATCGTCTTGTGATTCATGTACAAAAACTGCAGGAGCGTAAGAATGTGTTTCGTTATAGATGTGATGCTGTCGTTGAAACTAAGTTAGTTGCTGAGGCTGAGCTGACAGCAATGATCAGTCTAGATAGGGATGACTCATGAGTCGAGAGCTGCATCCCTTGGCATGTATTGAGTTTGGGGCCCAATTAGGAGAGGACGTTGTGATTGGTCCGTTTTGTCATATAGGGGCTCATGTTGTGCTTGGGGATTATACGGAGATAATGAGTCATGCTGTTGTTATAGGTTCTACAAGAATAGGAAAAAACTCAAGAATTTATCCGGGGGCTATACTTGGTGGAGATCCTCAGAATAAAAAGCATAAAGGTCATCGTACCACTCTTGAAATTGGGGAGAATTGTATTATTCGTGAGGGTGTTACTATGCATTGTGGTTCTGATACGAGTCTTGGTCGAACCCTGATTGGGAATGATTGCATGTTTTTAGCTTATGCACATGTTGCACATGATTGTATTGTTGGGAATCATGTAACATTTTCAAATAATGCTATGATTGGTGGGCATGTGAAGGTTGGTGACTATGCGGTCATTGGCGGTGGAGGGGCAGTTCATCAGTTTGTACGTATTGGGCATCATGCCTTTGTTGGTGGCTTGGCTGCTTTAACATGCGATCTGATTCCTTATGGAACAGCTATTGGTGTTCATGCATGGTTTGGCGGTCTTAATCTTATTGGTATGAAACGTTTTGGTATTCCGCGTTCTGAAATTCAGACTATGCGTTGTGCCGTTTCAATGTTATTTGATAGAAGGAGGCCTATTCGTGAGCGTGCATTGGAAGTCTTAGAAGTTTATTCTGAATCAGATATTGTTGCAGATGTTATTGCATTTGTTTGCGATAATAGAAGACGTCCTTTGTGTACACCTAAGAGTAGATGAGATTAGATGATTGTCTAAAAGAATAGCTATTGTTGCTGGAAGCGGTATCTTGCCATTGATTCTTGCTAAGGGGTTAGAGGATCAGGGGAAGAACCCTTTTCTTATTATTCTTCGAGGTGAAGGAGATAAAAGGCTTTACCGTTTTGAGCATTGTGAACTTCCTATTTTTGATTTTTCTGGATTGATTCATTCCTTAAAGATGGCGAGAGTGAGACGTGTTGTTTTAGCTGGCGGCATTAGCTGTCGTCCGCAGTTGAGGGATTTATGTAGGAATGGTTGGATCCTTTTGAAGGCTTTTCCAAAAATTTTTACTGCCTTGGGGAAAGGAGATGATACATTATTACGAGCATTGATTACTCTGATTGAAGGGTATGGGTTTCATGTTCTGGGTGCTCAGGAAATTTTTCCTGATCTTCTTGCTCCTAAGGGTATTCTTACAAAAGTTACTTCTAGTAAGCATGATAAATGTAATATTCTCCTTGCAGCTGAAGCAGCTCGCAGATTAGGTGAACTTGATATTGGACAAGCTGCTGTAGCGGTTGGTGGTCGTGTTGTAGCAGTTGAAGGAGCTGAAGGTACAGATAATATGCTTGATCGTGTTCTTTGGATGCGATCGAAAGGATCGATTCCCAGAAAGGGAGGAGGCTTAGTAAAAGTGATGAAACTCACTCAGGATGAACGGGTGGATTTGCCAACCATTGGTCCAAAGACTATAGAAAATGCTTATAAGGCTGCTCTTTCTGGGATTGCTGTAGAAGCTGGGCACACATTGATTTTGAACCTGGAAGAAACTATAAAAATAGCGGATGAATATACTATGTTTATTGAAACATTATAAAGAATTTTGAGGATCAGGGAAATGGCCGATCGCTTAAAACTTGCAGTGATTGCAGGGGAAGAATCAGGTGATTTGCTTGGAGCTGATCTTGTTTTAGCACTGAGGGATAAGGTTAGATGTGCTATTGATCTTATTGGTATCGGAGGGAAGCATCTTGCTGCAGAAGGGTTAAAAAGTTTCTTTGATTTAGACGAAATTGCTATAATGGGAATAGATGCCATTTTGAAAAAAATGCCAAGACTTCTAAAACTTATAAGGCAGGTTTCTTTTTTTATTGCTCATGAAAAGCCGAATTGTCTGATTATTATTGACAGTCCTGAGTTTACTCATCGTGTTGCCCGGAAAGTCCGTGGACTGAATCCTACGATTCCGATTATTAACTATATTGCTCCTTCAGTCTGGGCTTGGCGGTCTCAGAGGGCAGGAGGAATGCGGTCTTTTATTGATCATGTTCTTGTTGTTTTACCTTTTGAAGTAGAAGTGATGAAAACCCTTAGAGGGCCGCCTGCGACTTATGTTGGTCATCGTCTGTTATCTTGTAAAGCTTTACTTGATGTTTGTTCGGAACGTGAAAAGAGAGGGGCTTTTTTAAAAGGGTCTCGTACAGTCCTTGTTTTACCTGGTTCACGTCGTTTTGAAATTAGAAGGTTAATGCCGGTTTTTGGTCAAGCGATAAAGGAGTTAAGAAACAAGACATCTGATTTTAAGATCATTTTACCAACAATTCCGAGAATTGAACTTGAAGTGCGTGCTCTTGCTGGATTATGGCCGATAAAACCAGATATTGTTGTGGGTGAGGAAGAGAAATGGAAGGCTTTTATAGATGCGGATGCGGCTCTGGCTGCTTCTGGTACAGTTTCTCTTGAATTGGCTCTTTGTGGGATTCCAATGGTCTTAGCTTATAGAGTTGATTGGTTTTCTAAAAAATTTATTATGCCACGAATCACTTGTTGGAGTGCTGCACTCCCTAATATCATAGCTGATCAACCTGTTGTCCCTGAGTACTTTAACGAGTTTGTTCGACCTGGCATACTTTCCCGTCACTTAGAATCCTATTTGACGAATAGTTTGAGTCGGAGAGCTCAGGTTGAAAATTTAAAAAGGATTTCTGTTCTGATGCATACAGCAAAACCCTCTGGAGAGATTGCTGTTGAGACAATATTACCTTTTCTTTATAAGAGACCGGATATCTGAAGGTAAGAGCATGTTATGAGATTTTTACTTTTAGGGACGCTTTTGGATTTGTATGTAATTTCGTTTACTTGGACCAGTGTAGAGCTGACGTGGACGTCCGATTTTTTGAGCGGGATCTTCAATCATTTCTTTCCATTGTGCTACCCACCCAACAGAACGGGCAAGAGCAAAGAGGACTGTAAACATTGAAGTTGGGAATCCTAGGGCTTTTAACGTAATGCCTGAATAGAAATCAACGTTTGGATAAAGTTTTTTTTCGATAAAGTATTCATCATGAAGGGCAATGTCTTCAAGCTCAACTGCAATTTTAAGGAGTGGATCATCTTTGAGATCCAATTCCTTGAGTACTTCATGACAAGTTTTTTGCATAATTTTGGCTCGTGGATCGTAATTTTTATAGACACGATGACCGAATCCCATTAACCGGAATGGATCTTTTTTGTTTTTTGCACGGTTAATAAATTCCGGAATTCGCTGAACAGACCCAATCTCTTCGAGCATTTTTAAGCATGCCTCGTTAGCTCCTCCATGAGCCGGGCCCCATAAGCAGGCGACACCTGCTGCGATGCAAGCGAATGGATTCGCCCCAGAAGATCCAGCAAGGCGTACAGTGGAGGTAGAAGCATTTTGTTCATGGTCAGCATGTAAAATAAAAATTCGATCTATGGCACGGGCAATAATTGGATTAATAGAGTATGTTTCGCAGGGTACGGCAAAACACATGCGTAAAAAATTTTCTGTATAGTGAAGTGTGTTGAGTGGATAAATGAAAGGTTGGCTAATACTATATTTGTAAGCCATGGCAGCTAAGGTTGGAATTTTAGCAATAAGACGGATCGAAGCAATGTTTCGTTGTTGTGGATCGGTAATATCAATAGAATCATGGTAGAATGCTGACATAGCTCCAAGGCAAGCAACCATCACCGCCATAGGATGTGAATCACGGCGGAATCCTTGAAAAAAGCGGGAGAACTGCTCATCGACCATGTGATGCTGTTGTACAAGATGATCAAATTCTTTTTTATTCGCTCTATTAGGGAGGGATCCGAAAAGGAGAAGATAACATGTTTCAAGAAAATCACCATGTTCTGCTAGATCATCAATGGGATAACCGCAGTAAAGAAGGATACCTTGATTCCCGTCTATATAGGTGATTCGTGATTCGCATGACGCTGTTGAGGTAAATCCAGGATCATAAGTAAAAGTTCCTGTTTTTTTGTAAAGAGAGGCGATATCTATAATATCAGGTCCAATCGTTCCTTTACGTATGGGAAGCTCAATTGTTTTTCCTTGCACTGTGATTTGTGCATTATTTGGTTGCATAAATCTTCCTTCGTATTTTTTGTAGCTTTTGTGTGATTGTTTACAGAATGTTTTTCTATTTTTCATTAAAGATATAAATCTTTGGATATACTAATTTTTGAGTTTCCTTTTAGCTCTTGAAGTCATCGCATCTCGGATGCGTCCTAGTGATTCCTCGCGTCCGAGAATTGTTAAAACCTGGAAAACACTAGGGGATATAGCATGTCCTGTGATAGCAGCACGTAGAGGTTGAGCAACGCTGCCTAATTTAAGACCGTTTCTTTTTGCATGGGTGCGTATGGTCTCGCTTAGTTTTTCTGTACTCCATATACTCTTTTCAAGATGAGGAAAAAGATGAGTCAGGGTGTTAATCCCGTCTTCATTGAGAATTGAATAGGCTTTCTCATCAAGAGAGAGTGGACGTTGAGAAAAAATAAAACTTGCTCCATCAATTAATTCGACTAAGGTTTTTGCTCTTTCTTTCATATAAGGGATGATATCATGTAACTGTTTTTGATATTTTTGAATAAGAGTGTCTTTCATGTTTTCATAAAGGATTGCAAGGATATCATCTTCTAGTGCACCATGATTGCTTGTGCGAATATAATGACTGTTGATCGCTTGAAGTTTCATAAAGTCGAAGCGTGCTGCACTTTTATTGATGTCACCTATATCAAACCATTTAATCATGTTGGATTGAGATATAATTTCATCATTTCCATGGCTCCAGCCGAGGCGTACAAGGTAGTTTAATAATGCATTTGGTAAATAGCCCATTTTTCGGTAAGCATCGATTGCAAGAGCACCGTGGCGCTTAGAAAGTTTTTTGCCATCTGTGCCATGAATAAGTGGAATGTGTGCCATGAGTGGGACATCCCAGTCCATTGCTTGATAAATAATTTTTTGGCGTGCAGCGTTCGTGAGATGGTCATCCCCGCGGATAATATGTGTTATTCCCATGTCGTGGTCGTCTACAACTACGGAAAGCATGTAAGTAGGAGTCCCATCAGCACGTAGAATAATAAAATCATCAAGATCCTTGTTTGGGAAAGAGATCTGACCCTGTACACGATCATGAACGATCGTATGTCCTTTGAGAGGTGCCTTGATTCGGATTGCGGGGATAATTCCATGTGGAATTTGGATACAATGAGGAGTTCTCCAATATCTATCATAATGGGGAGTATGCCCTTCTGATGTAGCTTGTTGACGCATGCTCTCTAGTTGTTCTGGTGTTGTATAGCAGTAATAAGCTTTATCTTTTTTTACTAATTCTTCCGCAATGGTACGATGTCGCTGCGATCGAGAAGATTGTGATATGACCGAGCCATCCCAATTAAGGCCAAGCCATTTCAATCCTTCTATTATAGTATCGACCGCGTTTTCTGTGGAACGTTTCTGATCCGTATCTTCAAGGCGTAATAACATTTTACCGTTATGATGTTGAGCGTATAGCCAGTTGAAGAGAGCGGTGCGTGCTCCCCCTATATGTAAAAAACCAGTAGGTGAAGGGGCAAAACGGGTAACAACATGCTGCTTCATGTATTCTCCAGAAAAAGGAAGAAAAGATTTCTGATCAAATGATAAGAATTTTTCTTCAAAAATAATATTTTTTCAAGGATTTTTTGAAGAAAATAGCACCAACTGTTAGTGTTGTCGCATGTTATTCAGTGTATGCAACTGCTATCCTTGGAAAAGGTTAGGTTACTTTTTGTAGTTCTTGTGCAATTTCAAATGCAAAATAGGTTAAAATACCATCGCACCCAGCGCGTTTAAAAGCGATAAGAGTTTCCATAGTACTTTGTAGGCCGTCAATCCAGCCATTGGCTGCAGCAGCTTGAAGCATGGCATATTCTCCTGAAACTTGGTAGGAAAGAATAGGAACGGAAAGAGTTTCTTTGAGGCGATAAATAATATCAAGGTAAAGTATTCCTGGCTTGACTATTAACATATCAGCTCCTTCGAGAATATCTTCTTTAGCTTCGCGTAGTGCTTCGTTGCTATTTGCTGGATCAAGATAATATGTGTTTTTATTTCCTTCAAGGAGAGGAGCTGTGCCAATAGCATTACGATAGGGTCCATAAAAGGCAGAAGAAAATTTTGCAGCATAGGAGAGGATTGCGACATCTTGAAATCCATTAGCATCGAGATTATCGCGGATCGCGCCAATTCGGCCATCCATCATGTCTGAAGGGGCTATGATATCAGATCCTGCTTTTGCTTGTGCTAGTGCACCCTGCACTACCATTTCTACTGATTCGTCATTGAGGATGACACCTTTATGTAAAATTCCATCATGTCCATGGGTAGTATAGGGATCAAGGGCAGCGTCGGTAATCACTCCGATATCCGGAGCAATTTTTTTAATTTCGCGTAAAAAACGGTTTATCAGATTTTCTGAATTTGTAATATAAGAACCGTTTTCTGTTTTTATTTCAAGAGGTTCACGGGGGAAAGGAGCGACAGCTGGTATACCAAGTTCTGCTGCATGCAAAGTTTTTTCAAGAGCAATGTCAATTGAAAATCGTTTGATTCCAGGCATGGAGCTAATAGGCTCACACTTTCCTTTTCCTTCACATAAAAAAAATGTCCAAATTAAATCATTCACATGAAGGTGATTTTCTCGAATTAGACGGCGTGACCAATTGAATTTACGCATGCGCCGGAAACGACAGCTACGGGTAATTTCATCAATGGTTCTAGTCATTTTTTGTGATCTTCGCTCTGAAATTCTATGTTTCTGCAATATATGCCGAGAATGGAGGATTCAATAGATTTTTTGTGAAAGAGAGAAAGAAGGTCTGCTTCTTATGCGAATCAGTGATCAAAAATCTGTTTTTTTGAAAATTATGTTAATTTGTGTTTTTTCTGTTTTATGTTCAAGAATGTGAGAAGGTTGAATCAGGTTTGGATATGAGAAGCTCATTTTTTGTTAGTCGTAGAATGTTTTTAAAAATGTTATTAGGTCTTAGTTTTTCTGAATTTTCTAATCGTGCGTTAGGTTTTTCATTGTTTGATTCCTTGAATAAAAATAATGCATGGGAGGACCGATTTGATACACGAATAGTTAGGGGATCACTTATATCAAATCGACCTGTATTGAGTCTTTCTACAAAATATTATACTCAACTGGCTATTCCTGAATATAGGAATATTATAGCTAAGGGAGGATGGCCAGTTGTTCCTGAAACTCAGAGAGAGTTGCATCTCGGTATGATTCATCCTGATGTTTCTCTTTTGCGTCAACGTTTGCTTATTTCAAAAGATCTTCCTTATGATGCTGGAAAATCCTTTTTTTTTGATAGTTATGTAAAGGCAGCTGTTCAACGTTTTCAGATACGTCATGGTTTGTTGTCTGATGGCATTGTAGGTAAGACGACTTATCATGCTCTCAATATTAATGCAGAAGTACGCTTGAATCAGCTGTATGCAAATCTGAAACGGCTTGAAAATATGATGTCTTTGGTATTGAACGAACAGCGTTTTGTAATGGTGAATATTCCAGAAGCTCAGATTGAAATTGTAGAGAATGATCAAGTCGTGCAACGCCATACGGCTATTGTTGGGAAAGTTGAACGTAAGACTCCTATTTTTAACTCACGAATTTATGAAATCATTCTAAATCCCTTTTGGGTTGTCCCACAGTCTATTATTCGTGAGGATATTCTTCCTTTGATGAAAAAATCTCCAGATTATTTATCCAAGAATAACATTCATATGTTTGATAGAGAAGGAAAAGAAGTTTTTCCTTCTTCTATAGATTGGGATAAGAATGACGCGCTTTCTCTCACATTTCGTCAAGACCCGGGAAAGATTAATGCTATGTCATCAACAAAGATTAATTTTAATAACAAGTATGCGGTCTATATGCATGATACGCCATTACAGGGTTTATTTAATCATTTGATGCGTTTTGATTCATCAGGGTGTGTTCGTGTCCATAATATTCGGGATATGAATTTGTGGCTTTTAAAAAATACCCCAGGTTGGGATAGAGCAAGGATGGAAGCTGTTATTCGGTCTCGTAAGAATAAGTCAATTCTGCTAAAAGATCAAGTGCCTTTGCATTTTGTTTATATTTCTGCTTGGTCGACAGGAGAGGATCGAGTACACTTTCGTGATGATATCTATCATCTTGATGGAGACTATTGATATTTATTTTCAAGCATGAGATTAAGGTTTTGGATCGCAGCACCTGCTGCTCCTTTTCCTAAATTATCTAATACGGCTATGAGATTCGCAAGTTCTCCATTTCTGCTCCCAGTTATGTAGATTTTCATTTTATCTGTATGGGAAAGTTCTTCAGCATGAATTTCTTTTTTGGATAAGATTTCATGAATTGAAGCAACCTCTATGAGATTTGTTCCGTCATAGTGTTTTTGAAGTATCTCATGAATTATGGTTAAGTTGACTTTTTTTTTCATAAGTTTCATATGGAGTGGGATGGATATAATCATTCCTTGCGGAAACGCAGAGACAGCTGGAGTAAAAATTGGTGTTTGATAAAGTTGACTGTGAATCATGATTTCTTTTATATGTTTGTGGTTTAATCTTAAAGCATAGAGGAAATAATGAGGATGGGACTCAAGTTCCATTGTAGCAATTAATTTTTTACCGCCACCTGTGTAGCCTGAAACAGCGTTAATTGTTAAAGGGTAGTCTGCTTCTATTATCCCAGATTCCCGTAGTGGACGTATGAGAGAGATTGCTCCTGTTGGGTAGCATCCTGGATTACTAACACGTTTCGCCGCACTAATTCGTATATTTTGATTTTTGGTAAGTTCTGGAAATCCATATGTCCAATTTTTTTCTGTTCTGTGTGCTGTTGAGGTATCGATAATGCGTGTTTGACATCCTTTAAGCTGTTCTATTGTGTCTATTGTCTTTCGAGCGATATGATCAGGTAAGCAGAGAATTGTGATGTCAGAAGAACGTAAATAATCTATTCGCAAATTTGTGTTATAACGATCAGCTTTTGGAATGGATAAAATATCAAGATTATTTTTTTTTGATAAGCGTTGTTGAATTTGCAAGCCTGTGGTTCCATACTCGCCATCAATAAAAATTTTTACCATGCGTTTTTTTCTCCGTAGGGTCTAGGATTTTGTATAATGAATTCTACGGTTTTTTCTTGAAAAATTGCAATCATTTTGAAGAAATCATATGTTTCATTGATGTAGAATGAATGGGCAAGAGATTCTTGCTTTTAATGGGATCGAGATGTAGGATAAAATGAGTATAATCTAAGACAGAGGTCCGATGTGTTTTGTTTTTTTAAGGACAGTTTAGAATCTGTTGATTCCAATGTGTTTCATATAATTCGTGGTGAGTTATTTCGTCAACGTGATGAGATCAATCTCATTGCTTCTGAAAATATTGTCTCCCGGGCTGTTCTTGAAGCGCAGGGGTCTATTTTAACTAATAAATATGCTGAAGGCTATCCAGGAAAGCGCTATTACGGCGGGTGTACATTCGTTGATGAAGTTGAAGATCTTGCTATTAATAGAGCTAAGAGGTTATTTGGGTGCGCTTTTGCAAATGTACAGCCTAATTCTGGGAGTCAAATGAATCAAGCTGTGTTTTTAGCTTTACTTAAACCTGGTGATACTTTTATGGGATTGGATCTGAATTCAGGTGGTCACCTTACGCATGGATCTCCGGTTAACATGTCTGGGAAGTGGTTTAATGTTGTATCTTATGGGGTAAGCTCTAATGATCATATGCTTGATATGGATGAAATTTGTGCGTTGGCTTTTAAATACAAACCAAAGCTTATTCTAGCTGGAGGAACTGCGTATTCTCGTATATGGGATTGGAAGCGTTTTCGTAAAATTGCGGATGATGTCGGAGCTTGGTTGATGGTTGATATGGCTCATATTGCTGGTCTTGTAGCTGCTGGCTTGCATCCATCGCCTATCCCTTTTGCTCATGTTGTGACGACAACGACGCATAAGTCTTTGCGTGGACCGCGTGGTGGTCTGATTCTGACAAATGATGCTTGTATTGCTAAGAAAGTTGATTCTGCTGTTTTTCCTGGCTTGCAGGGAGGACCTTTGATGCACGCTATTGCTGCAAAAGCTGTTGCTTTTGGTGAGGCATTGAAACCGGATTTTAAAAAATATGCGGCGAATATCATAGCGAATGCTAATATGTTAGCAAATGTTCTTCGAAAGAGCGGGTTTGATATTGTATCTGGTGGAACGGATAATCATTTAATGTTACTTGATTTACGTTCTAAAGGATTGACAGGTCACCGTGCTGAAGCAGCTCTGGCTCGTGCTCATATTATTTGTAATAAAAATGCTATTCCCTTTGATTCTGAAAAGCCATTTATAACGTCTGGGATCCGTCTTGGTACCCCTTCTGCTACAACACGCGGTTTTGGGTTAGAGGAATTTAGAGATATTGGTTTTTTTATTTCTGAAGTCTTAGATGGTTTAAAAAAAACGGATTTAGATGAAGATAATGTTTTTGTTGAGAAAGAGGTCTATAAAAAGGTTAGACTGTGTACGGAGAGGTTTCCTTTCTATCCTAGTTTCTAGGTATTTTGACTTAAGAAAGCTGAGTGTAGTCTAAGAATGCTTTTATCGTACGTATGGAATGAGGTATGAGCTGTTCAAGGAGGCGTTTTTGCCTGGGAGTGATGATAAGCGTTTTATGGAAGCTGCGATAAGATTGGGATATGGTCATAGTGGTCAGACAGGTGATAATCCATCTGTTGGAGCTTTGATTGTGCAGCACACGAAGCAGGGATCTTATATTGTTGGACGGGGAAGAACAGGTAAAGGTGGGAGGCCGCATGCTGAAGTTCTTGCCTTGGCTGAATCTGGTGTTCTTGCAGAATCTGCAACAGTTTATGTAACGCTTGAACCTTGCTCGCATTACGGGAAAACTCCACCATGTGCTGATGCCTTAATTAAGGCTGGAGTTGCAAGGGTTTTTATTGCTATTCGTGATTCTGATCCGCGTGTGAATGGTCAAGGAATTCATCGTTTAAGAAAAGCTGGGATTGAGGTTGTCGAGAATTTTTTGAAATCTATAGCAGAGAAAAACCTTGGGCCGTATATCCGTCATAAGAGGGTACTCAGGCCTTATGTGACATTAAAGCTTGCTGTTTCAGGGAATGGTTTTATCGGGAACTTGGATATTGGAAAGACTCAAATTACTGGAATGGTTTCACGAGCGCAGGTGCATCTTTTGCGAGCTGAGAGCAATGCTATTCTTATTGGAATTGGAACGGTTTTAGTTGATAATCCAATGCTTGATTGTCGTTTATCAGGGTTAGGAGATAGATCGCCTATCCGAGTGATTCTTGATAGCCATTTACGGGTTTCTTTGAATAGCCATCTAGTGAAGAGCGCTAGGACCGTCCCATTATGGATTGTTTGTGGAGATAGTCTTTTAGAGAATTCTGAGAAAATTGCTGCTTTGAGTGCGGCGGGTTGTCGTATTTTTTTTTGTAAAAGCGAGGAAGGAAGAATAAACTTAGAAGATCTTTTAAGTCGTTTAGAATCAGAAGGGATTCGTTCTCTTCTTGTTGAAGGTGGAGCAAGAGTTGCTTCTTCTTTTTGGATGAATGGTTTTGTTGATAGGCTCATATTGTTTAAAAGTCCGATGACTCTTCATGGTCATTGCTGTAAAGCTCCTGATTTTACTGATCAAATGAATAAATATCGAAAGATAAGCTGTTATTCCTTTGAAGAGGATTCTTACTTAGAATATACAAGGGTGATGTAATTAATGTTTACAGGTATTGTTACAGCTATTGGAGTTCTTGAAGAAAGGAGCTCTTTGCAAGAGGGGCTGCGCTTGCGCATTTCCTCGCAATATGAGTCTGAATCTCTTAAGATGGGTGCTTCTATTTCCTGTTCTGGTATTTGTTTAACTGTTGTTGCCTTATCTGAAAAAGGTGTAAGGATGCCTTGGTTTGAGGTTGAAGCTTGGGAAGAAACATTGCGTTTAAGTACACTTTCTTTTTGGAAGATAGGAGAGCGTATTAATCTAGAACGCTCGCTTAAGATAGGGGATGAGTTAGGTGGACATCTTGTATACGGCCATATTCATGGGATTTCTGAGATTATAGCCGCTCAAGATGAAGGTCTTGCTCGTCGTTTTAAGATACAACTACCGGCTAATTTAGCTTCTTTTGTGATTCCTAAAGGATCTATTGCTCTTAATGGTACATCGCTTACAGTTAATTTTGTAAATAAAAGTATTTTTGATGTTTTGTTAACTCGCTATACCCTTGATATGACAATATGGGGTGAAAGTAGAGTTGGGGATTTTCTTAATACAGAAGTCGATATGCTTGCTTGTTATGGAATCTATAAAGACAAAATAGGTTGCTATGATGGAAAATAAAAATTTGTTGGAAAAGTTAAATGTATTAATTGTTGAAGCTCGTTTTTATGAAAAATATTCTAATGGTCTACTCGCAGGAGCAAGATCTGTTTTGGATAAGGTTGGAGTTAGTTATGATATCCTAACGACACCTGGAGCTCTTGAAATCCCGGGTGTTATTTCTTCTGCTGCTCAGGGAAGGGTTTTTTATGATGGTTATATTGCATTAGGTTGTGTTATACGTGGTCAAACATATCATTTTAATCTTGTTGCAAAGGAATCTTTTAGAGGACTTATAGATCTTACTATAGCTCAGAATCTTGCTATTGGAAATGGTATTATTACTGTATATGATGAAACGCAGGCTCATGATAGAACAAGTTCAATAAATAATAAAGGAGCTTTTGCTGCTAGAGCAATGCTTGATGTTATTGCTCTAAAGAGAACTCTTGGAGTTTCTTAGTGTCTGACATTTCAGAATCACGATTTCGGAAGGCGAATAAAAGAGGGGCGGCGCGTTTAGCCGCTGTGCAAGCCTTATATCAGATGGATATTGCGGGGACGGGTCTTATCGAAATTACAGTAGAATATGAAGTTTTTCGTTTAGGCAAGAACATTGATGGAGAACAGTATCTTCCAGCTGATTTTCAGTGGTTTCGTTCTATTATTACCGGAGTTGTCGCAGAGCAAAAAAGACTGGATCCAATTATTCGGAAGAGACTTCCTGATTCTTGGCCATTGTCTCGTTTGGATACAACATTAAGAGCAATTATTCGAGCTGGAGTTTGGGAACTCAAGAATCGGAAGGATATTCCAATTCCGGTGATACTTTCGGAATATATTGATATTGCAAAATCTTTTTTTTTGACTGATGAACCAAGATTACTTAATGCGTTGCTTGATCAATTAGCAAAAGAGCTGAGGAAGTAGTTTAAAGTATATGGGGTACCTGAGACTGACTGGTAAGGGATGGTAGGATTATTCGTGCTCCTGATATGAGCTGACTGAGGAAAGATTCTTCTTTGCCGCCTGTGGGTGTAGTTTTAGAAGATGAGTTCAATAATTTTCCATCTTTTAGATCGTAATTTGCAATTTTGCTTACTTTTTCTTGCTTATTAAAATAAATAGCTAGAATATGACGCTCCATAATTTGTGTTTTCGTAAATTGTGCCCGGCGGTATTGGATCTGTGATATATAGTAAAAGACTTCATTGTTGAATATAGTTTTTATGGAAGGGGACCCAAGTGCAAGTAAAACTTGTTCCCGGCTTGATCCAGGAGGTATTGTTTTCAATGCTTGAGGATCGACTATATAGCCTTCATTATAAATTTTGCTTGTTTGAAGAATAGTGCTTGTACTGCAAGCGCTTGCTATCAGTGTGCCTATTAAGCAAAGTTTTGAGAGAAAATATTTGATTTGAGTAATATTAATCATGAGTCAGGCTAGATTATTCCTTGTTCTCTTAGCGAGGATGAGTAAAGTGACTTGACTTCTATAATAATGAGAAGTTTCTTGCAAAGAAAAGCAGTTTCAAGAGAGATCGTCAATCTATGAACAAGTGAGGAATGATGTTTGTATTAGAGAATCAAGGAATACCATACCTCATTTGGTTGAATCTATGATGGAATTTGTTTTTTCCTACCCTATGAAGGTGTCTTGCGTTCCAGTGAAGGGGTTTCATTTGACTTTGCAAGCAGATAATAAGGCTAATCAGAAATTAGCAAGGAATCATGCGATTCTTGGTGTGGATAAATTTTCAGCTGATTTGCATGTTTTTTTATGGGAAAATGATGGGTTAAGAGTCAAGGGATCTATTAAGGCTTCAGTGCGTCAGAAATGTATTATAACAGCAGAAGTAGTAGAAAATGATATAGATTGGAATTTTGATGTTTTTTATATTTCTCAAAAATATCAGTTGGATAGACGAGAAGTATTTTTAGATGGAGTAGATGATTTTGATGTTTTTGATGGGAATGAAATTGATCTTGGTGCTGTTGTGGAAGAAAGTTTTGAACTGTCTCTTGATCTTTATCCACGTAAATCCGGAGCATCTTTTGATCTGATGTTTGATCTATTGCCTGAGAAAAAAGAAATAAGTCGTTTTTCTCATTTTTCTGTTCTTAGGTTTTTGAAGAATTCATAGAAATTATTTTCTAACGAAAAAAGTGAATAATTTTAATTGTCTATTATGTTATAGGAAGATTTTTGTGATTAGGATTGCAGTCGATGTCATGGGTGGTGATATCGGGCCAGAGGTGACTCTGGCAGGATCTGCCTTGGCTTTGAAGCGTTATCCAGGCATGAGCTTGATTTTCTATGGGCTTGCTGAAAAGGTTGAACCTGTTTTGAGAAAGTACCCTATTTTGGCTAGTTGTATGTTTCGTGCAACGGAAACTGCAACAGAAATGGATGAAAAGCCAACTCAGGCTCTGCGAAGTGGTCGTGGTAAGTCCTCTATGTGGCATGCTATCGAATCTGTAAAAAACGGGGAAGCCGATGTTTGTGTTTCTGCAGGGAATACAGGCGCTCTGATGGCGAAGTCTTATTTTTGTCTGCGAATGTTAGCTGAAGCTGAAAGACCTGGGATTGCGGGTATATGGCCGACTATACGTGGTGATAGTATTGTTCTTGATATAGGAGCGACAATTGGGGCTGATGCGAATCAGCTTGTTGATTTTGCAATTATGGGAGCAGGGATGTTTCGTGCTCTTTATCATGTGAGAAGACCTACTGTTGGCTTACTCAATGTTGGTAGAGAAGCAGTTAAGGGACTTGAAGAAATTAAAAAAGCTGCTCATATTCTTAGAGATATGACTTTTGAAGGGCTTGAATATCGAGGGTTTGTTGAGGGAAATGATATTGGAAAAGGCGCTGTGGATGTTGTGGTAACAGAAGGGTTTGTTGGCAATATTGCTCTGAAGACTGCGGAGGGGACTGTCCGACAAGCCGCCAAAATTCTAAGGGATGCTATGAGTGATTCAATTTTATCTCGTCTTGGCTATCTTTTATCTTCTGGTGCTTTTCGCCGTTTTCGTCAGAAAATTGATCCAAGGAGGGTTAATGGCGGGATGCTTTTAGGTTTAAACGGAGTCGTGATTAAGAGTCATGGAGGTACTGATGCTGAGGGTTTTTCTTCTGCATTAAGGATTGGATATGAGATGGTACAAGGTGGTCTTCTTGAAAAAATTTCTGCCGATTTACGCCATTTTCATGAAAAATAGATCTTATTTTTTTCTATTGTCGAATGATGTTGTTTCTCCGAAATAAGTAGGGCCTTGAATTGAATGACCTGCTTCTTGTATAAAAAGTGCTGGGGATAAAAATGATACGATCTGCCATTTGTGGTATCGGTATGGCTTTGCCAAAGCGTGTTGTGAAAAACGCAGATTTAGAAGAAATTGTAGATACTTCAGATGAATGGATTCATCAGCGTACTGGTATTCGGCAGCGTTATATTGCTGGAGAGGGTGAGACGACTGTTACACTTGGCACGCAGGCTGCACAGGCTGCTCTTGAAGATGCACGACTAGGGATTCAGGATATTGATATGATCATTCTAGCAACATCAACACCAGATCATACGTTTCCTGCTTCTGCGACAGAAATACAAAGAGCCTTAGGAATGGCACATGGTTTTGCTTTTGATATCCAGGCAGTGTGTTCTGGTTTTATTTTTGCTATGACAACAGCGGATCTTTATATCCGCTGTAAGACAGCGAGAAGGGCTTTAGTGATTGGATCAGAGACTTTTTCACGTCTTTTAGATTGGAAAGATCGGACCACTTGCGTTTTATTTGGAGATGGAGCGGGTGCTGTGATTCTTGAAGCAAGAGAAGGAAAAGGAGATAGTCAAGATTATGGGATTTTAGCCTCGATACTGCGTTCAGACGGTAGGCACATAGAAAAGCTTTATGTAGATGGGGGGCCTTCCACAACACAGACCACAGGTCATTTATGTATGGAGGGACGGGAGGTTTTTAAATACGCGGTAGGTATGATTAGTGATGTTGTCGATGCTTGTTTGGAGATTGTAGGAATCACGGCTCCAAATATTGATTGGTTCATTCCACATCAAGCTAACAGACGGATTATTGAGTCTTTGACTCATAGACTTGGAATTTCTGATGACAAGGTTGTGATTACTGTTGATAAGCATGGGAATACATCTGCAGCTTCTGTTCCTCTTGCTCTTGCTGTTGCAGACAAAGATGGGCGTTTGAGGAAAGGTGATTTAATCATGCTGCAGGCTATGGGAGGAGGGTTTGCATGGGGTTCTATAATTTTGCGTTTGTAAGTTGACTGATGGTGTTGGTCTGTGGAAGCATATGCGATTTGTGGGTTTCTATTCTTGTTGATTGTAACAGCTTTTATTTTAGCTAGAAAAAAGGATTCAGATTTTTTCTCTTTTTTAAAGTTATGTTTGTTCGTTGTTCCCCTTATTTCTTTGGTCATTTATATTTTTGCTGGTTCTCCTCAAGTCTCGTCTCATCCTTTTTCTTTCTTGTTAGAACGTGATCCTATCACGCTTGATTTTTCTGAAAAGCTTGTCCGGGCTGAGGTGCTATTAACTCGGAATCGACGAGATAGTTATTTTTTGGAGAATCTTGCTACTTTATATCTTAGTGCGGGTTTGTTTCAGAAAGCATTAGATACCTATCGTTTGGCTATTGTTGTAAATGGGAAGAATGCGACTCGTATGTTAGGTTACGCACTTGCATTAACTGGCGTTGAAGAAGAGAGAAACAAATAAAGAAGAGCGAGGGTCTGTGTAGGACGTATGAGATGTATCAGATTTGTAGTATTTTTCATAGAAGGCAATTTTGGATTATTTTTGGTGCTGTCTGTCTTGTACTTTCTGCTATAAGCTTTATAGTCGTTGCCTTGCGTCAAACATCCAGCTTTTTTCGTCTGCCATCAGAGATTACTCAGAGAGATCGGGTGTTGCAGAGATCATTCAGGATTGCTGGGGATGTAGGAAGAATCGAATATCATTCACCGGGTGAGATCCGATTTAGAGTAGCAGATGTGCATTCTAGTGAAGAGGTGTCTTTTAGAGGTATTGTGCCAGATTTTTTTCACGAAGGGCAGAGTGTCATTGTTGAAGGTCACTTTATAAAAAATATTTTTGTTGCTGAACGTCTTTTAGTAAGACATGATGAAAAATATAGAGCAAAAGATATGGTGGAGTATGGCCCCTGAAATAGGCTACTTTTTACTTATTCTAGCCTTTGTCTTTAGCTTGTATCAAGGTGCTGTTCTGCTTTTCAGTCTTTTTCATAAAGAAGAAGGCTATATGCTAGCCCGTTTGATTGCAATCTTGATTTTTATCCTAGTTGGGTTATCCTTTTTTCTTTTAGTTTATGCTTATATCATATCAGATTTTTCTGTTTTCAATGTTGCACTGAATTCTCATTCAGAGGAACCTTTGTTTTTCAAGATCAGTGCTGTATGGGGGAATTATGCAGGCTCTATGCTGCTTTGGATACTGTTTTTAACATTTTTCACTGCTATTTTTTCTCTCTTTCATAGAAAATTACCAGTTCATTGTGCAAAATTGGTATTAATATCTCAATGCGTTATTGTCTCTGTATTTCTTTGTTTTATTCTTTTTACATCTAATCCTTTTCAACGCTTGGATCCTCCTGCTCTTCAGGGTAATGGTCTGAATCCTATTTTGCAAGATATGAGCATTTTATGGCATCCTCCGTTACTTTATTTAGGGTATGTTGGTTTTTCTATTTCTTTTTCTTTTTCTATCGCGGCTTTGATTGAAGGAAAGCTAGATTCAGGCTTTTGTGGCTGGATTCGTCCATGGGTATTGGTTTCCTGGTCTTTTTTAACTGCTGGTATCATCAGTGGATCTTACTGGGCTTATTATGAGCTTGGCTGGGGTGGCTATTGGTTTTGGGATCCAGTTGAAAATGTTTCTCTGATGCCTTGGCTTTCGAGCACAGCATTGTTACATTCTATCATTGTTCTTGAAAAGAAAAAACTTCTCAAAAAGTGGACTTTATTTTTAGCAATTATCACTTTTTCTTTGTGTTTATTGGGGACTTTGATTTCTCGCTCTAATCTTTTAACATCAGTTCATAGTTTTGCTACTTATCCTTATCCTTCTTCTGCTCTCGTTCTTCTTTTTATTTGTTCATTTTTGATTGGTTGTACGCTTTTTCTTTTTGCGTTTCGGGCACATTTAATTAAAGAGACTATTCTTTTTCAACCTTTCTCGCGTGAGGGAGCTTTGATTTTTAATAATTGCTTTTTAATTATAGCGACAGGAATTATTTTTCTTGGGACCCTTTTCCCTCTGTTTTTAGAAACCTTCATGGGTATAAAAATTGCAGTAGGTGCTACGTTTTTTAATTTAACATTTTGCCCTTTAATGTTGTTAATTTTAGGTGTTCTCCCCTTGGGTCCTTTTCTATCATGGAGCAAAGGAGATATTTTTCTTATGGCAGAGAGGCTTTGGTTAAGTTTGGCGATTGCTCTAGCTGTCTTTTTTTATTTTTATATAACAGGGAGAAAAATGTTTTTTGTGAGTAGCGGTCTTGGAATTGCTTCTTGGGTTGTTGCTGGCAGTATTGCGCATATTTCTAGGACGATATTCAGAACACCTTTTTTTTCTTGGAAAAGAAGCATTTCTTTTTTGGGAAGTAGCTGTGCTCATTTAGGGGTAGGAATTACTTTATTTGGGATCTTGTCTGTTTCAGGATTTACAAAAGAGCTTCTTGTCAATCTTAGAGTAGGAGATATAGTTTTTTTTGCTGGAAAATATATTTGTTTTCAGGGATATGATATTTATGACGGACCTAATTATCAGGAATATCGGTTACATTTCGTCATGATGACTAGAAAAGGAATCAGAGGTAATATTGTAGCGTCTAGGCGATTTTTTCCATTAGAAGGTGGTCAGACGACGGAAGTAGGTTTATTATATGATGGTTTGTCCCAATATTATATTGTTGTAGTAGGAGATGCTCTCGATCAAAAAAAGGCGCTTGTTCATATTTTTTGGAAGCCTCATGTGCTTTCTATTTGGCTTGGAGGAGTTTTTATGATATTGGGAGTCGTTGGGTTTCTTTCTTGTCCAAGGGATGTTGTTGAGATAAATGACGGGTTCGTATTGTAATTTTTTTACTCGCCAAGTTTTTGCAGCGATTAGTATTTCTGCAATGCTGTTTCCGGTACCATTGATATCCAATACATTGGCTTCACCTGTTTATGTGAGAGGTCTTAAAATTCCTAGTTTTTCTGATGTTGTAGATCAGGTGAAACCTGCTGTAGTCTCTGTTCAGGTAAAAAGTAATGTACGAGATCAGAGTAGTCCAATTAGTGACTTTTGGGGTGGATATGGACTTGATCAATTACCTGAAAATCATCCTCTGAAGAGATTTTTTCGTGAGTTTGGAGAGCGTCATATTTTTAAAAATAAAGAGAAAGAAAGGCGTATGCGTCCAGTGGCCCAAGGTTCTGGTTTTTTTATATCTGATGATGGTTATATTGTAACGAATAATCATGTGATTGCCGATGGGACATCATATGTTGTTGTTCTGGATAACGGAAAGGAAATAGAGGCAAAACTTGTTGGAGCGGATTCACGGACAGATATTGCCGTTTTAAAAATTGAGAGTAAGGGGAATACTTACGTAGATTTTGCTAATGATAATGATATTAAAATTGGTGATTGGGTGGTCGCTGTAGGTAATCCATTTGGTCTTGGAGGAACAGTAACAGCTGGTATTGTATCAGCACGTGGCCGAGATATTGGTGCTGGTGTTTATGATGATTTTATTCAAATTGATGCCGCTGTTAATAGAGGTAATTCTGGAGGGCCAACCTTTAATCTTAAAGGTCAGGTTGTTGGGATTAATACAGCAATTTTTTCTCCATCAGGTGGGAGTGTTGGTATTGCTTTTTCTATTCCTGCCTCGACTGCGGGAGAGGTTGTTCGTCAATTAATTGAACATGGTATGGTTGAGCGTGGTTGGCTTGGCGTGCAGATACAACCGGTGACAAAGGAAATAGCGGATTCTGTAGGTCTGACAGAAGCAAAAGGAGCCATTGTTTCTGATCCTATGGATGGGCCGGCTTTTAAAGCTGGGATTAGAGCAGGGAATGTGATTCTTTCTGTGAATGATGCTCTTGTTGCTGACCCGCGAGATCTAGCAAGGCGGATTGCTGCTGTTAAACCAGGAGAGAAAGTGAGAATTTGTGTGTGGCGTAATGGGAAGAAGGAAGATGTCTTGGTGAAAATCGCTTCTATGCCTGCTTCTCGGACTCTTAATTCTGAATCTTCAGAAGAGGATGGCTCTTTTCTCAAAGAGTATGGATTAGCCGTTCTTCCGGCAGAAGATGGAAAGGGAGTTTTAGTAACGAATGTTGATTCTGAAAGTGATGCTGCTGAAAAGGGTATTCGTCCAGGTGATATTATTCGTACTCTGAATGGAAAGCCAGTGATAACCCCTTCTGATATGACTGTAGCTATCAAAAAAGCAATTCATGAGAAACGGACTGCGATTCTTATGCAGATTGAGACAAACGAACAAACTCATTTTATTGCTTTATCTCTTCAGTGATTTTTTCATAGTTGCCAGTGACTGAAAATAAGTATATCCTATACTGGGTTATAAGGATTAGATACATGGTTAACCAGCTTTTGATGCCGAAGGCTACTGCTGTATGGCTTGTTGATAATACAGCTTTGTCTTTTGATCAGATTGCGGTTTTTTGTAAACTGCATCCCCTTGAAGTGAAGGCAATAGCAGATGGAGAATCCGCCCAGGGTATTAAAGGACTGAATCCCGTGATAACAGGTCAGATTACATCTGAAGAAATTAATAAAGGTGAAAAAGATATTACTTATCGGATCAAACTTTCTGAACCTAAGGTATATATTCCTGAGAATAAAAGAAGAACTTCACGTTATACGCCGCTTTCTCGGAGACAGGATAGACCTAATGCTATACTTTGGTTATTGCGTAATCATGCGGAGTTAAAGGATATGCAGATTTCACGTCTCATTGGTACGACAAAGTCGACAATTGAACAGGTACGAAATAGGAATCATTGGAATTCAGTGAATTTGATCCCACTTGATCCAGTGACATTGGGTTTGTGTTCACAGATTGATCTGGATATTGAAGTAGAACGTGCAGCGAAGACTCGTGATTCAGTTGTTCTAGAAGAAGATAGTACTCTTCTACCGACTTCTGCAACAGAAAATTTTTTTCTTATGGCAAAGAAAAGGAAGACTGATGATCTTGATGCTGAGAAGGTCTTTTCTAGAATGTCTCTCAGAAACAAAGAAGAGAAGAATTAATCAGGACGGACTGCAGATTCGATAACACATCAAAAAAGATTTTACCCTTCTCTTCTCATGAGATTTTTTTAATGAAGAGGAATGAGTAATGAAAGGTCATTCATGTCTATCCATCATACTTCTGTTTTAATCATTGGATCGGGTCCTGCAGGTTGTACTGCTGGGATTTATCTTGCACGTGCTTTATTAAAACCACTCATGATTACTGGATTACAAGTCGGAGGACAGTTAACGATTACCACAGAGGTAGAAAATTATCCTGGTTTTTTAGATGGGGTTGAAGGTCAAACCTTAATGGATCATATGGCTAAACAAGCAGAAAAATTTGGGATGGAACGTATTCATGATGTAGTTATGAATGTAGATTTATCTAAGAAGCCTTTTGTTGTTCTCTGTGATTCACGGAATGTTTATACCAGCGATACGCTGATTATTGCGACGGGAGCTCAGGCGCGCTGGTTAGGCTTACCAAGCGAAAAATTGTATATGGGAAGCGGGGTTTCAGCTTGTGCGACGTGTGATGGTTTTTTTTATAGGGATAAAGATGTTCTTGTCGTAGGTGGTGGTAATTCAGCTGTTGAAGAGGCTTGTTATCTTTCACATCTTGCTCGGAGCGTGACACTGGTGCATCGTAGTGACCGGTTACGTGCAGAGCGCATTGCACAAAAGCGTTTGTTCGCTTGCAAAAATGTAAAAGTAATTTGGAATCATATTGTTGATGAAATTATTGGTATTGATGCTTTTTTTCCAAAAAGAGTCCAAGGTGCTCGTCTGAAAAATGTTACAAGTGATGAAGTAACCACTGTGTTTGCAGATGGGATCTTTATTTCAATTGGTTATACGCCCGCTGTTTCATTATTTGAAAGGCAGTTAGACCAAAAAGATGGAGGCTATCTTTGGACTGCCCCATCTTCGACTGCAACAAGTGTTCCTGGTGTTTTCGCTGCCGGGGATGTTACGGATAGTGTTTATCGGCAAGCTATTACAGCAGCAGGGCAAGGTTGTATGGCTGCTCTTGAAGCCGAGCGTTTTCTAAATTTGCAAGATTGTTAAAATCTAGTAGCATACTTGTTTCAAGAAAAGGACTAAAACTGTTTCATGCCATTTGATTGGGATAAACTACGGATTTTCCATGCTGTTGCGACTGCTGGTTCCTTTACACATGCAGCTCAGACTTTACACCTCTCTCAATCCTCACTTTCACGTCAGGTTTCTGCGCTGGAACAGGATATTGGTGTTCTTCTTTTCCATAGGCATGCCCGTGGCTTAATTTTAACAGAACAAGGTCACAACTTGTATCAGGTGACAAGCGAGGTTTTACTCAAGCTTGAAAATGTTCGTTCTAAGCTTTCTGAAAGTAGAGAAAAACCGACTGGGCGTTTACGGGTCACCACGACATTTGGTCTGGGGGCAGGCTGGTTAGTCAAGCGTATTCCTGAATTTCTTGATTGGTATCCAGATGTGAAAATACAGCTTATTTTTGATGATGGGGAACTTGATTTAACTATGAGACAGGTTGATTGTGCTATTCGGTTACATCGGCCTCAGCAGCCTGGCTTAATACAGCGTAGATTGTTTACAGTCCACATGCATGTTTATGCTTCTCCTATGTATATAGCTCAAAATGGAAGACCGGAAGAGTTAGAAGATTTAGAACAGCATCGGATTCTTTCTTTTGGAGAGCCAGTTCCTACTTATCTTTCTGGTTTAAACTGGTTGGAAACAGCAGGTCGTGGGAATAAGGGAGTTCGTCTCTCTTCATTGCAGATTAATAATGTCATTTCTATAAGACGTGCTGTTTTGTCTAATATTGGTATTGCGGTCTTGCCTGATTATATTATAGCGGGAGGGGATGGTTTAATCCGTTTATTCCCTGATATGACAGATATTCCTTCTTTTGATACATTTTTTTGTTATCCTGAATCGTTGAAAGATTCTGCTAAATTGCGTGTTTTTCGTGATTTCATTTTTGCAAAAGCTCGGAGTTGGTCTTATTAGGAATGTAGATAGAGGAGGCTTATATATATATGAAGGATCTTGATGGAATAGACGCTGGTGTTTATGTGGCTGGTCAGATTATAGTGAGTGATATTCCATTTTTGGTGAACATGGGCATTCATGCGATTATATGTAATCGTCCGGATGGGGAAGCGAAGGAGCAACCTTCTTTTTTTGTGATACAGAAGGCTGCTGTCATTTATGGGATTGATGCTTATTATCTCCCGATTTTTTCATCCGGTGTTACAGAGAGCAATATTCAGGATATGATGACTCTTTTGAGTAAAGGAAAGTATCCATTGTTTCTTTATTGCCGTTCAGGAAAGCGTTCAGATATTCTTTACAAGCTTGTGAAAAAGCGTATGGAGGAAGCTTCGCATGCCTAGCTGTGTTTTTTCAATGCTAATCCTGATAAGATTTTCTATTTCTAATGTAGAATAGCTTTCACCTTCACTTGCGATAGAAAAAACAGATCTTATATAGCTTTTAAAGCGTAGAAGCGTAGATATGAATGAATTTTTTTATGTAATGCTTGTAGAGGTTCCGGTAATTGGCTAATTGGAGAGTAGAAAAAATGGCAAAAGTGATAGGTATTGATTTAGGTACAACCAATTCCTGTGTTGCTGTCATGGACGGCAAAAATGCAAAAGTTATTGAAAATTCTGAGGGGGTACGTACAACTCCTTCGATTGTTGCTTTTACCGATAATGGTGAGCGTTTAGTGGGACAGCCTGCGAAACGGCAGGCAGTAACAAATCCAGAAGGGACTCTTTTTGCTGTTAAACGGTTAATTGGACGTCGTTTTAACGATACAATGGTTGAAAAGGATAAAGATCTGGTTCCTTATAGGATTGTAAAAGGAGATAATGGGGATGCTTGGGTTGAGGTAGAAGGAACTAAATATTCTCCATCTCAAATTTCTGCAATGACTTTGCAAAAGATGAAGGAAACGGCTGAAACTTATTTGGGGGAAAAAGTTGATAAGGCTGTGATTACAGTTCCTGCTTATTTTAATGATGCGCAACGGCAGGCCACCAAAGATGCTGGGAAGATTGCGGGGCTTGAGGTTCTGCGTATTATTAATGAACCTACAGCAGCAGCTCTTGCCTATGGTCTTGAGAAAAAAGATGGGAAGACTATTGCTGTTTATGATCTTGGTGGTGGTACTTTTGATATTTCAGTTCTTGAACTTGGTGATGGTGTCTTCGAGGTGAAGTCAACGAATGGGAATACATTCCTTGGAGGAGAAGATTTTGATATGCGACTTGTTAGCTATTTTGCTGATGAGTTTAAAAAGGATCAAGGCATTGACTTAAGAAAGGATAAGCTGGCTCTACAACGTTTGAAGGAAGCTGCGGAAAAGGCAAAAATTGAACTTTCCTCCTTACAGCAGACAGAAGTGAATTTGCCTTTTATAACAGCAGATCAGACTGGTCCGAAACATTTGACAATAAAATTGACGCGGGCAAAATTTGAGTCTTTAGTGGATGATCTTGTGAACAGTACTATTGATCCTTGTAAGGCAGCGCTTGAAGATGCGGGGTTAGATGCTAGAGGAATTAATGAAGTAGTACTCGTTGGCGGTATGACGCGAATGCCTAAAATTCAGGATGTAGTCAAATCCTTTTTCGGAAAAGAGCCGCATAAAGGTGTGAATCCAGATGAGGTTGTTGCTATGGGAGCTGCGATTCAAGGAGGTGTTTTGCAGGGTGATGTCAAGGATGTTCTCTTGTTAGATGTCACACCATTGTCTCTTGGGATTGAGACATTGGGTGGTGTCTTTACCCGTTTAATTGAGCGGAATACTACGATTCCAACGAAAAGATCTCAGACTTTTTCAACGGCTGAGGATAATCAGAGTGCAGTGACCATTCGTGTTTTTCAGGGAGAACGCGAGATGGCAGCAGATAATAAATTGTTAGCGCAATTTGATCTTCTTGGTCTTCCATCTGCCCCGCGCGGTATTCCGCAAATTGAAGTCACTTTTGATATTGATGCTAATGGTATTGTCAATGTTTCAGCACGTGATAAAGGTACAGGTAAGGAGCAACAGATTCGTATTCAGGCATCTGGTGGTCTGAGTGATAGCGATATTGAAAAAATGGTCAAAGATGCAGAGAGCCATGCTGCAGAAGATAAAAAGCGTAGGGAAGCCGTTGAAGTTAAAAATCAAGCTGAAGCTATTGTTCATTCAACAGAAAAGTCTCTGACAGAATATGGTGATAAGGTTTCTTCTGATGATCGTAAGGCTATTGAGAGTGCAATTGTTGATCTTAAATCAGCACTGGAGAGTGATAATCTAGATGATCTTAAGAAAAAGACACAAAAGCTTTCTGAGGTGAGTATGAAGCTTGGACAGGCTATGTATGAGGCTTCTCGGAAAGAAGCAGAGAATGCAGGAGCTAAGAAGGATTCGGATGATGTTGTGGATGCGGATTTTGAGGAAGTAGAGAATAAGAAGTCATAGGTATATTGATTTGGAAAGGATCTCGCCCGGTCTTGAAGGCCGGGTTTAATCTTTTTTTGGATCTATGTTTTGAGTTTTTGTTCATTTTTTTTAATCACTAGGAAGTCAATTATTTTTTTCAGAGTGAGAGGTCATGAAAGCTGATTGTTATGAATTGCTTGGTGTAGCACGTGGATGTGATGATAAAACGCTGAAAGCAGCTTTTCGTAAGTTGGCGATGCAATATCATCCTGATCGTAATCCAGGGGATAAAGAGGCTGAAAAGCGTTTTAAAGAGATTGGAGAAGCATATGATCTTTTAAAAGATCCGCAAAAACGTGCTGCTTATGATCGTTATGGACATGCTGCTTTTGAAGCTCAGAGTCGGAGTGGAGCGGCTTCTGGTGGTTTTGGAGGTGGCTTTTCTGATATTTTCGAAGATATTTTTGGAGAAATGATGGGAGGAGGCCGCTATTCGCGGAGCGATGGACGTGAGCGTGGAGCAGATCTTAGTTATAATATGCAAATTACTCTTGAAGAGGCCTACTCTGGTAAGAGGGCGCAGATTCGTGTGCCTGCAGCGGTTTCTTGTTCTGATTGTGGAGGGAGTGGATCTGACAAAGGTACGGAGCCGGTTCTTTGTAAGACATGTCATGGGACAGGCCGGATAAGAGCTTCTCAGGGATTTTTTTCTATTGAGCGTACTTGTTCCACATGTAATGGGAGTGGTAGGCTGATAGAGCATCCCTGTGTAAGGTGTCGTGGGCACGGGCGTATACAAGAAGAAAGGACAATCTCTGTTGATATTCCTACTGGGATTGAGGATGGGACCCGAATTCGTCTTTCGAATAAAGGTGAAGCTGGTCTTCGTGGTGGTCCTAGTGGTGACCTTTATGTTTTTTTATCTATAAGATCCCATGAGTTTTTCCAGCGTGATGGGGCAAATCTCTGTTGTCAGGTGCCTATTTCTATGATAACAGCAGCTTTGGGTGGACAATTGGAAGTCTCAGCTTTAGATGGAAGTAAAATTCGTGTAAGGGTTCCAGAAGGGACAGAGAATGGAAAGCAATTTCGCCTAAAGGGCAAAGGTATGCCGATTTTACATCAGCAGATTAAGGGGGATTTGTATATACAGGTTGCTGTTGAAACTCCACAGAAATTAACAAAACGTCAGCGTGAGTTGCTCCAGGAGTTTAGTGAAATCTCTAATCATGAGAATTCACCGAGGTCTCATGGATTTTTAGCGCGTATGAAGGAATTTTTTGAAGGAATGAGTAATAATTAGGTATTTTTTTTGTTGAGTTCTCCTGCGTGATGAAGCCACATTTTTACCATGAGGAAATCTTGCCATGCTAATTTTTTTAGTGATGGTGTGCGTAACAGGTAAGCTGGATGCAATGTTGGCATAACAGGTATTTTGAGTCCTGTTGTCGTTTGGTAAACATACCACTTTCCACGTATCCGTAGGATGCCTTCTTTAGCTCCTGTTAGAAATTTTGCTGCTTGTCCGCCTAGTGCGACTAAGATTTTAGGACAGGCTAATTCTATTTGCCGGTGAATAAAAGGACGGCATACCTCAATTTCCATGAGAGTTGGGATTCTATTTCCTGGAGGACGCCAAGGAATTGTGTTTGCAATATAGACTTGTTCACGTTGCAGGCCAATAGCAGAAAGCATTCTGTTTAGTAAATGACCGGATAGTCCTACAAAAGGTAAAGCCTGTATGTCTTCATACCGTCCTGGGGCCTCTCCGATGAGCATGAGTGCGCTTCCTGGTGTTCCGTCAGAAAAGCAGGTATTTTTTGCAGTGAATTTTAATTGGCACTCATTAAATTTTTGAAGATTGCACTTTAATTCTTCTAATGTTTGTGCCTGTCCTGCTGCTTGTTGTGCCTTTTTGATTGGAGTTTCTATATTGGCTCTATTTGATTTCTTTGTTTTCGTAGGAGAGAAGCGGTTCATTGGTGTTTTAGATAAAGCAATGTTCACCCCAGCTATCTTGTAGAAATTCAAAAGCTTTGCATAGGAAAGATATAATTTCAACACGAAAAAATCCTTATTCAAAAATTATTGATTAACATGATAAGAACAGAATGGGAATATTATGATAATTTTAATTTTATTTTACTTTAATTTGTGAGATTGAGTGGTTATGGTATGAAGAATACTCGATTCTTTGGGGCTATAGCTCAGATGGGAGAGTGCCTGCATGGCATGCAGGAGGTCAGCGGTTCGATTCCGCTTAGCTCCACCAATCTTGATGGGTTTATATCTGGAATGTTCTAAGGAGTTTTTCGTTGTGCAGCGACCTAGAACGCCATTGCTGGATAGGGTGAAATTTCCTTCTGATTTACGTAAGCTTTCAGAAGCTGACTTGCCGCGATTGGCAGATGAGTTGCGTGCAGAAATGATTGATGTCGTTTCTGTTACTGGTGGGCATTTAGGAGCTGGTCTTGGTGTCGTTGAGCTGACCGTCGTTCTTCATTATGTCTTCAATACACCATTTGACCGTTTGATATGGGATGTAGGGCATCAGGCTTATCCTCACAAGATTTTAACTGGACGTCGTGCACGTATTCGTACCTTACGTCGGGAAGGTGGTTTATCTGGTTTTACAAAAAGGTCTGAGAGTGAGTATGATTCTTTTGGAGCAGGGCATTCATCAACCTCTATTTCTGCTGGTCTTGGAATGGCTATGGCAGGTGCTTTAAAGAGGTTAGATCGGAATGTGATTGTTGTGATTGGTGATGGTGCTATGTCTGCAGGCATGGCATATGAGGCGATGAATAATGCCGGTGCCGTTGATGCACGTTTGATTGTTGTTCTGAATGATAATGATATGTCAATTGCCCCGCCTACAGGAGCTATGAGTGCCTATCTTGCTAGATTGGTTTCAAGTCCGCTTTATCGCTCTTTAAGAGAGCGTGCTAAGATGTTTAGTAAAAAATTGCCTAAATTTTTTTCGGATAAGGCGAGACGTTCTGAAGAGTATGCTAGAGGATTTTTGACTGGTGGTACTTTGTTTGAAGAACTTGGTTTTTATTATATTGGTCCGATAGATGGGCATAATATTTCTTATTTATTGCCAGTTTTCAAGAATGTCCGTTATTGGGGAAAAGGTCCGGTTTTAGTTCATGTTGTAACTCATAAAGGGAAGGGGTATTTGCCTGCAGAATTAGCTGAAGATAAGTATCATGGGGTTAATTCCTTTAATATTAGAACAGGTCAACAAGTAAAAAAGAAGAGTCCTGAGGCTCCGTCTTATACAAAAGTTTTTTCTTCTTCTTTGGTTAAAGAAGCTCGTTATGATAATAGAATTATTGCGATAACTGCAGCGATGCCATCTGGAACTGGTCTTGATTGTTTTGGAGAGCATTTCCCAAAGCGTATGTTTGATACTGGGATTGCTGAACAGCATGCGGTTACTTTTGCTGCAGGACTAGCTTGTGAGGGCTTTAAGCCTTTTGTAGCGATTTATTCAACTTTTTTGCAGCGGGGTTATGATCAAATTATTCATGATGTTTCTATACAAAATTTGCCGGTGCGCTTTGCTATTGATAGAGCGGGTTTTGTTGGTGCAGATGGCGCAACTCATGCCGGTAGCTTTGATATTGGTTTTCTTGCAGCATTGCCAGGGTTTGTAGTTATGGCTGCTGCAAATAATATAGAGCTTATGCATATGGTTCGGACAGCAGCTGCTTATGATGAAGGTCCGATTTCATTTCGTTATCCTCGCAGCGAAGGTATCGAGAAAGAACTACCTGAACGTGGCGAGATTTTAGCGATTGGTAAAGGGCGGATTTTGCGTGAAGGCGATCGAATCGCTATTCTTTCGTTTGGGTCCTGTTTACAAGCAGCTCTTGCTGCAGCAGATGATTTAGGTAGAGCTGGTTTATCGACTACTGTTGCAGATGCTCGTTTTGCTAAGCCATTGGATGAGGAATTAATTATACAGCTGACGCGTGGGCATGATGTCATGATTACTATTGAAGAAGGAGCTCCTCATGGTTTTGGTGGACAGGTATTGCATTTTCTTGCAGGGTACGGTTTGCTGGATCGAGGCTTCAAAATTCGGACTTTGACCTTACCAGACGTTTATCTTGGACACGGATCACGAGATCAAGTATTATCACGATGTGGTCTTGATCATCAAGGAATTGTCAGAGCTGTTTTTACAGCACTGGATCGTGATATGGTGATCCGCAAATGTTAGATTTTTCTAAGAGAGAAAACAAATCTTCTTTATCCTTTTATTTTTGAAAAATCAACAATGTTTGTTGTTATCTGATAAGTGCGTTTTAAAATCGCTAGTCTATTCGATCTGATTTGTATATTTGCGTGATTGATTAAAACTTTTTCAAAAAAACAATTAACGGGTTTGATAAGACTAGAAAGAGCAGAGAGAATTTCTAGTAAATTTCCTTCTTGTCTGAGATGATGACTTTTTGCCTCTATTTTCAGGAGTGATTGGTAAAGAGCGATTTCTTCTTGTTCAAGAAGTTGGAGAGGATCAATGATGTCCTTTATGGATTGTTTTTTCATTGCTACGTTATCTAGCTTGAGGATATTCATGATCCGTTTTGCGATTGTGAGGATTTGTTTTCCATTCTCTGTCTTGAGATAGGTATTTAATACTTGAACCTGAGAAGCTATCTGGAAGATGTTGTCTTTTTGTGGTTCTAGTATAGCATTAATAAGATCATGGGATATTCCTTCACCCTGTAAGTGCTTTTTAAGACGTTCATGAAAAAAAGCAAGTAAGTCTTGTAAGATATCTGAAGAATATTGGATTGTGCATGTGCTGCTTTGATTGTGATCAGCTGCTCTCTTCATATGAGGGGTTAGAAGGTTTGTAGCTTTGCGAAACAGTGGCATCAGGGGAATGTTTTTTTTCAGCGTCAGTATAAGGCGGATAACCCCAAGTGCTGCGCGTCTCAGTGCATAAGGGTCTCTTGATCCTGTTGGTTTTTCGTTAATAAGCCAAAAACCGGTAAGCATATCAATTTTATCAGCAAGGGAAAGAGCAATGCCTGAAGGTTCCTGGGGAATATTATCTGTTAACCCTTGCGGTTTATAATGTTCTTCTATTGATAAGGCAACATTCATTGTTTCACCCTGAAGGATAGCGTATTTTCCTCCGATGAATCCTTGTAGTTGTGGAAATTCTCTGACAATTTCTGTTTGAAGATCAGCTTTTGCTAAAATGGCGGCTCGATGCACAACTTTTTTGTTAGCCTGGATAAGCGGAGCGATAGTTATACCAAGAGCTGCTATCCGGCTCACACGTTCTCCTTGTGTCCCTAATTGCGTATGGAACATAACTTGAAGAGAATCCAGACGTGCCATGCGTTGATCAAGCGGTTTTTGTAAATTGAGGTTGAAATTTTTAGCTGATGAGCTAAGATGCTCGGAAGGAGGTAAGAGTCTTTGATCTATTTTCCAGAAATAGAGGGCATCACTGAGTCGGGCTTGAATGACTTTAGCATTTCCTGCAATGATTGTTTTGCCAGCATCTTTTGCTTGTATGTTAGCAACTAGAATGAAATGGTTCGAAAGAGATGATTTTTGATCTGTTTGGTATGTAACAAAGCATTTTTGGTTTTTGCGAATAGTCAGGCGGATAATCTCTTTTGGTATTTCTAAAAATTTTTCTTCAAAAGTTCCTATTAAGACCGTTGGCCATTCAACCAGATCTGCTATTTCATCCGTGAGATCATTATCTTCAAGTAGTTTTATATTGTGAAAGGAGCATAACTTGTGTGCTTCAGATAGGATGATTTTTTTGCGTTTGTTATGATCAAGAATGACTCGATTCTGTTGTAGTTTTTTTATATAATCAGAGAAATTTTGGACTCTGATTGGTTCAGTCGTACTCATAAAACGATGTCCATAAGTCAGATTGCTCGAACGGATGCTGCCCACTTGAAAATCAATGATTTCAGAACCGGCTGAACTGATGAATAAACATAGAATGGAACGAAGGGGTCGTATCCAACGCAATGATCCTATTTTATTGGAATATTTTTCCCAACGCATGGATTTTTCCCACGGGAAGGTATAGATAATTTCTGGAAGGATTTCTGCAAGAATATTTTGAGCACGGCGTCCGTGTTTTATTACTTGTATCACATAATAATCACCTTTTTTATCAGTAACAATTTTTGCTTCTGATATGCTTTTGAGTTGAGCAGAGCGTATAAAACCATCAATAGCGGTTTTGCCTGCGTTAATAGAAGGTCCTTTCCGTTCTGTATAGATATTCTGGGCTTGAGAACTTAATCCGTGGATATTGATTGTGAGACGGCGAGGTGTCCAGTATTCTTGTGCTGTGTCGTAGTTTAAGTGATTTTTAATGAGTTGATTAGTCAATCCCTTTTTAAGGTCGTTGGCTGCTTTCCGTTGTATCTGTGCTGGAATTTCTTCAGAAAAAAGTTCAAGGAGAAGATCGGGCATTAGTTTATTCTTTCTCTATCCGGTAGCCGTCCTGCTTCTGTTAGAAGAAATGCTTCTCCGCATCTGCGGGCGAGATCGCGCACACGTAAAATGTAATTTTTTCGCTCAGTTATTGAGAGAACACCGCGTGCTTGTAGGAGATTGAAAATATGACTTGCTTTGATGCATTGATCATAAGCTGGGAGGACACAACAATGTACTTTTCTTTCTCCTGCTCTTGCTCCTGCTCTCAGTATAGAAAGACATTCTTTTTCTGCGTCCAGAAAATGCTGTTTGAGAAGAGCTGTATTAGAAAATTCAAAATTAAAATGCGAATATTCTTGTTCAGCTTGAAGAAAGATATCTCCGTAAGTAATGCGTTTTTTACCTTTCTGTCCATTAAAATTAAGATCGTAAATATTGTCAGTACCTTGTAGATACATGGCTATGCGTTCAAGTCCATAGGTAATTTCGCCTGATACAGGGTTACATTCTATACCGCAGAGTTGTTGAAAATAGGTAAATTGTGATACTTCCATGCCGTCGCACCAGCATTCCCATCCTAAGCCCCATGCCCCTAAAGTCGGACTTTCCCAGTCATCTTCGACAAAGCGTATATCATGTAGATTGCTACTTAGTCCTATGCTCTTTAATGAGTTGATGTATATTTCTTGTAGATCAGGAGGGGCAGGTTTCAGTATTACCTGAAATTGATAATAATGCTGGAGACGATTCGGGTTTTCCCCATAGCGCCCGTCACTTGGACGACGTGATGGTTGAACATAAGCAGCGTTCCATGGATGAGGACCAAGAGAGCGTAGAGTTGTTGCTGGATGGTATGTTCCTGCGCCAACTTCCATATCATAAGGCTGGAGAATAACGCAGCCATATTCTGCCCAATAATGCTGTAACCTCAGGATAAGTCCTTGGAAAGAACTGATTGGATTTAAATATTCTGGTAACTCCACGAAAGAGAACTCCTATATTTTTTGAATGTTTCGGAAGAGGATACTGTTTTCTGCTTGATAGAAAACAGCGGCGATTCCTTATATGATTTTTGCTTGTTTTGATGTTTTTAATTGATACGAGTGATGCAAAAGTCAATAATTTTTATTAGCGCATCTTTCTGTGGGCTGGGATCGAATGGTAAGAGTGTGCGGCGTGCTTTTTCACCAAAGCGACGTGCGTGTTGTATGGTCATATGAAGGCTGTTATGTTTATTGATGAATGTGCGCGCTTTTGCAAAAGCAGTGTTATTATTTTCACCAAATTCTATAGCTTGTTTCCAAAAGAGACGTTCTTTCTGAGAACTGCGGGAGAAACTCAGTATCAGTGGCATAGTCACTTTACCCTCGCGGAAGTCATCACCTGTGTTTTTTCCTAGATACTCTGGAATTCCGCTATAATCAAGAGCATCGTCAATAAGTTGAAAAGCAAGACCGAGATTCTTTCCATAATGAGCGAGAGCAGAACATGTTCCTTCATCTTTTCCTGAGATAGCAGGTCCAACTTCAGCTGCAGCTGAGAAGAGTGTAGCTGTTTTAGCATTGATGATAGCAAAGTATTCTTGTTCCGTAGTTTTGATATTTTTAGCAGCTGTCAGCTGCATCACTTCGCCTTCGGCGATGATAGAAGCTGCATTTGATAGAATATGAAGGCAAGGAAGAGAACGGGTCTTCACTATCATTTTGAACGCTTGTCCAAGAAGAAAGTCTCCAACGAGCACGCTGGCTTGGTTTCCCCAAACCATACGGGCAGTAGATTTACCGCGTCTTCTTTTGCTTTCATCCACTACATCATCATGGAGTAGGGTTGCTGTGTGCATGAATTCAACTGCCGCTGCTAGTTTAATGTGGTGATCTCCAGCATAGCCAAACATCTTTGCTGCTGCGAGGGTGATCATAGGACGGAGACGTTTTCCTCCAGATGATGTTAGATGGTGAGTGATTTTAGGAATGATTGGGACAGTTGAATTGGTTTGTGAACAAATCAGTTTGTTTACGGCGAGCATATCATCGCGCGTTAGCTCTATGAGTGGTTGAATATATTCTTCTCTTTCTTTTGCACAAATCAAGGGGGTCTCTCCTTATTAGATTTGATGAGCGGCATCATTTTAGCAAATTCCTTCAGATGATCTTCAGTCAAGAGAATTTACAAATGAAAATTTTTTATAGTCTAGTCTAGTAAAGAGCTATGCCTTGATATATAGGCCTTACTAGGCGTTTTTATAAGATGGGTTGCATTTTGGTAAGTGAAACAAGAGATATGTTTCATAGAGGGCGTTTTTTGCTAGTTCAGCCTATTCGGCGTGGACATAGATCTGGTATGGATGCAATGATTCTTGCAAGTTGTGTTCCTGAAGGTTTTTCTGGTCGATTAGCAGATTTAGGAAGCGGAGCTGGCGCTGCTGGATTTGCAGTTCTTTCACGTTGTCCGAGAGCGTATGTGACCTTAGTCGAACATTCTCATTTTATGCTTTCTTTTGCTAAAAAGACATTGTCTCATCCTGCGAATAGTAGATTTTTTTCAAGGGTAGGTCTTGTAGAAGCAGATGTTACTTTAAGGGGTAAAGCGCGTAATCAAGCGGGGCTTGCTGATAATAGTTTCGATTTCGTGATTATGAATCCGCCTTTTAATGATATCACAGGATGCATCACGCCTGATCGGGAAAAGGCTAAGGCTCATTTTATGTGCTCAGGTCTTATGGATGCTTGGCTGCGTACTGCAACAGCGATTGTACGACCTGGTGGTGGTTTGGGCTTAATTGCTCGTCCTGCTTCTCTGAGAGAAATTTTATCTGCCATTGAAGGGCGTTTTGGTGGTATAAAAATTGTTTATATTTATCCGCGTTACTCCCTTGCTGCTATCCGCATTATTCTTTTTGGAATCAGAGCGAGTCGTGCAGATTTAAAGGTTATGCCCCCTCTTGTGTTACATGAGAGGAAAGGTTCGGCTTTTTTACCACGGGCAGATGCAATAAATAACGGGCAACTCAGTTTATGGGATGCATATTAGATGAGAATTTTTGAAGCGAACCACTAAAAAAGTATGAGACGCTAGTTTAAATGATGATTCAATTGCTTTATGTTTAAATAGTAAACGATTTACAATAGGAGGAAGTGACTTTGGTAAACCCACTAAAATGCTTGATCCCGTGCTGTTTTCGTTCAGATGGGATTGAAGTACCAGTTGTCCGCTTGCAGGGGATGATAGCTGCTCGTTTATCATCTTTGAAAAATACTCAATCTCTTTCTGGGTGTGCAGTTGTGCTTGAAAAAGCATTTAGGGATAAAAAATCACCTGCTGTTGCTCTTATTATTAATTCTCCTGGAGGTTCTCCTGTCCAGTCACGGCTTATTTTTCGTCGTATTCGTGATTTAGCAGAAGAAAATAGAAAGCATGTTTTTGTTTTTGTGGAGGATGTGGCTGCTTCTGGTGGATATATGATTGCTTGTGCTGGTGATGAAATTTATGCAGATCCTTCATCTATTATTGGCTCAATTGGTGTTGTTTCTTCTTCTTTCGGTTTTTCTGCTTTTCTCGAAAAGATAGGTGTTGAGCGTCGTGTTTACACTGCAGGTAAGAATAAAGCCTTGCTTGATCCTTTCAAGCCTGAAAAGAAGGAAGATGTAGAACATCTTAAAGCCTTGCAGCTTGAGATTCATGAGATTTTTATCGCTATTGTTAAAGAGAGACGGCATGGATGTTTAAAGGATAACGATGATATTTTTAGTGGTATGTTCTGGACAGGGATACAGGGGAAAGAGATGGGACTTGTTGATGGACTTGGTGATATACGTTCTGTTTTGAAAACCCGCTATGGGGAAAAAACTAGATTGCGTTTGATTCCAGCTCCGCGTAATGTTTTTGGCTATAAGTCAGCTTCTATTAATTCTAATTTTGTAAGCGATTCAGTTGATATTTTATCTTCTTTTCTGGAGGAATGGACTTTACGCGAACGCTATGGATTGTAATTTCAGGAAAAGAAAATGCTTCGTTTTTTTTTGTGTTTCGCCGTATTCTTATTTGCTTCTCATGTTTATTATATGTTGAAGAAGCAATTAGTGCCTGATTGCCGTACTGAAACAAAGCCTAGGATGCAAGACTCGGTGAGTTTGGTTTTTGATCCACTTTCAGGGGAGTATCGTGTTGATAAGAGCTAAATGTGTTGAGGATTTTGAGAAATAGTGTCATCATTGGTGCACCGGTAAAAATTAATTTGGCTTTGCATGTGGTAGGCCAGCGTTCCGATGGGTATCATTTACTAGAAAGTTTAATAGTTTTTACTAATGGAGGTGATCTTATTAAAATCAGTAGGTCAGATTACGATGTTTTTCTGCTGAATGGGCGTTTTTCTGATGCAATAGATAGAGAGGAGAATCTTGTTTTAAAGGCAAGAGATGTTTTTCGTAGGGTAACGGCTGTAAGAGAACCAGTTGCTATTTGTTTGACGAAGAGATTACCTGTTGCTTCAGGTGTTGGTGGGGGGTCAAGTGACGCTGCAGCAACACTTCTTGGTTTAAAAGCTCTTACTTCTAGAGGGCGATTCGGTGAATTGATGCACTGTGCCATGGGGCTTGGTGCCGATGTGCCCATGTGTCTTTATGGTATTCTTTATAAATCTGCAATGATTGCTTATGGTATTGGAGAGAAGATTCGGTTACTACTTGATTTTCCATTTTTGCATATTGTTTTATTTCATACGGGGGGACCTTTAGCAACAGAGGAAGTTTTTTGTACCCTTAAAAATAGGTATAATGCGCCATTGAGTTTTGATGGATGTTGTAGCTTTTCATTCGATTCTTTCATTAAATTTTTGCAAGATACAAGGAATGATCTTTCTATTCCAGCTTCTCAGCTGTTTCCTATGCTTGATAAATCATTGGATCTGTTATACGCAAGTGGTGCTATTTTTGCTCGTATGTCGGGATCAGGAACAATGTGTTTTGGCTTATACCGTTCAGAAAAAGAAGCAAGGAGGGCAGAGGAGTATATTCTTAAACGGAATCCAGGTGCGTTTGTATTAGCAACTAAAACTTTTGGAAAGAATCGAGCTCAGGAGCATGTGGGTCTTTTAGAATGAAAAAAAATATTTTTGGTTTTTCTAAAAAACCTAATTTTTCTGGTGAGTTATTGCTGATGAGAAGAGGCGTTCGCTATATTGCTGGAGTAGATGAAGTTGGATGTGGTCCAATTGCTGGACCTGTGATAGCAGCTTCGGTTATTCTTAACCATGAGGCCTTGCCTGATGGTCTTGATGATTCGAAGCGTTTAAGTGCTCGCAAACGGGCTGTGTTGTATGATGTGATTTTATCGAAGGCGTTAGCTGTATCTGTTGCAGGACTCTCTGCTTGTTCTATTGATAAGAGTGGTATTCGTTTCTGCTCGCTTGAGGCTATGCGACGCTCAATTGATGCTCTGTCTATTCCTCCGGATTATGTTTTGGTGGATGGGTGTTCTGTTCCTCATGGATTGTCTTGTTCTGCGAGCGCATGGATTAAGGGGGATCAGCGTTTTATTTCAATAGCAGCAGCTTCTATTATTGCTAAAGTTGTACGTGATCGGATGATGGTCGAAGCTGGTATTGCTTATCCATTGTATCAGATGGAAAGACATGTTGGTTATGCCACGGTTATGCATCGTCAAAGGCTTCATGAAAAAGGGCCTGTTCGTGGATTGCATCGTTATTCTTTTGCACCAATCAAGTGGAAATTGTTGGATGAAGTTATATGATTCTTCCTGCAAGTAGAAAAAATGTTGTATATGCGGTAGATTTTTTAAGAAATGGTCAGCTTGTAGTCTTACCAACTGAAACAGTTTATGGTTTAGCTGCAGATGCTACAAATGGTATTGCTGTTGCAGAAATTTTTTCTATTAAAAAGCGTCCGGGATTTAATCCGCTGATTGTTCATGTCAGTGGTCTTGCGATGTCGGAACGTTATGCTATTATTGATCCCTTGTCACATAAATTGATGGAGCGCTTTTGGCCAGGGCCATTGACTCTTATTTTGAGCTTGAGAGAAAAATCTGAGATTCATCCGCTTGTTACAGCAGGATTGACAACTATTGCTTTGCGCAATCCAAAAGGGATTTTTTTTGATATTATTAAAGAATATGGTCTACCACTCGCTGCACCCAGTGCGAATCTATCAGGAAGAATGAGTGCAACGACAGTTTATGCTGTTGAAGATTCTTTAGCTCGGAAGGTTCCTTTGATTCTTGATGGAGGGCCTTGTTCAGTCGGTATTGAATCGACTATTATTAAGGTTTCTGGCAAGGAGGTGTTTTTATTGCGTCCTGGTGGTTTGGCGCGAACAGAGATTGAAGAAGTTCTTGCTCGTAAGATTCAACAGCTTGATCGGCCTGCAGAGATTGAATCACCGGGGCTTTTAGGAAGGCATTATGCACCAAATACTAAACTGAGGCTTAATGCTATGGAATTATATGATAGAGAAGCCCTGTTGGCTTTTGGTCCATCTCGGATAGAATCTGCTGAAAAAGCTATTGCTCTCTTAAATTTGAGTCCTTCTGGGGATTTAAAAGAAGCTTCTGCTTGTTTGTTTGATTATTTACACAAGTTAGATAAGGTCAATGCGGATTGTATTGCGGTCCAACGGGTTCCTATGGAAGGGTTAGGGGAAGCAATCAATGATCGACTTATACGTGCTGCATTTCTCTGTTAACTGATTCTTGAAGGATTATCTTAGATTCCTAAGTTAAGGTAATATCTTTTTTCAGCAAAGGTATTCTTTTATGAAATCGGAGCTTATTGCAAAATTTGTAGCTATTGTTGGTGAGAAACATGTGATTAGGGATAAAGCCTTGCTTGCAAGTTATCTTGTCGAGCCTAGAGAGCTTTATAATGGGTGTGCATTTCTTGTCTTACGTCCTTCTATGATTTCTGAGGTTTCTGCGATTATGCAGCTAGCTACTGCAACTGGTACGCCTATTGTCCCTCAAGGAGGGAATACAGGTTTGGTCGGAGGACAACAGCCCGATAGGACTGGGAAACAGGTGATTGTATCACTTTCACGTCTTAATCGTATTCGTTCAATAGATACTGTTGGTAAAGTAGCTTTAGTTGAAGCTGGTGTTGTACTTAAAAATTTGCAGAAGAGAGTAGAGGAGGAGGGCTGTCTGTTTCCATTATCTCTTAGTTCTGAAGGAACAGCTCAGCTTGGTGGCATTCTTTCTTCTAATGCGGGTGGTACCTCTGTGCTGAGCTATGGGAATGCTCGGGAACTTTGCTTAGGGATAGAGGTTGTCTTGCCTGATGGGCGTATACTTGAGGATCTTCGGCGTGTAAAAAAGGATAATAGCGGGTATGATCTAAAAAATATTTTTATCGGCGCTGAGGGAACTCTTGGTATTATCACTGCTGCAGCAGTGAAACTCTTTCCATCACCCTCGAGCAGGGCGGTTGCTTATGCGGGGATAGACAGTGTGATCAAAGCACTTCGTTTATTCCAATTTTTCGAGAATTCTCTCGGACCGATGCTTACTGGTTTTGAAGTGATGTCGCGTCTTGGTCTGGAGTTTAGTCTTTCTTATAGAGATCATTCACGTGATCCTTTTATAGAAACTTATCCATGGTATGTCTTGATTAACATTGATTCATTTTATGAGCATCAGACAGCAAAACTCGTTATTGAAGATCTTTTGTCGGAAGCTTTGGATAAGGGGTTTGTTTGTAATGCTGTTGTTGCAGAAAGTAAAATGCAGGAAGAAGCGTTTTGGCAGCTTCGCGATAATATCTCTTTAGCTCAAAAGCTTGTAGGGGCTTCGATTAAGCATGATATTTCTGTTCCTCTTTCTGAGATTCCTGATTTTTTGAGAGAAGCTGAGCAAATAGTAGGGGATTTGCTTCCTGGTGCGCAAATTGTAGTTTTTGGTCATCTGGGAGATGGAAATTTGCATTATAACATTTCGCAACCAGCTGTTCTTGATAAGAAGGTCTTTCTTGCTCGTCGTGAGGAAGTGAATCATCGTATTCATAGTTTATCTATGGCTTACGGTGGTGCATTTTCAGCTGAACATGGAATTGGGCAAATGAAGCGTTGTGAGCTGTTATGTTTTAAGTCATCTGTAGCAATTGAATTAATGCGCGGTCTAAAGAAGCTATATGATCCTTTAAATATTATGAATCCAGGAAAAATTTTTTAGGTGTGAGGTCTTTCTGAATTCAAGAAATTGTTTTCTGATAAGACTTGAAAATAATGCCTGAGAGGGTGTATAGCTGTTTTTTATTTATTTTCTCCATAACCCGGAATATCAGGAGTATAAGTCTATGGCTGTCCCTAAACGTAAAACTTCTCCTTCTAAGCAGGGTATGCGCCGTTCGGCTGATGCTCTGATAAGGCCAACTTATATTGAGGATAAAAATTCTGGTGAATTGCGCCGTCCGCATCATATTGATTTGAAGACAGGTATGTATCGTGGTCGTCTTATTTTAAAAGTTTAACACTTGATTTTGTCTTTCGAAAGAATTTTTTTTTCTGTTTGAGATGAGGGGATCTCTCTCTTATCAACTATTTAATATGACCGCTGACATGTGCTAACATAATGTAAACTTTACCTGTTTCAGATAGTAAGTATTGCTGTACAGCATTATGATTTGTGTTCTTGTTACTGATTTCTCTAAGAAGACGTTCGAAATCTATGATATATTGTCTTACTGTCTGACGAAAATTCCTATCAATAATATATTTGCTTTTTATTTTTTCAAAAGTTTGTTGTCCCTTGACTGTGTATAGCTGCTCAGGAATAATGTTAGGTTTTCCGCTCTGATAGTTTGTCCATAGTTGGATGAGTGCATTTTCGTCAATAGCTTCGACAATGTCATATGACAGAGAGTGAAGTGTTTTTTCTGTTTTAGATTTTTGAGATGAGTCTAAAGAAGGGGGATTTGTCTTGCTAGAGTCTTGTGTGATTATCTGAGTGGGATTGAGTAGGTGTTTCGATGTTTTTAGAATATCCGATAATTCTTTTAAGACTCGAATTTGCTCTGCAACTGCCTTGCGCATTGCGTCAGCATATTCTTTTGTTTTGAGAGGAAGGACTTCCTTGGAGTGCTGATCTATTTTATGGGATACTTCTTCTCTGATTGCTTGAGAAGCTTTTCGAATTTCTTCTGTTGCTTTTTCAAATTGTTGGGTTGCCGTATGGATCAAAAGAGAGATATCCGATTGGATTTGTGTGGTTGAGGATAGGGTACGCTTTTCAGAAGCTGAGATAACAGATGTAATGATTTGTTCATACTGTTGCATAATATTAGTAATTTCATCAGATTTTTTGATCAGACCTTTAGCTAAAGCATTTAGAGATTCCTGTTGATTATCGAGTTTTTCTGTAAGCATGTGATCAGATTTATCAATAATTGTTTTTGCTTCTGCTAAGATGTTAGCATGGGTATCAAATTTTTCAGCAAATTGTGTAATATTTGTCAGTGTATTTTGTGATAAATCTACAAAATGTTGTAGCCCGTTGTTGAGTTCATTACTTGAAGAGACCATAGTTCCGATATTTTGTTGAAATTCTAAAAGGTTATCGCTTAATGTATGAACACTGATCTGTAGTGAATTATTTGATGTATCAAGTTGTTGAAGGAGTTTACTAAGATCACCTTCTATTTCTAATTTGACTGATTGAATTATAGAGACCACTTCCTGTGTCCGGTCTGAAATATTGCTAATAAACGCTTCACTTCCAATGCGGAAGCCTTCTTCGACTGCTTGTGTAGTTTTTTTAAGCTGTTCATCGAATTTATGGCTTAAAGTTCCGATGACTTTGTCGGTAGTTGTTGTCGATTCTTCTAGTTTTTCTTTAAGGGAATGAAGGATGTTTATTTTTTGAATGATGGGTTCTGCTGTCTCCTGTGTAATTTGTGAAATACGTCCATTCATAGAATGAAGACTGTTACTAATGACGTTTTCAATTTTAAGAATCTTTTCTTGTAAGACGGAACTACGCTTATCGAAGATTCGATCTGCATTGTCTGCAGCGGATACCATTGAACTAGAAATTTTGACGCTTGCTTCAGATATGAGGGTTTCTACTGTCTGAGCTTTCTCATTGAGAGAAGAGGCAACTGTGATCAGATGACTGCCCATATTTGTGAGACTTGTATCAAGTTGAGTTTTCACTTGGCTTATGCTATTCTGAAGGGATAAAGAATTTTCAGAAAATTTCTGATCTATATTTTCTGCAAGGCTAGAAATGGAATCGGCTAAACGTGTCCTTGCAGTAGAAATTCTTGTTTCTGCTTGTGTGACTTCATCGTTGACTGATTGTGATGCTTCTAAAATAGCTTCATTCAGCTTTTTTGAAAGGGAAAGAGCTTGATCTTCTAAAACAGTATGCACGTTTTCGATACTGATTTGAACGCTTTCTTGCATGTTTTTGCCCTGATCAAGAAGCGTTTTTTGTTGTAAGAAGGACTCTTCAAGAGAAGCACGAGTATGCTCGGCAACGTTATGTAATTCAAGACTGTGTTTTTCGAATGTTTTTTCTTGATGCTCTAACTTTGTATCAAGAATTGATAATATGTTTTCTAGGCTCTTTTGTAGTTCAACAGCATGACTAGACTTTTGTAAAGTATGCTTAGAGAGAACTTCTTCAAGTTCCATGTGGCTTTTTGTGATTGAGGAATCAAGGGATTTTAAAATTGATTTTTGATCGAGATTGAAAGTGTTTGTCAGTTTTGATGTTTGATCTTCAAAATTTGTCAGATGAGTGAGAAAAATCTGTTGTAGGGATTCATCGTTAGACTGAATTATTTTTTGGAAAAGACTGATATGTCTACTCATCGTCTCAGAAAGGGAGGTATGATTCTGAGCGACGACTTCATGAATACAAGAGATACGTTCTTCTAGCGTATTGATCTGATTAGCTAAAACTTCATTGAGCATTTCACTGTTGATGTTAATTGAATCACGTAAAGTGCTAGCGCGCGTATCGAGAGTTTGTGTTTGTATTTCAATGCTTTCACGTGCGTGATTGAAGCTATTCGTGATGATTGTTTCGAAAGCAAGAGTTCTTTGATTAAGATTTGCAGTATGTTCATGTGCTTTTTCATCGATTTCGGTAATACGTGCAAGAAGGGTTTGTTCTATCTCTGATATATGTTGAGAGAGAACAGTTCCTTGATTGTTGACTGTCTGAATGATTTCTACCGTTTCTGTGTTTAATAGATGAGAGAGTTTTTCTCGTTCTTCAATCAACTGATAGATAAAACTGCCTGCTCTTTCATCAACAAGATTATTTATGGTTGTACTAATAATTTCTATTTCATGAGATAAACGGTTTTTCGTTTCTTCTATGAGAGAGAGGATGTTCTTTCCTCCATCAGATAAGGTCGTTGCAATTTCACCTGTACGGAATTGAAATGCTTGATTCATACGGTTGATTTGTGTTTCAAGTGTGCTCCTGACTTTCTCTGTGCTTCCTTCTAGTTCTTCTGCTCTTGCAATAAGGGATTGGATAAGTGAGATGCTTTTATGGCTTATGGAGGTATTTGCTTGGTCAAGACGTTTTTCAACTTCCTGAATAGCTAGACCTGTTGCTCTATCAAAACTAGAGGATATATTTTTTGTATGCTGCTCTAGTTTTATCATATGAGAATTCAATTCATTGATTGAATGATGACTATGGGAGGCAAAGGTGTCGTGAAGTTGATTGAATTTATCTTCAAAGGATTCGATGACGTCATGAGTTGTGCTATTTAAGCGTGTATTGAGATTGTGAGAATGTTGTTGAAGATTCTTTAAGAGGACATCTCCGTTTTGATTAAGGTGATTTGATAAAAGTTTGCATTGTTTTTCAATGTTTTCTAGATGCTGCTGAAATCCGTGAATGCTTGTTTCAGCGATATGATCAAAAATGGATGGGAGATCTTTAGCTTTATTTTCAAGTGTATTGATTTGTTCTTGGAATTGTAAGAGAGATTCTTCTCCACGATGAAGGATTGTATCATTTAACTGATGGAATTTACCATCGAAATCAAGTTGACTAAATTTCTTTTCAAAAGATTCAAGTATGTTGTTAGCCGTTGTATTCAAAGATGTACTGATCTTACTGGAAGATTGTTCAAAAGTATTTAAAGAGTTTGTAATATTGTTAGTGAGGATATCTCCGTTTTGATTAAGGTGATTTGATAAAAGTTTGCATTGTTTTTCAATGTTTTCTAGATGCTGCTGAAATCCGTGAATGCTTGTTTCAGCGATATGATCAAAAATGGATGGGAGATCTTTAGCTTTATTTTCAAGTGTATTGATTTGTTCTTGGAATTGTAAGAGAGATTCTTCTCCACGATGAAGGATTGTATCATTTAACTGATGGAATTTACCATCGAAATCAAGTTGACTAAATTTCTTTTCAAAAGATTCAAGTATGTTGTTAGCCGTTGTATTCAAAGATGTACTGATCTTACTGGAAGATTGTTCAAAAGTATTTAAAGAGTTTGTAATATTGTTAGTGAGGATATCTCCGTTTTGATCGAAACGATTTGATAAATAGTGAATTTGTTGTTCTATGTTTTCTATCTGTTGGTCAAGCTTGGTTACGGTTTTTGTGGTAACGTTATCGAAAACTGATGGGAGATCCTTAGCTTTATTTTCGATTTGATTGATTTGTTCTTGGAATTTTAGGAAGGATTGGGTTCCATGATCGATGATTGTGTTATTTAACCTTTGGAAGGAATCATCGAAAGATTCGAGTACTTCCTTGGCCGTGTTATTTAAATGTGTACTGATATTATAACTATTTTTACTGAGGCGATCTGAGGACTGATTGATTTGTTGTTCAATGGTTCCTAGATATTTGTTAAGCTCGTTAATGGTTCTGGCTGCGATGTTATCGAAAACTGATGGGAGATTATTTGCCTGATTTTCGAGTTTATCAATTTGATGTTGGAATTGTAAGAGGGATTGGTTTCCATAATCAATAATTGTATTGTTTAATTTTTGGAATCTACCATCAAAGGATTCAAGGACTATATGAGCACTTCTGTTTAAATGTGTGCTAATAGTCTCAGCTAGGATATTCCCATTTTGACTTAAGCGATCTGAGGATTCATTGATTTGTTGTTCAATTGTTTCTAGGTATCGGTTAAGTTCGCTAATAGTTGCTCCGGCGACGTTATCGAAAACTGATGGGAGATTATTTGCTCTATTTTCGAGTTGATCGATTTGTTCTTGGAATTGTAAGAGAGATTCTTCTCCACGATGAAGGATTGTATCATTTAACTGATGGAATTTATCATCGAAATCAAGTTGATTAAATTTCTTTTCAAAAGATTCCAGGACTTCGTTCGCCGTTTTATTTAAGCGTGTGCTGATATTGCTAGAAGATTCTTCAAAATGATTCAAACGATTAGTGATAATGTTAGTGAGGGTTTTTCCATTTTGATGAAGACGATCTGATACATGTTTGACTTGTTGTTCAATTATTCCCATATGTTGGTTAAGTTCGGTAACGGTTCTGGCGGCGATGTTATCGAAAACTGATGGGAGATCATTTGCCCTATTTTCAATTTTATCTATTTGTTCTTGGAATTGTAAGAGAGAATCTTTACCACGATTGACGATTGTTTGATTTAAATTTTGGAATTTACTGTCGAAATCAAGTTGATGGAATTGATCTTCAAAAGATTGCATGAGTTCGTTCGCCGTTTTATTTAAGCGTGTATTGATATTCCAGGAAGATTCTTCAAAATGAGTTAAACGATTAGTGATAATGTTAGTGAGTGCATGTCCATTTTGATGGAGACGATCTGAGATATTTTTAACTTGTTGTTCAAGTTTTCCTATATGTTGGTTGAGTTCGGTAACGGTTGTTGCGGAGACCTTATGGAAAATGGATGGGAGATCATTTGCCCTATTTTCGAGTTTATCGATTTGTTCTTGGAATTGTAAGAGGGAGTGTGTGCCACGAACGACGATTGTCTGATTTAAATTTTGAAATTTACCATCAAAATCAAGTTGATTAAATTGATTTTCAAAGGATTCCAGGATTTCGTTCGCCGTTTTATTTAAGCATGCACTGATCGTGCTAGAAGATTTTTCAAAATTATTTAAAGAGTTTGTAATATTCTTAGTGAGGGCATCTCCGTTTTGATGGAGACGATTTGAAACATTTTTTATGTTTTGTTCTATGTTTTCTATCTGTTGGTCAAGCTTGGTTACGGTTGTTGCGGTCAGGTTCTGGAAAATGGATGGGAGATTATTTGCTCTATTTTCGAGTTGATCGATTTGTTCTTGGAATTGTAAGAGAGATTCTTCTCCACGATGAAGGATTGTATCATTTAACTGATGGAATTTACCATCGAAATCCATTTGATTCAATTGTGTTTCGAAGGATTCGATAACTCTATTCGCTGTTGTATTGAAGTGTAGAGTGATATCTTTAGAAGATTCTTCGAGATTATTTAAACGGGTTATAATAATGTTAGTGAAGGCATTTTCATTTTGATGGAGACGATCTGAGAAATGAGTGACTTGCTTTTCGATTTCGTGAAGAGTGAGATTCAAAGCTGATGGGATATCTTTTGCTTGATTTTCGATTTTATCGATTTGTTCTTGAAATTGAGATAGAGAATCTTTTCCATAATCATTGAACTTTTGAAAGTGATTCTCGAACTTATGGCATATTTGATCTGCTGTCGATTTGAATGTTTCGTTAATGTTATCAGAAGAAGTCTCAATTTTCTCTATTCTGTTATAAATAGCTTCAGTAATTTCTTGACTATTTTTGCCTAGGTGTTGCATTAATTTTTTAAAATGCTTCTCTACATCGTCGGCATGCTCATAAATATGTTCACGGATAAAAAGAATAAAATCATTTATTTGTGTGCTAAGCCGTTTGGTAATAGCTTGACTTGCTTCATTTGTATGTTGATCAAGTTTAGAAAAACGACTGTTAAGTTCTTCAAAAAAATTGCTACCTTCGCTTTTAAAGTGTTGAAGTGTTTTTATGAAATTGTGCGATAATTCTTGTGTAACGCTTTCATTTATTACGTTAAATTCGCTAAGAAGTTCTTTCCATCGCGCATTTAATTTTTCTGATAAGGTTATTATAAAAGATTCTGCGTTTGTATTCAGCTGATTAGAAATTAAGTTAAATTCTTGTGTGAAGAGGTTGTGAGTCTCGCTAATCTTTTGTTCAAGATGACTTGTATGTGTTGAAATAGCTTCACGTTCTTTAGTCAGATGAATGATAAGTGTCTGGATGCGGTTTTCATTTTTTTGATAAGCTTTTTCAAGTTGAGTTATCTCATTTTGAATTAAGTTTTCAATTTCGGTTGCCTGTGATATGCTGCGATGAATTCCTGCATCCATCTCTGCGACTTCATTGCGGATGCTTTGGCTTAAGTTGATTATTTTGTTCTGAGAACTTTCTTCAGGGGTTAATAGATGCATTGCTGTTTGTTTCACAGCCTCTGCTGCGTGTCGTAGTTCTTGTGCGCGTTGTGTAAGATGAGCCATTGCCCAAAACATAAAAATGGGCATAATAGTACTGATTGTGATGAATAACCCTTGCGGACTATAAATGCTTGGAAGTTTGTTGTTTGATGCAAAAGAAATAAGAACAATTCCTACTGTCCAGACGATGCTGAGTGCTGTTGGATACCAGTAGAAAGAAAGTGCTTTGTTTTCATTTTCATTTTGAATTTGGCTGTCTGGGGAAAGTGTCTCTCCTTCAGGCAAGGTTTTTTCGTTTGCAAGGATTGTATGTTCGTCTTTTATGAAAGATGGTAATTCATCAATTTTTGGTTCATGAATTTCTTTGGGAGCAAGGATTTCTATAGAAGAGTTTTGTTGTTTTTGATCTTTTTCATCAACTTCTGAGTTTAAAAAAGAATCATTGAAATCAAAGTTTAAGGCTTCTTCAAGTGCTGATTCAATTTCAATTTTTGTTCTGCGCGCCATACTTGATCCTGCTAGGTAAAACTGTCCAAAAGGAAAGGAATAGACTGAATGCTTATTGAAATTCTTGAATAGTACGGTATAGAAAACGTGAAATTCAAGGTTAATTTTAAAAAAAAAGTGATGAAGTGTATATCAGTATCGTTTTGAGAGATGTTGTCAGATCAGGGTTTGATTGATATGAAGAATGTTTGGCACTTAGCTCATGGGAAAAGAATTGATTTATTAGAAGAAGCTATTCTGATGGGAATCTTAAACATAACACCAGATTCTTTTTCAGATGGAGGCTCTTATTTTTGCTTTGAAAAGGCAATAGCTGCTGCTCATAGGATGATAGGAGAAGGAGCGCATATTATTGATGTGGGTGGGGAGTCTACTAGACCAGGGGCACAGGCTGTTGATAGTGCTACGGAGCAGGCGCGTGTATTGGAAGTTGTGAGCTCTTTAGCGGCTGATGGAATTATTATTTCAGTGGATACTTATCGGGCAGAGACAGCTTATTTAGCAGTAAAAGCAGGAGCACATATTATTAATGATGTTTGGGGATTACAAAAAGACTCAAGTCTTTCTGGTGTTGTAGGGGAAACAGGAGCCGGTGTTGTTGTTATGCATACGGGACGTGGCCGTGAAAGAACAAAAGATGTGATGGCTGATCAAAAGAATTTTTTTTATGCATCTTTAGATATAGCTCATCAGGCTGGGATAAAGGATGAACAGATTGTTTTGGATCCAGGATTTGGTTTTGCTAAAACAAGGGATGAAAATATTGCGCTTATGCGTCATGCTTCTGATTGTCGTATTTTTGGTTTTCCATTGCTTGCAGGTACTTCAAGAAAGCGTTTTATTGGTGATATTACAAATAAGAAGAACCCTCGTGATCGAGATATTGCAACGGGTGCAACCTGTGTGATTTTACGAATGTCAGGTTTTAATATATTTCGAGTGCATAATATTTCAGTGAATAGAGATGCATTAGCTATAGCAGATGCTCTTCGTCGAGGGGGGCGTAGTGTTTTCTAACGCTTGGATTGGGTTAGGTGGTAATCTTGGAAATGTACATGAGGCGATGGTAAAGGCTTTGTATCTCTTGGATAATCGTTTAGATAGCTATATTTTGGCTGTATCTTCTATTTATAAAACAGCGCCATGGGGACAAGTTGAGCAGCCCTGTTTTTTGAATGCTTGTGCTAAGATAGCGACAACTCTTGAACCTGAGGCTTTATTACAGTGTTGCCTTGATATTGAAAAGGAAATGAAGCGTGATCGCATTCAAAAATGGGGACCAAGAACGATTGATCTTGATCTTTTATTGTATGGAAATAGGGAAATATCAATCCCCGGGCGTTTGATTCTACCCCATATGCATATAACTCAGAGAGCTTTTGTGCTCATTCCGCTTGCAGAGATTAGTCCGGATATCTTAGTGAAAGGTAGGCGTGTAGCCGATTTAGCGAATCAATGTTATAATGAAAAAGTTAGAAAGCTTATTTTTAAAAATCCTTGGTGGAAGACACCTTGTTTATAGTCCTTCATTGCTGAGGAAGAAATATTTTATTAGATAATGTAGTTGATGTAGTTTTTATCATGTTTTCTTATTATTTTTTTCTTGTATTGTATAAATAGTAGGCGCTATACCCTATAGGATCCTATAGTGGGCCTGTAGCTCAATTGGTTAGAGCCAGCGGCTCATAACCGCTTGGTTGGGGGTTCGATTCCCTCCAGGCCCACCATATGTAGGGTTTATGTATAGTTTGTGCGTTGCAGACGAAAAGGACTTTGTGGGTATACGCCTACAATACGGCATCCGTGTGAGAAGAACTTGAGTTCTTCTAATGCAAGTTTTACTGGATATTGTTCAGGATGTCCTTCAATATCAGCGTAAAATTGTGTTGCTTGTAATCTTCCACGAAGTTGATAACTCTCTAGTTTAGTGATGTTAATGCCTCCACTAGCAAAGCCGCCTAGGGATTTGTAAAGTCCTGCAGGTGTGTTGCGAACGCGAAAAATGAGGCTTGTGATAACTTTTTCTCCTTTTTTTGGGCATGAAGGACGTTTTGCTTCACGAGAGAGTACAATAAAACGTGTAATGTTCTCTGGAGAATCTTCAACATTTTCTTTTAAAATGTTGAGACCATAAAGTTCAGCTGCGAGATAGGGAGAAAGAGCAGCCATAGATCTTTTTTTTTGATGAGAAATAAGCTTTGCAGCACCGGCTGTATCTTCTGCAACGACAGCTTTCCATTGACTTTCACGTATAATATTACGGCATTGGTCAAGTGCATGAATATGGCTATGTACTGTTTGAATCTCTTCTTTTGTTACACCAGGTAAGACCATAAGATGGAAATGTATAGGAAGAAAATATTCTCCGATAATAAAAAGATTTGATTCCGGTAAAAGCCTGTGGATATCTGCGACACGACCTGCGATGGTATTTTCGATTGGAATCAGAGAGAGATCGGCTTTTCCTAATTTTAGGGCTTTAAATGTATCTTCAAATGTTGTGCAGGGTAATGGTTTCATATAAGGATATATATTTCGGCAAGCTGTATACGAATGAGCCCCAGTTTCTCCTTGAAAAGCGATTTTGTTTTTTTGTTTCATGTTTTTCATGATGATATCTTTATTGTGTTAGTATGATACGTGCGCGTTCTAGGTCTAGGATCGTATCGACACTGATTGGATTTTGGTTGACAATGGTTGCATCAATACGCATGCAATTTTCTATTGCACGTAGCTGTTCAAGGTTTTCCTGTTTTTCTAATGGTGATGGGTGAAGAGAAGAAAAAAGCTCAAGTGCATTCCGTCGGTAAGCATAGATTCCAATATGCTTGTAGAGGATGTTTCCGTATGGTGCTTGTGCCCTTGTGAAGTATAGAGTGCGGAGTCTATTTTTTTTGAGTGGTGTTCCTATTACTTTTACTATATTCGTATTATTTTTTGCTTCATTTTGAAGAATTGGAGTGCATAATGTTGCAATATCTGCAGGTCCGTCAAGGAGTGGTTTAGAAACATTATATATGTCTTTTATACTAATGTTTGGTAAGTCGCCTTGTATATTAAGAATGGTATCAAATTCTTTTGTAGGATCTACTTTTTTTAAAGCTGCGTAGACACGATCAGATCCTGATCGATAGTTTGAATCTGTCATGATAGCTTGAAAGCCATAATTTTCAACTATATTTTTTATGTCTATGTGATCTGTTGCGATGATAATGGGTCCTATTTTTGCTGCAGCTGCCCGCCGTGCAACATGGATGATCATTGGATAGCCAGCAATGACGGATAATGCTTTTCCAGGAAGGCGTTTTGAAGCCATCCTCGCTGGAATAATAATAATAGGGTGCACGTCTATATCCTTGATATCGGAGGCTTGTCTTCCTGAGTCTTATAAAAAACATTTGCTGTTGCAATCGCAGCAATTCCTTCATTGCGGCCTATAAAGCCTAACATTTCATTTGTTTTTGCCTTTATAGAGATGCGATCTCTGGCAATGCCCAGTATATTGTGTAATGATTTTTTCATTTCTGTACGATAAGGGCTAATTTGTGGGGATTCAGCAATGAGTGTTATATCGACATTAATAATGTGACCTTTTTTTTGATGGATAAGTTCGAGACTATATTGGACGAATTTTTCTGATTTGATTTGCTTCCATTCTAAATTAGAAGAGGAGAAATGTGTCCCTATATCATCAGCGCCTAGTGTTGCAAGTAAGGCGTCTGTTAATGCATGTAATGCGACATCAGCATCAGAATGACCCAATAATTTTTTTTGATAGGGTATTTTGATTCCACATAGGATAATCCCATCACCTGGTACAAGTTTATGCACGTCATATCCGTTTCCTGTTCTGATATCAGGAAAGAGAGTTTTCTCTCTGTTGTATTGATTGGCCATTTCAAGATCTTTCCTCCATGTTATTTTAATATTTTTTGGAGAACTTTCAATAATTTTCATAGGAATATCATGCCATTCGGCTAAAGAAGAATCATCTGTAAAGTCATTTTTTCCTTTTCGATATGCTGCTTTGTGTGCCTTGAGGATAAGGGGGTATGGGAAAGATTGTGGTGTTTGTGCATAAAAAAGGCTTGAACGGGGGATAGTGAACCGCACATGTTGATTTTGATCGACTTTTTTAAGCGTTTCTGAAACTGGTAGAGCAAGTAATACGCCATTGCAAGGTGTTAGAGATTTATGAATAGCATTTAATTGGGCATGGGTTATAAATGGACGTACGCTGTCATGAATGTGTACATAATCAGGAGGGTTTCTTTTTAGATATCGTAACCCTGCATAAGCTGATTCTTGGCGGGTTTTTCCTCCTTCAATAAGAGAAATATGAGTAGATATATTAGATAATGCCTTTTCACAAAGGAAGCGATCTTTGGGATGTATGACTACTATAATACTGCTTATTTGTTTATGGGATAGAAAAACTTTTGCTGTCTTTCGGATCACGGGTTCGCTTCCGATATTTGTATATTGTTTGGGTTTTTGATCACCAAAACGGCTACCCCGTCCAGCGGCAAGAAGGATAACTGCAATAGAAATGAGATGCCTCACTAATGTATTAGGTTTTTAATGGATATTTTTTTGATACAGGAATTCCTAGAAGAGTGCGTGTAGTTGATTGTTGTAAATCCGCAATTGTTGTCGCAGATAAAACGTTAAAAAAAGCTTGAAGGGCATTTGATAGAGTTTTATTCAGGCTACAAGAATTGATTAGAGGACATTCGCTCCTTTCAAAGCATTCAGCAACAGAGAAGCTTTCCTCTGTTTTGAGAGCGACGTCCGCTAATGTGATATAAGAGGCTGGTTTTGCTAGCTTTATTCCTCCATGTTTTCCTGGAATTGTCTTTATAATTCCAGCTTTTTTTAAGGGACTTAATATTTTGAATAAAAATGTTTCTGACATAGAATAAGCTGCGGCTATATCAGGGATACAACTGAGTTGACCTTCATTTGCTGCACAATACATTAAAATTCGTATTGCATAATCAGTTTGTTTTGTAAGCCGCATTCTATTTTCCTTTAAGGGTTGTGCTATCCACGAAACTGCATGTTCGTATAGCATATTTTGCATATTTTAAGCAAATGATCTTGAAAGAGCAGTGCTGGGTGATTTATGGCGTATTGGTCGCATGGGTGCTCATGCTTCAGATAGAAATTATTGTGGAGCTCTTCTTAACGACGAATTTCTGATTCGTGCTTCTTTATGTGACGTTTTGATATTGGTCTGATCAAGGATTTTTGTGTGCGGAGGCAGTTCCGTTATCGTTTTGTTATAGAGATACCTGATGAAGTTTTGCACGTATGCCTGAAAATGATGCTTGTATGAGTTATTTTTTGGAAGGTAGAAAAAAAAGGGATATCTTTATGAAAGCTTTTCGGAAAGTCAATTATACGAGACAGATGCGGGAGAAAGGAACGTGAGGTGATTGGAGGATCTATTGAATTACTTGTCTTTTTTTTTTATAGAGGGAAAGCTGCTATGTTTCGTATGAAAGCTGGGTCAAGAGTTTAAAGATTATCTTTAGTTGTGGGGTTTTGTTATGCCTTATGATGTTCTCATCGTTGATGATGAAGCAGATATTCGTGCACTTTTATCAGGTATTTTAAGGGCAGAGGGTTATGAAACACGTGTAGCCGCAGATTCGGATTCGGCTTTGGCGGCTATGGATGAACGTATCCCTCATGTAGTTTTTCTTGATATTTTGTTGCTGGATGGATTAGAATTACTTGATAAAATTAATAATTTATATCCTAAAATACAGGTTGTGATGATTTCTGGTCATGGTAATGATGTTTTGTCAGCTATGAAACGTGGCGCTTATGATTTTATTGAGAAACCTTTTAAAGGTGGTCATATTATTCTTATTGTCGAGCGGGCTATGGAAATTTCAAAACTGAGGCGAGAACTTTTGGAACTACGTAATAAGGCTATTGATAGCTCTGATTTTGTAGGAAATTCTTTTGTTATAAATCATCTGCGGCAAATTATTGAGAAGGTAGCTCCGACAAATAGCAGGATTATGATTACGGGGCCATACGGTTCAGGGAAGGAAATGACAGCTCGTATGATTCATACGATGTCACGAAGATCTAATGGAGCATTTGTCGTATTTAATGCAGCAAGAATAAGAAAAGAGCGGATGGAGATTGAATTATTTGGTATAGAGATGAGTGGGGAACCTAGAGTTGGTGCTTTGGAAGAAGCTCATGGTGGTACTTTATATTTGAATGAAGTTGCTGATATGCCTCGTGAAATACAGGGAAGGATTTTACGTGTTCTTACTGATCAGCAATTTGAAAGGGTAGGGGGAGTCAAGCGGATTAAAGTAGATGTGCGTATCATTTCCTCTACGGCACAGAATCTCACTCGATTAATTTCTTCTGGATTGTTTCGAGAAGATTTGTTTAATCGTCTTTCAGTTGTACCTATTTATGTTCCTCCTCTGGCTGAGCATCGTGAAGATATCCCTGTTCTTGTAGAGTATTTTATCAAGCAGATTGCTCTTCATGTTGGTATCATGCCCCGTATGATAGGTGACGGTGCTATGGCCGCTATTCAAGCGCATCACTGGCCAGGGAATGTAAGGCAATTACGTAATAATATTGAGCGTTTGCTGATTATGTCCCGTGAGGATAAACACAATGATCCTATTTCTTTTGATTTGTTGCCGTCTGAAATCACTGATTGTTTTCCGCATACTATTTCTGAGCCTGATCAGCATATCATGGCTCTTCCTATTCGTGAAGCGAGGGAGTTGTTTGAAAGAGAATATTTAACAGCTCAGATTAGGCGTTTTAGTGGCAATATTTCTAGGACAGCTGAGTTTATTGGTATGGAACGGTCAGCCTTGCATCGGAAGCTGAAGTTCCTTGGTTTATAAGTTGGTTGATAAGTTTGTAGTATGGATTTCTATGTTTGCTGTCAGTGTGATAGAGGTGGGAATTTGTATTGTTTGGTGGTGTGGCTCAGATCAGAGATGTTTTGAGTTCATGTGAATGTAGGTAAAAGGGCAAATGGATATTTGCAGCTTCTGGTATGGTAGAACATTACGTATGGTAGACAGGATTTGTCTTTCTTCTATGGTAAAGACGGGACAGCGTGTTAAGCTTTTTGTTTATGAACCGATTGATAATCTTCCGAAAGGAGTTGAACTGCATGATGCAGAGTCTATTTTATCAAAAGCCTGGTTTGCTCATTTTGATCCAGAATTTTCTTCTTTGAATCAGAATGTTTCACTGTTGCAGTTTAGTGATTTTTTCCGTGTGATGTTGATGAAATATAGTCAAGGAGGTTGGCTTGATACGGATGTTTATTTGCTGAAACCCTTTTCTCCTGATGTAGGAGAAGTATGGCTTGCTCGTGAAAATCGTTTTCGTGTTGGTGTGTCAGCATTGTATTTTCCACCGAATAATCCTATTATTTCAGCATTTGAGGCTTATATGGAGGGCGATAATCCAGTACCTGATTGGCTTGGTTTCAAGAGACGAGTGATACGTCCAGCTCTTTTGAGGATAAGAGGTATGTCTGTTCATCCTAAGAGGATAGGAATTACAGTTTTTGGTAATGATGGGATTTCACGTTTGGCAAAACGATTCGGTTTTTTTGATAAGGCAAAATCAAAGAAAACATTTTATTATTGGACAGGTCGGAAAGCAGAGCGTATTTTTGATCCTTGGTATGGATTGGAAGTACTGAGTTGTCCTGAATTGATTGGATTTCATATTCATAGAAAGTTGCAAACTCATCAAGTGCCACGGTGTGGTAGTTTTTATGAGTGGGCTTGTAGGCGTTTGGGTGAGAACGAGATTTATAATCTCTAAGACTGTACAATTATACCTTTGAATAATAGACTCATGGTTAATGCTACTTCTAGCATAGTTATAAATAATGCTTTAAATAAAGCGAAAGCCAGGCAATGAGTAATCCAGTCAATACAGAAATGAACCTTGTTCCGATGGTCGTTGAACAGACTACGAGGGGTGAACGTGCTTATGATATTTTCTCTCGATTATTAAAGGAGCGTATTATTTTTATCAACGGTGTAGTTGAAGATACGATGGCGATGTTAGTTTGTGCACAGCTTTTATTTTTGGAAGCTGAAAATCCAGATAAGGAAATTAGTCTTTATATTAATTCTCCTGGTGGGTATGTTACGGCAGGCATGGCGATTTATGATACAATGCAGTTTATTCGTCCAGCTGTATCGACACTATGTATTGGGCAAGCTGCATCGATGGGATCTTTACTTGTAACAGCTGGTGCTAAAGGACGTAGATTTGCCCTTCCTAATGCAAGAGTTATGCTTCATCAGCCGTCAGGTGGTTTTAATGGAGCTGCTTCGGATATTGAACGCCATGCTCAGGATATTTTAAATCTAAAACACCGTCTTAATGATATTTATGCTAAGCATACCGGTAAGTGTTATAAAAAGATTGAGGAGACGCTGGACCGTGATTATTTTATGTCTGCTTTGGAGGCTGTGGATTTTGGTTTAATTGATAATGTCTTAGAAAAGAGGGGATCTGATTTTTTCTAAAAAAAGTGGATGAAGGAATGATCTGCTAATGATCGGACTTGTTCGTTTTTTGAGAAAAAAATAATGACAACGGATTGATCTTTTGTGTAGAAGGGATATAGGACCGATGAGTACAATCGGAAAGAGCGGAGGCGATTTTAAAAATACGCTTTATTGTTCGTTTTGTGGAAAAAGCCAGCATGAAGTGCGTAAATTGATTGCTGGACCAACAGTTTTTATTTGTGATGAGTGTGTTGAGCTTTGCATGGATATTCTTCATGAAGAGAAGAAATCCTCTTCGAATCGTGTGCGTGAAGGGATTCCTACTCCACAGGAAATACTCTCTGTCTTAGATGATTATGTAATAGGACAATCTTATGCTAAAAGAGTGTTATCTGTAGCTGTGCATAATCATTATAAGCGCTTAGCGCATCATAAAAAATCGGATATTGAATTAACGAAATCAAATATTCTTTTAGTTGGTCCAACGGGGTGTGGAAAGACATATCTTGCTCAAACTTTAGCACGGATTATTGATGTTCCTTTTACTATGGCAGATGCAACGACCTTAACAGAGGCCGGCTATGTGGGGGAAGATGTTGAAAATATTATTCTTAAACTTTTACAAGCGGCGGATTATAATGTTGATCGAGCACAGCGTGGTATTGTTTATATTGATGAAGTTGATAAAATTAGTCGGAAGGCTGATAATCCCTCTATAACCCGGGATGTTTCAGGTGAGGGAGTACAACAGGCTTTGCTGAAAATTATGGAAGGAACAATTGCTTCTGTGCCTCCACAAGGAGGTCGTAAGCATCCTCAGCAAGAATTTTTGCATGTAGATACAACGAATATCCTTTTTATTTGCGGAGGTGCGTTTTCTGGTCTTGAAAAGATTATTTCTGCTCGTGGTAAAAAAACATCTATAGGTTTTGGTGCAAGGGTCATCGCTCCTGATGATCATAGGGTTGGTAAGATTTTTCATCATTTAGAAGCTGAAGATTTGCTAAAATTTGGCTTGATTCCAGAATTTATAGGACGTCTTCCTATTACAGCAACGTTAGAGGATTTAGATATTGAAGCGTTAGTAGAAGTTTTATCTCAACCTAAAAATGCTTTGGTAAAACAGTATAAGATGTTATTTGATATGGAAGATGTGGACTTAACATTTCATGAGGATGCATTACGCGCTATTGCGAATAAGGCTCATGAGAGGAAGACTGGGGCGCGTGGCTTACGTTCTATTATGGAGAGAATATTGCTAGACACAATGTTTGAATTACCAATGCTTGAAGCTGTACGTGAAGTTGTTATTTCTCGGGAAGTCGTGGAGGGGACTGCATGTCCACTTTATATTTATGCTAACCGCTGTGATGGAAAAGGTAATGCCTCTGCATAAATGAATTGATTGCCCTTTTCTGATTTTTCAGTGATTCTAATGTTTTGAGGTGGTATTACTGTTGATTGAGTCCTGATATTGTCAAATTTGTTGATGATTATAAGATTGTTTTATTTTTGTGAATTTGGGAATGCAATGATTTGATTGCATGCTCTTGAAAGCGAAGAATATCGGAATTAAGTAGAATCTCTCATGCAGATGTTCCAAACATGATGGCAAAGGCAATGGGTCCAGAAAGGATAAAATATGCAGGAAAGCACTGAAAAGACTTCTGTAGCAAAAAGTGGATTTTATGCTGTTCTACCGTTACGTGATATTGTCATATTTCCCCATATGATTGTGCCGTTGTTTGTGGGCCGTGAAAAGTCAATACGTGCTTTGGAAGAAGCGATGCAAGAGAGTCGACAGATACTCTTTGTTACTCAGAAAAATGTAGGTGATGATAATCCAACGCCTACTGAAATCTATAATGTTGGAACCCTTGCTAATATTCTACAACTTTTAAAATTACCAGATGGGACAGTGAAAGTATTAGTTGAAGGTGTCATCAGAGCTGGAATTACGAAGTTTATTGATCAAGAAACCTATTTACAGGCATGTGTGGAAATTTTGGAAGAAAAAGTTAATGATGCTATTGAGGTTCAAGCCTTAGCTCGTTCTGTCACTGCTGATTTTGAAACCTACGTGAAGCTAAATAAAAAGATTTCCCCAGAGGTTATCAGTGCGCTTCATCAGATTGATAATCCTTCTAGACTAGCAGATACGGTAGCCTCACATTTGAGTATTAAGTTATCTGAGAAGCAGGAAATTTTGGGATTGCTTTCTGTTCATGAGCGCTTGGAGAAAACGCTAAGTTTGATGGAATTAGAAATTTCTATTCTACAGGTAGAAAAGCGTATTCGTTCACGAGTGAAGCGACAGATGGAAAAGACACAACGCGAGTATTATCTGAATGAACAAATGAAGGCGATTCAGAAAGAGCTTGGAGATGGTGAAGATGGGCGTGATGAGCTTTCAGAAATAGAAAAAACGATTAAGAAAACAAAGTTGAGCAGAGAGGCGAGAGAAAAGGCGTTTTCTGAAATAAAGAAATTACGTGCTATGTTGCCTATGTCTGCAGAGGCAACTGTAGTTCGGAACTATCTTGATTGGTTGTTAACTATTCCATGGAACAAAAGATCTAAGATAAGGAAAGATCTTTATTTTGCAGAGCAGGTATTAAACGAAGAGCATTGTGGATTGGATAAGGTGAAGGAACGTATTATTGAATACTTGGCTGTTCAGAGCCGTTCTGCAAAGATCAAGGGGCCTATTTTATGTTTTGTTGGTCCTCCTGGTGTTGGAAAAACATCTTTAGCACGCTCTATTGCTAAAGCGACTGGTCGTGAATATGTGCGTGTTTCATTAGGCGGTGTGCGTGATGAATCTGAGATTCGTGGTCATAGACGGACTTATATTGGTTCTATGCCTGGGAAGATTGTGCAATCAATGAAGAAAGCAAGGAAATCAAATCCCTTGTTTCTTCTTGATGAAATTGATAAGATAGGTCAGGATTTTCGTGGAGATCCATCTTCTGCTCTTTTAGAGGTATTAGATCCAGAACAAAATTCGGCTTTTATAGATCATTATTTAGAAGTAGAATATGATTTATCGAGTGTTATGTTTGTAACAACAGCTAATACACTGAATATTTCAAGGCCTTTGTTGGATCGGATGGAAGTGATCCGTATTTCTGGTTATACTGAGGATGAAAAGGTTGATATTGCTAGGCATCATCTTTTACCTAAAGCTATTTTTGAACATGCTTTACGAGCTGGTGAATTTTCAATGGATGAAGAAGCTATTCGTGTTATTATTCGGGATTATACACGTGAATCCGGTGTCCGTAATCTTGAGCGTGAACTGATGAAATTAACTCGTAAGGCCGTAACGGAGATTGTTAGGTCAGGTAGGGGGATGACTCATGTTACCTGTGAGAATCTTTCTAGTTATTTAGGGGTTCAGCGTTTTCGCTTTGGTTCTGTTGAGGGTAAAGATCAAGTAGGTGTTGTTACGGGGCTTGCTTGGACTGAATTTGGTGGTGAGCTTCTTACTGTTGAAGGAGTTATGATGTCAGGTAAGGGGAAGATGACCGTTACAGGAAACTTGCGTGATGTTATGAAGGAATCAATTTCTGCAGCAGCTTCTTATGTCCGTTCGCGTGCTGTTGATTTTGGTATTGAACCTGTGATTTTTGATAAGTCTGATATCCATGTTCATGTTCCGGAAGGAGCAACTCCGAAAGATGGGCCTTCAGCTGGGATTGCTATGATGACAGCGATTGTATCTATCATGACGGGGATTGCAGTCCGTAAAGATATCGCTATGACTGGTGAGATTACATTACGTGGTCGTGTTTTGCCTATTGGAGGTTTGAAAGAAAAGCTTCTGGCAGCTCTGCGTGGAGGGATACGTAAGGTTCTCATTCCTGAAGAGAATGCAAGAGATCTCGTGGAGGTTCCAGATAAGGTAAAAAACAATATGGAAATTATTCCTGTTTCTCATGCGAGTGAAGTCTTGCGCCATGCTTTAGGAGAATGGGAGCATATTGAACGGGAGGATTCTCGTGTTTTTCTTGAGCCTTCAGTGATCAAGGAGGATTTTTTAACTCATTCTTGTGATCAGTTAAATGTTTTGTAAGGTTTTTGTAGAATTTTCCTATGCAATATGTTTCAGATTATCTTTATCTAAAGAAAGGGTGTTTTGAATGAATAAAAAGGAGCTCGTGACTTCGATTGCTGAGAAAGTAGGCCTTTCTAAGATTCAGGCAGGATTAGTGATTGATGCTTTTATTAGTTCTGTCATAGCTACTCTGAAAGAAGGTGGGAGTGTACGTATTCCGGGTTTTGGTTCTTTTGAGGTTATGCGTCGTGAGGCTTCAAAGGGAGTTAATCCATTAACCCGTGAGGTTATTGATATTCCAGCACGGAATGTCCCTAAATTTAAGCCAGGAAACTTTTTAAAAGAATCTGTTAATAATGCTGAGACCTGAGCAAGATGTTTTCTTGCTCATTTTTTTTTTGAGTTCGTTCTATTCCTGCACTCTGTGTTTTTCACAATATACTGTCAATAAATATAGATACATGAAGAAATTGATTTTCATCTACTTTTTCTTGATAATTTCTTAAAATATAAGAATCATGATTCATGGCTGCAAAGCCTTGGAGCTTGAGGTTATGAAGATGTGGATTGATAGAAGGTTTTTGAGAGGAATTCTTTGTATTGTTCTTAGCTTGATTTCAATATCGGTTGCAGGGAGTTCTGATAGCGTTTTTCCTGATAAATATGCAGCAATAGTTGTTGATGCTCATTCGAAACAAGTACTTTTTGAAGAGAAAGCAGATATGCGGCGTTATCCTGCTTCGTTGACAAAAATGATGACGCTTTATCTGCTTTTTGATGGGATTAGATCAGGTAGGATCTCTCGCAAGACACTGATCCCTATTTCATTGTATGCTTCTTCACGTCCTCCGACAAAAATAGGATTGAGGGTTGGGCAAAGAATTTCTATAGAATTAGCAGCTAAGGCATTGATTACTAGGTCGGCGAATGATGTTGCTGTGGCAATTAGCGAGTATCTGGGAGGTTCGGAAAGAAGATTTTCTCGAATGATGAATCGCAAAGCTCGTGCTTTAGGAATGATCAATACTCATTTTGCAAATGCTTCGGGGCTTCCTAATTCCAAGAATTATTCTACGGCGCGTGATATAGCCATTCTTTCTATCGCATTACGCGAAGATTTTCCGCAGGAATATAAGCTATTTAAGATAACAAGTTTTATGTTTCATGGTAAAAACGTGGAAGGGCATAACACTTTGCTAAAATCGATGAAAGGGGTTGATGGTATCAAAACTGGTTATACACGTATGTCTGGTTTTAATCTAGCCAGTTCTCGTTCTTATGGAAAGAAAAGGATTGTTGCTATTGTGATGGGAGCTCGAAGTGCTGCATTACGTGATGCTTATATGGCGAATCTTCTCGTGGATTACATGTCAGAAGGTTTTCAAAGAGAAAAAGGTTTTATTGTTCCTGCTCTCATGAGAGGAGAAGTCCCTATACCTTTTTTAAAGGATTTTGATAAGAATGCTGTTTTGATGAAAAGCGTTAATCAAGACATACCGATACCACTTAGGAAAGCTTCGCTTTTAGGAAGTGATCGTGCATATGATTCTGCTTTATTAAGAGATTTAGCCGCTCATGGTCTTTTGAAGAGGTGTGTAATTAACGTGCCTATACCAGTGAATAAACAATATAGATCCTGATGTCATTAAAGTTTTTTTTCACAAAACAAGCACGTGAATGATTCAATGAATCAAGTTTTATTTGGAACTTGTGAGGTCGTTTTTTAACAAACTCTTATTAGAATGAGGATCTGTGAAAAGTTTTTTTTCTATTTTTTGATTGAGAAAAGCATTAAGTAGAACAGCAGTCAATGCTCCCATAAGAGCGCCGCTGTCGCTAATGATTTTTAAAGGGCCATCAATTTTTGAAAAAAGATCTGGGAATGATGTAGGAATGATGCCGATACCAAGAGAAGCGGCAATGATAATGCTATTATGAGTTCCTTCATAGCGAATCTGAGAGAGCTGTTGTATCCCTGTAGCAATTGTCATTCCAAACATAATAAGTGCAGCTCCTCCTAGAACGGGTGGTGGTACTGCAGAAAGGATACTGGCTAATTTAGGAAAAAAACTAAGGAAGATTAAAATTCCTCCGGAAGTCGCAACAATATAGCGGCTTTTAACTCCGGTTAAGGCAATCAGTCCTGTATTTTGCATAAAAGCATTGTATGCGAAACTATTGAATAGTCCCCCAAGCATAGTTGATAATCCATTACTACGGAATGTGTTGGTTAAAATGTGTGAAGTGATTTTGCGGTCAACTAATTTTCCGATTGCCATACTCGTTCCTGTTGTTTCTGCCATGATCACAATCATTACAAGAGAAATGAGTATGATCGGTGTAGGTGAGAATTTGGGGAATCCAAACGCAAAGGGTTTAATAAAAGCAAACCATGATACAGCTCTGACTGAGCTAAAGTCTGTCTCTCCGCTTATAGCAGCAAGACTGGTTCCTCCTAGAAGCCCAATTAAAATACTGTTGTTTGCTAAAAAGCCAGAAAAACATCTGTAGATTATAAGGATGATAGTAATAGTGCTGAAGCCTAATGTTAGATGAGAGATGTTCCCAAAATCAGCTGCGTTTGGGTTTCCTCCTCCTAGCCATTCTGCAGCTGCTGGGATTAATGAAAGACCAATAATAATAATAAGGGTTCCGGTTACAACGGGAGGGAAGAAGCGGAGTAGTTTGCTAAAAAGAGGTGCTATAACAATAGTTAAGGCTCCACAGGTAATGATCGAGCCAAAAACATATTGTATTCCATATTGTTGACCAATGATCAGCATTGGTGTCAAAGCAATGAAAGAGCATCCTTGAATCAGGGGGATGCGAGCCCCAATTTTCCAGAACCCAATTGTTTGACTAAGAGTTGCTACTCCGGACATAAAAAGAGTCGCATTGATGAGAAGAATGATGTCTTTTTGGGAAAGGCCCATTTTGCTTCCAAACACGAGTGGAACAGCGATAGTTCCAGCGTACATAACAAGGACATGTTGGAATCCAAGTGTTAGCATTTTTACTGGAGATAAGATTTCATCGACTGGACAAATATTCTTTGTCATAGGTTTCCGGTTCCTTGTGATTTGGTGTCAAAACAAGCCTAGTGATTTTTCGTATGGATGTTTCATATTTAGCTTCCACGATAGGTAGAGTATGCCCATGGACTGATAAGTAATGGTATATGGTAATTTTGATGTTCTTCAGAGATTGAAAAGCGGATTGGGACAATATCGAATAAAGTGGGAATGCTATTTTTGTTCATCCGCTGAAAGTATTCAGCAACAAAGAAATGCATTTCATAGGTATTTTGTCTCATCTCTTGATTCTGAAGTAAGGGGAGGTCCGTGCGCCCATTGATATTCGTAATCATTGAGGTCATTGCTTGTTTAGTATCATTTTTGAATATATAAAGCTCTATGCGCATATTTTGAGCTGGAATACCATGTGCAATATCTAGAACATGAGTTGAAAGTTGTGTCATTTTTTATTCTTTTACTAATTCTTTGAGGCGTATTTCAGCAATCCGTGCAATCTGTCGTAAGGCTTCATGATATTCATCAGGATAGCTCTTTTGTATTCTCTTGCGCAGGGTTATAAGGATGGAGAGTTTATTATGTGGTTTCTCAAACCCTTTTACTGCAATAATAAAAGGAAATCCGAAACGCCTTTTATAATCTTTATTCAGTTGATGGAATTCACTAGCTTCTTTGTCAGTGAGGCTCATTAAATTTGCTGTTTCTTGTTCATCTCTTGATTCTTGTGTGAGTCTTTTTTGTGTTTGCGTTTGATTGGTTAGTTCAGGATGGGCGTGAATAAGATTCATTTTTGTTTTTGTATCAGATTGCATAACCTGATTGAGCATGTTTTTGTAGAGCGATTCAACGGAGTTAAAAGGGCGTTTCGATATCACACGTTTCGCTATCCAAGGTGAATGTTCGAAAATACCGGATAATGTAGAACAAAAGATTTTAGGAGAGACTTTATTAAGATCTTTGAGATTGGTTCTACAAGGCATTGTTTTATCCTCTTTATTCTCGACAGCATATTCTATATGTCTTGTTATAGAAATATTCTTCTATATTATTTTCTTCGCATTTATGGTCAATCACGATGAAATCTGATGTTTTTTCAAGGACGAGTAAAGGATGATGCCATACGTTAGCATGATAATGGACTCCTTCGCCTACATGAGTAAAAAATGCTTGAGGTTTTTGTGGAATGCCGTTGTTATCTTGAGCGACAACAACTAAGAAAGAGATATTGTCTATTGGAAAGAATGTTTGAGAACTGTAAGGATGACGTTCTACCATTCTTATATTCATTGGGAATGAAAAAGGTCTTCCACGAAAAATATTGAATAAGACTGAAGGGTTTGTACCATAGGTTGTAATAGGGGCTAGATCGTGATAGCGTTTGGTTCTGCCATTATTAATATACTGCATATGTGCAGGATCGGCTTTGATGACCTTTCCAAAGGATATGAATCTGTTTGCTTCAATAGGAGATGCGACAATGTTAAAAAGGTTTGAATGTTTTTTTGTTAGCATGCCATTCAAGCCTCTTTTTTTGGATAGTGATATTTGTGCCAGTGGAGGGCTATGTCAAGACGACGTGCTATCCAGATGTGTTCATGCTTTGTAATATAATCAAGACAACGTTCTAATGCTGCCATTCTTCCTGGATGACCAGCTATTCGGCAATGGAGGCCTATGGAAAGCATTTTAGGAGATCCTTCTATGCCTTCGCGGTAGAGTATATCAAAAGTGTCTTTAAGGTATGTGAAGAATTGGTCACCACTATTGAATCCTTGTGTCATGACAAAACGCATATCATTGACATCTAGTGTATAAGGAATAATGAGATGAGGGCCTTTGGGTCCTTGAACCCAATAAGGGAGTTCATCTGCATAAGAATCAGAGGTGTAGGTAAAGCCACCTTCTTCCATTAAAATACGCAATGTATTTATGGATGGTTTTCCTTGATAAAATCCGAGAGGTCGTTCTCCTGTAATTTCTTTATGCAGATTGATTGCGTTGTGTATATGGCGGTATTCTTTATTTTCATCACAATCTTTGTATTCAAGCCATCGTAATCCATGGCTAGCTATTTCCCAGTGAGCTTCTTTCATTGCAGAAACAGCTTCTTTATTGCGTGTTAAAGCTAGTGCAATAGCATAAACAGTGACTGGTAATTGTCTGCGTGTGAAAGTACGCCAAAGACGCCAAAAGCCTACACGTGATCCATATTCATAAAGAGATTCTATATTCAGATTCCGTTGTCCTGACCACGGAACGGCACCGATGATTTCGGATAGAAGATATTCTGAAGCTGGATCTCCGTCAAGAATAGAGGATTCTCCTCCTTCTTCATAATTAAGAACGAACTGAATTGCTATTTTAGTATTGTCTGGCCACTGTGGATTGGGGGGATTCCGACCATATCCTACCATGTTACGTGGAGAGTGACTCTTCTGCTCGAGCATAGCAGTGATTCCTTAATTTTTATAAATTAATATAGCGTATTATCATTTTTATTTAAAATAAAACAAAGTTTACTCGAAAAAAATGAAGCATGGTGTAAGAGTTCGGAGACTAAGCCTATTCTTGAGGTAGGTCGAACTATTTCAGAATTGAACAGGGAGCTGTGGTATGAAACAGGGAGCTGATAAGGATATGTATGCATTAGAACAAAGAGTAAAATACGATCTGTCATGTTTAGCTTATCCTTTGCGTTCTTGGGTACCTAAGAAAACTCGGAAGGGAGAGCATGTTAGTGACGTTCTTATTATTGGAGGAGGCCAAAGTGGGATTGCCTTGACTATTAATTTACTCCGAGAGTGTGTGTCTAATGTTCGTATTATTGATCGTAATCCAGAGCATAGAGAAGGTCCTTGGCGAACATTTGCTCGTATGCATACATTGCGGACTCCAAAGAATGTGATAGGCCCTGATGTTGGTATACCCAGTCTTTCTGTAAAAGCTTGGTGGGAGGCAAAGTATGGAGTGCAATCTTGGGAAGAGATAGAGAGGATTCCTACTCTTCGCTGGGCGGAGTATTTAATATGGCTTAAGAATATGAACGGGATTAACATTGAAAATAATACAGAAGCTTATGATATTGAGCCCGTTGAAGATGGATTGTTAGCAGTTCATCTACGTAAGAGAAGAGATGAGATGCAAACTGTTTTTGCTCGTAATGTTGTTTTAGCAACGGGGATTGAAGGCGCTGGGCAATGGATGATTCCAGATCTTATTTTAAAGAATATACCACAAGATTTTTATGCTCATACAGCGGATCATATTCCTTTTATCGATTTAAGAGGAAAGAGGATTGCGGTGATAGGAGCTGGGGCATCTGCTTTTGATAATGCTGCAGAAGCTTTAGAACATGGTGCTGCATCTGTTGATCTTTTCGTTCGTCGTAGAGAGCTTCCTACAGTGAATCCTTATCGTTGGATGGAATCTAGTGGTTTTCTTCGTCATTTTGGTGATTTAGAAGATAGGGATAAATGGCGTTTTATGCTTTATCTGATTGAGATCAACCAACCTCCTCCACAAGATACTTATCTTCGGGTTGCGCGTTTTAGAAATTTTACTATGCATAAAGGGGCTCCAATTGAAAATTCTGGTTTTTGTGATAAACAAATATGGTTGCAAGTCCCTATGGGACGCTTTGAATTCGATTTTTTAATTGTTGCTACTGGTTTTAAGGTTAATACGGCTTTACGTCCAGAACTTAAAAGGCTTACTGAGAGTATAGCTGTGTGGGGGGATCGCTATAAACCTGAAAAAGAAGAGGAAAATGCTTTGCTAGCTGATTTTCCTTATATGAGTTCTACTTTTCAGTTTACGGAAAAAGATTGTGGTAAGGCTCCTTATCTTAAGCATATTTTTAGCTATACTTATGGAAGTATGTTAAGTCTTGCAGCTTCTGCTGGTATTTCTGCTTTAAAGTTTGGTCTGGCAAGACTCGTTTTTGGTATAACGCGCGAGCTTTTTTGTGCAGATGTGGATTATCATTTTGATTCTTTGAAAGCTTTTAATGAGAAAGAGTTGTCTCTTGTTTCTGAAAAGAAGTAGATAAGAAAATTTATTTCATTCTTTTTAAGAGTTAGGATGATCAAATATATGCAAAAATACTATGTTCCAAGTGGGGGGATGCCAGATAAAGGGGCATCTACAGTAAGTAAGGCTATTTTTACTGAAAGCTATATAGTGATTCCAGCAAGCAGTTTGACGGATATTGTGACAAGTAATTTTCCTTTTTGGGAAAGAAGCAGATTTTGGGTTTTAGCACGTCCTCTTTCTGGCTTTGCGGAAACCTTTTCGCAGTACATTGCAGAAGTGTTTCCAGGGGGTGGTTCAGAAACTCCAGAAACGGATCATAGTGCGGAAAGTGCTTTTTTTGTTGTTGATGGGAGCATTGATATTGTTTTTGAAGGTGAAATTCATCGATTAGAAAAGGGAGGTTTTTCTTATCTTCCCCCTGGAACTCATTGGAAGATCAGGAATTTATCAGAAAGCGTAGCACGGTTTCATTGGATTAGAAAAGCTTATAATATGGTTGATGGCTTAGAGGTCCCTGAAGCTCTTTTTACAAAAGAGAGAGATCTGAAATCTATTCCAATGGAAGGGTATGAAGATAGCTGGCTCACAACGCGTTTTATAGATATAGCAGATTTACGTTATGATATGAATATTGCTATTGTTAGCTTTATGCCAGGTGGGAGGATTCCATTTATGGAAACCCATGTTATGGAGCATGGTCTGTATGTTTTACAAGGTAGAGCTGTATATTGTCTGAATAATGATTGGGTTGAAGTTTCTGAAGGAGATTTTATGTGGCTAAGGGCGTTTTGTCCTCAAGCCTGTTATGCAGGTGGTCCTGAGGTATTTCGTTATCTCCTGTATAAGGATGTTAACCGTCATGCACATCTTTAGAAGAAGTGAAGGGATATTATGTCTGATATGTATGTAGAGCGTGAAAATATAAAGGTCAAAAGTAATATGGCTTCTTTTATTGAAAAAGAGGCTTTGAAAGAGCTTTCTATCAAAGCAGTAGACTTTTGGCGTGGTTTTTCTAAAATTATTCATTTGTATGTGGATAGAAACCGAGATCTTTTGCAGGAAAGAGAGAATTTGCAGGATGCAATAGATTCTTGGCATAAAGAACATGGTTCTTATGTGAAGGCTCCTGCGACATATAAAGCGTTTTTATATAAAATTGGCTATTTAGTTTCAGAACCAAAAGATTTTATAATTTCTACATCTGGATTAGATGCTGAAATCACTGATATTTCAGCTCCACAACTTGTGGTCCCCCTTTCTAATGCCCGTTATGCTTTAAATGCAGCGAATGCTCGCTGGGGTAGTTTATATGATGCTCTTTATGGAAGTGATGTGATTAAGAAGACTGGTCTTTTGATTCCAGGAACACAGTATAATCTGTTACGTGGTCAAGAGGTTTTTGATTATGTTTCAGCTTTTTTAGATAGAGTTTTTCCATTAACTGATGTTCAGCATAGTAATGTAACAGCTTATGAAATTGAGAAGGATGCCTCTTCTGCAAAACTTGTTATAAGATCGGGAAATAGAAAGATAGGAATGCAGAGTAGACTTGCTTTTAGAGGGTACAGGGAAGTAAGCAGTAAACTGTATATTCTTTTGCGTCATCATGGGCTACATGTTGAACTTGTTATTGATCGTAATGATCCTATTGGTAGAATCCATCCTGCCGGGCTTTCTGATATTTTTGTTGAAAGTGCTGTTACAGTGATTCAGGATTGTGAGGATTCTGTGGCTGCGGTTGATGCAGAGGATAAGATTACTGTTTACCGTAATTGGCTTGGTTTAATGAAGAGAGATCTTCAAGAAGTTTTTGAAAAACACGGGAAGAAAATTGTACGTCGACTGAATCAGGATCGACACTATAGGAGTGTTGATGGAGATTGTTTTTCTCTGAAAGGGTCAGGTCTTATGATGGTCCGGAATGTAGGGCATTTCATGATGACAGACACAATTCTTGATAAGTCTGGGCATTCTATTGGTGAGGGGCTGATGGATGGGGTGATTACGACGTTGTGTGCTATGCATGATATGAATCGAAATAAGAATTCAAGAATGGGAGCCGTTTACATTGTTAAACCTAAAATGCATGGTCCGAGAGAAGTAGCTTTTACAGTAGAATTATTTTCTAGTATTGAGAAAATGTTAGGCTTAGGTGCAAATACTATTAAAATTGGGATTATGGATGAAGAACGTAGGACATCAGCGAATTTAAAGGCCTGTATTAAAGAAGCAGAGAAGCGTGTTTTTTTTATTAATACAGGATTTTTAGATCGGACGGGGGATGAAATCCATACATCGCTACAAGCAGGATTGGTTCTGCCAAAAGAGAAGATAAAGTCTGAAAAATGGATTTATGCTTATGAGGATCGGAATGTAATAACTGGCTTGAGGTGTGGTTTTATGGGCCGAGCTCAGATTGGAAAAGGAATGTGGGCAAAACCAGATGCTATGCATGATATGTTAGAGAAAAAAATCGATCAACTTGAAAGGGGAGCTAATTGTGCATGGGTCCCTTCTCCGACAGCTGCAACACTTCATGCACTTCATTATCATGATGTTAATGTGGAAGAGGTGCAAAAGAAACTGAGAAATGAAGATTTACCGTCTTTATCTGTACTTTTTTCTATGCCTTTTCTTGAAAGAGAAAGTTTATCTCCTGTTGAAATTCAAGATGAGCTGGATAATAATGCGCAAGGAATTCTTGGTTATGTTGTCCATTGGGTTCACAAGGGTATTGGATGTTCAAAAGTCTTAGATATTTCCCAGACTCCGCTGATGGAAGATCGTGCGACTTGTCGGATCTCAGCTCAAGTGATTGTTAATTGGTTGAAACATGGTTTAATTTCTGAAGAGGATGTTTACTCTACTTTTCAACGTATGGCAATATTTGTAGATGAGCAAAATAAAGATGATTCTCTCTATTCTTCGATAGCTAGACAAGACTCTATTGCTTTTCAGGCAGCTTTAACCTTAGCTTTAAAAGGAGATATTGCTCCTTCTGGCTATACAGATTTGATATTACATGCTGCACGGCGTGTTATAAAACAGAGGGATAGAATTATTGAGTAAAATGCTTAAGAGATAGTTAGATGTATGGAACAAACTTTGTTGTGTGCTCGTGTCTTGCGTTTTTATAAGAAAAGCATTATAGGGATTGGGATGATGCTTTGAGAAGTAGTTGTGGGGTATAGCCAAGAGGTAAGGCAACGGTTTTTGGTACCGTCATCCCTGGTTCGAATCCAGGTACCCCAGCCATAATTTTATCTGATAATTTTTAAAGGCCGATTTCTAAAAAAGCAGGGAATCTTTTTGCTTAAAATGCTTTTTGATTGTAATCGTCCTCTATCAAAGTAGAGTTTTTTTATGTATGCATTATTTTTGACAATTGACCTTGCATTGCGGATTTATATTTATGTTTTAATTGCAAGTAGTATTTTTTCTTGGTTGCATGCCTTTCATATTATAAACCACTACAATGATATCGTGCGCATGATCGGTACTTTTTTTTATCAGGTCACGGAACCAGTGTTACGACCTCTTCGGAAGATTTTTCCAAATCTGATGGTCATTGATATCTCTCCTATTCTAGCTTTCTTACTGATTTATTTTATAAGGATTTTTATGTGGCAGACAATTTTCCCATTTTTTTTGTAGAGACTACTTAAAAAATAGTGCTAAAGTTGATTACGTTGAATTGCTTGTGATATTAATTTGTGTGCGTGATCTTTATCTTTCCAGCCATTGATTTTTGTCCATTTGTTGGGTTCGAGATCTTTATAAGTTTGAAAAAAGTGTTCAATTTTCTTAAGAGTGATTTTAGGCAGATCCGTGTAATTAGAAATATGAATATAGGCTTGTGTGAGTTTGGAATCTGGGATAGCAATAATTTTTTCATCTTTTCCAGACTCATCTTCCATAATGAGAGATCCAATAGGGCAAGCATTAATCACACACCCAGGAATTAATGGATGTGTATTGCAAAGAAGGACATCAATGGGATCCCCGTCTTCTGACAGTGTATGAGGAATAAAACCATAATTTCCGGGATATGTCATAGAAGTGGACAGAAACCGGTCAACAAAAAATGTCCCTGATTCTTTATCAAGTTCATATTTTATAGGATGACTTCCAAGAGAAATCTCAATAATAACATTTATATCATTTGGTGGGTTTTTTCCAATAGGTATTGCTGCAATCTTCATGAAGGCTTCCTTTTTATTAAAAATCTAGAGCGTGTTCATCTATAATACAAGTTTTTCTAAAACGTTTGCGCTCATGTATATTGAGGTAGGCTTTTCTCAGCCGAATGGATTTTGGGGTTACTTCTACTAATTCATCATCTTGGATCCATGATAATGCTCTTTCTAGAGTCATTTGTATTGGAGCTGTTAATCGAATTGCTTCATCTTTTCCAGAAGCACGGATATTTGTATGTTTTTTTCCTTTGAGAACATTGACTTCTAGGTCATTAGATCGAGAATGTATCCCAACAATCATACCTGGATACACTTTTACACCAGGCTCTATGAGTATCAATCCGCGATTTTCAAGATGGAATAAGGCATAAGAAACAGATTCGCCCATTTCATTGGATACCATTACACCATTTGTGCGGCCAGGTATTTTACCTTTAAATAGCTGATAGTTATGAAATAATCGATTGATAACGGCTGTTCCTCGTGTATCAGTTAATAGTTCAGATTGATAGCCAATGAGACTACGTGTTGGGGCATAGAAGGTAAGGCGTACACGATTATGCCCAGAATCTTTGAGTTCGGACATGTCAGCTTTACGTTCATACAATTTTTGTACGACTATCCCAGAATATTTTGCTTCAACGTCAATTACAACTTCTTCAATAGGTTCTAGCCACCTTTTGTTTTCATCTTGTTGCATAATAACTTTGGGGCGTGAAATATTAAGTTCAAAGCCTTCACGGCGCATGTTTTCAATTAAAACGGCTAATTGTAGTTCTCCTCGCCCAGATACAAGAAATGAATTTTTCATAGATGATTCTTTTACTTTTAAAGCAATATTGCTTTCGGCTTCTTTCAAGAGACGTTCGCGTATGACACGGCTTGTTAGTTTTTTTCCTTCTGTTCCAGCCAGAGGACTATCATTCACTAAGAAGGTCATGCTAACTGTTGGTGGATCAACGGGAGGAGCTGTGAGCGGTGTTGTAATAGAAGGATCGCAAAAAGTATCAGAAACTGTGCCTTTCTGTAATCCAGAAATAGCAATAATATCACCGCTTGTTCCTTTATGGATGGGTTGTCTTTTCAGACCTCGGAAAGCAAGGATTTTTGATATCCTTCCGGTTTCAACTATTTTGCCTTCTTGTGTTAATACTTGAATTATTTGATTTTCTTGAATAGAACCTGAATAAATTCGCCCAGTGATAATGCGTCCAAGGAAAGGGTCCGATTCTAAAATGGTGCCAATCATGCGGAAAGGTCCTGGAATCATAGTAGGGACTGGGACATGTTGAATAACGAGATCAAAAAGTGGGAGAAACCCTTTTTTTTTCGGGTTTTGAATATCTCTTTCCATCCAGCCATCACGACTGGAACCATATAGGATAGGAAAATCAAGTTGTTGATCCGTTGCACCCAGTGCTGAAAAAAGATCAAATATTTCGTTAATTACTTGATGAGGTCTGCTATCTTTTCTATCAATTTTATTAAGAACGACAATAGGTTGTAGGCCGACTTTTAAAGCTTTGGTCAGAACAAATTTTGTCTGTGGCATTGGACCTTCGGAAGCATCCACGAGAAGAATTGCTCCATCAACCATATTGAGGATGCGTTCAACTTCCCCGCCGAAATCAGCGTGTCCTGGTGTGTCAATGATATTCATTCTGTTGTGTTTCCAGAGGACGGATGTTACTTTAGCAAGAATAGTAATACCACGCTCTCGTTCAATATCATGAGAGTCCATCATGCGTTCTGATGTCGTTTGGTTTTCTCGAAAAGCCCCTGATTGTTTTAGGAGTTCATCTACGAGTGTTGTTTTTCCATGGTCAACATGAGCGATAATTGCAATATTCCGGATTTGCATAAGAAGATCTTCTAATAAGAGTTATAGTAAAGTACCTGCTAGTATGATTGCAGCAATGGAGAAATAGATCACAATACCGGTTACATCAACGAATGTTGCGACGAAGGGTGCTGATGCGCTTGCTGGATCAAAGCGCATTGCTTTGAGTATAAACGGTAACATAGAACCTATTAAAGAGCCAAATGTAACAATAGAGACAAGTGTACAAAAAATAGTCAAAGCTATTAAAAACCAATGTTCCCCGTAATTATAAATGCCTATGTTTTGCCATAGAATGATTCGGCTAAAGCCGATTAAACCAAGCATACTGCCGAGTGACAAGCCTGTTGAAAGTTCACGTCTTATAATCTTCCACCAATCTCCTAATTTTAGTTCACGTAATGCAAGAGCGCGTATAATGAGAGAAGTTGCTTGAGAACCAGAATTTCCGCCTGAACTCATAATAAGAGGAATAAAAAGAGTGAGGACTATCGCTTTTTCAAGTTCCTTTTCAAAATATTGCATAGCACTTGCAGTAAACATTTCGCCCATGAAAAGTAGACAAAGCCATCCACCGCGTTTTTTTAGCATTTCAAAGAAACTAATTTGCATATAGGGTTTATCGATGGCTCCTACCCCACCGAATTTATGTGTGTCTTCACTCATTTCTTCAGTCATGGCATCAAAGACATCATCTACAGTTACGATACCAATAACTCGATTGTCTTTATCAATGACAGGAACGGATAAAAGGTCATGCCGGCGAAAAAGTCTCGCAACTTCTTCATGATCAGTCGAAGCTGTTATACTAATTGGTTTCATGTGCTGGGCTGCATCGAGAATATTTTCATCAGATTTTGCTAAAATAAGACGGCGTAATGAAATAGCTGATAACAGTTGATTTGATATTGGATTGAGAATGTAAACAGTATAAACTGTTTCACGTGTTTCTTCCACTTCACGAATATGATTGAGAGTTGTTTCTATTGTCCATGTTGAAGGAACAGCAATAAATTCTGTAGTCATGAGCGCGCCAGCACTGTCTTCTGGATAGCTTGTTAGCTTTTTTAGTTCAGCGCGTGTTGTGGGTTGCAACTGTGAGAATAAACGCTGGCGTGTTCGTTCATCTATTTCTTGGAAAACGTCTGCTGCTTCGTCTGCTGACATGCCATTAAGAATGCTAATTGCATGTTTTGTAGGTAAAAACTCTATAAGTTTTGCTGATTTTTGCAATTCAGGTCTGTCAAAAAGCTCAATAGAAAAATGAATGGGTAGACGTTTCAATACAAGTACGGCTTGATCAATGTCTAATTTATTGACGGTGTCAATTGCATCAGCAAAACGCATTTTTCTTATCTGTTTTGCTAAGATATCAGCTGATTTTGGTAAATCATGAGAACAGTCACCAGTATGGTTTTTCATACGGTCACCTCGTTTTTCAGGTGGTTAATGGTAATTTACTGGGAAATCTGTCCTTTTTGTTATAAAGTCAAGTAAATATGGTGTTTTTTCTTGATTTTAGCATAAAAACTTATATTTTTCTGCAGAAATGATAGTCTTTCTAAGACTTAATTTTTATAAAATTTAATGATTCGCTTTGAGAAGAAAGGTATAGGTAATGACTCTTGTAGAAGAGTACACTTCAGCACTGATTCATTGGGATGGACCTTGTGGTCTTCCTAATTTCAAGCTGTTGGATGATGATGATTTTTTACAAGCGTTTGAAACTGTATTAAAAAGTTCAGAGGAGGAAATGAATCAACTTGCTTCTTTAGATTGTGAACCGACAATTGAAAATTTTTTAGTCCCTTTCGAACTCTTAGGAAGACAATTGGATCGTGTTTGTTCTGTTTTTTTTATGCGGGCAAGTGTTCATACTAATGAAAAAATTAAAAGTTTGGAAAGGTCTGTTGCTCCGAGATTATCTCGCTTTTTGTCTAGGTTAATGATGGATGAGCGATTATTTCGGAAAATAGATATCTTATATCATCAGCGTGAAAGTTTGAAGCTTAATAAAGAGGATCAGAGGGTTATTGAAAGGACTTGGAAGAGTTTTATTCGGAATGGTGCTGTTCTGGATCAGAAAGATAGAATAAGGGTTGCAGAAATTGATGAACGTCTTGCTCTTTTATACACTGTCTTTGGACAAAATGCTCTGAAAGAGAATACAGATTGTATTCTTTATCTGAAAAAGGAAGATCTCTCTGGGTTACCTGATGATTTACGATGTTTTATGCGTCAGGCTGCTCGGGAACGTAGTAAAGAGAATAGTTTTGCTATCACTTTAACTCGTGCAATGGTTATACCGTTTTTAACGTTTTCTGAGCGGAGAGATTTACGTAAAGTTGTAATGCAAGCATGGAACAAACGTGGTGCCAATGGTGGTGATACTGATAATACAGTGATTATTTCTGAAATAGGCTTATTGCGTCATGAAAAAGCAAAAATTCTTGGTTTTTCCTCTTATGCAGAGTTTAAACTTGATGATGCGATGGTTAAAAGTTTAGATTCTATTATGGAATTTTTATTGTTTGTTTGGAAGAGAGCAAAGGAAAAGGTAGAGACTGAAAGAGCCGATATCTTGCGTATTTGTGAGAAGGATGGAAGGAATTATCTTGCGCCTTGGGATTGGCGTTATTATGCTGAAAGGTTAAAATCTCACAAACTTTTTTTTGATGAAAAGGCACTAAAACCTTATTTTCAGCTTGATAAGATGATTAAGGCAGCTTTTTGGGTGGCCAAGGAGCTTTTTGGTCTTGACTTTGAAGAGCAGATGAATGTTGTTTTATGGCATCCTGATGCTAGGTTGTGGATAGTCAAGAACGCTAATGGTCGTGTTTTAGGAGTTTTTATAGGTGATTATTTTGCTCGGGCTTCAAAGCAGTCTGGAGCATGGATGAGTCTTTTGCAAAGCCAGCATAAACTTATGGGAGGAGAGAAGCCTATTGTTTACAATATTTGTAACTTTGCTTGTCCTGATGAAGGAAAGCCTGCTTTACTCATGCTCGATGATGCATATACGCTGTTTCATGAATTTGGTCATGCATTACATGGGTTACTATCTGATGTCACCTGGCCATCCTTATCGGGAACATCTGTAGCCTTGGATTTTGTTGAGTTACCATCCCAGCTTTATGAAAAGTGGTTAATGACACCTGAGGTTATAAAAAGATTTGCCTGTCATTATAAAACGGGGGAGTCTCTGCCTGAATGTTTTTTGGAAAAAATTGTTGAAGCAAAAAAGATGAAGTCTGGATTTGATACCGTAGAATATATATCTTCGGCTATTCTTGATCTAGCTTTTCATAAAGGCGAAAGGATTAAAGATCCATTGGAATTCGAAAAGGCTGAACTTGACAAAATTGGCATGCCTTCTGCGATGACTATGATGCATGCTCTTTCGCATTTCACACATATTTTTGCAGGTGATAGTTATGCAGCTGGTTATTATTCCTATATCTGGTCAGAAGTTTTAGATGTGGATGCTTTTGCTGCGTTTAAAGAAAAAGGAGATTTCTTTAATAAAGAACTTGCTGCAAAATTGAAGAAATATATTTATTCTGCGGGTGCTCGTGATGATCCAACTAGTCTTTATGAAGCATTTCGTGGACGTTTGCCTTTACCCGATGCTATGATGAGAGATCGTGGTCTTTAGTTTATGAGTTTTTTTTAGTTGTGTGAATGGAACTTTATTCCATTTTTAAGTACTTCATTGGATTGACAGGATGAGAGTTTTTTCTGATTTCAAAGTGTAATCTTGGTGTTTTTGCATTTCCAGACATACCTGATTTAGCAATTACATCCCCACGATTGACTTTTTGTCCTTGTGTTACAAGTATTTTTTGATTGTAACCATAGACGGTAACGATCTTATTTTTATGAAGGACTAAAATAGTTTTTCCAAATTCTTTAAGACCGTCATTAGCGTAAATCACTATGCCACTCTCTGCTGCTTTTACTGAAGTTCCTTCTGGGACGATAATATCGATACCTTCATGTTCTTGACCATAAGAGTTTAATAGATTTCCTCGGATAGGCCAGTCCATTTTTGTTTCTTCATTCTTTTTTGGGATAGGGCTGATTATTCTGATATTTTGTTTTGATATGCTGCCTAGCTCTTGTGCTTGATCAGATGGTTTTTTTTCTTGTAACTCATGAAGCTCAGATTCTGATAAGGTCTCTGGGAGTTGATAGGAGCTATGAGTCGTCTTATATGAATCTTCTGTTATTGATTTTTTCCATGATGAATGAGGCTTGATTTCAAGATCGGATGATTCTTGGCAAAACCCTTCTCTCTCTCTCGTATTCGTATAATTATATGCCATTGTCTCTTGATCAGTAGAGCTTTTTTGAAATCTTATAACATCTGAGCCACAGCCAATTAGCATCATTAGCATGATTTGTGTAAAGATTTTAAAAAACATCCTCATATGCTCATATGAGCTATTCTTATCAAGGGGAGTTTTCAAGTAATTTTTCTACTAATCCTACATTTTTGCGTAAAGATGTTTCTATTTCGTGGCTTATTGAAGGATTTTCATGTAAAAATTTTTTACTGTTTTCCCGACCTTGTCCTATACGTTGGGAGTTATAGGAAAACCATGCCCCAGATTTTTCTATAATTCCGGCTTTTACTCCAAGATCAATTAATTCACCGTTTTTAGAAATACCTTTACCGTATAGAATGTCAAATTCAACCTGTTTGAATGGTGGTGCGAGTTTATTCTTAACTATTTTAATACGGGTTTGATTTCCGATAATTTCATCTTGGTTTTTTATAGTGCCGATTCGGCGTATATCAAGTCGGACAGAAGCATAAAATTTTAATGCATTTCCACCTGTCGTTGTTTCAGGGGAACCGAATATCACTCCAATCTTCATGCGTATTTGATTAATAAATATTAATATAGATTTTGATCGTGAAATAGATGCGGTTAATTTGCGTAATGCTTGACTCATTAGACGGGCTTGGAGTCCAGGGAGAGAATCTCCCATTTCACCTTCAATTTCAGCACGGGGGGTTAGTGCAGCAACTGAATCAACAACTATAAGATCGACTGCTCCTGAGCGTACCAATGTATCAGTAATTTCAAGGGCTTGTTCTCCTGTATCTGGTTGTGAGATTAATAGCTCTTTGAGATCAACGCCAATGTTTGTAGCATAACTGAGATCCAGTGCGTGTTCAGCATCGACAAAAGCACATATACCTCCTTGCTTTTGTACCTCTGCGACTATATGCAATGTCATTGTTGTTTTTCCAGAACTCTCTGGTCCATAAATTTCTATGATACGGCCTTTTGGTAAGCCTCCTATTCCTAAAGCAATATCTAAGGACAAAGAACCTGTTGGAATAGTTTCAATTTCTGTTTTCTTTTGAAGGTGATTTTCACCTAAGCACATGACAGAGCCCTTCCCAAAGGCTTTTTCTATTTGAGATAAGGCTGCATCCAAAGCTTTTTTTTTATTGATTTTATTCTCTTCGAATTGTGATGATTTGTGTTGCATGTTATCCTTCGCTTTTTTTATGTTCATATTTTCTGTTCTTTCAGAGTCTGATTTATTCTCCATCTACAATTCCAACGAAGGGAAGCTGACGGAATGCATGTCCTGCATCCATTCCATATCCCACTACAAAGTGATTTGGGCATTGAAATCCCACGTAATCTGCCTCTATTTTTACTTGTCGGCATTTTGTAGATTTATTGAGAAGAACAGCGATGGAAACAGTACATGCCCCTCTTTTTTTCAGAAGATTAGAAATAAATTGTAGAGTATTCCCGGATTCTAGAATATCATCAATGAGTAGAATATCACATCCACTTACATTGCTTTGAATATCGTGTAATAAATTGATAGTTTTGCTCTTTTTCCCTGCACCATAACTAGAAACTGTTATAAATTCAACGGTTGAGGGAACACCAGCTTGATGAAGCGCGCGTATCAGGTCAGCTGCAAAAATAAAGGATCCTTTGAGGATAGCTAAGATTAAAAGACGTTTAGGTTTTTTTTTAGCGATAGCTTCAGCAATTTCTTTATTACGGACTGCTATTTCTTTTTCGTTGAATAAAATATTCACTGTTTTCCCATTTATAACAGGCATATTTTTCATTTTCATTTTTATAAGAGAAATGGATGGATGAATTCGTGTTAGCACAAGACTATCAAGAGGTACACTTACTTTTTTCGTTATGATGTTTGATTTTACTCTTTATCGTTTTGGCAAATGGATTTTTCTTAATTTAAGCAAGTTTGTTCTTTTAGAAAGAAGATATAGAATAAATTCTATAAGAATTAAATGAGAAATTTCTGGGTTTCTATCTCAGATGTTTTAATCTAAAATTAAAGTGAGGGTATAAATGGGATATTCCTATCCTAACACAAAGCTTTTCATTGATGGTATATGGTGTGATGGTGCGTCTTGTCGAACAATGAGTGTTATTGATCCTGCTACAGATCAAGAAATTGGTCTGGTAGCATGTGCTGAAACAGAGGATTTGGAATCTGCAGCTCAATCTGTTGCAAGGGGATTTGAAATTTGGAGAAAATTTCCTGCAATGGAGAGGCAAGAGATAATGTATAAAGCAGCAACTTTTTTGCGTCAGCGAGTGAATGAAATTAGCTGGATTATGACTAAGGAAGAAGGAAAACCCTTAAAGGAAAGCTATTATGAAATATTGAAAGCTGCTTCTATGATAGAATGGTTTGCAGAAGAAGGAAAACGTGCGTATGGGAAGATTATTCCTTCCCGTCATTTTGATGTTATGCAATTTAGTTTTTTACGTCCTGTTGGTCCTGTTGCCGCTTTTACACCATGGAATTTTCCAATTAATCAGGTTGTACGTAAACTGTGTGGGGCATTGGCTGCAGGTTGTTCTATTGTTATTAAAGCACCAGAAGAAACTCCTGCTTCGCCAGCTGCACTTGTGCAGACTTTTTTAGATGCTGGTGTTCCGGAGAGTGTAATTGCCCTTGTTTATGGGTGTCCAGAACAGATATCGGATTTTTTGATTTCGCATCCAATTATTCAGAAAATTTCTTTTACAGGGTCGACTTCTGTAGGTAAACGGGTAGCTAGTCTTGCTGGTAGATACATGAAAAGATCTACTATGGAATTAGGTGGACATGCTCCTGTCTTAGTTTTTGATGATGCTGATCTTGATGAAGCTGTTTCTATTCTGGTAAAAGCAAAATTACTGAATTCTGGCCAGGTTTGTATTTCACCAACACGTTTTTTAATACAAGATAGAATATTTCCTGCCTTTTTGGAAAATTATATTGCCCTGACTGAGACGATTAAGGTCGGCAATGGTATTGAAAAAGGAGTAGATATGGGCCCATTAGCTAATAAGCGGCGTATTCCTTTTTTGAAAGGATTGATTTTTGATGCTTTAGAAAAAGGTGCAATACTACATTGTGGGAATGTTCGTATTGGAGTTACTGGGAATTTTTTTAAGCCGACAGTATTAACCAATGTTCCTATTGAGGCGCGCATTATGAATGAGGAACCTTTTGGTCCAGTTTCTATTATTAATCGCTTTTCAACGATTGAGGAGGCGGTCAGTGAAGCGAATCGATTGCGCTTTGGATTAGCTTCTTATGCTTTTACTCAATCTATAGAAAGATTTCATATCATTTCTACTGAAGTGAATGTTGGAATGATGACAATTAATCATAATGGTTTATCTTTTCCAGAACTGCCATTTGGTGGTATGAAAGATTCTGGTTATGGGACAGAAGGGGGATCTCAGGCGATAGATGCTTATCTTGAAACAAAATTGGTAACTTTTGCTTCTTGCTAGGGACATTAATTCGTCAGATTGAAAGGTTTATGGCTGAAAAGAAGCGAACCTTTTCATTTTTTTGATTTGATGAGAAGTTATTATAAATTTCTAACAAAACTTTCACTTTGAAAGTGCTATTCTAAATAGTTGAGAACTTTTGAACTAGAATTTCGATAGCAGTTATATGCTCCTGATAAGGGTTTTTTCTTCATTGTGACTGAATGCTAGGAGGTAATTTAAACTAGACGAAGTAATTTACTGGAATGGAGGTTTTGTGTTTTGAATTTAAAGTTTAGAAAATGAAGGGCTGAAGCTGATGAGCACTTTAAGAGTGGATCCAAAGAATTGCTTGATTCAAGCTTTTTCTGAAGAATCGCGCTCACCAGAAGGGTTAGGTGAGGAAGTTGTAAAGCAACAGGAATCTTCAGAGGAGGATGGTCAGCAGGTTTTTGAAAGAACTATAGCTAAGTTAAAGCTGCATGTGGGTGCAGAGGCTTATGCTAGTTGGTTTGGTCGGCTTAAGTTAGATGAATATATGGGTAATCAAGTGCGTTTGTCGGTTCCTACAGCATTTTTACGTTCATGGATTAATAATCACTATTTAGCATTGTTATTCGATATCTGGAAGGAAGAAAATCCAGAAATTTTACGTATTGACATTGTCGTGCGGAGTGTAAATCGTCTTTTAAGAAAGACAGTTGCTGAAACTGGAGATCTTGAACTCCTAGAAGGAAAGAGGATAAGATCTGAGAAATATCTAAAGACATCTGTTTTTGGTTCTCCGCTGGATCCGCATTACATTTTTGATAATTTTGTAGAAGGTGCTTCCAACCGTGTTGCTCTTGCGGCAGCTCGGGCAATTTCTGAGGCTAGTGTGGGAGCTTTGCGTTTTAATCCACTCTTTATTCATGCATCGGTTGGTTTAGGTAAAACTCATTTGCTTCAAGCCATTGCTACAGCAGTTTTAAGTAAATCTTCTCCTGCACGTGTTGTTTATTTAACAGCAGAATATTTCATGTGGCGATTCGCTACTGCGCTTCGTGATAATGATGTTCTTTCTTTTAAAGAACAGTTGCGGGATATTGATTTTTTAATTATTGATGATATGCAATTTTTACAGGGGAGGTTTATGCAACATGAGTTTTGTCATTTGTTGAATAGTCTTCTTGATAGTGCTAAACAGGTTGTTGTCGCAGCGGATCGTTCTCCTGGAGAACTGGATTCCCTTGATTTGCGTGTACGTTCTCGATTGCAATGCGGTGTTTCTCTTGAGATCAGCCATCCGGATTATGAGATGCGTTTGGAAATGCTACGTTCTCGATTGAAAAGTTCTAGTCAGGACTCTGTCTCTTTCCGTATTACGGATGAGGTTTTATCACATGTTGCAAGGATTGTTTCTGGTTCTGGAAGAGATATTGAAGGTGCTTTGAATCAACTTTTGTTCCGTCAGTCTTTTGAGACTAATTTTTCAATGAATCGAATCGATGAACTTTTGGGTCACTTAAGATATTCTAGAGGACAGAAAAGAGTTCCTATTGAAGAGATACAACGTGTTGTTGCTCGTCATTATAGTGTTTCAAAAGAGGATTTGTTATCTAATAGAAGGGTTCGTGTTATTGTGAGACCACGTCAGATTGCGATGTATTTAGCAAAAATGATGACATCTCGTTCACTCCCAGAGATTGGACGACGTTTTGGAGGGCGTGATCATACAACAGTACTGCATGCTATTCGTAAGATTGGAAATATGATGATTACTGATCCAAAGTTTTCTCAGGAGCTTGACTTATTAAAGTGCCTTATCAAGGATAAAGAGCTGTGAAAACATTTTTTTAAGTTATTCAAAGAGTGAGTTTTTTCTTATGCATATCATTGTAGATCGTACAAAATTTTTGAAATCTCTTGGACGTGTTCACCGTGTAGTTGAGCGTCGGAACACGATACCTATTCTTTCTAATGTTTTAATTGAGGCTTTTGGTAGCCGTCTTCATCTGAAGACAACTGATTTAGATCTTGAGGTAAGAGAGAAAACCACGGCTGAGGTTAAGGAAGGGGGAGGTATTACGGTTCCAGCTCATCTTCTCTATGATATTATTCGCAAATTACCTGATGCGAGTGAAGTAACTTTAATCTTGAGTTCAGATAGAGGCGCTATTTTTGTTATTTTTGGTAGATCAAAATTTAGATTGCAATGTTTGCCTAAAGAGGATTTTCCAGAACTCAATGTTAGCCAATTTACTCATTCATTTGAATTATCTTCTAAAGTTTTAAAGCGCTTGATTCATTGCACACATTTTGCAGTTTCTAGTGAGGACACACGTTATTATTTAAATGGGATTTATTTGCATATTTTAGATCATGATGGTGTCTTAAAATTCAGAGCTGTAGCGACGGATGGTCATCGCTTGGCTAGGGTAGAGATGACGGCTCCATCTGGATTAGAAAGTATGCCAGGAGTCATTGTTCCGCGTAAGACTGTCAGTGAATTACAAAAACTTTTAAATGAGGAACAGACTGATTCTGTTTTTGTTGAATTATCTGAGACTAAAATACGTTTTAGGATAGCTTCCCTGATTTTAACATCAAAATTGATTGAGGGGACATTTCCGGATTATCAGAGGGTTATTCCATTAGATAATGATAAAAAGCTTTTGGTGAATCGTGCTATGTTTTCTTTATCTGTAGACCGTGTTTCTACCATTTCTAGTGATAGAGGTCGAGCTGTGAAATTATCACTAAGCATGAATCAATTAACTTTATTGGTTAATAATCCAGATTCAGGGACTGCAGAAGATTGTTTGTCTGTTGAATATGCTAGTGATGGAATGGACATTGGTTTTAATTCTCGCTATTTGCTCGATATTGTGACCCGCTTATTAGGGAAGAATCTTATTTTCATGTTAGGGGATAGTGGATCTCCGACATTAATTTTTGATCCTCAAGAAGTCGATGTGCTTTATGTGCTAATGCCAATGCGATTTTGAATCTGGTGAAATGATTTATTTTGATGTGTATAGTAAGGGTTTTTTATTTTGTCAGATGTGATTTATGTATTGAATGGTCCTAATCTGAATCTTCTTGGATTACGTGAACCAGAGATTTATGGCTCTGAATCATTACGGGATGTAGAGAGTTTGTGTCGTATCAGTGCTGAAAAAGAAGGATTTTCAAGTAATTTTTTTCAAAGTAATGCTGAATCCGCCTTGATCGATTTCCTTCATCAAGCTAGGGAGAATGCGGTCGCAATTGTTATGAATCCAGCAGCTTATGCTCATACATCGGTTGCTATTCTTGATGCTTTGAAGTGTTTTTATGGTCCAGTGGCTGAAGTTCATATATCGAATATTTATAAGCGTGAATCCTTCAGACAGCATTCTTATATTTCATCTTACGTTGATTGTGTGATTGTTGGCTGTGGTATTAGAGGGTACCAGATTGCGATTGAATGTTTGATTGATAAACTAAGAAATTCTCCATAACAACTCAATAAAAATAAGGATTAGATATGTATGCTGTGGGTAGGTTGGAAAAAGAAGATATTTAATATTTTTGCTATTGTTGGATTATCCTTTTTATTATCAGCTTGTAAGATACTGGTTCTTCAGCCGGAAGGGTTGGTTGCTAAAGCTCAGCGTACTCTCATTATCACATCGTTTGTTTTGATGCTCTGTATTGTCATTCCAGTAATGATTGCTATTGTTGTTTTCGCAATTAAATATCATGTGTCGAATAAGGATAGAGAATATCTACCTGAGTGGAGCGAATCATATTCTATTGAATGTTTCACATGGGGTGTTCCAATTTTGATCATAACGGTTCTTGCGATTTTAAGCGGATATTTTACTTACCGTTATGAACCATCTAAGTCTTTACCTATTTTGAGAGCGGATGAAAAGTCCTTACAGATTGATGCAATAGCGCTTGAATGGAAATGGCTTTTTATCTATCCAGAATATGGGATTGCAACGATTAATGAAATTTATGCTCCAACTGGGCAACAGGTTTTTATGCAGCTCACAGCAGAAAGCGTGATGAATGCTTTTTGGGTACCTCAGCTTGGTACGGTTATTTATGCTATGCCTCAGATGAATGCAAAATTACATCTTTTTTCAGAGAAGAATGGCTCTTTTATTGGAATGCCAGCACATTATAGTGGAGAGGGTTTTTCTGGAATGGGTTTTAAATGGTATTCTGTTTCGCGTGATGCTTTTGAGAACTGGGTTGCACGTGTTCGTCAGAGTAGTTTAAAGTTAGATAGGTCTACTTATGTGGCTTTAACGAGAAAGAGTAAAAGGAATTCTGTTTTATATTTTTCAGGGATTAATAAGGATCTTTATTATCGTGTTGTGAACCGCTGTGTGCTGGCAGGATCAAAATGTAACGAGGATTTGATGCGTTTGGCTGCAGGAAAGTCCTTATGGGGTAGGATTTGCTCTGTGTTTGATGATGGTGTTAATTCAGAGTAAGGTTCTAAAAATTTTTTTTTGAATTGGATTGTAAAAAATGTTTGGAAGATTAACAGATCCTACAGCAGGCGTGTTGTTTGCTTTACAGAATGAGCCAATTGTTCTCTTTACTGTATTAATTCTGTTAGGTGTGACTGCTTTAGTCTTAGCTGTTCTGACTTTTTTTGGTTTGTGGAAAACCTTCTGGTGTAATTGGATAACAACAGTTGATCATAAGCGTATCGGTATTATGTACGTGATTCTTGCTCTGATTATGTTGATACGGGGTTTTGCTGATGCGATTATGATGCGTGTACATCAGGCTATGGCTTTAGGAAGTGAACATGCAGGTTATTTGTCTCCTGATCATTATAATCAGATTTTTACAGCCCATGGTACAATCATGATTTTTTTTATGGCAACCCCTTTTTTATTTGGTTTTTTCAATTATGTGATTCCTTTACAGCTTGGCGCACGTGATGTGGCTTTTCCTTTTCTTAATAATCTTGGTTTTTGGATTACATGTGCTGGTGCTCTTCTGATTAATATTTCTCTTGGTCTTGGGAATTTTGCTCGAGTTGGTTGGTTGGCTTATCCCCCTTTATCTGAATTGACGGGTAGTCCAGATACTGGTGTTGATTATTATTTGTGGTCACTACAATTATCAGGTATTGCTACGACTATGGGAGCTATTAATTTTATAGCAACCATTATTAAGATGCGTGCTCCAGGTATGTCAATGATGAAAATGCCTATATTTTGTTGGACCGCTTTGGTAACGAATATTCTTATTTTAGCGATTTATCCGGTTTTAGCTGCTACTTTTCTTCTTCTTGCAAGTGATCGTTATTTAGGTATGCATTTTTTTACTAACGATGGTAGTGGAAATCCGATGGTGTATGTTAATTATATATGGATGTTTGGTCATCCAGAAGTGTATGTTCTTATTCTTCCAGCTTTTGGTATTCTTTCAGAAGTGATTCCGACATTTTCTAGCAAGCGTTTATTTGGTTATACTTCAATGGTCTGGGCGACGATTGTGATTCTTATTCTTTCTTTTTTAGTTTGGGTTCATCATTTTTTTACTATGGGAGGTGGTGTGACTGTTAATACTTTTTTCAGTGTTGCTACAATGATTATTGCAGTTCCAACTGGTGTTAAGATTTTTAATTGGCTTTTTACTATGTATAAAGGACGTATCCGTTTTGATCTTCCTATGTTATGGTGTTTAGGTATGATGTTTACCTTTGTTGGTGGTGGTTTGGCAGGTGTGATGCTGTCTCTTCCTGCGGCTGATTGGCAGTTTCATAATTCTTTATTTTTAGTCGCGCATTTTCATCATACTATTATTGGTGGTGTCGTATTTGGTTATCTTGCAGGGTTTGTTTACTGGTTTCCAAAGGCTTTTGGGCTTAAATTAAACCGGGTTTTAGGTCTTATTTCGTTTTTTGGATGGTTTTTTGGTTTTTATCTTTCTTTTTTTCCTCTTTATATTCTTGGTTTGATGGGAGCATCACGTCGTTTACAGTATTATATGGAACCCTCTTGGCAGCCACTGTTTATTGTAGCGATGATTGGAGCTTTTGTGATTGCGATTGGTATTCTCTGTATGGCTTTACAAGTACTGATTGTTATTTGGTACGGGGTTAAATATAAGGGGAATTTGCCGGTGCAGAAAAATGATCCATGGGGTGATACGCGTACTCTAGAGTGGTCTATTTCTTCTCCTCCCCCTGCTTATAATTTTGCGAATATTCCGCAGGTAAAAACTAGGGATGCTTACTGGAATATGAAAGAAGAAGGGTACGTTCGTCAAACTAAAAATTTTACTAAAATTCATATGCCTTCTAATACATCAGCTGGTTTTTGGACTGGGATGTTATCCTTAGTTGTTGGATTTGGTTTAGTCTGGCATATTTGGTGGCTTGTTATCATTTCTTTTATTAGCGCTATTCTCGTGATTATTCTTTATTCATTTTTTGGGGATAATTCTGGTTATTATTTATCTGCAGAGTATGTGCAAAAAACGGAGGATCATTTTTCTGCATGTCTTGAATCGGAAGGAATAAGATTGTGAATGCTCCTGGGCATGATGATTCAATTAAAATATTTGGGTTTTGGCTTTATATTTTGCAGGATTTGTTTTTATTTGCTACGCTTTTCGCGAATATAGCCGTTTTTTCTTCATCCTATGATGCCGGTCCTATAGCTAAGGATCTTATTAGTTTGCCATTTGTAATGGTTGAGACATTTGTTTTATTATTTTCATCCATAAGTTATGGCTTTTCCGTGATACAAATGCATCGTAATTCTCTTTTTGGAACGCGCATTTGGATGGCTGTTACTTTTTTATTAGGATTACTTTTTATCTTAATGGAACTCTATGAATTTAATCATTTGCTTAATGAAGGTGCAACACCACAGGTTTCCGCTTATTGGTCTGCTTTTTTTATTCTTATTGGAACTCATGGTATTCATGTAACAAGTGGTTTAATTTGGATGATATGTATGTTTGTGCATTTATCATGGCGTGGTTTATGTGCGGAGAATAAAATGCGTTTAACATGTTTATCTCTTTTTTGGCATTTCCTTGATATTATCTGGATTGGAGTTTTTACGGTTGTTTATCTTTTCGGAGCTTTGTAATAGATATGCTAAGACATAAAAAAAATGAGATAGGTTTAAGTAATTATCTTTTAGGTTTTGTTTTATCTCTTTTTTTGACTGTTCTGGCCTTTGGATCGGTTATGATGGGTTTTTTAGAAGATTGGTCTGTCAGTGCGAAGGTTATTTTCCTACTAGGGTTAGCTTTTATTCAGATGGTAGTTCAGATTATTTTTTTCCTCCATATTAATGAAGGACCGGATGCTCGATGGAATCTGATGAGTATGTGGCTTTCTGTCTGTTGTGTTTTCATTATTGTTGTAGGTGCTTGGCTTACGATGCGGCATCTTAATTATAATATGATGGGAGGATCAGGTCGTGTTATTCGTAGCGATGTTTTTTTATTTTTGATGCCATCAGTTGAAAAAGGATAAAAAATAATCATTTTTTTGAGACTAGATTTTTTTCTTTTTCTTAAGCAGCTTATCTGTATCTGAGTTTTCTCTCTGTTATTGAGTGAAACATTGTATTTCGGAAAATGCTTGGATGCTCGAATTGATGATGATCTATTGGCCTTATTGTCTTGCAGCTTTATCTTTTATTTTTGGATTGACAGCAGCGGTCCATGTTGCCATGACGAAAAAAGAGGTACGTACAGCTATTGGATGGGTTGGTGTTCTGATTCTCTCTCCTATTCTCGGATCTATTATTTATAGTATGATTGGAGTGAATCGCATTAGACGTAAAACGGTTACTCTTCATCGCCGAAAAGCAAGTCATTTTGGGCAATTTCATATGCGGACTTACGATGTTCCTGTCAAATTTGTAAGAAAGAAGTTTGGCCGCTATGGTGTTTTTATGAAAAAACTAGGTGATAAAGTTAATCCTTGTTATCAAAAGAGTGGAAATGAGATTCATATATTGAGAGGAGGTGATCAAGCCTATAATGCAATTTTAAGTGCTATTGAAAAAGCAGAAAGGAGTATTTTTCTAGAGACTTATATTTTTGATCATGATGAAATTGGAAAAAAAATTGTTAAAGCATTAGCAGATGCTGTGAAACGTCGTGTGGTTGTTCGTGTTTTGATTGATGCTGTTGGTGCGCGTTATTCTTTTCCTAGTATTGTGCATGTTTTGAAAAAACATGGGGTTCAAGTTGGTATTTTTAATGGGAATATTATTATTGGGTTGCGTCTCCCTTATGCAAATTTACGAACTCATAGAAAAATTATTATTATTGATGGTAAATATGCTTTTACTGGTGGCATGAATATTCGGGCCGGTTGTTCTGTTTCTTTGTCTGGGATGAGAGCTTTTCATGACGTTCATTTTTGTGTTAAGGGGCCTGTTCTTCAAGATCTGTTTCATGTTGCTTTAGAGGATTGGGCTTTTGCCTCAGGTGAGACATTGAATGCAGACTTGTGGTCTATTCCTTCTCCTCTTTTACCCTCTGGGAAGGGAATGTTTGTTCGTGTTGTCTCATCTGGTCCTGATGATCGGAATATGGGAATTAATCATCGGATGCTTCTGGGAGCATTTTCTACGGCAGAGCGTAGTATTCTTATCAAAACGCCTTATCTTTTGCCTGATCGGGAGCTTGTGAGTGCTCTGGTCACAGCAGCACGTCGTGGTGTTCGTGTGAATATCGTGGTCCCGGATAAGAATAATCTAAGGCTTGTTGATCGTGCTATGCATGCACAGTTTGATCAGCTTGTACGCGATAATTGTCGCATTTGGCGTTCATATGGACCATTTGATCATTCAAAGCTGATTTCTATTGATAATTATTGGGTTTATATTGGTACGTCTAATGTTGATCCGCGTTCTCTTCGTTTGAATTTTGAAATTGATCTCGAGGTTATGGATAGAAAATTTGCAAAGGCTATTGCTTATGATATTCGTTGTTCTATTGAAAATGCTCGTGAAATTAAGTTAGGCGATTTAGAAAAACGCCCTTTTTTCTCTCGTCTTTTAGATCATATTGTATGGCTTGGGTCTCCGTATTTATAATCTTATAATTAAAGAAAAACCCGCTGGAGGAGCGGGTTTTTTTCTTTTTCTTTTCAATCACGGTTATTGAGAAAATGCAATAAAAAGAGAAACATATTAATAAAGTCAAGATAAAGCTTGAGAGCTCCCATGACTATCTTTCGTCCCGTTGCATCGCCTGAATCTCCTTCATAATACATTTCTTTGATAATTTGTGTATCATAAGCAGTCAGACCAGCAAAAAGGATGATACCTATGATAGATATTGCGAATTGCAGTCCGCTTGAATTGAAAAATATGCTAATGAGATTAGCAATGAGTAAGCCAATCGTGCTAATGAATAGAAATGATCCTAAGGGTCTTAAATCTCGTTTAGTGGTGTAGCCGTAAAGCGAAAGAGATCCAAAAGAGGCAGCAGTAATAAAGAATGTTTGTGTAATACTGGTATTTGTATAAAATAAAAAGATTGATGAAAGAGATATGCCAATAAGACCTGAGTATATAAAAAATAATGTCCTTGCTGTCCTGGTGCTCAAGTTTTGAATATTGAAACTCAGAAAGAGAACAGCACAGAGAGGTGCACACATAATTATAAAACGTAGCGGTGAGCTATATACAGCTTGTTCAAATGTTGGACTATTGTTCGTTAACGATGCCATTATTCTTGCGGAAATAGCAGTAATGACAAGTCCTATTGTCATCATGTTATAAACACTCAGCATATAACTGCGTAGCCCCTGATCAATTGACGCATCGGCGCGGGAAATTGTTGTTGCGCGCATATTTTTGAAGTCAGCCATTGATAAATTCCTTTTGCCTTGTTCCGTCGGGTCAGAAGAACCTGATTCCGGTCGCCGCTGGCGGAACCCCAGCACCAGCATACCTTTTATTATGATATTTTTGGTATTTTTATACAAGTCCTTAAGTGAAAATTATCGATAGGAGGGAAAGTCTTTCAGGAATTGGTTAATTATTTTTCTGTTATGACGCTAATTATTATTTTTTTAAGTAAAGAAGATGGGTTTTGCTGTGCTAGAGAGAGATCAGATAAACTGATTCCTTTATTTGTTTTACTCTTGAGAATCATATGCAAGATATGAGAGTCTCCTCTGATAAATGCACCGAATGCATATGCAATAGATTCTGTATTTTTTTCTTTTTTTAAGAGGAGATATGGAGTTTGTATTGCGATTTCGTATAGTATTTGATGTAATTCGTTCTTTGAAATATTTATTTTTGTTTGTTCCCAATCTAGGAAATGCTGAATGAGTCCGGTATCAATGAGTCTTATTTTTAATGTTGAAATAGCTATTTTTTGAAAATGAGAGAAATTTCCATTAAAAAATGCTTTTTCGAAATTCAGAATTGTTCCTTGAAATGAAATCATGCCACTCTTTTTTTCAGAAAAGAGAATATGATGAAAAAGTAAATTTTTATGAGGGATCCAAGCAATATGACCTGATAGTGAAAATGGACTGTTTTGATAATTGAAGAAGTTGGGTTGCTCATGTGTGGAGATCTTGATATCTTTTACATTGACAAAAAAATCATGAGGGATGAGTAGATTCCATTTGCATAAATTTATTTTCAAAGAAGAAAAGATCATTTGTAAATTTTTATTTTGAGCTGTAAATCCCTTTACTTCCGCAGATTGTATTGCGGTGCTTTTGAAAAAGTCTTGGATTTTGGATGAGTGAGTATAAGAGAGGGGTTTGAGTATTTTTGATAAGAATCCTGTTTCTGGTTCTATTAGTAAATTATTGCTTTTTAGTAAGTTGATAAGGACATCAAGATTTTCTGTCTTGATGTTAAGGTGATTTACTTTTACTTCTTTTATTTGTATGCTTTTTGAAGTGTACTCAACTTCATTGAGAGAAAACGTCTCGCTGTGGATCTGATATGTTTTTTGAGAACTGGAAATTCTGGAATCGAGACTAAGGCCTCTGATGTTTCTGATTGTTTCATGATTGATTTGATCAATTGTAATATTATGTATTATGATTTCGTTTGGGGTCTGGTTAGATGTAACCTTAACTTCTGGTAAATGAATATCTGAAGCCCTCACTTTTAGAAGAAGGTTGTGCGTGTTGTATAAGGAATATATTTGTGTGATTGTTGGCTGATTTATTTGTTTGAATTCGATTTTTGGTATGGTAAGGGAGATTGTATCTTTTTTTATAAGAACATTATAAAGAGTTATTTGACCACGGTTCCATAAGAAAGGAATATGACATTGTAGGGTACCTATCGTTATTAGGTTCCCATTATTCATAGTTATCCTGAGTTTTTTTAAACTCATCTTTCCTAATAAACTAATATTGCTTGATTCAGCTTCAATGCCAAAATTTTTCATTTTTCTTTTAATGAAGGAAATTAATATTGGCTTAGCGAGAACAAATCCGCTGCCGATCATGGCTAAGATGATTATAATACATATAGCGACTGTATAATATTTATATAAAGGAAACTTGAATCTGAGCAATTTTATTCATTCTTCTTTTTTTTTTTATAACTAGATTTTAGATCATTTAGATCTAAAATAAAAGAGAGCTTTGAAAGTTCAGGCGGTGAAGGATATTTATTGATCGGCTTACGCTGTTAGCTATTTTCTGTTTGGTCTCTGGAGTTTTTTTAGAATTTTTGGATGAATGATTTGCTCAATGATTATTAGGAAATAAACGTACAATTTTATTTGTTCATAGAAAAAAGTCTTGTGATTCACAAATTGATGATAATTGATGATAATTATTATAATTTCTACAACGAATAGCATCATGCATGCTATTAAATTTATTTAAAGGGTATAAATGACTAAAGAAGAAGTCTTAGAGTTTTCAGGTTTTGTGATCGAACTTCTCCCTAATGCGATGTTTCGTGTTAAACTTGAGAATAATCATGAAATTATTGCACATACGGCAGGTAGAATGCGTAAGAATCGTATTCGTGTTCTTGCAGGTGATAAGGTTTTAGTAGAAATGACGCCTTATGATTTAACTAAGGGGCGGATTACTTATCGTTATAAGTAAAGCATGAGGTATGAGAAATATGTCATTTGTCTAAGGAATTTTGTGCGTTCATTTCTGATATCTCTTTGTAATTTCTTGTAAAATGATTGATTAATTTTTATCTTATACTTGTATGCATAGTGACATGGGTCTGTTCGGTATCAGAAAGGAGATCTGAGATGAACGTTGATAAGTATACAGAGCGTGTACGCGGTTTTATTCATGTGGGACAGAATTATGCTTTATCTTGTGATCATCAACAGTTTACATCTGAGCATTTGTTAAAAGTTTTAATAGATGATAGCGAAGGGTTTATTGCTTCTTTGATTGAACGTGCTGGCGGAGATATTAGGGAGATAAAAACTGCTTTGCAGATTGTTCTGGATAGCTTCCCGAAGGTGCGTAATAGTGATAATTTTTCTTTGGCTCCATCTTTGGCAAAAGTTTTTGTAAAAGCGGAAGAACTGGCTCGGAATGCTCAAGATACTTATGTGACCGTTGAACGGTTGCTTCAGGCTCTTCTTCTAGAAGAAACAGCAAGAAGTTATGACATTTTAAGAAAAGGACATTTAACCTTAACAGCTTTAAATAAAGTAATTGCTGATATACGCAGAGGTCGTATAGCCGATTCGTCTGGATTTGAAGCCAGATATGATTCTTTAAAAAAATATGCTAAGGATTTAACAGAAGATGCGCAGAATGGTTGCTTAGATCCTGTTATTGGGCGTGATGAGGAGATTAGGCGGACTATTCAGGTTTTATCTAGGAGAACTAAGAATAATCCTGTATTGATTGGCGAGCCTGGTGTTGGAAAAACTGCAATCATTGAGGGTCTTGCATTACGTATTATTAATGGTGATGTGCCTGAATCTTTGCGTGATAAATCTCTTATTGCATTGGATTTAGGTTCTATGATTGCAGGTGCTAAATATCGTGGTGAGTTTGAAGAACGTTTAAAAACACTGTTATCAGAAGTTGAAGCTGCGGCTGGAAAAATTATACTTTTTATTGATGAGATGCATACGCTGGTTGGTGCAGGTAAAACAGAGGGTGCAATGGATGCTTCTAATCTTCTGAAACCAGCTCTTGCACGTGGTGAACTCCATTGTGTAGGAGCAACTACACTGGAGGAGTATCGTAAATATGTTGAGAAAGATGCTGCTCTTGCTCGTCGTTTTCAACCAGTTTTTGTAGATGAACCAACAGTAGAGGATACGATTTCTATTTTGCGAGGAATTAAGGAGAAATATGAACAGCATCATAAGGTTCGTATTTCAGATTCAGCTCTTGTTTCTGCTGCAACTTTATCAAATCGTTATATTACTGATCGTTTTTTACCAGATAAAGCTATAGATCTTGTTGATGAAGCCGCATCGCGTTTACGTATACAGGTTGATTCAAAGCCAGAAGAACTTGATGAAATTGATCGCCGGATCATGCAGCTAAAAATTGAATGTGAAGCTTTAAAGAAGGAACAAGATAGGGTATCAAGGGATCGTCTTGAACGGATTGGAAGTGAGTTAGCAGGATTAGAAGAAGCCTCTGATGAGATAACTTCTAAGTGGCAAAGAGAGAAACAAAAGCTTGGGCATGCAGCTGATTTGAAAAAGGAGATAGATACGGCTCGGAATGCTTTGGCTATGGCTCAACGGAATGGTGAATTTCAAAGAGCAGGTGAATTAGCTTATGGTAAAATTCCTGCTTTAGAAAAACAACTCAAAGAAGCAGAGAGTGAGGAAAGTCGCAATTCTATGGTACAGGAGACTGTCATTCCGGATCATGTGGCTCAAGTTGTTGCGCGTTGGACTGGGATTCCTGTTGATTCTATGCTTGAAGGAGAACAGGAGCGTTTGTTGAGAATGGAGTCTGAATTAAGTCGACGCGTGGTTGGACAAATTGAGGCATTGCAGGCGGTTTCTCGTGCCGTTCGTCGTACTTATGCTGGGGTTCAGGATCCTAATCGTCCTATTGGTTCTTTTATGTTTCTTGGACCAACTGGTGTAGGGAAGACAGAACTGACGAAGGCGTTAGCTGCTTTTTTGTTTCAGTCTGAAACAGCAATGCTTCGTTTTGATATGTCTGAATTTATGGAAAAGCATTCTGTAGCTCGTTTGATTGGTGCTCCACCTGGATATATTGGATATGAGGAGGGGGGGGTTTTAACGAAGGCAATTCGTCATCGTCCTTATCAGGTTATTTTATTTGATGAAGTTGAAAAAGCGCATCCGGATGTTTTTAATCTGTTATTACAAGTTTTGGATGATGGTCGTCTTACTGATGGGCAAGGACGCACAGTGGATTTTTGCAATACATTGATTATTATGACATCGAATCTTGGAGCGGAGTTTTTGACACAGCTTGGAGATCAAGAGGATTTGAAGAAGGTTTACAAAGATGTTATGGATTTGGTTAGAGCTTCTTTCCGCCCAGAGTTTTTGAATCGTGTTGACGATATTATTTTATTTCAGCGTTTGCGTCGTATAGCAATGGGGGCTATTGTTGATATTCAACTTGCTAGATTACAAGCTGTGCTTAAAGAGCGGAATATTCGAATTGAGATTGATGATGAAACTCGTGAGTGGCTTTCTGAGCGTGGATATAATCCTGTTTATGGAGCAAGGCCTTTGAAACGAGTGATTCAAAAAAATGTGCAGGATCCGCTGGCCGAATGTATTTTAATAGGTGATGTTCATGATGGGACAGTTGTGCGGATTAGTTGTGATTCTAATGGTTTATCTTTGCATTCCTGCTAGTATAATTATTGAAAATAAAATAGGATGAGGTTTCTTTTTCCATTTTGGATGTTGTAAGTCGAAAGGAAAGAAATTTTCAAAATGGATGCTGCAAACTGATGTGGCTTCTGAAGCGGAAAGATTCCTATCGTCTTAGCTTATAGAAAAGCGTTTTTTTCTCTTGCTCACAAGTGAAATCAGATCGGTTTGTGAAGATATTTTTTGTTTAGAAAAAGGCTAATTTTCGAGCGGAGAACCTCTTTTCTAATGAAAATTTTTATTAAGTTCCATTGGAATCGTGCTGAAGAGGTTCTTTGAAGGTTGAGATAAGTTTGATCCTTACTTAATTTTTGATTCTCGGAATTCAACATGTTTCCGTGCTATCGGATCATATTTGCGCTTTTTCATCTTTTCGACCATGGCCCGGCTGTTTTTTTTTGTTACATAAAAAAAACCTGTATTTGCACTTGATAAAAGTTTAATTTTTATAGTTGCTGTTTTAGCCATATTTTTTATGTCCTTTCTGATTTTTCTTATAATTCTATCTATACTCCAAAGAATCCTGAGATTGAAATGGAAAATGTTCAAAGGTGTCAAAAGTTCATTGCATGACATGACGCATGACCATTGCAGGGGAACAGAGCAAACTCTATACAGAGCTGATGAATAGGTCGTAAATGTCTGTTCTTGAGAAGGAATATACTTGTACTGTTCTCATTTCCTTTTTGCATTAAACCTGGTAATTTCCATAAAAAGAAAGTGTGGACTGATTTAAAAGGGAAGAAACGGGGTTCGTCCTAGCGTTTGTGCCTAACAAGGAGTTGTGCAACAATGTCGTGTTGCAAGGCGAACTTCTGATGTTTTCTTTAATTTTTTTTTGGAAGAAATAGTCTCATAGGAGGAAGGATTCTATTTTTATTTATAAATATGGATATACTTTTCTTTAAAGAACGAATAGAAGATTATTTTCTTCTGGAGAATAAGGGTTGATTGGTATTTCTTTTTTTTATAAGGAGTTTGTTGGTGTTAGGAACTGATAAAATGCTGCTATGATATCTTGTGAATATGTATTCTTATCAATTATTGAGGAGCAGTTTGTGTTGCATGTTCAGAATGAGGCTGAAGATAAATCCCATATTTTGAGTTTTTCAGGGTATCATGTGCGTTTTACACGTGGATCTGAGATGCGGAGGCATACGGATATTGATCCTTATTGTCAGAGGATGATGAACTATGATAGAAAAGAGGAGGGAGAAACTAAAAAGAAAGAGGAAGCTGTCTGGCAACCATCAATTTATATTGCTGATTCTGCATATTTTGAATATTTTTCTTGGGAATGGCGATCGACAGGCCTAAGCCCTGAAATTCTTTTTAAGAAGAAAAAAAGAAATTATATTTCGAGTAAATCTTTTTATCAGCCTGATTTGATATGTTTTTATCGTGTGCTTGAGTGTCGTAGATCAAGATGGATGCCGGAATTTAAGGAAGATTGTATGCCGTTTGTTGCTGAATAAAAGAATGTTTTTTGATTAGACAAGTGAAGAGATAAGTAGTTCGAGAGCATCTCGGAGATGATCAATTCCTTTGTTTGTCTGAGAAGAGATTGCAAGAATTTTTGGGTAAGCTGCAGGATGTGTAGAGAGAGACTGATAGGTTCTTTCTTTAAGAGTTGTCAAATGACAAGTTTTTATTTTATCTATTTTTGTTAAAACTATTTGATAAGAGACTGCAGCTTTATCAAGTATAGTCATTGTCTCTGCATCATTTTTTCTTATTCCATGTCGAGAGTCAATGAGTAAATAGACACGTTTAAGACTAGAACGTCCACGGAGGTAATCGAAGACAAGCTTGGTCCATGTGTGAACCTTTTGTTTGGGTGCTTCAGCAAACCCGTAGCCAGGCATGTCAACGAATAGAATAGGTTTTGCAAAATTGTTTATTGTACTCGGAGAGAAGAAATTGAGTTCCTGTGTTCGGCCTGGTGTGTTCGAAGTGCGGGCTAAACTGTTCTGATTGACAAGTGCGTTAATCATTGATGATTTTCCAACATTAGAACGTCCTGCAAAAGCGATTTCATGAGCATGTTCATCTGGTAAAAATTGTAATGATGGAACACTCCGGCTTAAGATCCAATTTTTATTGAAGATTCTTTGTTTCATGATCATTTTGGTTCTTGATGATTACGAATGAATGAGGATTTGAGATTGTCAAATAGCTCTATTTTCACTCCTTGATGTTTCATTATAATTGCTTGTTGAATGATTGAGAGTGTATTGTTCCATGCCCAGTAAATCACAAGGCCTGCAGGAAATGCAGCTAACATCCAAGTGAAAATGAGGGGCATCCAGTTAAAGAGGATGGCTTGAGTTTGATCAGGTGGAGTTGGATTCATGCGCATTTGTAAGAACATAGTTATGCCCATTATGATTGGCCAGAAACCAATCATAAGAAATTGTGGGACGTTGTATGGTAAAAGTCCAAAGAGGTTAAAAATGGATGTTGGATCTGGAGCTGCAAGATCTTGAAGCCATCCGAAAAATGGTGCATGGCGCATCTCAATTGTTATATATAAGACTTTATAAAGCGCGAAGAAAATAGGAAATTGGATAACTAGAGGCCAACATCCAGCAAGTGGATTGATCTTTTCATTGCGGTAGAGTTCTATAATAAGCTGTTGTTGTTTTGTTTTATTTTCTGCATACTTTTCACGAATTTCTATTATTTTTGGCTGAATATTTTTCATACGCGCCATTGACTTATAAGATTTATTTGCAAGAGGAAAAAGAGAGACTTTTAGGATAACCGTTACGAGTAAAATAGCGACACCAAAATTGCCAACTCCTTTATAGAGCCAGTCAATAAGAATAAACATTGGTTTGGTAATGAAGTTGAGTAATCCCCAGTCAATCAACAATTCGAATTTTTTGATTGCAAGTTTTTGTTCATAATTATTAATGACATCAACTTGCTTAGCTCCGGCAAAGACATGGTTTATAAATTTTGCTGTTTTATGAGGAGACAGAGAAAATGTTTCGTTTTTGTAAGCAGATTGATATCCATTTCTTTCATTAAAGGAAAAGCATGCTTCAAAAGGAATGTTTTGTGTTGGAATGAGGGTAACAGCCCAATATTTATCAGTAATCCCGATCCAACCTCCCTTTGCTTTTTGAAAATTGATTATTTTATTTTCGTTGTTAGCTTCATATAGCTCTTTGTAGGTTTTAGTTTTTAATCCTTCATCACCTATTACACCAATCAATCCTTCATGTAATAGGTAGCTCCCGTTGCTCGTATGAGGTGATGATCTCCGGGAAACACGGCCGTAAGAGGAGAGAGATATTTGTTGATTTGTGTTATTGACTACAGAATCTTCGATGGTGAAGAGATATCGATCGTCAACTGAAATTTTACGGTGAAAAAGAAGGCCGTTTCTATTATCAAAAAAAAGATATACAGGTGATAAAGGTGTTAATCTTCGGTTTTGTCCAATGATCCAATGGGTATGACTATTGGGAAGTTCTGTTGTAACTGTATCGCTGTTGAAGCCAAATTCTGCAAGATAACCTGGATTGAGAAGTGCAATCTCAGGAGAGGTTTTTTTGACCGTTACATGGTACTTTTTTAAAAGTAAATCATCAATCTGCGCGCCTTCAAGATTAATAGACCCCTTCAGTTGTGGTGTATCAATGATGATTCTGTGTCCTTGCTGTCTAAGCCTGTTGTGTCTTGTTTCTGATATTTCGAGTGCTGTCTCTGAGTTCGTTTGATTTTCTGAAGAGATATGTTCTTTTCTAGTCGATTCATAGGCTGTTTTTTTTATTGTATGTTGAGAGACTCCGACAAAAAACTGCCATGCTATTATGACGAGCAAAGAAAGCGTAATAGCGATAAAAAAATTACGATTATATTCCATGATTGAATATCCGAGTTTGTTATTCTTTCTTTACTTTTTTTTGTAGACGGCGCTTTAATTCTTTTACAAGGTGTCTAAACTGAACTTTCAGGACGGATGAATGTGCAACTACGACATAATCGGTTCCGGATTCTAAATTTTCTTGTACGATCCGTACTGCCTCTTGTAATCTCCGTTTTATACGATTCCGTAGAACCGCCTTCCCATTTTTACGTGTTACTGTAAAACCAAAACGGGGAGGATGGAATGGATTGGTTGGGCGTTTTCTCATTTTAAGCAAGAAAAATGGCCCTATACGCTTTTCTCCTCCATAAACAAATAAAAACTCGGCTCTTTTTCGGAGTCGAATTGGTACTTTCGTCATCGTAGGATTATTAGGCAGAAAGGCACTTACGGCCCTTGGCACGACGATTAGCGATTATTTTACGTCCAGATGTCGTAGCCATACGGACACGGAATCCGTGACGACGTTTACGGATAAGCTTTGAAGCTTGGTAAGTACGTTTCATTCTTTCAAAACCGTAGTGACGGCCCTTCTTTTTTTATGAATTCCGTTATAACATTCTATACTGCATCGACTGCTAAAGTCAACATAAGTTTAAGAATCAACGGCTTGTCTGCATTTTAATGTTATCATTACGGGAAGCAAGTGTGCGTAATCGTAAAGCATTCAGTTTAATAAAACCAGAAGCATCTCTCTGATTATAACTTCCTTGATCATCTTCAAACGTCACTAATTTGTTGGAATAGAGTGATTTGTTACTTTTTCGACTTTGGGTCATGATATTGCCCTTGTATAGTTTTAGGGTTATTTCACCATCAACATGTTTTTGTGATAAATCAATAGCAGCCTGTAACATTTCGCGTTCTGGTGAAAACCAAAAACCATAATATATCAGTTCTGCGTAACGTGGCATGAGTTCATCTTTTAAATGAGCGGCGCCACGATCTAGAGTTATGGATTCAATAGCACGATGGGCATGAAGTAGAATGCTACCGCCTGGTGTTTCGTAAATGCCACGTGATTTGATCCCAATAAATCGGTTTTCGACAATATCAATTCGGCCAATACCATTGTCATGTCCATATTTGTTAAGTGTTTCGAGTAAGACAGCTGGGGACAGTTGTTTTCCGTTGATTGAAATAGGATCTCCTTTTTGAAATCCGATAGTAATGATTGTTGATTTATCTGGGGCTTGTTCTGGAGAGAGAGTGCGTGTATGGACATATTCCGGAGCTGCTTGTGATGGGTCTTCTAGAACTTTACCTTCGGAGGATGAGTGCAGTAAATTAGAATCGATAGAAAATGGTGCTTCTCCCTGGGTGTCTTTTGGAATTGGAATTTTATGAGCTTTAGCAAATTCAATTAAATCGCTGCGGCTTTTAAAATTCCACTCACGCCAAGGGGATATAATTTTTATATTAGGATTTAAGGCATAAGCAGCGAGTTCGAAGCGTACCTGATCATTTCCCTTCCCGGTTGCTCCATGTGCGATAGCATCTGCTTTAGTTTCTTGAGCAATTTCGATTAAGCGTTTAGCAATGAGGGGTCGGGCAATGGAGGTTCCTAAGAGATATGAACCTTCGTAAGTAGCATTAGCACGAAACATAGGGAAAACAAAATTTTGTACGAATTTTTCACGGAGATCTTCGATATAAATTTCTTTTATGCCAAGATTTTCGGCTTTGCGACGAGCGTTTTTAACTTCTTCTCCTTGTCCAAGATCTGCTGTGAAAGTAATAATTTCTGCTCCTAGTTTGATTTGCAACCATTTGAGGATAATGGATGTATCCAGTCCTCCTGAATAGGCAAGTACGACTTTTTTGATACGATTAGACATGACTTTAGCTCAATTGATGGAAATAATTTTAAAGGGTGTTGATGTTTTTCAGAATTTTTTTATGAATGATTCCAACTAAGGGTTATGTTTAAAAAAGATAATGTCACCATCCTGTACGATATATTCTTTTCCTTCCTCTCGTGTTTTTCCTGCTTCTTTAGCAGCGAGTTCTCCACTGAATGATACATAATCTTGATAAGAAATTGTCTGTGCACGGATGAAGCCCTTCTCTAAGTCAGTGTGAATCTTTCCTGCGGCTTGATGTGCTTTTGTTCCGGCCTTGATTGTCCATGCTCGGGTTTCTTTTGGTCCAGATGTAAAATAGGTAATGAGATTAAGTAGATGGTATCCTGCCCGTATTAAGCGATGGAGACTGGGTTCATTGAGTCCTATGGTTGCAAGGTATTCTTTTGCTTCGTAATCAGGTAGTTGTGATATTTCTGCTTCAATTGCAGCAGAAATCATGATAACTTCTGATTTTTCTTGAGAAGCCATATTTATAACAGATTGAGTGTGCTTATTTCCGAATTTTGCATTATTTTCTGCGACATTACAGACATAAAGTACAGGTTTTGAAGTGAGAAGATTGAGATTTTTTAGGATAATGCCTTCTTCATAAGAGATTGTTGCTAAGAGTAGGCGTGCTGGTGTGCCATTTTGTAAAAGATTGAGAGCTTTTTGTATGATTGGAACTGAAAGGGTGTCTTTATCTTTATGAGATTTGATGCGCTTAGACATCTTTATTAGACGTTTTTCTAGATTGTCTAAATCAGATAGCATAAGTTCTGTTTCAACAGTTTTAGCATCTGAAACGGGATCTATATGACTCGAAATATGGGGAATATCCTCTTTTACAAAACATCGGACTACATGGATAATAGCATCAACATCGCGAATATTAGATAGAAACTGGTTTCCTAGTCCTTCACCTTTAGAAGCACCTTGGACAAGCCCGGCAATATCAACGAATTGTATCCGAGTAGGAATGATTTTTTGTGACTTGGCTATTGCGGCTATTTTTTCTATCCGGTGGTCAGGAACAGAAACTTCTCCAGTGTTTGGTTCGATGGTACAAAATGGATAGTTAGCTGCTTGGGCTGCTGCCGTTTTCGTCAATGCGTTAAAGAGAGTAGATTTTCCAACATTGGGCAATCCAATGATTCCGCATTTAAAACCCATATCTTATTCCTAAATGGTGTGAGCCTGATTTAATGAGTGCGTTTTTCCTGTAGAATACATATCTTTTTCTATTTTTTTTATAAAACTGTCATGATCTCCATTGAGAATGAGAATGATATTTTTAGAAAGTGCATTAAGTAATTTTTTAAGCCATTTGTTATCTTTTTCAGGAAAATTTCCTAACACGTATTGCTGGACTAGACTTTTGTGGCCAGGATGACCGATGCCAAGTCTTATCCGTACATGCTCGCGACAATATGTGTTAATAGATCTTATCCCATTGTGGGTACTTGGGCTCCTACCTTTTTTAAGGCGTATTTTTCCTTGAGCTAAGTCAAGTTCATCATGGATAATCAGTAATTGATCTGATTCAACTTTATAAAATCGTGTTGTTTCATAGATAGAGATACCAGAAAGGTTCATATAGGTTTGTGGTTTCACTAAAAGGATGTTTTGATTTTCGATAACGCCTTTTGTAATCAAGGCTTGAAATTTTTTTTTCCATGAAGAGAAGTGATATAAGTTGTAAATAGCGTCGATCGCCATAAAACCAATATTATGACGGTTTTTTTCATACTCGGTACCAGGATTTCCAAGGCCAACAATAATGAACATCGATTTTAGAGCAAGTCAAGGAGAGTGAAAGTTTTTAACTGCTATGAAGCAGTTTTTGGATTAGGAGTGTTTGTTTCAGAAGTTTCTTGGGAGCTCAATGATGCTGGTGCGGCAATAGTGGCTAGAGTGAAATCGCGATCTTGAATGAGTGGGTTGATATTTTCAGCTAGTTTGATAGAAGAAATATGAATTGATGCACCAGATTCATAGCCTGTTAGATCTACTTGAATAGACTCTGGAATAGCTATTGCAGGCGCAATCAAATCAATTTCGTGTTGAACGATATTGAGAACACTTCCTTGTTTTATTCCAGGGCATGCTTCTTCATTAAAGAAACGAACAGGAACACGCACATGTACAACGGATTTTGATGAAATGCGAAGGAAGTCAACATGTGTAGGTCTGTTAGAAATTAAATCAAGCTGATAATCTTTTGCTAAAACCTGTATTTTAATATGGTTCAGTTCGATGATTGCAACTTTCGTACGAAACCCACCACTATGTATTGTATTGTCTATTTCTTTACGGGAAATGGAAATTGGAAGAGGGTGTTGATTTTCGCCATAAATAATAGCAGGTATTTTTCCGTGGCGGCGAAGTTTTCGGGCGGATCCTTTCCCAACTTCTTTTCGCACCTCGGCTTTGAGCGTATAACCTGTGCTCATCGCTTAAAGTCCTTTCAAATAGGATGATTTCTAGATTAGACAGGCTTACTGTACTGAAACTAGAATGGTTGTGGCGTTACTCTGCGTTCTATCTTCTATACAAGACAAGAGCATTACGCTATAGACCTACTAAAGTTCGAGTGCAAGTGAAGTTTTATTCATTTAGTGAAAGAGTCGATTTAGACTTTATTGGATGGAGAAATCTATTCTTTTAGAAAGGTGCTATTTTAAAAAATTTTTATTTTTTCATAAAAAGTGACTTTATGATCATACATTTTTGATTGATTATCTTTTTTGAGTAGGGCAGATACTACTTCTTCGGAAAGAATAATGGATGAGCTGATGTCACAGTTTTTTGATTTTCTATCTAATGTTCAATTATTAGAACTAGTCCATGATGCAAAGGCTTGGCCTTTTGAAGAGGCACGAAAAATTGTAAGACGTTATGAGCAAAGAGGATATCCAGATATTGTTTTATTTCAAACAGGATATGGTCCATCTGGTTTACCACATATTGGTACATTTGGTGAGGTATTGCGTACAAGTATGGTGCGCTACGCATTTCATATTTTAACGGAAAATAAGGTGAATACACGATTGATCTGTTTTTCTGATGACATGGATGGGTTGCGTAAGGTTCCAGATAATGTGCCAAATAGGGACATGCTCTTGAATTATATTGGGAAGCCGCTTACTCGTGTGCCTAATCCTTTTTCAGACGCTGATTCTTCTTTTGGTGCGGCTAATAACGCTTGTTTACGGAATTTTTTAGATAAATTTGATTTTGACTATGACTTTGCAAGTGCAACGGATTATTATACAAGAGGCGACTTTGATGAGGTCCTTCTTAAGATTCTTATCTGTTATGAAAAGGTAATGAGCATTATTCTTCCGACATTAGGTGAAGAGCGTAGAGAAACTTATTCTCCTTTTTTACCTATTAGTCCAATAACTGGAAAAGTCCTTCAGGTTCCTATTCTTGCGCGTGATAGCAGGAAGGGGAGCATTGTTTATCTTGAGCCAGAAACAGGTGATATGATTGAAACTGAAGTGACGGGAGGAAAAGTAAAGTGTCAGTGGAAGGTGGATTGGGCAATGCGTTGGGCCGCTCTTGGTATTGATTACGAGATGGCTGGTAAGGATTTAATTGATTCTGTTTTGTTGTCTTCTAAAATTTGTAGGATTTTAGGGAGTAGACCGCCGGAAGGTTTTAATTACGAACTTTTTTTAGATGAGAAAGGGCGAAAGATCTCGAAGTCAAAAGGGAATGGGTTAGCTATGGATGAATGGTTGAGATATGCTCCTATTGAGAGTCTTTCCTTATATATGTATCACAAGCCAAGGTCTGCTAAGCGCCTTTTTTTCGATGTGATTCCAAAGTTAGTTGATGAATATTATGGGTTGATTTCTAGGTATGAAACTCAGACTTGGAAAGAGCGCATTTCTAATCCAGTCTGGCATATTCATAAGGGGCATCCTCCTGAGTATAGGCTACCTGTTTCTTTTTCTATGCTTCTTAATCTCGTTAGCGCCTCTAATGCGGAAAATAATACGGTTCTTTGGGGATTTATATCGCGTTATGCGGAGGGAGTGACAAGAGAAAATTGTCCTGAGCTTGATAGTCTAGTGATTTATGCTGTTCGTTATTTTAATGAGTTTGTTCGTCCAAAGAAAAAATTTCGCTTACCTGATGCTGTTGAACGTAAGGCGCTGATTGCAATATATGAAGGATTAGCTTCTTTAGAAGATCATAAGAAACTTGATAGTATGATAATTCAGAATATGCTTCTTGATGTTGGACGTCATATTGAGCGTTATCAGGATCATAAGCATTTAACTGTTGCAGGGGTCCCTTCTGTTTCTGTCTTGTTTTTTCAAATGATTTACCAAGTGCTGATTGGTCAAACAACTGGGCCTCGTCTTGGTTCTTTTATAGCGCTTTACGGGATTGAGGAGACGAAGAGATTGATTACTACAGCTTTAGATGGGAAGCTGCTTGGGAAATTGGGTTATGCGCCTTGATTTATGCGGGAAGCAGCGTGTGATAATGGTGAGTATCACACGCTTTTTAATTAAATGATACCAAGTGCGCGCATGGCATCAGTAATACGCAAGAACCCAGCAATGTTAGCTCCGCTTACATAATTTCCAGGTAATCCATATTGTTCAGCAGTTTCATAGCATCTATCGTGTATGTTGTGCATGATCTTAGAAAGTCGGATTTCAGTTTCTTCGAATGTCCAACTCTCACGAGAAGCATTCTGCTGCATTTCAAGGGCAGATGTAGCCACACCACCTGCGTTTGCAGCTTTTCCTGGGGCAAAAAGAACATTTGCTTCCTGCAGTAACTCTACAGCTTTTGGTGTGCAAGGCATGTTAGCACCTTCTCCAAGAGCTATGAGTCCATTTTTTATTAAAGTCCGAGCATCTTTATTTGTTAATTCATTTTGAGTTGCTGAAGGCATAGCAATTTCACAAGGGATATCCCAAATAGAGCCGTTTTGAATATATTTGACAGAGTTTCCTTTTTTGTCTGCATATTGAGAAATTCGACCACGTTCTTTTTCTTTGATTTCTTGAACTAAATTCAGGTCTATTCCTGCTTCGTCTATGATGTAGCCGTTTGAATCTGAACATGCAATGACTTTTGCTCCGAGTGCAGTTAATTTTTGTATAGTATAAATAGCGACATTTCCAGATCCAGAAACGATAGCTCTTCGCTGTTCAAGGCTCTGATTTTTCGTTGAGAGCATTCGTTCTAGGAAGTAAACGGCACCGTATCCGGTTGCTTCTATACGTGACCGTGAGCCACCGTAAGGGATTCCTTTTCCTGTGATCACACCGGATTCATAACGATTGGTTAGCCGTTTGTATTGTCCAAAAAGATACCCAATTTCTCTTCCTCCTACACCGATATCACCTGCTGGTACATCTGTATTTTCGCCTATATGACGATAGAGTTCTGACATGAAGGATTGGCAGAAACGCATAATTTCTTTTTCACTGCGATCGCGAGGATTAAAATCAGAACCACCTTTTCCACCACCGATAGCCATTTCAGTAAGAGCATTTTTAAAAATTTGTTCAAACCCTAGGAATTTGATGATGCTGATATTAACTGATGGGTGAAAACGCAATCCTCCTTTATAAGGTCCAAGTGCGGAATTGAATTGGACACGAAACCCGCGGTTAATTTGAACTGTTCCCTTATCATCGATCCATGGAATACGAAAAACAATTTGTCTTTCGGGTTCACAAAGGCGTTCTATGATTGCATCATCAGCATATTCTGGATGTTTTGAGATAACAGGTCCTAAACTTCCAAGAACTTCGTGAACAGCTTGATGGAATTCTTTTTCTCCAGGGTTACGCTCTATAATTTGATCAAGGATCTTAGTAAGTTTTTGATTTATTTCATATGACATGGGTGTTTCCTTGAATGATTTGACATAATGAACTCTTGTAGATTTACTTCAGAAATACATTTTTTTTTGCAAGTTGCTTATGCTTTGTTTTGATATTTGCTCTTATCATATAAGTGTTTTAAACTGTATAGTTTATTTAATGCTTCCCGAGGTGTTAAATCGTTTGGGTTGAGTCCTTCGAGAGTTTGGGAAATAAGGCATGCTTTTTGTGAAGAAAGAAGCGGATTCTGGTTATGAGTTTTCATTGGCATTTCACTTTTTTCTAGTTGAAGTAAGATATCGCGTGCGCGATCTATAACAACTGTTGGTAATCCAGCTAGTTTTGCTACTTGTATCCCATAGGATCGATCAGCTGTCCCGATACTGACTTCGTGCAAAAATATAACATTTCCGTTCCATTCTTTTACTTTCATTGTATTATTATAGAGGCGTTTAAATGTTTTTGCTAACTGAGTGAGTTCATGAAAATGTGTAGCGAATATGGTTCTGCAAGATGTAAATTCGTGTATATATTCTAGTGTAGCCCAGGCAATGGCTAGTCCATCAAATGTAGATGTTCCTCTTCCTATTTCGTCTAGAATGATGAGGGATCTTTGATCAGCTTGGTTGAGGATTGCTGCAGTTTCTACCATTTCTACCATAAATGTTGAATGTCCATGGGCGAGATTATCGGATGCACCTACACGACTGAAGAGTCGTGTTACGATGCCGATATGTGCTGATCTTGCTGGAACGAATGATCCCATTTGTGCCATAATTGTTATGAGTGCATTTTGTCTAAGAAATGTTGATTTTCCTCCCATATTAGGACCTGTCAGGAGGCGAATACTCCCAAGAGAATTATTTTGATCTGGAGAGAGGTTACAATCATTTGCAATAAAAGGTCTAGCATCTTGTTGGCGTAGAGCCTGTTCTACAATTGGGTGCCGTCCGCCAATAATTTTAAATATTAAGCTATTATCAATGGTAGGGCGACAGTAGCCTTGTTCTTCGGCTAGGATTGCTAGAGAGGTTGATACATCGAGCACGCATAGGGCTTCGGCATTCTGACGTAGTAAGCTCGCATAGGATAGTATATTAGCGGTTAAAAGATCAAATATCTCTAGTTCGATACTCAATGCTTTCTCGGCTGCATTGGCAATACGGGTTTCTAGTTTTACAAGTTCGCTGGTTGTAAAGCGGGCAGCATTGGCTATGCTCTGGCGATGAATGAAATGCGTTTCTGGTAGATTCTTTGACTGTGAAAGGGGTATCTCAATAAAAAATCCAAGAATGTTATTATGTTTAATTTTAAGAGATTTTATATTTATTTCACTCGCATAACGATTTTGTAAGGCAGCAATAAAACGTCGGGATTCGTTTTTTAGGGTACGCATTTCATCAAGTTTTATGTTATAGCCAGAGCAGATAAAGCCTCCATCACGTTTAGAAAAGGGTAATTCATCGGCGAGTGCCTTTTTAAGGTGAGAGAGAAGGCAGTGAGGTAAGCAGTTCAGTGTATGAATTTCTCTTTTGAGCTCTTCTGGAGGAGTTATGTGCGCGAACATTTTTTTTATGTTTTGGCTTTTCTGAAGTCCATGTAGAATCACAGAAAAATCTCTTGGGCCAGAACGTCCAAGGCTGATGCGTGATAGACCCCTGGCCATATCTGGTAGGCCTTTTATTTCAAGACGTATACTTTTGCAAAGGTTTGTCTCTTTTAAGAAGAAGGCAATGGAATCCAGCCGTTCTTCAATATGTTGTTTGTTTGTAAGAGGGCTTATGAGGCGCTCAATAAGGGTACGGGCACCGCTAGAACTTAAAGTGCGGTCAATAGCTGTGATTAAGCTTCCTTCACGTTTGCCTGAAAGAGTGCGCACGATTTCAAGGTTGAGCCGTGTTGCTGAATCAATAAAAAGTGTTGAGCTCTGCTCTTCACGTTCTGGAAATTTTAAAGGAGGGCGTTCCTTGATTTGGGTTTTTTCTATGTAGGCAATTGCAGCAGAAATGGCTGAGAGTTCTAATGGAGTAAAACTGGTCTGATTGATTTTTGAGAGGTTGTAGTAGTGGGAAATACGCTTTTCAGCTGCGTCCTGATCGAAGAATATTGGAGATTGAGGGGATAGAATGGAGTCGAAAGACTTTAATATTTGCTGAAGCTTGTTATTGTGCAATATATCTTCTGTAGTAATTAATTCTTGTGGATCGATACGTGTTATATCAGCAAGTAATCGTTCTACGTCTGTTTCTAGAACACGAAATGTTCCTATAGAAATATCGATCCATGCAAGAGCACATTGATGTCCATTATGGCTTACGAGTGACATGAGGTAGTTAGCCTGTGAAGGGTTGAGAAATGTTTCTTCTGTTAATGTTCCAGGTGTGACTAGACGGGTAATATTACGTTTTATGATAGAGTTTTTACCGCGTTTTTTTGCTTCTGATGGATTTTCTGTTTGCTCACAAATAGCAATTCTATGTCCTGCTAATATAAGTTTTCGTATATAATCATCAGCGCTATGTACTGGAACCCCGCACATTGGTATATCTTTTCCTAGATATTTTCCACGCTTAGTTAATGTAATATTGAGTTCTTGTGCAGCTGTAATAGCATCATCAAAAAAAAGTTCGTAAAATTCGCCCATACGATAGAAAAGCAAGGAATCTGGTGTACTTACTTTTAAAGTCATATACTGTTCAATCATTGGTGTTGTTTTTTGGATGCTATTTTTTTGCAATGATTTCTTCTATTTTTGAGTTTGTGTTTGGTTTGGCATATAAGATTTTGAAATGTTTGAAAAGGAATTTATGTGTTTTTTAGATTTTTGTAAAAGAGATATGATATGCTTATGCTTCTAAAGCAGTAACATTTTTATGTATTTTAATGAGTAGCTGGCCTGAACAGAATTTATTGCTATGCATTGTCAAAAAGGAAATAAGGTGATGTTCGATAAAATGTCTAGAAAATCACTAGAAGCTATTTTAGATAAGGAAGTTTTGGATTTTCATGCAGGAGGACGTCCTGGAAAGTTAGAAATTCTTCCGACTAAATCGATGTTGACTCAACGGGATTTGTCATTGGCTTATTCTCCAGGTGTAGCTATTCCGGTTAAAGAAATTGCTCGTGATCCTAGTTTAGCTTATAATTATACTGCGAAAGGAAATTTGGTTGCTGTAGTTTCGAATGGTACTGCAATTTTGGGATTAGGAAATCTCGGTGCGCTTGCTTCTAAGCCTGTGATGGAAGGTAAAGCTGTGCTTTTTAAACGTTTTGCCGATGTTGACTCTATTGATCTTGAGGTTGATACAACTGATGTTGATAGTTTTATTAAAGTAGTGCGTGATCTGAGTCCTTCATTTGGTGGTATTAATTTAGAGGATATTAAAGCTCCTGATTGTTTTTTAATTGAAAGCCGTTTGCGAGAGGTTTTGGATATCCCCGTTTTTCATGATGATCAGCATGGTACAGCAATTATTGCTGCAGCAGGATTACTAAATGCTTTGTATCTTACAGGACGTGATATGCGTAATTCTTCTCTCGTTTGTAATGGTGCTGGGTCAGCTGGTCTGGCTTGTATTGAATTGCTAAAGGTTATGGGGTTTCGGTCTGAAAATGTTATTCTTTGTGATACGAAAGGTGTTATTTATAAAGGACGAAAGGAGGGAATGAATCCATGGAAGTCTATCCATGCTGTTGAGACAGATAAACGTACACTTGACGAGGCTATAGATGGGGCAGATATTTTTTTTGGTGTATCTGTTCAAGGAGTTGTAACGCAGGAAATGATTAGAAAAATGGCGCCTAATCCTATTATTTTTGCTATGGCTAATCCTGATCCTGAAATTACTCCAGAAGAAGTAGCTGAGGTCAGGTCTGATGCAATTATAGCGACAGGTCGCTCAGATTATCCAAACCAGCTTAATAATGTTCTTTGTTTTCCTTATATTTTTCGTGGGGCGCTTGATGTTCGTGCAAAGATGATTAATGAACCCATGCGAATTGCTGCAGCAAGGGCTTTAGCTTTACTGGCTCGTGAAGATGTCCCAGATGATGTTGTTGCTGCTTATCAGGATCAGCGTCCACGTTTTGGTCCGAATTATATTATTCCTTTTCCTTTTGATTCTCGGTTATTGTCGGCGATTCCTGTAGCTGTAGCAAAGGCTGCTATGGAAAGTGGTGTAGCTGCTCTTCCAGTAAAAAATATGGATATTTATACGCGTGAATTAGTTGCACGGCGCGATCCTGTTTCTTTGACTATGCGTGTTGTTTATGAACGTGTGCAGAAAAATCCAAAATGCATTGTTTTTGCTGAAGGTGAAGAAGGACAGGTCATGCGTGCCGCTGTTTCTTATGTGAATCAGAAATTGGGAAAGGCTGTGTTAGTAGGGAGGGAAGATCGGGTATTTCAAACTGCAATGCAGGAGGGTGTTGATTTGCGGCGTGAAGGAATACAGGTTATCAATGCATCGGTTTGTGATCGTAATAACATATATGTTGATTATCTTTATAAGAAAATGCAACGTAAGGGTTGGCTGAAGCGGGATTGTCAACGTATTATTAAAAATGATCGGAATCATTTTGCTGCAGCTATGGTAGCCATTGGTGATGCGGATGCTATGGTGACTGGTGCAACTCGTAATTACGAGACAAGTTTATCTGAGATTCGCGATGTGATAGGGGTTTCTATTGGCGAGATGCTGATTGGTCTTTCTATTCTTGTTAGTCGTACTCGTACTATATTTGTAGCGGATACTGGTGTTTATGAACAGCCTGATGCTGTTGCCTTGGCAAATATTGCTGAATTAGCAGCAAAAACTGTTTGCAAAATGGGGCATACCCCGCGTGTTGCTTTTCTTGCTTTTTCTACTTTTGGTCATATGAAAGGTGCAACAACGAATCGTATTCAGGAAGCAGTGAGGATATTACATGAACGTGCTGTTGATTTTGAGTTTGATGGGGAGATGAGGGCAGATGTTGCTCTGAATGCTAAATTCATAGAACAGTATCCTTTTATAGGGCTTAGTGGTGTAGCAAATGTTTTGATTATGCCTGGATATCATTCTGCTTCGATTTCTCTTCATATGTTGCAAGAGCTTGGAGGACTCCCTGTGATTGGTCCTATTCTTATTGGTTTAGAGAAAGCTGTGCAGATTGTTTCTCTTGGATCCAGAGATTCTGATATTGCTATTATGGCTGCTTTTGCAGCTTATACTTCTCAAGACTTTTAAAAAGAAGGCTTAAGTCGGTAGGTTTGAATTAGAATGACTATTTGCAGTTACTATTTGCAGAATGTGCAGATAGGGTTTTTTCTTTTTCTGAACGATTTTGAAAAAGAAGATTAAAGTCGATCGGATCAATCATCAATGGTGGGAATCCAGCATTCCGTACTGTATCGGCAATAATTTGCCGAGCGAAGGGAAAAAGAAGTTGTGGACATTCAATAAAAAGTGTTTTTAGGACTGTTTTTTCAGTAGAATGACATATTTTAAAAAGACCACCATAAATGAGTTCAATATTAAATATTAATTCTTTTTCTTCTCCGGCTTGTGCGCTCATAGTGAGAAGAACAGTGTATGTATCCTCACCTATCGTATTTGCATTAACATTGATCGTGCTATTGATCGGTAAAGCTTTTTCCCTTGCACGTAAAGTATATGGAGCGGTAGGACTTTCAAAAGATAGATCTTTTATATATTGTGTTAATACATTCAAAAGAGGTGTTTCTGCTTCAGATTCAGCCATAGACTAATATTCCCTTATTGTAAACTCAATCTAACATAGAATTTTTTTACAAGAAAGATTTTTTTCTGCAATTTTAGGAAGGGTATCCATAATTAATGTAGCATATCTATGCTCTAGCATTGATTTCAGTCTGAATCCGTTTTAGAATAATATGCAATTTATTTTTCGATCATGCTGGAATGCGAATATTTTTTTTGATTTAGGAGAATAAGTGTTCCAATGGACTTGAATATTGTAACATTATTTTTTTTTGTACTTGCTGTGTTGGTTTTTATCCAGCTTCGTAGTGTTTTAGGAAGACGTACAGGGAATGAACGTCCGCCTTTTGATCCCTATTCGAACTCTCTTGTATCTACAGGCGGTACTTTACCAGCACATTATGATAGAGTTGTTAATGATTTTTCTGATATTGATGCAGTTTTTCCATTTGGGACATTGTTGAATTCTGGTTTAAGAGATATTAAAAAGGCTGATTATACTTTTTCACCTGTATCATTTTGTAATGGAGCGCGTATAGCCTATGAAATAATTATGGTGGCTTTTTCTAAAGGAGATCGGGTTGATTTAAAGAAATTATTGTCTGAAGAGGTTTATAAGGGTTTTTCTAAAGCTATTGATGAGCGTGAAGCTAAGGAAGAATCTATTGAATTTTCTTTTGTTGGTGTAAAGATGGCAGAGATTATTTCTGCGAGTATGCAGAAAAATGAGTCATATCTTTCTGTGCGTTTTTGTAGTGATATCATTTCTGCTACTTATGATAAAAATAAAATTTTAATTGATGGTGATCCTAAATCGATTATTGAAGTTCATGATATTTGGATATTTTCTCGTGATGCATATGCTTCTGATCCCAATTGGAAATTGGTTGCTACGAGTGTGAATGAGGCTAGTTCAGTTCAGGATGCGATTGTTTTATAATAGGAGAGTGAATATGGTACGTCCTTTCTTAAAGCACGCTAATGATTTAGATTCATATAGGTTAAATGTTTTTGATCAGTCTCTTTATCGTAAGATTGCAGATGGAAATTTTCATATTGAGGCACGTATTGATTTACATGGTTTAATACAGGAAGAGGCGCACTCTGTGCTCTTGCATTTTTTGGATGTCGCGAGCTATAGTGGTTTGCGGTATGCTCTCGTCATAACAGGGAAGGGCAAGGGTATATTGCGTCGTGTTGTTCCTCTTTGGTTGAGAACATATAAATTTCGTTGTTATATCAATGCTTTTAAGGTAGCAGATCGGCGACATGGGGGGACTGGTGCTCTCTATATTAAGCTACGTCATTTGCAGAATTAAGGAAAGGAGGAAGTGTTATTTTTGCAGAATTGTAAGCTGCTTTGAGTGTATTGCTCATTAGCATAGCAATAGTGATTGGACCGATTCCTCCAGGAACTGGTGTAATAGCTTTTGCTATAATAGATGCCATATCGTATTCTACATCGCCAAGTATTTTGTTTGTTTGTGTATTAACACGGTTGATTCCAACATCAATAACTGTAGCGCCTGGTTTTATCCAAGTTCCCTTAATCATTTCTGCTTGACCAACGGCTGCAATTAAGATATCGGCACTCCGGACTACTTCTGGTAGATCGCGTGTATGGCTGTGTGTAATTGTTGTGGTTGCATTAGCAGATAGAAGGAGGCTAGCTATAGGTTTTCCAACAATATTAGATCGGCCGATAATCACAGCATCAAGTCCAGATAGATCATTTCCATATAAGCGCTGAATGACCATCATTATACCAGCTGCTGTGCATGGTATAAAAGCATTTTGTGTTGTTCCAGCTGTGAGTTTTCCAATATTGATGTAATGAAAGCCATCTACATCTTTTTCAGGGGCTATTTCTTGAATGATCGCTTCTTTTTTAATTTCATAGGGTAATGGGAGCTGTACGAGAATTCCATGAATTAATGGATCTTTATTGAATTTTTGAATATGCTGGATTAGAGTATGTTCGGGTGTGTTTCCTTTGAGTTTTTTGGTAATAGAATGAAAGCCACATTCTTTTGCTTTTTGGCTTTTTGATTTTACATAGATTTGGCTAGCAGGATCCTCTCCAAGAATGATGACCCCTAATCCGGGACGAATATTATGCTTATTAATTAGTGTTGTGGTTTCATTTTTTATTTTTTGAAGAATTTCTTCAGAAAACTTTTTTCCATCAATGACCTCTACCATATTTTCCTCCATTTCATACTGGATATATCGTAACGATTTTACAAGACGAAAGAGAATATGTAAATTGGACTGAATAACTTATTAATAGAGATTTTTTAGGAGATAGGACTTGAGTGAAATTATCTTTGTTAGCAAAGAACTTAATGGGGAGGGGCGTGTTGCAGCTTCGCCGGAAACTGTGAAGAAGTATATAGATATAGGCTATTCTGTTTTTATTGAAAAAGGTGCTGGGCTTGCTTCATCTATGTTAGACTCTTCTTATAAAGAAGCTGGTGCTGAAATTGTGGACTCGGATGCTGTAGAGGATGCCGATGTTATTATTAAGGTTCTGAGGCCTAAAGAATATGAAGCGGCTACTTATAAAAAAGGAGCTGTTGTGCTTGCTATGTTTAGCCCTTATAGTGCAGAGGATGAGATTTTTGCATTAGCCGAGAGGGAAATTACTGGATTTGCGCTAGAGCTTTTACCGCGGATTACTCGTGCACAAACAATGGATGTCTTGTCTTCTCAAGCTAATCTTGCTGGTTATAAGGCTGTTATTGATGCAGTAGGTGTTTATAGCAGAGCTATTCCAATGCTTGTAACAGCAGCTGGTACGATACCAGCGGCAAAGGTTTTTGTTATGGGGGCCGGTGTTGCTGGCTTACAAGCTATAGCTACGGCTAGACGGCTTGGAGCTGTAGTAACGGCGAATGATGTTCGTCCATCTGTGAGAGAACAAGTTCTTTCTTTAGGAGGAAAATTTATTGCTGTGGAGGATGAAGAATTTTATGGAGCTGAGACGGCTGAAGGTTATGCGAAAGAGATGTCAGATGAATATTTGAAGAAACAGGAGTTTCTTGTAGCTGATCATATTTCTAAACAGGATATTGTGATTACCACGGCTCTTGTTCCTGGGCGTATGCCTCCTTGTCTTGTTACGAGGAAAATGCTTCAAACTATGAGGCCTGGTGCTATTGTTGTAGATCTTGCTGTAGAGCATGGTGGGAATGTTGAGGGAGGTGTTTATGGAGAATTAGTTGACATTGAAGGGGTTAAGGTTATTGGATATACGAATCTGAGTCGTATTGCGGCTACGGCATCTTATCTGTATGCGCGTAATCTTTATGCTTTTCTTGAAAGTATGACGGATAAAAAATTAAAAAAATTAGCTATTAATTTTAACGATGAACTTGTCAAAGCAACATTGCTGATACATGGTGGTCGGGTTGTGCATCCTGTTTTTTCCTTGCAAAGCTGATGAAGGAGAGAGAAATGAATAAGAAGAAAGGAGCTGAATAATGAAGGTGGAAGCTCTTGATCAAGCGCTTGATAGGTTACAAGAATCGTTAAACTCTGTGAGAGAAGTAAGTACGGATATTTCTTCTTTGCTACACACAGGTTCTGCTATTGATCCATTTATTTTTCAGTTAGCGATTTTTATATTATCCATATTTATTGGTTATTATGTTGTCTGGGCAGTGACTCCTGCATTACATACGCCTCTTATGGCTGTTACAAATGCGATTTCCTCAGTGATTATAGTTGGTGCTTTGTTAGCTATTGGGGAATCATTATCAGGTTACGCTATACTTTTTGGATTTCTTGCTCTCGTGTTTGCAAGCACTAATATTTTTGGTGGGTTTCTTGTCACGCAGCGTATGTTAGCCATGTACAGAAAAAAAGAAAGATGAGAGGTTTGATATGAGCGTTAATTTCGCAGCATTTCTTTATCTTATTTCAGCTTCTCTTTTTATTCTAGCTTTGCGTGGTCTTTCTCACCCTTCTACAAGCCGTCATGGGAATTTTTGTGGTATAATAGGGATGGGGTTGGCCGTTTTGATAACATTACTTTTAGTCCTCCCTGATTTTTCTAGACTGGTATTGATTCTTTTTGGACTTGGGATTGGTGCTGTGATTGGTGCATTGATTGCGAAGCGGATTGCTATGACAGCGATGCCTCAGTTAATTGCGGCCTTTCACTCTCTTATTGGTTTTTCAGCGGTGATGGTTTCAGCCGCAGCATTATATTCTCCTTCTTCTTTTGGTATTGGTGCTCTTGGATCGATTCATACTTTAGCGCTTTTTGAAATGGCAATTGGAGTTTGGATCGGGACAATGACTTTTAGTGGTTCTGTGGTAGCATTTTTGAAATTAGATGAGCGTATTTCTGGCAAGCCTATTATTTTGGCTTATCGTCATTTTATGAACATGTGTTTTTGTGCAGCTATAGCTATTTTTATCATGATTCTAGTTATGACTGGAAGTCATTTTGTCTTTTGGTGTCTTGTTCTTTTATCGTTTTTCTTTGGAATGAGTATGATTCTTCCTATTGGCGGTGCAGATATGCCTGTTGTTGTTTCTATGCTGAATTCTTATTCAGGATGGGCTGCTGCAGGTATTGGTTTTACATTAGCCAATATGGCGCTTATTATTACTGGTGCTCTTGTAGGTTCTTCTGGTGCTATTTTAAGCTATATAATGTGTAAAGGTATGAATCGTTCATTTATTTCTGTGATTCTTGGTGGTTTTGGTAGTGAGACACTTATTCCTTCTACGAGTAACGGGAAACAGCGTTTTGTTAAAAAAGGATCTGCGGATGATGCTGCCTTTGTGATAAAAAATGCTTCGAAGGTCATTATTGTTCCAGGATATGGGATGGCTGTTGCACAGGCTCAACATGCACTTCGTGAAATGGCTAATAAAATTAAAAATGAGGGTGTCGAAGTTAAGTATGCTATTCATCCTGTGGCAGGTCGTATGCCTGGGCATATGAATGTTTTGCTTGCAGAAGCCAATGTTTCTTATGAGGATGTTTTTGAATTAGAGGATATCAATTCTGAGTTTTCAACTGCTGATGTAGCCTTTATTATTGGGGCAAATGATGTAACGAATCCTGCTGCTAAAACTGATCCTTCTTCGCCAATTTATGGTATGCCTATTCTTGAAGTAGAAAAAGCAGGTACTGTTTTATTTCTGAAGCGGGGTTTGGGGTCTGGGTATTCTGGGATAGATAATGAACTATTTTTTAGGGAAAATACTATGATGTTGTTTGGGGATGCGAAAAAAATGGTGGAATCTATAAATAAGTCATTAGCTTGAGTGGAGACTAAATGAGAGAAAGGCTAAATTGGTGCCTTTCTCATGTTTTATTGTACATGAGTTGATCCTGCTTGGCTCTTACTTTTGCGATCCATTGGTTTTTTTTAATTTTAGTATTTTTTTTCGTTATAAGAGCACCTTCTTTTATAGGAGCGACTACACTGGCTCCTTCAAGCAAGCCACAGGGAATAGCCTTGGCCTGATAAGCTTCTTCAACTCTCATAATCCAAGCACGGTAAGTGTATAGGCCTATGCAATCCAGCTGATCGCCAGGTTTGAGATTTTTCTTAGCAACAGCGCAGACTTCTGCCACAGGTTTATCTAGTGGAACCATATCGGGTTTTCCGTAGAGGATAACTCGTGCACAGGTAAGGGGTACTTCCATAGCTGTGAGATGATAGGGCCGATGAAAAGTGAAATAAGGACCCTTTCCAATTTTTAGATCCTCCATCCTTTCGCGAATACGTGGGTGTCGTGCTTCAGCGATCACAAAAACACCAGGAGAGATATCTTTTCCAATAGAATAGTCCACGACGCCTTTTTGTTTCAATATTCCACCGTCTATTTGAGGAATGAGAACTTTGTTAAGGACTTTTAGATCCGCTTGTGGGCCGTGTAATCCTGGACAATCAGGAACAAGGCCAGTAGCGTTAGCGATAGCTGCCATTTCTACCATAGTTTTTGATCCATCAATGAATTCAACTAATATCCGTGGATTCATTTTGCGGCGTCGAGCTTCTTCTTCGTATTGATCTGGAACGGCATCAAATATAAGAGGATTATTTTTTCCTTTCCCAGCGCTGATAATTGTATGGCCCATCGCTGATATAAATTCAATGAGTTCCATGCAAGAAGAAGGTTCATCTCCTGCTCCAAGTGTATAGATGAGGCCTTGTTTTTTAGCTTGATGTTTTAGATAGGGTCCAATGGTGACATCGGCTTCAACGTTCATCATAACAAGATGCTTCCCATTGTTGAGAGTCTTTATGCCAATTTCTGCCCCGGCTTCAGGAGAACCGGTTGCATCAACGACAATGTCGATTAATTCATTTTTTAACATGAGATCCAGATCATCTGTAACACCAATGAGGCCTTGCTCGATAGTTGTGAGCATTGCTGTAGCATTTTCTACTTTTTGTGCATGTCCTTTTTCTTGCCATGCGATTTCAGCGGCATGGAGCACGCGCGATGGTTGCCTGCTTGTAACCGCTCCAACAGTAATCCCATCCATGTGTGTTATTCGAGCTAAGAGATCAGTTCCCATTTCTCCGCATCCGACAAGTCCTATGCGAATAGGTTTGTCTTCTCTTTTTTTGAGATCATGAGCGAGTCCGGTTAAGGTAACGTTGCTAGCCATTTGTACCTCTCTATTTTTAGCTTATATGACAAGGGTGATGTTTTTTTTAAAGCATGTTCTGAAATTTATTGATCGTTTTTTCGGTGATTCTATAATAGGCTGTACCATTATTTTTAACATTGTCTTTGCTTTTTGTTTTGATAGGTGAAGAATGTATTTCTTTTTTCCTGTCAAAAGCAGAACTCGGCTAAGCGCGTAACGGTTATAGGAATTGATAGTGAGTAAGAAGCATGTTGCCGTTTTGATGGGTGGTTTTTCTTCTGAGCGTGCTGTGAGTTTAGCTTCAGGGAAAGCTTGTGCTAATGCTTTAAAAGAGGAATATGCTGTCACCTGTGTGGATGTGGATAATGATCTTGCTTTAGTATTATATGATCTTGCTCCGGATGTTGTTTTTAACGCCCTTCATGGTTCTTATGGAGAAGATGGGACTGTTCAGGGAATTCTTGAGTATTTGCAGATACCTTATACTCATTCTGGGGTGCTGGCTTCTGCTCTTTGTATGGATAAGAGACAGGCGAAGATTATTGCCTCAGCAGCGGATATTCCTGTTGCGGATTCTAAGATTCTCAATCGTTTTAATATAGTGACACATCCTTTTGAACCGCCTTATATTGTGAAGCCTATGCGAGAAGGATCCAGTTGTGGTGTCTGTGTGATTCAAGATAAAGATGATGTATCGTGTATAGAAAAAAAAATATCATTGGATTGGAAATATGGGGATGATATTTTAGTCGAGCCTTATATTGCTGGCTGTGATTTAAGCTGTGCGGTTATAGGGGATAGAGTTCTCGATGTCTGTGAAATTCTTCTTGAAGAAGGACCGTCTTTTTATGATTATGATTCAAAATATATTTTTGGTGCTTCAAGACATGTTTGTCCTGCAAACCTTAAAAAGACTCTTTACAAAAAGATACAAACTATAAGTTTGAAAGCACATAAGGTTCTTGGATGTCGTGGTGTAAGCCGCTCAGATTTTCGTTATGATAAGGCTACTGGTAATTTAGTTTGGTTAGAAATTAATACACAGCCAGGTATGACCTTCACTTCTATTCTTCCTGATATTGCAAGGGTTTCTGGATATAGTTTTCTTGATCTTGTTCGCTGGATTGTGGAGGATGCTTCATGTCTGCGTTAACATACCGTATTTTTTTGAAGCGTATTCCATATCATGTAGGTTCTATTGCTGTTTTTGTTTTTTTCATTGTGTTGATTGCTTGTGGTGCATGTGTTGGTGGTTATCTTTTCCAGGCTACGAAAATACTCCTATTCAATGCAGGTTTTGTTGTGACTAAGATTCATCTTACTGGTAATCGTAAAACATCAGATATTGATATTTTAGATTTACTAGAACTCGATGGTGAATCATTAATGATTAACTTTGATCTTGATAAGGCACGTCGTGCAATTAGTAGGCTTCCATGGATAGCTTTTGTTTCTGTTCAGAGATTTTATCCCAATCAAATCAATATTCATGTGATAGAAAAAGATCCTATGGCACTGTGGCAACATGATGGTTTTGTGGATATCATTGATTGTAAAGGAGATGTTATTATCCCGTACATTTCATCAATCTTAGGGAGTCGTAAATTGCCTTTGTTCGTTGGGAAGGGTGCAGGATTTGAAGCGAAGACTTTTATTAAAAGAATAAGTGTTTTTACAGATATTACAGAGCATGCACAAGCTTATATTCGTATTGCTGATAGGCGTTGGGATATTTTGCTTGATACTGGTATCCGTCTTAAACTCCAAGAGGGTGGTGAAGCTATTAGTTTATCTAGGCTTAAGGCAGCTGGTGGGATATTATCGCGTGATGTGGATGTTATTGATTTGAGGCTGCCTGATCGTATTACGGTGTCTCTTTCTAAGGAATCTTTAGCACGTCGTATTGCACTGTTAAAAGATTTTGAAGTAAGGAGAAAGCGACAGAAAGAAGGTCATATATGAGGAATATTCTCTCTTTGCTTCGATTCTGTTCTTACTTGCGTAGAACGCGCTTATTAAGCGTGCTTGATATTGGTTCGAGTAAAATATCCTGTATGATTGCTGATTTAGGGAACTCTTCTGATGAAGAATTAAAAGTTTTAGGGTTTTCTGTTAAGGAATCGCATGGCATACAATCAGGTGTCATTGTTGATATTTCTGCAGCTGAACAGGCAATAAGATTTGCTGTTCATGCTGCTGAAAGTAAGGCAGGCTTCCTTATTGATTCTGTTATTATTAATTGTACCTGTTGCGGCATGAAAAGTGAGCATGTTCGCGCAGAGGTTCCGATTGATGGGGATTCTGTAAGAATCCGTGATATACGCCGTGTTTTATCTTTAGGATTAGAGGCTGCGGCCCATGATCCTGATAGAGTCATTATTCATTCTCTTCCACTTGTGTTCACACTAGATGGTGAGCAGGATGTTGTTGATCCAAAAGATATGATTGGAAAGACACTTGGTGTTGAGATGCATGTTGTGACGGCAACAGCTTCTCTTTTACGTAATCTGGAGCATTGTGTGAATCGTGCTCATTTAAATGTTGAGCGGATGGTCGCAACACCTTTTGCTAGCGGATTAGCTAGTTTAGTAGGGGATGAAGCGCGTCTTGGGGCTGCTTGTATTGATTTCGGGAGTGCTACAACAACGATTTCTATCTTTACTAACGGAAATTTTGTTTTTGCTGAGAGTTTATCTGTGGGTGGTCATAATATTACATTGGATATTGCAAGAGGATTTTCAATTTCTGTTGAGGAAGCAGAGCGTGTGAAGGTCGTCTATGGTTCTGTCCTCTTCTCTGATTTAGAGGATAAAGCTACTTTTCATAGTGGTGAGTATTCGTGCACTCTTCTATCGCGGATAATTCGTGCGCGTATGGAAGAAATCCTTGAAATGGTGCGTGATAGATTGGTGATTTCAGGATTTGAGTCTATTAGTAAATTGATTTTTACTGGTGGTGCTTCGCAATTAACAGGATTTTTAGATGTAGCTCTTAAAATATTGGGTCATAGGATTCGTATGGGTTGTCCTATTGGCATGTCTGGTTTGCCTGATATGGCAAAGGCTCCTGCATTTTCAACAACTGTTGGTTTGTTAATTTATTTTCAGTCAGTGGGTTTTAATGATTGGAATTTTCCTTCTTATCAGGAAAGATTATCAGATTTTGCTAGTGATTTTTTATATCAGTGGTTTTGTCGGATTTTCAAGTGACAAAGGCTGTGAAGAAGGAAAAGGATATGACGATAAATCTGCAAAAAATAGATATTACAGACCTGAAGCCGCGGATTAATGTTTTTGGTGTCGGTGGTGGTGGAGGGAATGCTGTGAACAACATGATTAATGCAGGTTTAAAGGGTGTTGATTTTGTTGTAGCTAATACAGATGCTCAGGCATTGACGATGTCTAAAGCTGAGCGTGTGATTCAGCTTGGTGCTGCTGTTACTGAAGGGTTAGGGGCTGGATCTCATCCAGAGGTTGGAAGAGCTGCCGCAGAGGAATGTTTAGAAGAAATTATGGATCATTTGAGCAATTTTCATATGATTTTTGTGACTGCAGGTATGGGAGGGGGGACTGGGACAGGCGCTGCTCCTGTTATTGCACGTGCTGCTCGTGAAAAAGGTCTTCTTACTGTTGGTGTTGTGACTAAGCCTTTTCATTTTGAAGGTCAGCGTCGTATGAAAACAGCAGAGGCTGGTATTGAGGAATTACAGAGAAGTGTTGATACGCTGATTGTGATTCCGAATCAAAATCTTTTTCGTATTGCTAATGAAAAGACTACTTTTTCTGATGCTTTTGCTATGGCCGATCAGGTCCTTTATTCAGGTGTCGCTTCTATTACTGATTTAATGGTGCGTGAAGGTTTAATTAATCTTGATTTTGCTGATGTGCGTTCGGTGATGCATGATATGGGAAAGGCAATGATGGGGACAGGAGAGGCTTCTGATCAGGGGCGTGCTCTTGCTGCAGCTGAAGCAGCGATTGCGAATCCTCTTCTTGATGAAACATCTATGTTTGGAGCTCGTGGTCTTTTAATTTCAATTACTGGAGGGCGTGATATGACATTATTTGAAGTAGATGAGGCTGCGAATCGTATTAGAGAGGAAGTTGATCCTGAGGCTAATGTCATTTTTGGTGCTATTGTTGATGATGCTCTTGATGGTCTTATTCGTGTTTCTGTTGTAGCGACGGGGATTGATCGTGTTGTGAATGATCAACACTCTGTTGAGTCTATAGATATGGATCTTTCACAAGATAAGTCTGAATGCTCTTCTTCTACTTCGGCTAAAGCTTTTATGGAGGTTATGGAAGCTCTTGAAGAAGAGATGGCGGCTCCGATAGATCTTTCTTTTCAAAAGAAGAGTCGTTTTTTTTCAAGAAAAGCGGATGATCATAAGACTTTATCTGTTGGGATAAGGGTACGTACAGAATCTGCTGTCTCAGATGATGAAGGGTGTGAGCAGAATCGTCTTGAGAGAAAAGATTCTTTATTTCGAAGAATGGATCCTGATGATCAGTTTTTAAAACCCAAGCGTCGCTCCCCTAGTTTATGGAAAAGGTTGATACATAGTTTTTCTTATCGTGAACCAGAAATCGATCGCTTAGAGCCAGAAGTCAGTTCGCAAACTATTGGTGATCTGCAAAAAACGCAAAGAGAACCAGTGAAGAAGACACAGGTTCTTTCATCTTCGAAAAGGGATGCTGAGATGCTTGAGATTCCTGCTTTTTTGCGGCGACATGTAAACTAATGAAAAAAAATGATTGATACTTTTTGTAAAAGAAAAAACATTTTGATAAATGTAAGAAGGGTTCAGTGAATATTTTCCAAACTACTTTAAAAAATCAAGCTGTCTTTTCAGGTTATGGTCTTCATACAGGTGATATCGCGAGGGTTATATTAAGACCAGCTGAGGAAAATCACGGAATTGTTTTCTTTTATAATGAAAGGGGAGGACAGATTCATCGTTTGCCAGCTGATATATTGCATACAGTATCAACTGATTTTTGTACAGTGCTTGGGAAAGGGAATATCTCGATTAAAACGATAGAGCATCTTATGGCGGCTATTTATGCTTCTGGTCTTGATAATTTAAAAGTGGAACTTTTTTCGGATGAAATTCCTATTCTTGATGGTGGAGCTGAGTTTTATATGAAAGGGATTAGAGAATCCGGGTTTCATAGACAAGGAGTTGCCCGAAAATATCTCCGTGTTCTTAAGCCTTGTAGAGTGAAGTCTAGTTCTAGTTTTGCTGGATTTTCACCAGCAAGTGTGCCTTGTTTTGATATATCAATTAGTTTTTCTTCTCGTGTGATTGGTAAGCAACGTATTACGTTTACGCTTGATATAGATTATTTTACGCGGAATCTTGCTCATGCGCGTACTTTTGGATTTATAAAGGATATAGAAAGATTATGGGCAGCAGGATTCGCGCTTGGTTCTTCTTGTGAAAATTCTGTAATCATTGGAGTCGATGATACGGTTCTTAACCCTTCAGGGTTAAGAACATATGATGATTTTGTGCGTCATAAGGCGCTAGATGCAATTGGTGATACTGCTTTATTAGGGTATCCTTTTCTTGGAAAGTTTTATTCTTTTAAAGGAGGTCATAGGATAAATGTCGAAGCTAGTCGTTGTCTTCTTGAGAAACAAGAGTACTTTGAAATTGTAGAATTGAGGTAAAGATAATTGGATGCTTGGAAAGCTGGATTGAGAAAAATTCTTATTGGTCTTGAATCATGAAAAATATTTTTTTTTTAAGAATGTTAGTTTTTAGCTTAATTATAAGTAGTGCTATTATACTTTTTGGTTGTGTCAGTAAGGAAAGCGATTCAGAGAACTTTAATTCTCCAAGCCTTTTCTATAAGAAAGCACTATTTGATTTGGATAAAGGGAATTATAGTGAGGCTTTAAAAAAATTTTCCATGATTACTCAAGACTATCCTTATACTGAATGGGCTCGTCAGTCTTTTTTGAAAGAGATATCAATTCACTATCATGAAAAGGAATATCTTGAGGCGCTTAATCTAGCAAGGAAATATATTGTTTTTTATCCGAAATCAGATGATGTTGCATATGCTTATTATATTCTTGCTCGTTCTTATTTTGATCAGATAGAAGATATAAGACATGATGAAGAGCCTGCAAGGGCAGCTATTTCTGCTATGCAGGAGATTTTAGACCATTACCCTAAATCAGAATATGTTACGGATGCAAAGGCAATTATCCATTCTGCACGTGAAAAGCTTGCTGCTAAAGAAATGGATATTGGCCGTTATTATCTGAATGGATTGCAATATATTGCTGCAGTAAAGCGTTTTAGTTGTGTTGTGAAGCGTTATTCTGATACAACTCAGATTGAGGAAGCGCTTTATCGTTTAGTTGAGGCGAACTATGCTATGGGATTAATATCTGAAGCTGAAGAATCGGCTAATGTCCTTAAGCATAACTATAAAGGAAGTTCATGGTCCGTTGATGCTTGGAAGCTTTTGAAAAGAAATTGAATAATTTTCTGGAGAGCCTTTGTATTTTTACAGTTGTTCGTGTTGTTTTCTTTAATATGGTATAAATTTTATTTATATCCTTTGTTGGGATAAAATTTATCTATTGTGATAGACTATGATATAGATTTGATTTCTTTATTTCAGAATCTTTTCAAGATATTTATGCCATATAATGAAGGGAATGTGATCTGATGTTACTGGATAAAAACAGGCTTTCTGTACTTCCTGCTTTTTTAAATGTAAAAGGTAAGTCTGTGATGGTCGTTGGTTCAGGTCTTGGAGCTCTCAGCAGGCTACGTTTTCTTTTTAAAACATCAGCATTTGTAATGTTGGTTGCGCAAGATCCTGAGCCACCGCTTTCTGCTTATCTCAGAAAAATAATTTTCTTAGGGCGTGTCAAATGGGTAGATGCTTCTTTTGATAAAAGCATGTTAGATGGTATATTTTTGGTTTTTTCTGCAATAGGAGAGATTTCACAGGATCGTGTGATAGCGAATGCAGCAAATCAGGCTCGTGTCCCAGTCAATGTCCTTGATTTTCCTGATTTATGTGATTTTTTTATTCCTGCTTTCGTTAATAGAGCACCAATTACTGTTGCTATTGGGTCTGAAGGAACATCTCCTGTTTTAACACAGATTCTTCGTTCGCGGATCGATGCTTTGCTATCTCCTGAGCTAGGTAAATTAGCACGGTTTGCTCATCGTTTTCGTAAAATTGTTGGAAAGTATCTTATTAAAGGTGCTGTCCGTCGTAGGTTTTGGCATGATTTTTTTAGTGGTTCTGTCGCTAATGCTATTTTTTCTGGGGATGAAAGAAAGGCAGAAAGATGTGCATTGCAATTGCTTGATTCTAATAGAAAGATTCATAATTTTCCGTTACGCTTTTTGAATGTTAGCCATGGTATGGCTGAGTTTTTAACTATGGCGAGTCAACGTGCTCTTATGGAAGCTGATGTTGTGATTTATGATCATGGTGTTTCATCTGAAATTTTGTCTACGATACGTAGGGATGCAGTCTTATCATCTGCGCCATCTAAACTTTTTTTTTTAATTAACTTGATTAAGGAATCTTCTAAGCTGAATACTCAGGTTCTACGTCTTGTAGTTGATGAGAGACGTTTTGCTGAAGAAGTGAATGTCCTTACTACTTGCGGGATTGCTTTTGAAATTATTCCTTCTTTCATTGGTAAAATGCTTTCAAAGAATGAGGTATGATTGATGTTCATGAAGGTTTTAACGGCAAATTGTCTTCTGACAGGTCATCCACTTTGGTATAGTAGTGATAGAACTTGGAAAGAAGATATGAAAAAGGCTCTTGCTGTCACTTCTTCTGAAGAATGTTCGTATTTAACGCGAATAGCTGAGAAAGCTGTAGCTAATAACGAGATTATTGGAGCACTGTGGATAGATGTGAGAGACTCGAATGGTATACTGTCTGCCTTGCGTTTACGTGAGCGTATTAGGGCTTGTGGTCCAACTGTGGTATAGATTTGAAAGAATGGCATTATGTACCGTTATGATGAGTTTGATAAGGCTTTTGTGAGTGCACGTGTTGCTGAATTTTCTGATCAGGTGAAAAGGCGGATCTCTGGTGAGATGACAGAAGAAGAGTTTATGCCTTTGCGTTTAAGAAATGGTGTTTATCTTCAGCTTCATGCTTATATGTTACGAGTTGCTATTCCTTACGGGACTCTCTCTTCTGATCAAATGCGGAAGCTTTCTGATATTGCTATTTCTTATGATCGTGGGTATGCTCACTTTACAACACGGCAGAATATTCAGTTTAATTGGCTTGGACTGAATGATATTCCTAAAATTCTTTCTGAATTAGCTGAAGTAGAGATGCATGCTATTCAGACTTCAGGGAATTGTATTCGTAATATTACATCAGATCCTTTTGCTGGTGTGGCTGCAGATGAGTCTGTTGATCCACGTCCTTATGCAGAGATTTTACGTCAATGGTCATTACTTCATCCTGAGTTTAGCTATTTGCCACGTAAATTTAAATTTTCTATTACTGCTTCTAAAAGCGATCGTGCTGCTATTCAAGTGCATGATATTGGGATACAAATTAAAAGGGATCTTTCAGGAGAACTTGGGTTTTCTTTTTATATCGGTGGTGGGCAAGGGCGGACTCCTATGGTAGCGAAGTTATTGTGTGATTTCGTACCTATAGAAGATTTGTTACGTTATGTGACAGCTGTGATGCGTATTTATAATCTGTATGGACGGCGTGATAATAAATATAAAGCACGGATTAAAATTCTTGTTCATGAAACTGGGATCAAAGAACTTCGCGAAGGAATTGAGAGAGAGTTGTCTTCTTTAAGAAAAGAGGATTTAGTTTTATCACGAGAAGATATTGATGCAATTTTTCGTTATTTTAGGTATCCGATTCTTGACTCTCGTTCGAGTCAAAATTCTAACTTTAGATCTTTGCGATTAAGTAATGAGTCTTTTAATAGATGGGTTCATCAGAATGTAATCCCGCATAAACATATAGATTATGGTATTGTGACCATTTCATTGAAACCTATTGGTGGTATACCAGGAGATGCTACATCTAAACAGATGAACATAGTTGCAGATCTTGCTGAACGCTATTCTTGTAATGAGTTACGTGTTACCTATCAGCAAAATCTTGTTTTGCCATATGTAGCTTTAGAGGATTTATATAATGTATATAATAAGCTCGTAGATTATGGTTTAGCGACTGCTAATATCAATCAGATTAGTGATATTATTGCTTGTCCTGGTTTGGATTATTGCTCTCTTGCGAATGCACGCTCAATTCCTATTGCACAGGAGGTTTCTAAAAGGTTTTCTACTTATGAACGTCATATGGAAATAGGTGATATGAGATTAAATATTTCAGGTTGTATTAATGCTTGTGGCCATCACCATGTTGGACATATTGGCATTCTTGGTGTTGAAAAGAAGGGACATGAGTATTATCAGCTGACACTTGGTGGCGATGCAGGTAATTCTTGTGCTATTGGAGAGATCACGGGTCCTGGGTTTCCAGCTGATGAAATTGTGAATGCAGTTGAAAGGGTTATCAATACTTATGTGTTGTTGCGTAAGACTAACGAGCGATTTATCGATACTTATCGACGTGTTGGTATGATACCCTTTCGTCACGCGCTGTATGGGAAGTCTGGAAAGGCTTGAATTCTTGGAAATGGAAACAATTTTGTCTGATGGTAATAGTAAATTATGGGGGCCTCATGGGTTCTGTGAGAATCTTTATGTTCGTTTTGATAAATTTGAGAAGATAAATGCTCAACGAGCAATTTTGCCGTTGAGAGAATGGTGTTTGCAAGTGACGGCTATAGTTGAGAATATGAAGGGGAGGGTTGGTGTTTTTATATCTGCAGAAGAAGATCTGAAGGGATTATTGCAATTTTTATCGATAATTCCGGTCATTGCTCTTGATTTTCCAGTTTTTACTGATGGACGTTCTTATTCAAAGGCTATGCAGCTGAAAACAATTCATTCTTATAAAGGCGAATTAAGAGCTGTAGGTGATATTTTAATTGATCAGGTTTCAAATATGATACGCTGTGGTTTTGATACACTTGAAGTTACTCATTTATTAACACAAAAACGTCTTGCTTCGTATTCAGGAGAAATATTTTCAGGATTTTATCAAAATGGCGTAGGTTTGTTCAGATCAGGAGGAAAGCGTATTTGGCGTTTTTTTTAGGAAGAGCGTAAAGCTTTATGAGAGATTCTTTTATTTTGTGTATTGAAAACAGTGGTTTTTCTTGTTAGAGTTTTATTATAATTATGGGTTGATCTCGCTCTTTTGTGATTTATTTAAAAAAAATGTGTGTTAGTAATATTTGCGAAGAGCATGCTAAAAATGAGCTAGAGCGTTTAGCTAAATTAATTTACTATTATGACCGTCTTTACTATCTGAAGGATGCATCACCTATTTCAGATTATGAGTATGATGCTTTGCGTATTCGGAATAAAGAAATAGAAATGCGTTTTCCTGATTTGGTACGTTTCGATTCACCTTCTAAAAGAATTGGAGTAGAGGGATCAGAAAGATTTGATAAAGTGGAACATCGGGTTCCGATGTTATCTATTGAGAATGCCTTGAGTGATAAAGAGGTGTACGAATTTATTAAGCGTATTAAGCGTTTTTTACGTTTATCAAAGGAATCTTTTTTAGAGTTTACAGTTGAGCCAAAGATTGATGGGCTTTCTCTTGCATTACGTTATGAGCGAGGGGAGCTGATATATGCTTCAACCCGTGGTGATGGTAGATTTGGTGAAGATCTTACTGCTAATGCCCGTGTGATTCCTGATATTCCTTGTGTTCTTAGAGGAATCTGTCCTAAAGTACTTGAGGTGCGTGGTGAGGTTTATATGAATCATAAGGATTTTCTTGATTTGAATAAAGAGCAAAAAAAGATAGGTTGTATGATTTTTTCTAATCCTCGTAATGCCGCGTCTGGTTCTTTAAGACAGTTTGATGTATCGGTTACAGCTGCGCGGAGATTGAAGTTTTTTGCTTATGGATGGGGTGTAGTGAGTGATATCCCTTCTGATACGCAGTTAGGTATGGTTAAATGTTTGTCTCATTATGGATTTAGAGTGAATCCCTTAACAGAGTTGTGTCATAATGCAGAATCTATGATCCGTTCTTATCGTTTTTTTGAAAAAAACCGTTTTGCTCTTTCTTATGAAATTGATGGTGTTGTTTATAAAGTTAATTCTCTCTTTTTGCAAAAAAGGTTGAGTTGTCTGTCACGTTCACCACGGTGGGCGATTGCATATAAGTTTTTGCCAGAAAAGGCTATGACTGTATTGCGTGCTATTGATATTCATGTTGGACGTACAGGAGTTCTGACCCCCGTTGCACTTTTTGATCCGGTTATAGTGAGGGGTGTTGTTATGAAGAAGGCGACTCTGCATAATGATTATTATATTTCTGGCGATAGAAGAGATCTTCGTCTGGGAGATACTGTTATTGTGCAGCGTGCAGGAGATGTGATTCCTCAGATCGTTGATATTCTTTTAGAAAAGCGTTTAAATACGAGTATTCCTTATATGTTTCCATCTTCTTGTCCTTCTTGTCATAGTCCTATAGTTCGTTATGGTCAGGGGTATCGTTGTATAAAAGGTCTTTTATGCCCAGCACAGGCGCTGGAGCGTCTTCATCATTTTGTTAATGCTTTTAATATTAAAGGGTTAGGGATAGAGCGTATAAAAAAATTTTTTTATAGCGTTTCTTCATCGATTGCTATTAAATCTCCAGTTGATATTTTTACTTTAGAGAATCGCCAAAAGTGTTCTTTGGATTTAAATAAACTTGAGAATATGAAAGGTTTTGGAAAACAATCTCTTAGAAAGATTTATAATGCTATCAATGCTCGTAGGGTGGTTGTTCTTAGTCATTTTCTTTTTTCTTTGGGTATTCCTCATGTAGGAGAGCTTGTTGCTCTTCGACTTGCTCGTTATTATATTAGTTATGCTTTATTTGAGAATAGCGTGAAGGAATCTCTAAGAAATAAAGATAAAACCTTGAATAAAGCCTTTAAGGAACTTCTCAGTATAGAAGGAATTGGACTTGTCATTGCAGAAGCTATTCTTAATTTTTATAATGATGAATATAATTCGATTTTTCTTGAAAGGCTTTTGAAAGAAATTACTATTCTTGATGAAGAATGTTTTTCTATAGGAAATTCTCCTTTTTTAGGAAAGACGATTGTTTTTACAGGTTGCTTAAAAGCTATGTCGCGTGCTGAGGCAAAGACACGAATTAAAAATTTAGGTGCTAAAGCAGCTAATTCTATTTCTTTTAAAACTGATTTACTTGTTATTGGTTCTGCTCCAGGTTTAAAGCTAAAAAAGGCTGCTGATCTGGGTATTCAGATGATGAACGAGGAGGAGTGGATGGCTATCATTTCTTCTTATGATCATGTTCATTAAATAGGAGATGTTGCCTCGATAAGCCATTGAGAATCCTTTTTATTCTTAATGAGAGGAGAGAGTTTTTTATAAATTTTTTTATGATACTTATTGAGCCAATTCTGTTCTTCTTTATTTAATAAATCGGAAATAATTAATTTTTTGTCGATGGGGCATAGTGTGATAGTTTCAAATCTAAGCATTTTTTGATTCTTGTCTTCTTTGACTATTAAGAGGTTTTCAATTCTTATTCCGAAGTAATTTTCACGGTAATAACCTGGTTCGTTTGATATAATCATGCCAGGGATGAGTGTCTGAGATGCGTTAGCTGAGATGGCTTGTGGACCTTCATGAACTGAAAGGAAAGATCCAACCCCATGTCCTGTGCTATGCGGATAATTATAGCCCTTTTTCCATAAAGCGATCCGTGCGAGGATATCAATGTCTTGCCCTCTTGTTCCATAAGGGAAGCGTGCGCTTGAAATAGAAATCATACCTTTAAGGACTAAGGTGAAATAGTATTGTTCCTCTATTCCGATGTTACCAATAGCGATTGTACGTGTGATGTCTGTAGTTCCATCACGGTATTGTCCACCAGAATCAAAAAGGTAAATTTCTCCATCTTTGAGAAGTCTATTGTTTGTTTTGTTAACAGAGTAATGGATAATTGCGCTGTTTGGGCCTGATGCAGAAATAGTCTTGAAAGATATGTTTTCTAAGAAGGAATGAGTCTCTTTCGCTGTTTGTGCTCGAATCTTCTCTAGTTGTTTTGCAGTAGAGATTTCGTTTTGTGTATTTTTTTTCTGCTGACTGAGCCAAGAAAGGAATTTGATAACTGCTAACCCATCACGGATGTGTGCTACGCGTGCTCCTGATAGTTCTTCTGAAGTTTTGATAGCGCGGGGTAATTGAAATATATTTTTTCCTTCTATTATTTTTCCTCCAGCTTTTTTTACTATGATATGTATGTACTCTGGGAATTCTTGTGGATCTACTAATATAATTTTTCCTTGTCTGCAGAATTCTATGATTCTTTTCTTAAAAAAGGAAGGTTCAATTATCTTGCAAAAGTGATTGAGATAGTTTTTTTCATTGTTTCTCACTTTGCATGTTTCGATAAATATTTCTGCTTTTTTTTGTACAGGAATAATTGCAAAGCAAAGAGGGACTGGTGTATGTGGAATATCTGATCCACGAATATTAAAACACCAAGCAATGGAAGAAGGATTTGTTAAGATAGTGATGTCTGCTCCAGCTTGAGATATTCCTTGATGGATTTGATTCAGTTTGTTGTGTACTTTTTTACCAACGAATTTAAGAGGTTGTATACTAATTGGGCTGAGGGGTGGATTTGGTTTGTCATTCCAGATAAGATCAATTAAGTTTTCTTTTACGGGTATAAGCTCTCCGTCTACTTTTATTATTGCAGCCTGTAGATTTCGTGTCTCATAAAGACTGTGTAGCCACGGATCAAATCCAATTTGAAGATTTGTTTTATATAGTTCTATCCATTTAGCAGGAGGTTTTAAAATTATATTTTCATAGAAAAAAAAATTGTTGGTTTCTTGGCGTGCTTGTATTGTGTAGCGGGGATCTATAAAAAGAATAGCTTTTTTTCTTAAAATAAGAGCACTTCCGGCAGAACCTGTGAACCCTGTTAGCCATTCTAATCTTTTTGCAGATGGTGGTATATCTTCTCCTTGATATTCATCATTATGTGGGACTAAAAATCCATCGAGTTGAAGAGAGAGTATTTTTTTTTGTAAGCATCTAACGCGTTTTTTGATTTGATTGGGGTTTATCTTCACTTCAAATGTTTGAAACATATTAATCTGCACTTTTTGCAAGTTGTCTTAGTTGATATAGAGCTATTTTTTCATCTTCTTGATAGCGAATTTTTCCTATGAAACGACCACCTTTATTTAACAAGATGATACTTGCGGTATGGTCGTAGGTATAATCATTATTATCTTTGTTAACTTTTTTTTCTGCAATGATCTGAAAAGATTTGATTGCTGCATGAACTTTGTTGGGTTCACCGCTGATCCCAATAATTTTTTCTGAAAAGTTTGAAATATAATCATTGAGTACTTGTGGGGTATCTTTTTCAGGATCAACTGTGAAGAGCCATACTCCGATTTTATCAGCTTCATGTCCTAGTTTTTTAAGATATCTTGATAAATCAAAAAGTGTTGTAGGACAGATATCAGGGCACATCGTATATCCAAAAAATATTACAGCTGGTTTTGCGCGGATATCACGTTCTGTTACTTGTTTTCCATGTGAATCAGTTAATGTAAAGGGAGAACCGAATGGACCGGGATGTGTCAAGTGTTCGTATATTAGAACGCTGATTATGAATATCATTGTGAAAATAATAATTAGAACAGCTTTTTTCATTTTTTTTCTTTATAAAAAGAGGAAGATTTATGATTTTTATTTTTGAATCCTTGAATAAAGGATTTATGCTGTTTTACTCCTACTAATAGGATATAGGATACTTTAGGAAGAGTGGTGAATTTTTTTATTTTTTTAATAGAAAAGAGAAGATGTTCCTGTATTCTGATTTTCTTTTTTAAAGTATTGCTAATAACAGGTTGTTCAAGTGGAAGTGTTGTTTTAAGGACAATGAATAGCGAGGAATCTTTAAAAAAGATTGATTCTGTAAAGAGTTCTATTGCTTTGACTGAAACGAGGGTTTCTCTTTCTTTGAAAGAGAATTTTTCTTATTCGAAGATTGGTCGTGCTTCATGGTATGGCTTAGGGTTTGATGGCAAATTGACTGCGAATGGAGAAATTTTTGATATGAATCATTTAACTGCAGCTCATCCAACAATGCCCTTGCCTAGTTATGCAAGGGTTACTAATTTAAGAAATGGATCATCACTGGTTGTACGGGTGAATGATAGAGGTCCTTTTGTTCCTGGGCGTATTATTGATTTATCTTGGCGTGCAGCTGAGTTGCTGAGTTATCAGAGCAGCGGGATAACGGATGTAAAGGTAGATTATATTGGGATAGCTCCTATTCATAGTCAAGATAATGATTATTTAACTTCTTCATTGAGAAGGCGGGTGCCTATATTACCGAGATATGGACCATGTCTGGAGAATAAGCCTATTCTTGCGGCTAAGGTTGATAGGAAAATATAAAGAAAGAGAGGTGTTTTTTTTCTGAAAGGTTATTTGATTTCATTTGAGGGTGGAGAGGGGACTGGAAAATCGACACAAATTGATTATTTTTCCAAGTTTTTGAAGAAAAGAGGGTTTGATTGTGTGAGAACTCGTGAACCAGGAGGGACTTTAGGAGCGGAGTGTATTAGGGATATTTTGTTAAATTTAGGGCATTCTTATTCTCCAATAATAGAAACTCTCTTATTTACAGCAGCTCGTATTGATCATATGGATGAATTGATTTTACCAGCTTTGAAAGCTGGTAAAATAGTTCTTTGTGATCGTTTTATTGATTCGACTCGGGTTTATCAGGGGATAGCTGGATTACTTTCTCAGGAATTTCTTTTGTTTTTAGAAAAAGTTGCGATCGGGTATCGAGTACCTGATCTGACATTTATTTTTGATCTTTCAGTAGATTTAGGGTTGGCACGTGTTTCTGCAAGAAAGAATAGAAAGAATAGTGATCCTTTTGAAAGAGCGAATTTGTTTATTCAAGAGCGGAGGCGAAAAGCTTTTCTTCGTATTGCTGAAGAAGAACCTGAACGGTGTTGTGTGATTGATGGAAGTAAATCAGAAAAATTGATTGCAGCTGAAATTATTAAGCTTTTTTTTATGAAAATCCATGTTTAGCATTTTTAATGGAGTGTATAAATAATGCAGATGCAGAAAATAGAATTTGATTGTATAAATCCTTTTTTTTTTTAAAAATCCTATTCTTTTTGGACATAAAAGAGTTATTTCTTTTTTGCAGCAAATGCGTGAGGCGAATCGTTTGCATCATGCTTTATTATTGAAAGGTCCTATTGGAATAGGTAAGGCAACATTGGCGTTTCATTTGTCTTGGAATATGTTGATGAAGAATACGGAATTTTTAATTCCAGATGTTTCTTCATCTATGTGGACTTTTATAGCAAAGGGTTTGCATCCAGATTTTTTATATATTTCTCGAGCTTATGATATGAAAAATAGGAATTTTTCTGATTTTATTTTAGTGGAAGATATTCGCCGGATAAGTAAATTTTTGCATCATACATCTTCTAATGATTATGGTTGGCGAATTGTAATTATTGATTCTGCTGATGATATGAATCGGCATGCAGCTCATGCGCTTTTGAAGATATTAGAAGAACCACCCCCTCGAACTCTGTTTCTACTTATATCGCATATTCCTGGTCGTTTATTCCCGACGCTTGTTTCTCGTTGCCAATCTATTGTTTTTAAATCTCTGAAGCCTACTGAAATAGATCAGGGTTTGGCTTCCTTGTCAGAACGTTTTAGGTTTGATTATTCTCAAATATCATTTGATGATTTGATAAAGTTTTCAGAAGGGAGTCTGGCTCGTGCTATTTTTTTGATATCTGCTGGGTTTGAAATTATAGAGTGTGTGAATGCGATTTTTGCTTCTCCAGTTTTTGCCATTGATTTAATTCATCGTTTAATAGGAATGTTAAATTTTCATGATGTTGTTATAAGATTTGATTTTTTTTTAGATTATTTAATAGATTTTTTTGCAAAAAGTGCATTTGATGCAGTTTTTTCTGGGAGTTTAAATCAAGCGAGAAAGTTGTCTTCTTTTTGGATCGAGGTAGAAAAGGATATTTCTAATTGTCGTATTTATAATCTTGATAAAAATCAGTTTGTTATTATCCTTATGGAAAAGCTATATGTTTTTTTAAGAAAATTAAGATAATTAGATTTTTTGATTGTTCCTCTACTTTGATTCTGTATTGTTTTTTTCTGAAGGTAGACCTGATGAGTAAAAAGTATTATATCACAACACCAATTTTTTATCCTAATGAAGCTCCACATATCGGACATGCTTATAATGCGGTTGTTACAGATGCTCTTGCTCGCTTTAATAGATCTGAAGGTAGAAAAGTTTTTTTTCTTTCGGGTACAGATGAGCATGGTTTAAAAATGCAGAGAACGGCAGAAAGAAAAGGGTTAAGACCACAAACTTTAGCTGATTATAATTCAGAAATTTTTAAAAAAATGTTGCATGTTTTAAATATTTCTAATGATCATTTTATTCGTACGACCGAAGAACGCCATTATAAATCATGTCAGGCGTTTTGGAAATTGATAGAGAAGGCTGGAGATATTTATCTTAGTCGTTATTCTGGTTGGTATTCTGTGCTTCAGGAAGCTTATTATTCTGAAGAAGATACTGTAATTGGTCTAGATGCTCTCCGTTATGAAAAGGATTTTGGTTCTTTGGTTGAATGGAATGAAGAAGAAAGTTATTTTTTTCGTCTTTCTAAATATCAAGATAAGCTTTTAGCTTTTTATGAAAACAATAAAGATTTTATTAGACCGAACGAGCGATATAATGAAATTGTGAGTTTTGTTCGATCTGGATTAGAAGATCTTTCTGTTTCTCGAACAACATTTAATTGGGGAATTCCTGTTCCTGGAAACTCTAGGCATATAATCTATGTTTGGCTTGATGCTTTAACGAATTATCTGACTGCTCTTGGTTTTCCATCTAATCCACTCCTTGGGGAATATTGGCCGGCTGACTTGCATATTATAGGTAAGGATATTCTTCGCTTTCATGCTATTTATTGGCCTGCCTTTTTAATGTCTGCTGGGCTTCCTTTACCAAAAAGGATTTTTGCTCATGGGTTTTTATTAAATCGTGGAAAGAAAATGTCTAAATCTATTGGTAATGTTATTGATCCTTTTCACTTGATTGATTCTTTTGGTATTGATCAATTACGTTATTTTTTTTTACGTGAGGTCCCTTGTGGAAAGGATGGTCGTTATACTCCTGATGTGATTGTTCATAGAATTAATGCGGATCTTTCTAATAATCTTGGTAATTTGGTTCAGAGACTTCTTTCAATGATTCAGAAAAACTGTAAAGGAACAATTCAGATTCCTGGAGCTTTTCTTTTAGAAGATGAATCTCTTTTACAGAAATCTTTTGAGATTTTAGAAGTTGTTCGTAATGCTATGGAAAATCAGGCAATTCATTTAGCACTTACAGCAATTTTTTCTCTTGTTTCTGATACTAATCGCTATTTTACGCAAGAAGCGCCGTGGCTACTTTATAAGATAGATGAAATACGATTTTCAACTGTTATTTATATAACAGCAGAGATGCTTCGTCGTTTAGGAATTATGTTGATACCTTTTATTCCTTATTCAGCTAATAGGATTCTTGATTTTCTTGGGATTGATTCAAATCATAGGATGATTTCTCATATTTCTGAAGATTTTTTAGAAAAAGATAATATTTGTCCTGTCTTTGAACAGATTTTTCCACGTTGTTTTTTAGATAAAAAAGAAGAGTTGTTATGTTAATTGATACTCATTGTCATTTATCTGATCAATCTTTTGATTTAGATTTGGATTTAGTTATCAAGCGTGCTTTAGCTAATGATGTTCAACGTATGATTACGATATCGACTTGTTTAAGTGAATTTGATCGTATTATTGCTATTGTTGAAAAGTATGATGAAGTATTTTGTTCTGTTGGAATACATCCTCTGAATATATCTAAGGATATCTATTTAAAAATAGAATCTCTTTTGAAGTTTACAGATCATCCAAAAGTGATAGCTTTAGGTGAAACAGGTCTTGATTATCATTATAAATCTTTTTTTGATTATGATCAAAAAAAGAATTTTGTAGCGCATATTATAGCTGCTCAGGAATCGGATTTACCATTAATTATTCATACGCGTAATGCAGATGTAGATATGGAAGAACTTCTTCTGCGTGAGTTTGAGAAAAAGAGTTTTGCTTTTGTTATGCACTCTTATTCTTCTAGTATGCACTTAGCTGAGAGGATTCTTGAGCTTGGCGGTTATTTTTCTTTTTCAGGTATTCTAACATTTAAAAATGCATTAGATGTTCGTAATATTGTAATGAATCTTCCTGAAGATAGGATTTTGATAGAAACAGATGCTCCTTATCTTTCCCCTGTTCCATATCGTGGTAAACGTAATGAGCCGTCTTTTTTGTATCAAACAGCAGAATGTCTTGCTCAAATCTTAGATAGAACTCATGCAGATATTTCTTCCATTACAACGCGTAATGCGTTTAATTTTTTTAAAAAAATGCCTTTAGAACTGGATCAGTGAAAGATGCCGGCACGTCTACGTTTTACTATTCTTGGCTGTGGTGCTTCAACTGGAGTTCCGCGTGCAAATGGTGATTGGGGGTTATGTTCTTTAGAAGAAAGGAAGAATCAAAGATCTCGATCTTCTTTATTAGTTGAGCGTATTACAGATCAAGGTCAAACACGAGTTGTTATAGATACAGGTCCAGATTTTCGTATTCAGATGCTTCGTGAAAATATTGATGATATTGATGCTGTTATTTATACTCATGCTCATGCAGATCATGTAAATGGTATTGATGATTTACGGACTTTTTCTCTTGTTCGTTCAAGCATGATAGATATTTATGCAGATGATATGACTTTTCAACGTATTTATAATGGTTTTTCTTATTGTTTTGAAAAACTGAATGGTTCTAATTATATTCCGATTTTAAAAAAAAATATTATTGATATCAAGAGTAGTTTTTCTGTTAAAGGAGAAGGAGGAGTAATTAATTTTAATCCTCATCTTCAAAATCATGGTAATATCTATTCTTTAGGATTTCGGATTGCTAATGTTGCTTATTGTACTGATGTTAGTGGATTCCCAAATGAAGCATTACAGAATTTATCCGGATTAGATGTTTTAATTATTGAATCTTTACAGTATAAGTCACATCCTAGTCATTTTTCTTTAGATAATGCCTTAGACTGGATTTCTAGATTAGCTCCAAGGTGTGCTATTTTAACTCATATGCATGTTTTTTTAGATTATTCTACTCTTTTGCTAAAAATACCAAAGAATGTAAAACCAGCTTATGATGGGATGTCTTTTGAGTATAAGATATAGGTAGAGTATTTTTTTATTTACTAACTTGAGCTTGAAGCCACCCTCTTGAGCTATTTATAAATGCCCATTTGTTTACTTCTGTTATATTTTCTATATTTAATATGGATTCTATAATTTTACCTTCACGGAGTGCAAGCATTCGACCTATTCCTGGAAGTAATCCAGATGATAAAGGTGGTGTAATCCATTTGTTATTTATAAATGCTGCAATATTTCCAAATGTAGTTTCTGTAATTTGACCTGATTGATTCCATAATAGTGTATCAAATATGTTTTTTTGATTACTTTGAAAAGGTCTATAGTGTGCACGATTTGTGGTTTTGTAGTCTACGAATTCATTATTTTGTGCTTGACGAAAGGGAGCCTTTGCTAGTTTTAATTGTACTGGTTCTTTTGTTTTTTTTAAGATGTATGTTTTTATATCTACTTCTCCTTTTCTATTTAGTTTTATTCTTATATGCCATATACCATTTTTATATGTAGATTTTAATTTTTCTAAATTGATTTGAAGAGATTTGAGATTGCAAGGATATTCAAAATGTTTTGCAGTTTTAGCTAGACGTTCGATGTGTTCTTTGAGGTTGCGAAATTCTCCGTTTAGGAGTGCGAGTTTTTCAATTATATCAAAAGGTTGGCTTGCACGTTCTATAAATTTCCTTTTTATATTCCATTCTTGCCATTCATTTTCTGATTGAGCTTCTGAAGTAATCCCGCTGCCAATATGAGATATGCATTGCTTATTCTGGATGATGACTGTTCTTATAGATACGTTGAATATTGCTCTTATTTTATTTTTTTTTGAGTTTGAGTGTACTAGACCTATAGCTCCGCAATAAATTCCTCTTGGTTTTTTTTCTAGTTGATGAATTATCTGCATAGATCGTATCTTAGGTGCACCAGTAATTGATCCGCAAGGAAATAATGCATTGAAGATATCGAATAGTCGGATATTCTCTTTTGTTTTTGCAATTATATCTGAACTCATCTGTGATACAGTAGCAAATTTTTGTATATGAAATAAAAGGGGAACTTCTATGCTTCCTATTTGAGCAATACGGGATAAGTCATTTCGTAAAAGATCTACGATCATGAGGTTTTCTGATAGTTCTTTTGGATTTGTGCGGAGTTTTTGGATTAAAGAATTATCTTCTTCAGGTGTGTTTCCACGCGCTATTGTTCCTTTCATTGGTCGTGTTAGAATATCTCCACTGTTTTTTTCTGTAATCCAATCAAAAAAAAGTTCTGGAGATAATGAGAGAATTTCTTCATGTTCGCTATTGATATATGCAGCATAAGATTGTGGCTGTGCTCGTAAAAGTGCTCCAAATAGTTCTATTGATTTTCCTTTTAAGAGACCATAAAATGGTGCAGTATAATTTACTTGGTATACGTCACCTAAACGTATAGATTTGTGTATCGAAGTAATAGCACGATTAAATTCATTGCGTTTTAGGTGTTCGCTCCATTGTACTTTAGCTTGTTCTTTTTGTAAGATATTTAAAGGCCATTTTTTAGGATGATTGTGTACTGAGAACCAGACTAATGGGTCATTTGATTTATAGGTTTTAAATGAATTATCAAATGCAGGAGCTGCTTCATAACGTATATATCCTATACACCAGAATCCTTCTTTGGCAGCTTCTTCTACAGCATTTAAAACTTCATAGACTTCTTTATAATGATATGCTACTAGTTTTTTTATAGGATTGTAAAATGCATAGCAAAATTCTTCTGTTGATTTTTGTGTTTTTGGAAATTTAATAAGTGCTGTTATTTTCACATCTAGTATAAAATTAATTAAAAAAACATAACAATTGTAATATATTTTAGATTATATATAAAGTCTTTTATAAAAAAAAGATGTATTTTTGATTAATTCTAATACAGATCTCAAATCTAAAACGAAATAATAGAGTTTTTTTATGTTATTAATCATTGATAATTATGATTCATTTACCTATAACCTAGCATATTATTTTAATGTTTTAGGGGAAAATGTTCAAGTTTTTCGTAATGATGTTTTAACAATTTCTGCAATTGAGGATTTAGATCCTCAACAAATTGTCATTTCTCCTGGACCTGGCTCTCCTCAAGAGGCAGGTTTTTCTTTAGATGTTATTCGTTATTTTTCAGGCAAACTTCCTATTTTAGGTGTTTGTTTAGGTCATCAAGCTATTTCTTTAGTTTTTGGTAGTCGCGTAGTACAAGCTAGAAAAGTGATGCATGGGAAGACAAGTTTAGTTTTTCATAAGGATACTGGTATTTTTAAAGGATTATCTAATCCTTTGACTGTTACACGTTATCATTCTTTACTTGTTTCTTATGAAGATTTTCCTATTGCTTTAGAGGTAACATCTTGGACTTCATCTATGGGTATTTGTGAAATTATGGGATTAAGGCATAAAATTTGGAATATTGAAGGAGTACAATTTCATCCAGAATCTATTCTGTCTGAACATGGATATCAATTACTTAATAATTTTCTTCTTCAAACTGGTGGAATTCGTGTTTAAATTTTTTGAGGAAAATAATGTATTTTATATTAATATTTGAATTTTGCTATTTGTATTTTTTTTACCTTTAATAAAATAAGGCTATACTTTATGACTGTTTCTAAAGTTCTTGTTGCTAATCGTTCTGAAATTGCTATTCGTATATTTCGTGCTGTTAATGAATTAGGTCTTAAAACAGTTGCTGTTTGGGCTTTAGAAGATAAACTTGCTTTGCATCGTTTTAAAGCTGATGAAAGTTATTTAATTGGACATGGATCTCATTTAAAGCGTTCTTTAGGACCAGTTGAAAGTTATTTGTCGATTGATGAAATACTTCGAGTAGCAGCTATTTCTGGTGCTGATGCAATTCATCCAGGATATGGATTTCTTTCTGAAAGTCCTGAATTTGCAGATTCTTGTGCAAAGGCTGGTATTATTTTTATTGGTCCAAAAGCTGAAACAATGCGTCAACTTGGTAATAAGGTTTCTGCTCGTAATATTGCTATTTCTATTGGTTTGCCTGTTATGCCAGCTACTAATCCTTTGCCATATGATATTGGAGCAATTAGAGAGTTAGCTGATAATCTTGGATATCCTCTTATGTTAAAAGCTTCTTGGGGTGGAGGTGGTCGTGGTATGCGTGTTGTGCGGGATCCAGCCTTGCTTATTAATGAAGTAAATGAAGCTAGACGTGAAGCTAAATCTTCTTTTGGGAAAGATGAAGTTTATTTAGAAAAACTTTTAGATCATGCACGTCATGTTGAAAGTCAAATTCTTGGTGATCAATATGGTAATATTGTTCATCTTTTTGAAAGGGATTGTTCTATTCAACGTCGTAATCAGAAAGTAGTAGAACGTGCTCCTGCTTTTTATTTAAATAATAAACAGAGAGAACAGCTTGGATCTTATTCTTTAAAGATTGCTAAAGCAACTAATTATATTAGTGCTGGAACTGTTGAATATTTAATGGATGTAGATACTTCTAATTTTTATTTTATTGAAGTAAATCCTCGTATTCAAGTAGAACATACAGTAACAGAGGCTATTACTGGTATTGATATTGTTAAAGCTCAGATAGCTATTGCAAACGGTTTAGTGATTGGAACTTCAGAATCTGGTATTCCAATTCAAGAAAATATTCATTTAAATGGTCATGCTTTACAATGTCGAATTACAACAGAAGATCCAAAAAAGAATTTTATTCCTGATTTTGGTCGTATTATTGGTTATCGTTCCGCTTCAGGATTTGGTATTCGTCTTGATGGTGGAACAGCTTATTCTGGAGCGATTATTACGCCTTTTTATGATTCATTACTTGTTAAAGTAACAGCATGGGCTCCAACTGCTTTAGAAGCGATTAATCGTATGAATCGTGCATTGCGTGAATTTTGTATTCGTGGCGTGGGAACTAATTTAACTTTTCTGGAAGCAATTATTGCTCATCCTTCCTTTTTAAAAGGAAATTATACTACATCTTTTATTGATTCAACTCCTGAATTATTCCATTTTTTAAATTCTCAAGATCGTGCAACAAAATTACTTACTTATCTTGCTGATGTTATTGTTAATGGTTATTCAGAAATTAAGGACAGACCTAAACCATTAAATATTGCGAAACCTCTTATTCCTTTTGTAACTGAACCTATTTTAGAAGGGATAAAACAAAAATTTGATTTATTAGGACCAATTGATTTTATTAAATGGGTACGTGGAGAAAAACGTATTTTTTTTACAGATACAACTATGCGAGATGCTCATCAATCTTTAATTGCAACACGTTTGCGGACATATGATATCATTCAGATTGCTGGAGTGTATGCTCGAGTTTTACCAAAAATTTTTTCACTTGAGTGTTGGGGTGGCGCAACATTTGATGTTGCTATGCGTTTTTTATCTGAAGATCCTTGGGATCGTTTAATTCGTTTACGTAAGACGATTCCTAATATTCTTTTACAGATGTTATTACGTGGTTCCAATGCTGTTGGTTATAAGAATTATCCGAATAATATTATTAGATATTTTATTAAACAAGCAGCTATAGCTGGCATAGACATTTTTCGTATTTTTGATTGTTTTAATTGGATTGATAATATGCGTGTATCTATAGATGCTGTGCTTGAAGAAAATAAGCTGTGTGAAGCAGCTATTTGTTATACAGGTGATATTTTAAATTCTGCTCGTCCTAAATATGATTTAAAGTATTATACCAAATTAGTTATAAGTTTAGAAAAAGCTGGTGCTCATATAATTGCTTTGAAAGATATGGCAGGACTTTTAAAACCAGATGCAGCTCGTATTTTATTTAAAGCTATAAGGGAAATTACAGATTTACCTATTCATTTTCATACACATGATACTTCTGGAATTTCTTCTGCAACTGTTTTAGCAGCTATTGAATCTGGTGTTGATATTATTGATGCAGCAATAGATTCATTCTCTGGAAATACTTCCCAACCTTGTTTAGGATCACTTGTTGAAGCATTAAAAAGAACTGAAAAAGATTCAGGATTAGATCAAAAATGGATTTATTCTCTTTCTTCTTATTGGGAATCTGTGCGTTCTCAATATATTGCTTTTGAAAGTAATTTTAAAGGAGGATCTTCTGAAGTTTATTTTCATGAAATGCCTGGAGGTCAGATTACTAATTTAAGAGAGCAAGCTCGTTCTCTTGGATTAGAATCTCAGTGGTCAGAAGTAGTTAAAGCTTATTATGATATTAATCATTTATTTGGAGATATTATTAAGGTAACGCCTTCTTCTAAAGTGGTTGCTGATATGGCATTAATGTTAGTAAGTCAAGGCTTGACTGTTTCTGATCTTGAAAGATCAGAGACAGAGATGAGATTTCCAGAATCTGTTATTTCAATGTTTAAAGGGGATTTAGGTCAACCTATGAACGGGTGGCCTAAATTTTTACAAGAAAAGATTTTGAAAGAAGAAAAAGCTTATACTGTTGTACCCAGTTCTTTATTACCTGTAGCCGATCTTCTTTCTGAGAGAAAGCTTCTTGAAGATCAAATAGGAAGATTGGTTTCAGATTTTGAGTTTGCTTCTTATTTAATGTATCCAAAGGTTTTTATTGATTATTCATGCTTTAATAAAGAATTTGGTCCTGTAAGTATTTTACCTACTGTAGCTTATTTTTATGGCCTTAAAGCAGGCGAAGAACTTCAATGTGAATTTGAGAGAGGTAAATCGCTTGTTATTTTATATCAAGCAAAAAGTAATCGAGACCATCAATCAATGATTGAGGTATTTTTTGAATTAAATGGTCAACCACGACTTATTAAGGTGTTAGATCGTAATTCTAATTTTATTTTGTCTAATCGCATTCTTCATAAGAAAGCGATTAAAGAAAATCTTTCTCATTTTGCTGCACCAATGTCTGGTCTTATTTCATCTATTTTAGTTTGTATTGGTCAGTGCGTTAAAATAGGTGATGTATTATTTTCTATTGAAGCGATGAAGATGGAAACAGTGTTATATTCTGAGAGAGAAGGAATTATAGATGATATTTTAGTTTCTTTTGGAGATTCAATAGAGATTGGAGATCTATTACTAATCTTTAGATAAAAAAAAAGAATTGTTGTGTCTAATCTATTTTTAGTGGTTACTTAATTAGGTATATAGTATTTTATATAAGCTGATGCCGTTTCAATATCTTTTTTTCTATGTCCTAGTATTTCTGCATAGTAAGCTATTTTACTTTTTGATTTTGGTTTAAAAAAGTGAGCTGCACATTCTGCATAGAAAGCACGAATGTTATTCGTATTAATTTGTTGAAGATTATAATTGTTTTTTAATGAAGAATATGGCCATACTTTATTAAGTAGGTTTCTTCTAATATGAGGTAATATACATTTTGGATTTGGAGTTCTTAAAAGATCATTCCAAAATTCTTCATTATTCATTTTTTGCCAAATTTTGCCATTTGTACTAGATTGTATTACCATTAATGAAAAGATAATATCTTTAGCTTTTGCTAAGACAGGGATTTTAAAGTATTTGTTAAACTGTGTATTAAGATTTTCTCGTGTTTTAGTTTGACCATTAAAGAGGACATGCCAAGATTCAAAATATTTTATATTGCTATGAGACGAGTTTTTACATTCTAGTGGGCTAAATTTACCTTGACAGAAGATTTCAAATGGACGTCTCCCTGTTAAAATTTCTAGTGCTATCCCTATTGTAACTGCTTGTTCACGTTGAATAGATGGAGCTATTTCTTGAGCTGCTTTTTGTAAACTTTTCCAAGGTATATTTTTTTTTAGTAATTCTTTTTGTGCAATTTGTAAGATTTCTTTCCATTTATGTAGAGCAATAAGATTATAGTGTTGTTGAGCAATATTTGCACGGTATTGGGTATATCTTTCTTTTTGAAGCAGATGTGGAGCTTTAATAATAGATAACGTTATTTTATTAATTAATTTTTCTTGACGTAATGCATTTCGATAGGCAGAGATTCGTGTTAAAATTGTATTATTTTTTAAATGAGATTGCATTTTATTTAATTCTGATAGCCAGAGTTGATTTAGATTCTTTTGATAATCATTGTTAGAATGTGTCTTATCCAATGTATGCACTTTAGAAATAAAATTTTTAATATTGTTCATACATGTTGGTTTACGACCAATACAATGATTATATTTACGTATTATTTTTATTTGATTTAAATGTATTTGTTTATCTAAGATTCGAATTGCATTTAAAGCTGGATGTCTTTCTCCATATTCCTTTCGTACAGCAATCCTATATCGAGAAGTATAGATGGTTCGCGTACAAAGAGATTTATTAGAAAATGTTTTCCATTCGTGTTCCCAAAGATCAGAATAATTACTGATATCATTTTTTAAATTTTTTACAAAGGAAATGATAGCATATTTTATTGTACTTGGTCGACCAATTTTTTTTTGTTGTAACATAACCATTTTGCTATTTCTTAATTAGAATGAATATTTTCATGTACACTGTGATTGTTTGGTGTACTTATATTATATAAGTACACCGGTGTACTTATATAATATAAGTACACCAAACAATCACAGTGTACATGAAAATATTCATTCTAATTAAGAAATAGCAAAATGGTTATGTTACAACAAAAAAAAATTGGTCGACCAAGTACAATAAAATATGCTATCATTTCCTTTGTAAAAAATTTAAAAAATGATATCAGTAATTATTCTGATCTTTGGGAACACGAATGGAAAACATTTTCTAATAAATCTCTTTGTACGCGAACCATCTATACTTCTCGATATAGGATTGCTGTACGAAAGGAATATGGAGAAAGACATCCAGCTTTAAATGCAATTCGAATCTTAGATAAACAAATACATTTAAATCAAATAAAAATAATACGTAAATATAATCATTGTATTGGTCGTAAACCAACATGTATGAACAATATTAAAAATTTTATTTCTAAAGTGCATACATTGGATAAGACACATTCTAACAATGATTATCAAAAGAATCTAAATCAACTCTGGCTATCAGAATTAAATAAAATGCAATCTCATTTAAAAAATAATACAATTTTAACACGAATCTCTGCCTATCGAAATGCATTACGTCAAGAAAAATTAATTAATAAAATAACGTTATCTATTATTAAAGCTCCACATCTGCTTCAAAAAGAAAGATATACCCAATACCGTGCAAATATTGCTCAACAACACTATAATCTTATTGCTCTACATAAATGGAAAGAAATCTTACAAATTGCACAAAAAGAATTACTAAAAAAAAATATACCTTGGAAAAGTTTACAAAAAGCAGCTCAAGAAATAGCTCCATCTATTCAACGTGAACAAGCAGTTACAATAGGGATAGCACTAGAAATTTTAACAGGGAGACGTCCATTTGAAATCTTCTGTCAAGGTAAATTTAGCCCACTAGAATGTAAAAACTCGTCTCATAGCAATATAAAATATTTTGAATCTTGGCATGTCCTCTTTAATGGTCAAACTAAAACACGAGAAAATCTTAATACACAGTTTAACAAATACTTTAAAATCCCTGTCTTAGCAAAAGCTAAAGATATTATCTTTTCATTAATGGTAATACAATCTAGTACAAATGGCAAAATTTGGCAAAAAATGAATAATGAAGAATTTTGGAATGATCTTTTAAGAACTCCAAATCCAAAATGTATATTACCTCATATTAGAAGAAACCTACTTAATAAAGTATGGCCATATTCTTCATTAAAAAACAATTATAATCTTCAACAAATTAATACGAATAACATTCGTGCTTTCTATGCAGAATGTGCAGCTCACTTTTTTAAACCAAAATCAAAAAGTAAAATAGCTTACTATGCAGAAATACTAGGACATAGAAAAAAAGATATTGAAACGGCATCAGCTTATATAAAATACTATATACCTAATTAAGTAACCACTAAAAATAGATTAGACACAACAATTCTTTTTTTTTATCTAAAGATTAGTAATAGATCTCCAATCTCTATTGAATCTCCAAAAGAAACTAAAATATCATCTATAATTCCTTCTCTCTCAGAATATAACACTGTTTCCATCTTCATCGCTTCAATAGAAAATAATACATCACCTATTTTAACGCACTGACCAATACAAACTAAAATAGATGAAATAAGACCAGACATTGGTGCAGCAAAATGAGAAAGATTTTCTTTAATCGCTTTCTTATGAAGAATGCGATTAGACAAAATAAAATTAGAATTACGATCTAACACCTTAATAAGTCGTGGTTGACCATTTAATTCAAAAAATACCTCAATCATTGATTGATGGTCTCGATTACTTTTTGCTTGATATAAAATAACAAGCGATTTACCTCTCTCAAATTCACATTGAAGTTCTTCGCCTGCTTTAAGGCCATAAAAATAAGCTACAGTAGGTAAAATACTTACAGGACCAAATTCTTTATTAAAGCATGAATAATCAATAAAAACCTTTGGATACATTAAATAAGAAGCAAACTCAAAATCTGAAACCAATCTTCCTATTTGATCTTCAAGAAGCTTTCTCTCAGAAAGAAGATCGGCTACAGGTAATAAAGAACTGGGTACAACAGTATAAGCTTTTTCTTCTTTCAAAATCTTTTCTTGTAAAAATTTAGGCCACCCGTTCATAGGTTGACCTAAATCCCCTTTAAACATTGAAATAACAGATTCTGGAAATCTCATCTCTGTCTCTGATCTTTCAAGATCAGAAACAGTCAAGCCTTGACTTACTAACATTAATGCCATATCAGCAACCACTTTAGAAGAAGGCGTTACCTTAATAATATCTCCAAATAAATGATTAATATCATAATAAGCTTTAACTACTTCTGACCACTGAGATTCTAATCCAAGAGAACGAGCTTGCTCTCTTAAATTAGTAATCTGACCTCCAGGCATTTCATGAAAATAAACTTCAGAAGATCCTCCTTTAAAATTACTTTCAAAAAAAGTGAACTAAGGCATTAAAAATCATTGGATTTTCAAGAGTAGTAATATCTTGCATAAGAGATTCTCTCTTAGCAAGAGATCGCAATAATCGACGCATAATCTTACCAGAACGTGTCTTAGGTAAATTTTCACAAAAACAAATAGAAGGCTTTGCAATAGGACTAATTCCTTTAGAAACCCAATCACGTAATTCATCTGCAATCACTTTTCCTTCTTCAAGAGTAGGCAGTGAACCTTTAAGAACTACAAAAGCACAAATAGTTTCACCTCTAATATCATCAGGACGACTTACTACAGCTGCTTCAACAACTAAATCAGTTTTAGAAACCAAAACAGATTCAATTTCCATAGTTCCTAAACGATGTCCTGAAACATTTAATACATCATCAATTCTTCCTGTAATCCGAAAATAACCTCGATCACTACTACGTACTGCAGAATCCCCTAATAGATAAAAATTATTACCTAGCTTTTCTGGAAAATAACATTTTTTAAAAGTTTCAGAATCTTTCCAAATAGTACGAATCATAGCTGGCCAAGGACGACGAATGACTAACATTCCACCTATACCATTTTGTAACTCGTTCCCAAATTCATCTACTATAAGTGCATCAATACCAGGCAATGGTAAAGTACAAGAACCTGGAACTAATGGAGTGATACCTGGCAATGGTGTAATAATATGTCCACCTGTTTCAGTTTGCCAAAATGTATCAACAATGGGACAGCTCTCTCTACCAATATAACGATAATACCATATCCAAGCTTCTGGATTAATTGGCTCTCCAACTGTACCAAGTATTCGCAAAGTCGATAAATTCCAATTTTTAGGATGGACTTCTTCCTTAGTTTCTGCCTCTTTTATAAGAGAACGAATTGCAGTTGGTGCTGTATAAAAAATACTAACTTTATGTCTTTCAATCATTTCCCAAAAACGCCCTGCATGTGGAAATGTTGGAATTCCTTCAAAGATAAGTTGTGTTGCACCTACTGCTAATGGACCATAAGTTACATAACTATGACCAGTAATCCAACCAATATCTGCTGTACACCAAAAAATATCATTAAGACATAAATCAAAAACCCAATTCATTGTCAGGATTACCCATAATAAATAACCCGCACTCGCATGTTGTACACCTTTAGGTTTTCCTGTTGAACCTGATGTATAAAGAATAAATAAAGGATGCTCAGCATTAACAGAAATAGGAACACATGCGCTATTTACTCCTTCTAAAACTTCTAAAAAGCTTTTATCCCGTCCTATCACACGTTTCCAATGCTTTCTCGTACGTTCATAAACAAGGACGAGTGTAATCGTTTTACACTGACCGTTATTAATAGCTTCGTCTACAATTAATTTTAAAGGTAATTCACGTCCACCACGTAACTGCACATTAGCTGTAATAATTGCAACTGCATCAGTATCAATAATACGTTCTTCCAAAGCTTTAGAAGAAAAGCCAGCAAAAACTACAGAATGTATTGCACCAATACGTACACAAGCTTGCATAGCAACTATACTTTCAATACCTATAGGCATATAAATAATCACACAATCATTCTTTTTAATCCCTTCTGCTTTAAGCGCATTAGCAAATTTACAAACACGTATAAAAAGATCATAATAAGTAATTTCAGTTACATTACCATCATCAGCTTCAAAAATAATTGCAATTTTTTTCTCTGTAACTGTTCCTATATGTTTATCTAAACAATTAGCTGAAACATTCAGTTCTCCATCATAAAACCAACGATAAAATGGTGCATTAGATTCATCTAAAACATGTGTAAAATGTTTCGTCCAAACAATATTTTCACGTGCTAAACGTGACCAAAATTCATCTGGATTCTGCAAAGCTTCATGACAAAGTGCTTTATACTCAACCATACTATTAATAGATCCAACTTTAGATCGAGTAATACAAGGTTCAAACACACGATCTTCTACTAAAAAAGACTCTATAGACTGCGATTGTTTTATAGATAATTTTCTAGTCATATTAATATATGATTCTCCTTACATTTTATAAAAACAAAATTCTCCAATCATTTAAATATATTTTTTTTAAATTTACCTATGAATCATTCATCATCATGGCTATTCCAGAATAAAAAACAAATTTTTTGTATAAAACAACTAGCTTGCAAGCTTTTGTTAGATACAATAAATAAAAAAATTACTTCATAATATATATTATCAATAGCATACTCAACAAGATAATAAAAAACATCTATATCAACAGTTAATAGATATCATGAGTTCCTTTGATAAAACACAGAGAATAATAAAAAAGTTTATAACTTTCATTCTCCAGTACAATTAATTCAAAACTTCACATAAACAAGTTAATGAAAATATAAAACATAATTCTTTCAAGAAAAAAAGCTATCTAGTATCCATTCGTAGTTCTTTAGCAGCAGAAACCATATTAGTTAAAGCAGGAATAACTTCTTTCCATTGACGAGTTTTTAAACCACAATCTGGATTTATCCATAAACGTTCTTGCGGAATCCGCTGAAGTGCTTTTTTTATCAACAAGACAATATCATCTTTCGATGGAATATTAGGAGAATGAATATCATAAACACCTAACCCAATTTCATTTGGGTATGAATAACTTTCAAAAACATCTAACAATTCCATATTAGAACGTGAAGTTTCAATAGTAATAACATCAGCATCTAAATCAGAAATAGCAGAAATAATATCATTAAATTCTGAATAACACATATGTGTATGAATTTGGGTCTCATCTTTGACACCATTAGCTGTAATACGAAAAGATTCAACTGCCCAATCTAAATACTCTTTCCATTCAGATTGACGTAATGGCAAACCTTCACGCAAAGCTGCTTCATCTATTTGAATAATACGTATACCCGCTTTCTCTAAAGCTAAAACCTCTTCTCTCAGAGCTAAAGCCAATTGTTTACACGAAACAGAACGAGGTTGATCATCACGAACAAAAGACCAATTCAACATAGTTACCGGTCCAGTTAACATACCCTTCATCGGTTTTTCTGTAAGCGACTGTGCATAAGTAATCCAATCTACAGTCATGACTTTAGAACGAAAAATATCTCCAAACAAAATCGGTGGCTTAACACAACGTGAACCATAAGATTGAACCCAACCAAATTGAGTTAAAACATACCCTTCTAACATCTCGCCAAAATACTCAACCATATCATTACGCTCAGCTTCACCATGCACTAAAACATCTAAGCCTAATTTTTCTTGTTCAGAAATAGTATACTTAATTTCCTTACGAATAGCTTCTTTATAAGAAACATCATCAAGTATTTGTGATTTATATTGACTTCTAGCATAACGAATTTCAGGAGTCTGTGGAAAAGAACCAATAGTTGTTGTTGGATACATGGGTAACTTTAAAAAAGATGCTTGCTTAATCGAACGCACTTTATAAGAACTCTGACGACGACCCAATGTATCATCAATACCTGCAATAGCTCTTCCTATAACTGCATTATTCACGCTTTTCGAAAGTCTACGTGCATCTAATATAGATTTATTATCATCTAATTCCTTCTTAACAAACAATCTACCTTTTTTAAGAGCTAAACTTAATAAACGAATTTCTTCAATTTTTTGTAAAGCAAAAGCTAAACAAGATCTTACTTCTATATCAATGTTTGCTTCACTATTTAAATCTACAGGAACATGCAACAAAGAACAGGAAGGAGCAATCCAAAGACGCTCTCCTAAACGCTGTGCTAACGGTTCAAGCCAATCTAAAATAAAATTTAAATCAGTTTTCCAAATATTACGTCCATTGATTACACCTAAAGATAAAACTTTATAACTAGGCAATAATTCAATTAAAGACTGAATATCAGTAAAACCACACACTGCATCCACATGCAATCCTGCTACAGGCAATTTAGCAGCTAAATATTGATTTTCTAATAAACGACCAAAATAAGTCGCTAGTAATACTTTAACACCAGAATTCTTCAAAAAATCATAAGCTATATAAAAATCGTTTTTCCATTCTGCATCTAATTCAGTAACTAAAATAGGTTCATCAATTTGCACCCATTCTACACCCTCTACAGCTAATCTTTCTAAAAGCTCTAAATAAATAGGAAGTAACTTCGACAATAAAATACGTTTATCAAAAGAATCTTTACTTTTTCCTAAAGCCAAATATGTCATCGGTCCAATAATAACAGGCTTAGGATTCAAACCTAACTCTTTAACTTCAAGGAGTTCTTCTATTAAACGCGAAATCTCAAGTTCAAAAACTGTATTCAAATTAAATTCAGGAACGATATAATGATAGTTCGTATCAAACCATTTTGTCATCTCACCTGGGACAACACCAACACAATTAAATGCATTCTGGACGCTTTGAGAACTACGACCACGAGCAAAACGAAAATAATTATCTAACCTATTCCCTTGCCAAGGACATAAACGATCAGGTAAATTACCTAAAGTAAAAGTCATATCTAACATATGATCATAAAAAGAAAAATCACCTACAGGTACAAAATCTAAAGAAGACTGTTTCTTCCAATTGCGTTTACGCAAAGACGATCCTATCGAAGATAAAGTATCAATAGATATTTCATCTTTCCAATAAGACTCAAGTGCAAATTTAAGTTCACGCTTAACACCAATACGCGGAAACCCAAGATTATGAGTTATAGTCATATATTTTACCTCAAAAAAAATCACTATAGCTATAGTATAAAATTATGAAGCAAATGAGCTTCCCCCTAAAATTGTTGCATATTTCTCATAAAAAAATAAAAAAAAATACACGAACTCCCTAAACATTAGTATGTTATATAAAAAATTTAGCATAATCTATATCCATTCATACTAAAAAATATTTTTCAAAACAATATAAAATATTAACATTATAAACTTCTCATCAAGAAAATGAATAAAAAATCAAAAATATAAAAATCCTCAATAAAAAACTAATAATCACTCCATCCTAATTTTTGTATAGCCGCTTCATGTAAGTCCTTTGTAGCTGCAGCAATAATATGACCACCATTTTCTGGTCTCTTTCTAGACCATGTTGTAATAACTCCACCTGCATTCTCAATAATTGGAATTATTCCTCCAATATCATGTGCTTTTAAAGAAGATTCAACAACAAGATCAATAAAACCTGCTGCTAACATAACAAATGCATAACAATCTACTCCAAAACGTGTTAATCGCGTTGCTTCTTCTAACTTAAAAAAAGAAGATCTAGTTCTTGTATCAAAAAGAGATGGTGCTGTTGAAAAAAGCGTAGCATCAGATAAATTAACTGTCTTGCGAACCACTAATCTTTTCTCTATATTATTATGGAATAAAAAACTTCCATCTGCTACAGCATAAAATAATTCTTCTGTAAAAGGCTGCGCCATCATACCTGCAATAGCTAATCCCTTATATAAAAATCCAACTAATGTCCCCCATACAGGAATACCAGAAATAAAAGAACGAGTTCCATCTATAGGATCAATAACCCATAAACAGTCAGCATTTTCACCTTTTTTCCCTTCTTCTTCACCATAAATCGCATGATCTGGAAAATGATTAGAAATATAATTAGTTAATTCCCTCTCAATCCTTAAATCCGCTATAGTTACTGGATCAAAAAATAAATGATCTCCCTTATCAGTAATCATCAATGGATTACGAAAAAAAGATAATGACTCTCTCTTTGCAATGCTAGATAAAGCTACAAAAAAATCTTTATTAATCTCAATAACCATAAAGATAAACTCCTATTTTTTTATATCTCTGACAATAAAAAAAATACTCAATCAAATGATATTTTTTCTTATCAAAACATAGTCATTTCAAAAAATAAACTATTGACCTTTTTTAAAGTATAATTTAATTTTCCTTTAAAAGGGTGTATAGCTCAGCGGGAGAGCACTACGGTGACATCGTAGGGGTCACAGGTTCAATCCCTGTTACGCCCACCATTTAGATAGAAAATAGCAAATCTATAAAGTAAAATTTACATTGACAGGCAATGAAAAAAAAATCTTTATACCTTTTACCGTAATAGGATCATTAACAGAAATAGCCATTTTAATACGATCAATTCTAACAAGAGCAATCGCTTGATGACCTATAACTGTTCCTAATACTCCAACAAACTTATTATTTACTTCAATTATCGCGTTAGAAGAAGGAAGAACTTTTTCTCCTCTTACAACTAACAGTCGTCTCACAATAATACTACGATGTTCCATTCGAGAAACGACTTCCTGACCTATATAACATCCTTTAGTAAAGGATATACCTCCAATTTGATCATAGTTAATATCATGTGGAAAAACAGACCCTGACATAAAATCAAGACCAATTTCAGCAATACCATTTATTATACGAATAATATTCCAACGATCTCTTTCTAAAAGAAAAGATTTAGTATAATCTCTAAAATTATAAATACGAACTATATTCGAATTAAAAATTCTTTTATCATAAAAAAATAATATACTAGAATCAATCTTAAATAAAGAATTTTTTAAAACAAGAAGTATAAAGGGAAGTTCTTTCCTAGAAATCTTTATATTAGAACCTAACTTATAAAAAGTTAACTTTCTAAACATAGCATCAGCAAAGATTCGAGAAATATCAATAAAAAAAACATTTTTATCACGACCAATTAAAAAATCGAAAAGAATCTTACCTTGATGTGAAAGAAGAGCTCCAGGACACATCTCATGCTCTCCAATTTTATGAATATCAGTTGTAATCAACCTTTGCAAAAAATAAGCAGCGTCAATACCATCTACAATAATCAGCTCCCGATCATCTAATATCATTATATCATCTCCTATAAATTACTTGCCTTTCAGAAGAAAGGTAAGTAGTCCGATTTCAATATCAACTTGGAAACAAACTGATGTCACAAGTCTTTGACACCATTCTTAAAAATGCAACCATCGTTAGTCACAACAAAAAAGAAAAGTTTGATATAGGCCTTTATCATGGATCTATCAAAGCTATTGGCAACTTATTCCAAAGTACAGCTTCTAAAATAATAAATTGCAAGGGACTTCATATTATACCAGGAATCATTGATAGCCAAGTTCACTTTCGTGAACCTGGATTTGAGTACAAAGAAGACCTAGAGAGCGGATCCATAGCAGCTGTTCTTGGAGGCGTAACAACTGTATTTGATATGCCTAATACTTACCCACTCACCATATCAGCAGAAACACTAAATGAAAAAATAAAAAAAGCACATCATCGTATGTATTGTGACTTTGCATTCTGGATAGGAGCTACACACGCAAATATCCAAGAATTAAGAGAACTCGAACAATTATCAGGTGCAGCTGGAATTAAAGTTTTTATGGGATCCTCTACAGGAAACTTGCTAGTAGAGGATGATAAAGAAATACGTTTCATACTCCAAAACACACGAAAACGTACTGCTTTCCATTCCGAAGATGAAAAACGTTTAAAGCAACGTAAGCATTTACGTATCAAAGATGATGTTTCATCTCACCCAAACTGGCGAGATAATATAAGCGCTCTTAAAGCTACCAAAAGACTCTTAAAAATTGCAAGAGAAACAAACGCACGAATCCATATACTACATATTTCTACAAAAGAAGAAATCGCCTTTCTTAAAAAGCATAAAGATATTGCTACCATCGAAGTAACTCCACATCATCTGACATTAACAAACAAAGATTATCTACACCTTAAAACATTAATTCAAATGAACCCACCTATTCGCTCTGTTCAAGACCGTGATGCACTTTGGATTGGAATTCAAAAAAAAATAATAGATATTATTGGATCGGATCATGCACCACATACTTTAGAAGAAAAACAAAAACAATATCCTGAATCACCTTCAGGAATTCCCGGCGTTCAAACAACGATAGGGATCATGTTAAATCACATTAATGCAGGACGACTTACACTAGAACGTTTTGTAGAACTAACATCAGCCACTCCTAGCCGTATCTTTAATATATCCCGGAAAGGTCAGATTAAAAAAGGATATGATGCTGATCTCACGATCATTGATATGAACAAAATACAAACAATTCAAAACTCTACAATCGCTTCAAAAACAAAATGGACCCCTTATGATGGCATGATTGTCAAGGGATCACCTATAGGCACGATTATACGTGGCCATACAGTCATGTGGGAAGGAGAAATTATTCACCCAGCACAAGGTGAAGCAGTAAAATTTAAAGAAACAAATTTTTGATCCTTAAATCAATTTTAAACAACTATCCATCAGCAACAATGATTTCATCTTGCAATAACATCTCGTTATGGGCCGAACCAGATGGAATCATCGGTAAACAATTTACTAAATTAACAACACGACAATCCAATAAAACTGGCTTTTTACATGCAACCATCTCACAGATACAACTATCCAAATCATCAGGTCTACTACATTGAATCCCAACAGCACCATATGCTTCAGCTAATTTAACAAAATCAGGAATAGCTTCCATATAAGAATGTGATAAACGATTACCATAAAGTAACTCCTGCCATTGACGTACCATTCCCATATATTGATTATTCAAAATAAAAACCTTAACTCGTGCATCATGCTGTATGGCAGTAGAAAGTTCCTGAATATTCATCTGAATAGAAGCATCTCCTGCAACACAAATCACCAAATCATTAGGGCGAGCAATCTGAACACCAATAGCTGCAGGAAAACCATATCCCATCGTTCCAAGACCACCAGATGTCATCCAATGATTGGGCTCATCAAACCCAAAAAATTGAGCTGTCCACATCTGATGTTGACCTACTTCAGTTGTAAGATAAGGAGCATAATCCTTTGTTAAAGCCCAAAGACGTTCAATCGCATATTGAGGCATAATGACATCACCTTTCTTCTGATAAGCTAAGGAATTTCGAGCACGCCATCTCGTAATCTCTTTCCACCAAAGATTAAGATCTACCTTCTCAACTCTAGAATAAAGAAGTAATAATTGAGAAACCATCTTATCTAAAATATCTGCGACATCACCAAGAATAGGTATATCTACTCGAACATTCTTATTAAAAGATAAAGGGTCAATATCAATATGAATAATTTTCGCATCTGGAGCAAAAGCATCCAGACGACCAGTAATACGATCATCAAAACGCGCTCCAACTGCTAACATCACATCACAATCATGCATAGCCATATTAGCCTCATAAGTTCCATGCATCCCAAGCATACCTAGCCAATTTGCACTATTAGCAGGATAAGCACCAAGACCCATTAATGTTGATGTAATAGGAAAATTACCAATCTTAACTAACTCACGCAAAAAACGAACTGCTTTCAATCCAGAAGTAATCACTCCTCCTCCTGAATAGATAATGGGTTTATGAGCTTGAACTAGAAGATCCACAGCCTGATTCACAGCATGCAAATTAACATTTTGAACAAGCGAACCATAAGACATAGAATCCATAGATTTTTTTGATAAATAAATAGCAGTAGACAATTGTATATCCTTAGGAATATCAATCAAGACTGGACCAGGACGACCTGAAGAAGCAACAAAAAAAGCTTTATGGATAACATCCGATAAATCATTAACATTCCTTACTAACCAATTATGCTTAGTACAAGACCTAGTAATAGAAATCGTATCCGCTTCTTGAAAAGCATCTGAACCAATCAGAGCGGTTGAAACCTGACCAGCAATACAGACTACAGGAATAGAATCCATCAAAGCATCCTGTAATGGAGTCACTGCATTTGTTGCACCAGGACCAGATGTCACAAGAAAAACTCCAACTTTACCAGTCGTACGGGCATACCCTTCAGCAGCATGCCCCGCTGCTTGTTCATGACGAACAAGAATATGTCTAACTTTATTCTGCTGATAAATCTCATCAAAAATAGGTAAAACCGATCCACCTGGATAACCAAAAACATGCTCAACACCTTGATCTAAAAGTGCCTGAATCACAATTTTTGCACCTGATAACTCACAGCTATCAGCTATTTCTGCCGTTTTATGGTTCTCTTTCATTATCCTATTCCCACTTTACAATAAAAAAGGCCCCCGAAGGAGCCTATTCGCACACAGGATTTAGTTAAAGCAGCTTTCCCATGCGCGTCCATACCACAAGAATAATCTTTTCCATAAGAGAAAGCTATATTCTGCTCACTACCATTCGTCAATGGCATAAAACAAATCTCTTTTCAAAAGAAATCAATCACGATTCTATAAATGAAAACAAGCAGAGTCAGCAGAAGTCAAACGCTGCCAACCAGTATCCAACTGATGACGAAACCAAGTCATTTGCTTTTTAGCATAACCCCGTGTAGCAATTTTTACTTTTTCAACTGCTTCTTCAATTCCTAAAAAACCATCAAGATAAGCATTCAACTCTCTAACACCTATAGCTTTCATCACCGGCAATTCTGAATTGAGATTCATCATGCGCAACTGTTTTACTTCTTCAATCACTCCATTTGCAAGCATCAATTCAAAACGAGTATGAATACGCTCTTCTATCTCATTCTTTGTAGGTTCCAGAACCAATTTACGAATAGACATAGCATCGAGAAATGGTTTCTTAGGCTTATTTTGCCAATATGTTATCGAATAACCTGTTGATTCCAAAACCTCTAGCGCACGAATTATGCGTTGACTATCATTAGAAGAGAGCCTCTTAGCTAAGAAAGGATCTTTTTTTAATAAAATACTATAAAGCTCTCGAATCCCATTTTTCTCTAGAGAGATACGCCATTTCTCTCGAACTACAGCATCAATATGTGGGATTGAAGACAGTCCTCCCAACAAAGCATGAAAATATAATCCTGAACCTCCAATAAAAATACAAGTTTTGCCTATCAATCTCGAAGACACAAATAAATCATCCACAGCAGAAAGCCAATACCCAACCGAAAATGCTTTCCTTGGATTAACAAAACCATAAAGATAATGAGCAACACCAGCTTTCTCTTTCTCAGAAGGACGTGATGTTAACAAACGAAGAACATCATAAACCTGCATAGAATCAGCATTAATAATAATACCATCACATTGGCGTGCAATATCCACAGCAAGCTTAGACTTGCCGCTTGCTGTTGGACCCGTTATTAAAACTATATCGTTCTTCATTTCTTTTTTAGAAAAATTAGCCATGTCTAACAATACTCAATCAAATCTTATTGCTACACTCATTACAAATCCTAAACAAAACATATTAATTCCTAGCATTATCAATCAAGCCTATCATGCTACAAAAGCAAAATCTATAACATGGCTTAATAATCAGCATACTGCTTGCGATATTCTTCTTCCTAAATACCTTTCAACAAAGAAAGCTTATGAAATTATACATTCTATCACCCGTTCTTTAGCAATAGATGTCATTATACAACACTTAGAAAACCGGCGCAAAAAATTACTTCTAGCAGATATGGATTCAACCATCATTCAACAAGAATGCATTAACGAACTAGCAAAAGAAGCTAATCTATACGAAGAAATAGCAAACATTACTCAACGTGCTATGAATGGAGAAATTCCTTTTGAAAAAGCTTTAAAAAAAAGAGTTCAACTTTTAAAAAACTTACCTATCACTCTTATCAACCATATCCTTGAAAAACGTATTACCTTTACACCCGGAGCCCATACACTTGTAAAAACTATGCGTGCAAACGGCGCTTATACAGCCCTTATTTCTGGAGGATTCTCCATCTTTAGCGACAACATTGCACAGAATATCGGGTTTCATGAAAACAGTGCAAACATCCTTGAACATAATGGCTTTACTTTAACCGGATCCGTACAAAAACCGATTCTTGGAAAACAAGCTAAACTAAAAAAACTTATAGAACTTTGCAAAAAATTCAACATACCTCTTCAATCAACAATAGCGGTTGGTGATGGAGCTAATGACATTTCCATGTTACAATACGCTGGTTCAGGAATAGCCTTCCATGCTAAAGCAATAGTTGCACAAGCAACATCAATGTCCATTAATTATAGTGACCTCAGTGCTCTACTCTACATTCAAGGCTATAAGCAAAGAGATTTCATAGAATAATCAAAACACTCTAAAATAGAAAAAAATTATGATTTTCAATATCCCAGATAACGCTCCTCATCTTCTTGTGATTGACGATGATACACGTATCCGTATACTTTTATCACAATTTCTCTATGAAAATGGCTTTCGAGTTAGCGTTGCATCCGAATCACAAGATGCAAAACGCAAACTCATTAATTTTGATTTCGATCTTTTAATCGTAGATATCATGATGCCAGGTGAAAATGGGATTTCTTTAATACGATCTTTAAGGAAAACTAGAAGTCTACCAATTCTTATCCTTACTGCTCTTTCAGAAATCGATCATAGAATAGACGGACTACAAGCAGGAGCAGATGATTATCTTTCAAAACCCTTTGATCCTCGTGAACTTTTATTACGAATTCATGCGATCTTGCGCAGGAGATCCCCTTGCGAAGATAAAATTGAAAAAATTATTTTCGGCCCTTACACATTCTTTCTTCCCCAGTCTCAACTAAAAAAAGGAAGTGAAACTATTCACCTAACAGAACGTGAACAAGAAATTATGGCTATTCTTGCAAAAAATATTGGGAAGACTATTCCCCGTTATAAACTAACAAACTGTGAAAGCGAAATCAGCGAACGGACCATTGATGTACAAATCAATCGCCTACGCAGAAAAATAGAAAAAGATCCAACCAATCCAATATGGGTACAAACTGTCAGAGGTATAGGTTATAAACTCTCTATTGAATAAAATTCGTTTAATAATAACATACTCGATAAGAAAAGTAAAAAGTTTTTTCTTTATCCAATGTATACCAAAAAGACTCTACGCACGCTCTCTTATCATCATCATAGCACCCATGGTTTTACTAGAATCAGTGATTGCCTATGTTTTTATGGAAAGACACTGGCAAATGGTTACTGAACGGCTTTCCATCGCTGTTATCCATGATATAGCAGCTATTATCGATATGATTGAAACATACCACAAAAATGATAAAAACTATGATAACATTATACGTATAGCTCAGCAACGTATGGGACTTCATATTTCTATTCTCCCACCCGAAGTCTTACCCGCCCCTGGACCAAAACCATTTTTTGCTATTTTAGATTATTTTTTAAGCGAAGCAATCACAAAGCAAATTAACCGTCCCTTCTGGATTGACACGGTTGGTGATTCTAACCTAGTCGAAATTCGTATCAGACTTGATGATAAAGTATTATGCGTTTTCGCCACACGCAGCCAAACTTATGCTTCAAACACAGGTATTTTCTTAAGCTGGATGCTAGGCACAGCTCTCGTCCTTTTGATTATCGCTATTCTATTACTCCGTAACCAAATAAAACCAATACAACAATTAGCAGAAGCTGCTGATAGTTTTGGAAAAGGACAGCCCTTACCTAAAGGATTTGAACCATGTGGCGCAGAAGAAGTTCGTAAAGCAGGAATAGCCTTTCTTCGAATGCGACAACGTATAGAACGGCAAATGGAACAACGAACAACCATGCTCTCAGGTGTCAGTCATGATCTTCGCACGATTTTAACACGATTTAAACTACAATTAGCTCTCAACAACAATTTAGATACTGCTGCGCTCAAACAAGATGTCAACGACATGCAAAAGATGCTTGAAGGGTATTTATCTTTTGCACGAGGAGAAGGGACCGAAGAAATATCTCAACTTGACCTAAAAACACTCATGGATAAATTAAGTAAAGAAGCAACTCTACGAAAACGTAATTTTTCCTATAAAATAGAAGGGACCACAATAACTCAAGTACGACCTGGAGCTTTTTCTAGATTACTAACTAATCTCGTTTCGAATGCTTTCCGTTATGCTATCAACATTCACATCACAATTCAGCAAAATTCAGAAAACCTTATCATTATTATCGATGATGATGGTCCTGGAATTCCTAAAGATAAAAGAGAAGATGTTTTCAAACCATTTTTTCGATTAGATGAATCCCGAAACCAAGATCAAGATACAGGAGGGACAGGACTTGGTTTATCAATTGCACGCGATATTACACGTAGCCATGGGGGTGAGATTAAGCTTGAAAAAAATTCTCAAAAAGGCTTAAGAGTCATAATAGAACTCCCTTCCTAAAAAAAATCTCATAAAAGAGTCGCTCCTTTTGAAGCTGGACTAACCATCTTACGAAAAACATCAAAAAGCTCACGACCTACTCCAACAGAATTTAAAGAAAGATCAAAAGGCTTTAAACTTCTCGCAGAAATTATATCTTGATCCACAAGAACTTGCAAAATTCCTTCTTTTGCATCAAGACAAAGGAGATCTCCATCTTCAATCTTCGCTAACATCATATTTTCAAGAGCTTCTGGGCTTATATGAATCGCTGCAGGCACTTTTCCAGAAGCCCCAGATAGACGTCCATCAGTAATTAATCCCACATGCTGCCCTCTATCTTGCAAAACCCCTAAAATAGTCATTAACTTATGCAATTCAGGCATCCCATTAGCTTTTGGCCCTTGATAACGGACAACAGCAATAAAATTCTCTCCATCCAATTCTCTCGCTTCAAAGGCCTTCTGTAAAGCTTCCTGTGAATGAAAAACCTTAGCCGGCTCTTCAATAAACCATAGCTCTGAGTTTATAGCCGATACTTTAATAATAGCTTCACCAAGATTCCCAGAAAGAACACGAATCCCTCCATCTTTCTGAAAAGGATGAGCACAGTTTCTTAAAACTTTTTTATCACGACTAAAAGCAGATACTTTTTCACGAATAACCCCACCCTTTTTCCCAAGTTTTGGCTCAATAGCATACAATTCAAGTCCTTTCCCCCAAACAGTAGAGACATCATCATGGACTAACCCAGCTTCGATTAACTCATGAATCACAAATCCCATACCACCTGCAGCATGAAAATGATTGACATCAGCATAACCATTTGGATAAACTCGGGCAATCAGCGGAACAACCGATGAAATCTCTGCAATATCAAACCAAGTTATAGAAATACCAGCAATAGCTGCCATAGCAATAATATGAATCGTATGATTCGTTGACCCACCAGTAGCATTTAGAGCAACAATAGCATTCACAAAAGAACGTTCATCAATCATAGAACCAATAGGAGTATATTCATCACCTATCGCCGTAATTGCTAAAGCACGTTTTACTGCTTCACGCGTTAACTCATCACGTAACGGAGTCCCAGGATTAATAAAAGAAGCACCAGGCACATGTAATCCCATAATCTCCATTATCATCTGATTTGAATTAGCTGTTCCATAAAAATTACATGTTCCAGGCCCATGATAAGAACGAGATTCCGCCTCAAGCAAATCTTTCCAATCAAGTTTCCCTTCTAGATAAAGCTGACGGGCTTGCATCTTCTCCTCGTTAGGAAGACCACTCATCATAGGACCAGCAGGCACAAAAATAGCTGGTAAATGACCAAAGGATAAAGCTCCTATCATCAGCCCTGGTACAATTTTATCACAAACACCAAGATACAAAACTGCATCAAATGTATCATGCGAAAGCCCAATAGCCGTCGCCATAGCAATCACCTCACGTGAAAATAAAGAAAGTTCCATACCTATAAACCCTTGTGTAATCCCATCACACATAGCAGGAACTCCAGCTGCTAGTTGAGCCACACCTCCTAACTCACGTGCAGTCTCACGTATAAGAGAAGGAAAATGCTCAAAAGGCTTATGAGCCGAAAGCATATCATTATAAGCAGAAATAATTCCAATATTCCCTACAATGCCTTGTTTTAAGCGAGACTTATCAAGAGGAGTACATGCAGAAAAAGCATGAGCTTGATTTCCACAACCCAGAAAATTACGATTTGCACGGTCCTTCTTAGCTTCGGCAATACGATTCAAGTATTGCTCCCTCCTCGGCTTCGAGCGTTCCCTTATCTTATCTGTTATATCACGAATACTCTGAAGCAGACTCATCATAACACCTCGATTATTAAATACCTCAATGATCTTTATGTCGGAGACCAAAATACCTGAAGTGGACTTTTTGCGTAAGATAAAATTGCCCGAATCGGCATATCCGTATCTAAACCATTCCGCAAAGCCTTATCAAAAATTACAAGCTTTTCCTTCCCTTCAATATGTAAAGCAATAAAACCTGCATTCACAAGAATAGGGAGAGTCAAGGTTAAACGAGGTTCATCTAATCCTTCAGCATACATTGGGATAACAAGCAACCTAGACTTAGAATCTATCGCAAGCTTCAAACGATCTCCTTGCGGAAAAAAAGAAGCTGTATGACCGTCAAGCCCCATACCAAGAACAACCACATCAAATGGCCGATGAAGCTTATTAATTTTTGCTTCTGCAAAACAAGCAGCTCTCTCTGCAGTTTTCTCTTGGCAATAAAGACCAACAAACCCTGCTTTCGAAGCACAATCTTGCAGAAGACAGCGTCTCACTAAATTTTCATTTGAACGATCACTTCTAAGCGGAACAAAACGTTCATCCACCAATGTTATGATAATCTTTTCCCATAACAGATCTTTCTGAGATAAATAATAAAAAAAACGTTTTGGCGTAGATCCACCTGAAACAGCAATAACCGCTCGCCCTCTCTCATTCACAGCATGAGTCAGTTCTCTAGAAACACGATCAGCTAAAGCTAAAGCAAGTCTATCTGGATTTAAAAAATGATTATGCTGAAAATTTTTAAAGCGTATCATTCCATGTCCTACCATCTCTCTCAATCATAGCTATTGCCCTTGATGGACCCCAAGTCCCAGCATTATAACCATGAACAGGCTGCCCTGTTTGCTCCCAACCATCAAGAATAGGAACAATCCATTTCCAAGCCGCTTCAACTTCATCACGTCGCATGAAAAGAGTCTGATTCCCACGCATAACATCCATCAGCAACCTTTCATAAGCTCCTGCATTTCTTCCTGAAAAGGCATCAGCAAAACTCATATCAAGCGGAATATGACGCAGACGCATACCCCCTGGGCCCGGATCTTTGATCATAAGCCATTGCTTCACTCCTTCATTCGGCTGAAGACGAATCACAAGACGATTTGCAATAACCTCTCCAGCATCATTTGTAAAAATTGAATGCGGAATTGGACGAAATGTCACTGTAACCTCGGATACACGAGATGCCATCCTTTTACCAGTTCTCAGATAAAAAGGCGTATTATTCCAACGCCAATTCTCTATATTAATTTTTAATGCTACAAAAGTCTCAGTATCACTCTGTCCCTTACCAAGCTCTCCAAGGTCTTCTTGATATGATTTCACGAGTCCTCTCGAAGAGGCCCCAGCAAGATACTGCCCACGCACTGTACACTTTCCTACATTATTAATATTAATAGGCGTAAGAGAACGTAATACTTTTAACTTTTCATCACGAACAGCATTAGCATCAAGTAAAGAAGGAGGTTCCATCGCTACAAGACAAAGAAGCTGCAACATGTGATTTTGAACCATATCACGCAAAGCACCAGCATGATCATAATAACCTATACGCCCTTCAAGACCTACAGATTCAGAAACGGTAATCTGTACATGATCAATATGATTTGAATTCCAAAGAGGCTCATACAATGCATTAGCAAAACGCAAGGCCATTAAATTCTGCACAGTCTCCTTACCAAGATAATGATCAATACGAAAAATCTGACTTTCTGAAAAGACATCACCCAAGCGATTATTCAGCGCACAGGCCGTATCTAGATCCTTACCTATAGGCTTTTCAACGATAATCCTTGTATCCGGTGTAATCAACCCCGTTTCACCTAAACGCACTGCAATATCACTAAAAAGCGCAGGACTCACAGCTAAATAAAAGGCCCTCACTCCAGCTTGAGAACATTCAAGCCTTTCTTTTAATTGATTCCAACCTAGCTCTTTCGTTACATCGAGAGATATATAAGAAAATCGTTCTAAAAACTCCTCAATTTCTAAGCTATCAATATCCTCATCTTTCACATGAGTCTCGATAGACTTATATACAAAATTACGATATTCATTCTCAGTTACAGAAGATCGCGATAATCCAATAATCCGTGATGGTTCAGTAAACTGTCCAATACATTGCCGATGATAAAGAGCAGGGATCAGCTTCCTCTCCGCTAAATCACCTATTCCACCAAAAACAATACAGTCAAATGATGGAACGGGAATAATCTTGCTTACCATAATCCCCTCCAATATCCAGAAAACAATCCTTATTCTTTATACAATCAAAGTCCAGAAAATATAAACATGTCATAATTGCAAATAAAAAAGAAAAACGCAATATCCTACAAGGCAGCAAAAATGGTACGGTCGGTAGGCTTCGAACCTACGACCTCAGGTGCCACAAACCTGCGCTCTAACCAACTGAGCTACGACCGCATCTCAAATATTCCAAGTGAAAAAATATAAATAATCTTATATATCCTATTCGATATTTTGACTAGCCCATTTTTGCATATTCTTATCACGATACACAGTAATATTCTCTATAGAATCTCGACGACAAGTCATTATAAAACTTTCAAGAATCTCTTGAACCATAAAAGGGCCATTATAAATTAAACCAGTATAACACTGCAGTAAATCTGCTCCTGCCTTGATTTTTTCTAATGCTGTAATCGGATCCATAATCCCACCTACACCAATAATTGGATAATTTTTCCCTAAACGTTTACGCATCTTAGCAAGAATAATTGTTGATTGTCTAAACAGCGGAGCACCAGATAAGCCACCAATTTCATTAGAAAAGCTCTCTTTTAAATCAGTACGTGAAATCGTCGTATTAGAAATAACAAGACCATCCAATTTACTATATAGAATCTCTGCAGCAAGGCTATCTAACTCCTTTTCCGTTAAATCAGGGGAAATCTTAAGAAAAACAGGAACAAAGCGATTAAATATCTGCATCTGCCTATCACGTGCCTCAATCACAAGAGGTAAAAGAGAACGAAGATTTGCTATCTCCTGCAAATCTCTTAATCCTTGCGTATTAGGAGAAGAAACATTGAGGGTAAAATAATCAGAAACCTCATATAAAGACTCAATACCTCTTACATAATCAGCAAAGCGATCCTCACTGTTCTTATTAGCACCTATATTAATTCCAAGAATCCCCTTCTTCTTCCGCACAACAAGACGTTTATAAGCTGCATCGTACCCTTGATTATTAAAACCCATACGATTAATCAATGCCTTATCCCTTGGTAATCGAAAACAACGCGGAGAAGGATTACCCAGCTGTGACAATGGAGTAAGGGTGCCAATTTCTGTAAAACCAAATCCAAGTCGCAAAATACCATTTGGCACATCAGCATTCTTATCAAAACCTGCTGCTATTCCCAAAGGATTTGAGAAATTCAGACCAGCAATAGAAACAGATAAAGCCTTATCCTTAAATTCCTTTTTTATGAAAAAAGGATACTTCAAAGCACATCTCACTAAAGAATGAGCTCTTTCTTCCCCTATCCTAAACAAAAAAGGCTGTACTCTATGCCAAATCCCCATCTCTCATCCGTCCTTTATAACGGGATATCACTTCTTCCAATATTTTTTCGCAAAAATTAGAAGACTTAAAATCAACATGAATATCAAATACAATCAGTTTATCAAGAAATCTATATAATCCATTCACTCGCAAACGCATATAATCCTTAGCCGTAGTAGCAATATGCAGATCATTAAGTCTAGCATTCTCAGCTATATCCTTCACTTCAAACTCTCTAAAAAAATGATGATCTGGGAAAATACGCTCCTGCTCAATCATCCCACCCAAAACCTTTACACTTCTAAAAAATTTTTTTGGATTACCAATACCTGTAAAACTCAGAAAACGCTTGTTTTCTACTTCTCCATTTGCTAATGGCACAAGTATAGCATAAAAAACAGGGATCCCTGGAATCTCAGGCAATTTCTTTCCGCAATCTATTACTAAAATACTATCTGTATAACAGAATTGAGTGATTAATGGAGCACGTAAAGGACCAGATGGGAATACTTTTCCATTTCCAAAACCACGCATGCCATCAACAACAAGCAACGCATAATCTGGATAAAGACGTCTACTCTGAAAACCATCATCCATGAGGATAAGATCACAGCCAATCTTTTTTAAAAGCCTAGCACCAATATACCTATTATGCGATACTACCACAGTACCATATTCTGCTAATAAAAGCGCTTCATCTCCAACAAAACATGCAGAATCCTTATTGATATCTACTACATGCGCGCCATCTAAAAAAGAACCACCAAAGCCACGTGATAAAATACCAGGCTTATATCCGAGTTTACCTGCAGTTTGTGCAAAAGAAATAACTACTGGGGTTTTACCAGAACCACCCAAAGTAAAATTACCTATACATAAAACAGGTAAATCAATTTCCAAAGGAATACGAGTTCGCATATTACGAGCAGCAAAATAAGAATAAAGCTTTGCAGAAGGAATTAATAACCGGCTTAAGAATCCAGGATCTCTCCACCAAAACAAAGGAGAACTCTTGCCCCTAAACATCCTCTACCCTATAAAGTTGAGCTGATAAAAAAAGAGGATTAAGAAACGGTTTCAAAATATCAAAAGTACACTTTAGACCACCACTCAGTCTTAGTGCTGTTCGACGAGCAGATTCAATCATTTCCCTTCGCACATCTGCTCTTTCTAAGAGATAAGAAACAGAACGAGCTAACATCATAGAATCATCAACAAAGAAAACAGCTTTATCCTTCATCAATTCCTTATATATTTCCTTAAAATTACCAATATTTGGTCCACTTAAAATAGCTGATCCAAGAATTGCTGACTCCAATGGATTATGCCCACCTTCTCCCATTAATGATTTGCCAATAAAAGCAATTTTAGTCAAACCTAAATAAAGCCTCATATCACCAATCGTATCACCAATTAATATATCCGTTCCTAAAGTAGGAAATTCATTTAGGCTTTTCCGAACAAATGAATAATTTTTATTAGCTAACTTCTTAGAAAGTTGTGTAATGCGACTTATATGACGCGGAACAATAATAGTTAAAAGATCTGGATAACGTTTACGTAAAATTGTATGCACCTGCGCTGCTATCAATTCCTCTCCATCATGAGTAGAAATAGCAGCCCAAGTTGGTCTAGAAGCAATAGCCTCACGATATCTTTCAAAATCCCGAGATAGATATGATGGAAAAACAGCATCACCCTTAAGATTACCAGAAATAGAAACATTTTGAGCACCAAGAAACTTATAACGCTTTGCATCTCCATCTGACTGACAGATTACAATAGTCAATTTCGAAAAAATTTCATTCGCACAAAAAGCATATCTCTTCCACCTTTCAAAAGAATTGTCTGAAATCCTTGCGTTCAGAAGAATTTGCGGAACACTGCGATATGCGAGTTCATCAATTCTTATTGGCCAAATCTCAGACTCACAAGCAAACATCATATCTGGCTTCCAATAATCAAGAAAACGACGGATAACAACTAAAAAATCAATAGGAGCATATTGATGAATCAGTCTCTGCGCAAAAAGCTTCCCTACAAGCTGCGAAGCAGCCACTGTACCTGTTGTTAATAAAACACTAATGTGAGACTCTAAAATAGCTTCAATCAAAGGAACGATAGCCATCGTTTCACCTACACTTACCGCATGAAACCAAATCAGCGGTCCCTTAGGACGAGTTTGTGAAGGCCATCCCATCCGTTCAGAATAGCGTTTTGTATCCTCCTTTCCCCGCATGGCTCTCCATGAAAGATAAGATGAAAAAAAAGGACTCAGAAAAAAACCCAACCTTTGGTAGAAAAAAGTGAATAAAGACGCTCGGAAATCTCTCATATAAGCTCTCACCTATTTTTCTTAAGACGCAAATAAGCTTGCTCCATTAAAGCATTCATGATTAATGTAAGCTCTATCCTTTTCCCTTCTAAAATACCTTCATCTGCATCAGATGGAACATAAATCACCTCTCCCATCAAAAAAATAGATCGCCCAAAAGGTAAAGGAATAGCTGTTTGATCCCAAGTTCTTCTTAAAATTTTTTCTCTCGAAAAAGCATAAACATACGGTATTATTGGTCTTCCGGATAGCTTAGAAAGCAAAATAATGCCTTTGCCAGCCTCTCGCCTTCTACCATGAGCAATATCTGCAATCATAGCAACAGTCATACAACTCCGCAAAGCCTTCTTCAATTTCAATAGTGCCCTAGCTCCTCCTTTCTCTGGTCTATATTTTTCTCTACCACCGGATCCACGCACTGTTTTAAGACCTAACTTCTCTCCTACCAAAGCATTTAGCTCTGCATCGACAGAACGTGAAAACATAGCTACAATGGATTCCCCTTTAGGACGAAGAAAAGGACCCATAATATGCCTTCCATGCCAAAATGTAATAATAAATGGGTTATATCGTCCATGTGCATCACGAGGATCATGCGATCCTTTGATTAAGGGATTCGTCCAATATACGAAACGCAAATAAGAGGTGATAAGCATGACAACAAATGACCTAAATCCATGAGAAGCCATAAATAAAATATGAAGATTTCTCCAAAAACGCTTCACAACACCTTTATTATAAATTGACTGTACAAATAACATCTAATATATCTTTAAAACATTTATTCGCCGTTGCAAATAAAAAACCATTAGGATCAGAGTTAGGTTTATAGATCAGAGATCTCCCTTTTGCATCTGCTAACAATCCTCCGCTCTGCTGCAAAATAATATCAGAAGCAGCAATATCCCAATCATAACAACCACAACGAATAAAAACAGCATTTAACCTACCACTACTTAACAAGGCGAGCCGATAAGCTAAAGACCCAATATATCTGCTCTCTAAACTTACAGAAGTTCTAAAAGACAATGGCAACTTATTAAAAATAGACTGCTGACAAGAAACAAGAAAAGGATGAGAAGACACGACCACCCTCATCACTTCACCATTTAAGAATGCCGGTCTCCCTATTTGAGCTACAAAATGCTCTTTTTTAAGTGGACACTCAATCACCCCAACCAAAGGTCGCCTATCTTCAATAACAGAAATTGAAATACACCAGTCGCTATCTCCTTTAAGAAAAGCACGAGTCCCATCAATAGGATCAACAACAAAAAAACGACGAAAAGAAGACCCTATATAATCATCACTTTCTTCTGAAACCCATCCATACTCTGGCCTTACTCCTAAAAGTTCTCTCTTAAGAAAAGCATTAACAGCAAAATCTGCTTCACTCACTGGAGAATGACCATCTTTCAACCAAACCCTTTGTGATTGACCAAAATAACGCAGAGCCTCCCTACCCGCTTCCCGGGCAGCCCAACTCAATAATAGAAGATCATCTTCTATTGTAAAATTGTTACTATTTACCAGCAAGCATCATCCCTTCAATTAATAATGTTGGAGATGCGACTCCATAACAACGATCCAGATCATCTGCTGGGATCATATGAGACAACATATGCAGAAGATTAGAAGCAAGTGTTACCTCATTCACCGGCGAAGTCAAAACACCGCCTTCAATACAAAACCCGGAAGCACCCCTACTATATTGACCTGTGATTAAATCAACACCAGGACCAAAAAGCTCAGTTACATATAAACCACTAGACACACCACTTATCATATCTTGAGTCGAAATACTACCCGGCTCAATAGTAAAATTAGTACAAGATGGTAAGACTGATAAGGAAGAACGCACCCCACGACCATTTGTCCTTAAATTCAATTCACGAGCTACCGAAGAAGATAAAAGCCAGTTTCTTAAAACTCCATCTTTAACAATATAAAGTGGCACACCCTCCACTCCTTCATCATCAAAAGGCCTAGAATATAATCCTCTTTGACGCAAAGGATTATCAAAAACATTCACACCTGCTTTCATAATCCGCTTCCCCATAGAAGAACCTAATAAGCTCGTTTTACGCACAACTGCCGCACCATTCACCATAGCTGCTAAATGCCCAGCAATACCAGACGCTACACGATGATCAAATATTACATCAATCATACCTGTTTTCATCTGACGAGCCCCAAGCCTACGTACAGCACGCTCTCCTGCTTTCCTCCCCAGATTTTTACAAGAATCCATGTCAGAAAAATGCACCGTAGCAGTACAATCATAATCACGTTCCATCGACATTCCCTCCCCTGCAACAACACTACAAGAACGGACAAAACGAGAAGATAAATAATCTTTACAAAAACCATTACTTGTTACCAAGACAAGACTAACGTTAGTATAAGATGCATCTGCCCCACCTGAATTAGTTACACCAGGAACATCCAAGCCAGCACTCTCTGTTTCTAAAGCATCTTCAGTCAGTCTTCTAGAGTCTGGCTGAAAGGAATCAAATAAATCAAGCTTTTTCACTTTTCTTACTAAAAGAGAAGAATCAGCAAGATCCTCAAAAGGATTGGATGGAGAAACCTTAGCCATGCATACCGCACGCATAGCCAGCATCTCTGAATCACTTTCTAAAGTAGCCGATACACTTGCAACACCCTGACCAACAAAAACACGAAGACTAAAATCAGCACTTTCAGAAGCTTCAGTTCCTTCAACCTCTCCTAAATAAACACTAACACTATAACAACAACTACGAACCACAACGACATCAGCATGATCAGCACCAGCACGTTTCGCATAATCAAGCAAAACGACTGCCTTATCGATTAAGTGTTGTCTTACAAAATTCATGTTTATCTCCAACAATCCATAATAATGCTTCAACCATCAGTTTCATATCTAAGAACAAGCGTCTACTCTATAAAAACGAATGGCAGTAGAAGCATAATAACGCTCAGTCTCCAAAATAAAATTTTTTGGTAAGTTGATAGAAACACCTAAAGCTTCTTCTAAAATAATAATAGCTTTATCAGCTAACAAGCCACTTGATACAACTGCAAGCAGTGCATCCTCAGCTAATCCTTTTCCATAAGGCGGATCAGCTAAGACTAAATCAAATGGAGGAATTATAGAAGGATATCCAAGCCGATTCGCATGAGAATGTAAAACAAAAGCAAATCTAGAAAGACCTAAACTGCTGAGATTCTTATATATCAAAGAAGTAGATTCTTTTGACGAATCCACAAAAACAGCAATATTTGCCCCACGTGATAAAGCTTCAATACCTAAGGCTCCCGTTCCAGCAAAAAGATCAAGCACACTCAATCCCTCTAAACTACCAAACCTATGCCCTAAAATATTAAAAAGACTTTCACGAAGACGATCACTTGTTGGTCGAATAAATGATGACGATAAAGGCGCTAAAATAGTTCTACTTCTAAGTCTACCGCCAACAACACGCATTCTTCTATAAGATACCATATAGCTTCTCAAAAATTCCAGAAGTCTGATATTAGACTCTCCCAAGAGGACGAGATGGACATCTCACACCCGGACTTGGCGAAGTCCTTTCATTCCTTACAAAGGATTTCCCTTCTGATCTTCTCACTCTACCAGGACTTGGCGAAGTCCTTTCATTCCTTACAAAGGATTTCCCTTCTGATCTTCTCACTCTACCAGGACTTGGCGAAGTCCTTTCATTCCTTACAAAGGATTGCCCTTCTGATCTTCTCAAGCCACTCGGCGAAGTCCTTTCATTCCTTACAAAGGATTTCCCTTCCGATCTTCTCACTCTACCAGGACTTGGCGAAGTCCTTTCATTCCTTACAAAGGATTGCCCTTCTGATCTTCTCAAGCCACTCGGCGAAGTCCTTTCATTCCTTACAAAGGATTTCCCTTCCGATCTTCTCACTCTACCAGGACTTGGCGAAGTCCTTTCATTCCTTACAAAGGATTGCCCTTCCGATCTTCCAACCGGACGCGCTCCAGGAGCTGTCCACACATTTACTGTACGAATCGACTTTACTTTTTTCACTCTACCAGGTCTCGATCCCATCCTATCACCATCTTGCTTCTTCAAACATTTGATATCACCCTTAGAAAAATTTTTAAAAGAATCATCAAAATCAGCATTTGCATCCGAAATAATCCTATCCCCAAGTTGTTTCTGCAAAATTCTTCTAGGAACTTCGTAAACCATTCCGACACCAAGAGCCCCTAACTGAAATGGGCCAAAGGAAACACGAATCATACGAGTGACCGTCAAACTCAAGGCACCAAGAATATTTTTAATTTCATGATTCCTACCTTCATATAAAACCATAGACAGCCAAACGTTAGTCCCTTGCTTACGTTCAAGAAATGCCTCCGCAGTATAAAAAATACCATCAATAACAATGCCATGCTTCAAAGAAGCTAGCCTTGCCTGATTAATCTTCCCATGCGCCCTAACCCTATAACGTCTTGCCCAAGCAGTTGCAGGCAATTCTAAAACCCTAGCAAGCCCTCCATCATTAGTCAGAAGGAGCAATCCCTCTGTATTCATATCCAAACGCCCCACAGAAAGAACACGTGGCATTCCTACAGGCAGATTATCAAAAACAGTAGGTCGCTTATCTGGATCACGCATCGTTGTAAGTAAGCCTGCTGGTTTATGATACAGCCAAAGCCTTGTACACTCCGTTTGAGGAAGTAACATTCCATCAACAGTAATCACATCTTCTTTTTTAACATTCACCGCTGAAGTTCTCAAAAGCATTCCATTAAGAGTGACTCTTCCTGAAGCAATCAAGCTTTCTGCTTCCCTACGCGATGCAATCCCAGCACGCGCCAGCTTTTTCGCTATACGCTCACCTTCTGCCTTAAAATCAAAAGTAAAATTTTCTTTTTTCCTGTAAATATTAGAGGATTCAGAATCCCTAATCATTTTTTTCCACCTTGCACTGTCGTTCACGACTCATCTAATACACTTAATACACTTCCTCTAAGGTCCTATCAGGAACCAAAAAAATAACCATACTCAATCAATAAAAAATATGCGAGAAATAAATAAAAGTACCCATGTTAAAAACAAAAAAACTATCACTCATGCAATATGCTTTTCAAGAAGCACAGAAAGCTTTTGACCTAGATGAAATTCCAGTTGGTGCTGTCATTAGCTATAAAAACCACATTATCGCAGCTGCGCATAATGCAACACGAGCAATCCCTGATCCAACAGGACACGCGGAAATACGAGCAATACGGAAAGCCTGCAAGATTCTTAAATCTCAACGCCTCACCAATTGCGATCTATACGTAACACTAGAACCCTGTGCCATGTGTGCAGCAGCTATTTCATTTGCCAGAATACGGCGACTCTACTATGGAGCAGTAAACCCTAAAAGCGGAGCAATAGAACACGGACCATGCTTTTTTAAACAAAAAACTTGCAATCACATACCTGATATCTATCCCGCAATAGCAGAAAAAACGTCTGCAGAACTTCTTAAGAGTTTTTTTCTCAAAAAACGAAAAAAGCAAAACAATCAAATTTAAACTTTAGCTTCAATCAGATCCCAAAATAAAACTGCAATATCTACCCCATCAAAACGTTTTATTTCTCGAATACCGGTTGGAGATGTCACATTAATCTCTGTCAGATAACCACCGATTACATCAATCCCAGTTAAAATAAGACCACGCTCTTTCAACGATGGACCAATACGATCACATATTTCATATTCACGTTTAGTGATATCTGCTCGTTCTACTCTACCACCAACATGCATATTAGAACGTACATCTCCCTTATTCGGAATCCGATTAATCGCTCCAACAGGCTCACCATCAAGAAGAATTATACGTTTATCACCTTCTCCTATATCCTTTAGGTAACGCTGAACGATAAAAGGCTCCTTAAAAAGCTTTCTAAAGAGATCAAGAAGCGACAAAGAATTCAAATCATCCGCTGCAAGATAAAAAATACCAGATCCACCATGAGCATAAAGAGGCTTTAAAATAACATCACCAAATTCTTGACGAAAAGCATTAAATTCCCCAATATCTTGAGTTATAAGCGTCTCAGGCATAAGATCAGGAAATTCAGTCACAAAAATCTTCTCTGGACTATCGCGCACCTGAACAGGATTATTGACAACAAATGTCCTAGGATGAATTCGTTCTAGCATATAAGTCGTCGTCATATAATTCATATTAAAAGGAGGATCTTGTCGCAATAAAATCACATCCATTTCAGAAAGCTCCACCTCTAAAGATTCTTCCAATGTATAATAATGATCCATCTGATCACGCACTTGTAACCTTTCTATCCATGCAAAAATACGACCATCACGCATCAAAATACGATCTGGCGTATAATAAAATACTTCATACCCACGCCTCTGTGCTTCAAGACAAAGTGCAAATGTCGTATCTCCTACAATATCAATCATACTAATAGGGTTCATTTGAACAGCTATTCTCATCATAAAAAAAACTCCTGTAACTTAATTAGAAAATACCTTAAAAAGATAGATATGAAGAACAGAGACAAAATAAAACTCACACCTGAAGAAATAGAACGTTATACACCTCACATTCTCTTAAATGAGATTGGAGGACTAGGACAAAAAAAAATAAAAAACGCAAAAGTCGCAGTCGTAGGAGCCGGGGGGCTTGGTGCACCAATCCTCTCCTATTTAGCAGCTGCTGGCATTGGAACCTTAGGAATAGTAGACAATGACATTGTCTCTCTCTCTAACCTACAACGCCAAATTATCCACACTACAGATAAAATCGGTATTCAAAAAACTGACAGCGCTGAGCAAGCCATCAAAAATATAAACCCACATGTCAAAGTTCATAAACATATGTTACAGTTAAATCCAAGTAATACCGATATCCTTAGCTCCTACGATATCATCATTGACGGTTCAGATAATTTTACCACCCGTTATCTCTTAGCAGATTTTTCAGAAAAAATAAAAAAACCACTCGTCAGCGGTGCTGTAAGTCGTTTCAACGGATTAATTACTGTACTCAAACCTTACGAAAATCAAAATCCTCGTTATCGCGATCTATTTCCTATTCCTCCTCCTACACATACAATGCTATCATGCAGTGAATCCGGTATTATTTCTGCATTACCAGGAGTTATTGGCTCATTACAGGCCATGGAAACAATAAAAATCATAACGGGGATTGGAACAAACCTCGTAGGTCGTATTTTACTTTATGACGGACTCCAAGTACGATTTGAAACAATTACCTATAAAAAAAATAAACGCTATCATTATAGTTAAAAATATGCTTGTCAACTATACACGACATGCTATAAAAAATCGCATTTTTTGACTACGGAGTGTGGCGTAGTCCGGTAACGCACCTCGTTCGGGACGAGGGGATCAGAGGTTCAAATCCTCTCACTCCGACCAATCCGATAGGATCAATCGTGTATCATATTTTCTTATCTAACCGCTTTTCTTTTAATTCTCTCTCCGAAAAAGAAATATTAGCGCTTGCTATTTCGGCAGAAGAAGATGACGAAAAAATTTACATCAATTATGCAGAAGGCCTAAGAATAGAATTTCCAAACACAGCTGCAATTTTTGATAAAATGGCTCAAGAAGAAAGTAAACATCGCCAACGTTTAATCGAAATTTTTAGAAAACGCTTTGGCGATCAAATCCCTCTCCTTCGTCGAGAACATATAAGAGGATTTTATGAACGCAAACCTGATTGGCTAACTCGACCACTTGGAATTGATCATACCCGACTACAAGCCATACGCATGGAAGAACAAACAACTCAATTCTATCGTGCGGCAGCAAAACAAACACAAGATGCTGAAACACGAAAACTTCTAGGCGATCTTGCTATGGAAGAAGAAGCACATGAACATCTTGTTTCTCTTTTAGAAAAAGAACATACACCAACCCACATTCAAAAAAAAGAACGTGAACGAGAGAAAACTAAAAAATTACTCACATGGATTCAACCGGGGCTTGCAGGTCTTATAGATGGATCCATATCAACTCTTGCACCTATTTTTGCTGCCGCTTTTACAACAGAGGATCCACACAAAACTTTTCTAATAGGTCTCTCCGCTTCTATTGGTGGAGGAATTTCTATGGGACTTACTGAAGCAATACATGATGACGGTAAAATATCAGGACGAGGTGCTCCTATTAAGCGAGGTCTTTCTAATGGGCTAATGACAACAATGGGAGGATTAGGTCATACCCTTCCTTATCTTATGAATAATTTTCAAATAGCAACCACTATAGCTTGTATCATTGTATTTTTAGAGCTGTGGCTTATTGCATTTATTCAAAATCGTTATATGGATACATCATTTCTTCGAGCAATCGTTCAAATTATTATAGGAGGCTCTTTAGTTTTCGCAGCTGGTGTTTTAATAGGCAATCTCTAACATTCATTTCTCATATCAAATCAATACAATTTAAATACAATTTATATGTCAATATTATACCCTACACTTTCAATCGTTCGTCTTCCCCATGCTAAGGATCTTAAACTCCCCTCCTATGAAACAATAGGAGCCGCCGGTCTAGATCTCCGAGCTGCAGTCCCATATAACAAGCCTATTATTCTTTTCCCATTGCAGAGAATTCTGATTCCAACTGGACTGATATTTGAAGTACCTCAAGCTTGTGAAGCGCAAATAAGACCTCGTTCTGGTCTTGCTCTAAAATATGGTATCAGCTGCTTAAACAGCCCTGGCACCATTGACAGTGACTACCGTGGAGAAATACATGTATTACTTATCAATCTTGGTCAACAAGAATTTTCTATTACACGGGGGATGCGAATAGCACAAGCAATTATTGCACCTATCCTCCACGTCAAAATCATTGAACAGAAAAGTCTATCTCAAAGTAAAAGAGATACCGGTGCTTTTGGCTCTACCGGCGAAGACTAAAGTTCATTTTGAAGAATTTTCGTTGTTAACTTTAAAAACCTCTCTTGCAATAGCAGAAATTCCACTAATTGAACCAATAAAAGACGATGCTTCAAACGGCATAAGAATAATTTTTTGATTTTTAGCTGTCCCAATAGCTTTTAACGCATCAGTGTATTTCTGCGCCACAAAATAGTTAATCGCTTGAACATCTCCTTCAGCAATAGCACGAGATACTGCAACCGTAGCTTTAGCTTCAGCATCAGCTAAACGCTCCCGTGCCTCTGCTTCACGATATGCAGCTTCACGCCTGCCCTCAGATTCAAGAATCTGTGCTTGCTTTAAACCTTCAGCTCGTAAAATATTTGAATTTTTATCTCCTTCAGCTTCCAAAATCTGAGCACGTTTATCACGCTCTGCCTTCATTTGACGTGCCATTGCATCTACAAGATCCCTTGGTGGCTTAATATCCTTGATATCAATCCGAGTCATCTTCATTCCCCAGGGAGAAACAGCCTCATCAATAACCTGGAGTAATCTCTCATTAATAACATTCCTATTTGACAAGAGCTCATCCAGATCCATTGATCCAACCACAGTACGAATATTAGTCATAGTCAAATTCATCAGCGCATATTCAAGATTAGCTACCTGATATACTGATTCAGCAGCATTTAATACCTGATAAAAAACGACAGCATCAACCGAAACCGTTGCATTATCTTTCGTTATAACCTCCTGCGTCGGCACATCAAGAACTTGCTCCATCATAGAAACACGCGCACCAATACGATCAACAAATGGAATAATGAAGTTCAGCCCTGGCAAAAGAGTAAGAGTATAACGGCCAAAACGCTCAACTGTATAATGAAATCCCTGTGGAATAATTTGAATTGCTGAAAAAAAAATAACTACAATCATCACACCTAGAGACATGACAACAAAAGTCGCAGATTCCATACTCATTTTTCATTTTACCCTTATTGACCAAGCAAAACAACATAAGAGGCAATCTTCTTAAAACATCTTTCATTCTTATGCCATGAATCAGAAAATCTACAAACACCTATAACCAACCAAGTAGTTCCATTCGAACTAAATGCTCAATCACCGACATTCCCTCTTCGCTATCATTCAGACAAGGAATATGCGTAAAATTTTTACCCCCGTTCTTATAAAAAAGATCTGCAGTCTTATGACAAACTTCATCCAGTGTTTCCAAACAATCTGAGACAAAACCAGGAGTTAATACAGCTAGAGATTGGATACCCTTATGAGCAAGTTCTTTCACTGTCCTTTCTGTATAAGGCTTTAACCATTTTCCTAATCCAAAACGAGATTGAAAGGTCATGATTAAAGATTTCTCATCCATATTTAGTCTACGACGTAAAGCTGTGGTTGTCTTTTTACATTCTGTCAAATATGGATCACCACGCTCTACATAATTTTTAGGAATCCCATGATAAGATACAAGAATAACATCTGGAATAAAATCAATTGTAGAAAAATGCTTCAAAACAGAGCTTGCAAGAGCATCAATATAAACTGAATTAGCTGCATAAGAAGAAATAGTACGAATCGCTGGAATAAAACGCCTTTTTTTCAAAATACTAAAAAAAACGTCATTGACCGTTGCAGTCGTGACAGCTGAATACTGTGGATAAAGTGGAAACATTAAAATACGAGTACAACCACGCACAATCATGGAATTCGTTACACTCTTAATAGAAGGATTACCATAACGCATAGCCCAATCAACATCTACTCCAAGCTTAGAAAAAGAGGCACGCAACTTCTGAGCCTGTGCTGATGTATAAAACCGTAAAGGAAAAACCTTCCGCTCATTATCCCATACACGTAAATAAGCTAACTTTGATTTTTTATAGTGAACATTCAAGACAAAAACATACAAAATAGGATACCAAAGTAAACTCCACAACTCAATAATACGCTTATCTGAGAGAAATTCAGCAAGGTATTGACACAACTTAAAATAACCAAGCCCTTCCGGAGTTCCAACATTTATAAGAAGAACACCTATTTTATCCTCTCTTAATGATTGTTCCATTTCACACCCTTTTATCGAACTTTTTTACTTAACGTAAATTGCCTCCCATTTTCTAAAGTACAGAGCATATTGGAAGGATTTATCAAAGAACACTTTACAAAAGATAACGTCCCACGAACTAATGATCGAGTTTCAATCCTAATGACAGGACTACTCTTATCCATTCCATAATTCCCCTCAGCAAGTTTTTCATCTGTATCAGCAGAACGGGTTTCAAATAAACCGCTATGAAAAGAAGAAATTATACCATCACCATCAAGCCATTCCCCTTCTACTTCTACAAGAGAATCAGGGGATAGAGTAATATTACTCTGCTGATAACAGGCCGTTGCGATAAGACTTATAAAAATCATATTTCCTATAAAAAAAAATCGCATCATAATGTAAATCCTCTTAAGAATAAATTGTCTTCAAAGACAAAGAATAGACTTCAAAAAGGGATAAAACAACACCAACTCTAAAAACGAAAAGAATACATTAGTTTATTTAACAATTATCATCGCACGACGATTTTGCGACCAGCAAAATAGATTATCACAAATCGCTATCGGACGTTCCTTTCCATAAGAAACTGTCTTCATACGATGTTGCAAGACTCCCTGAGAAATTAAAAAATCTCTAGCTGCTACAGCACGACGCTGACCAAGGGCTAAATTGTATTCACGAGTACCACGCTCATCTGCATGACCTTCAATTGTAACCATGTATTCAGAATAACGATTCAACCAATGAGCTTGACGTTCTAATGTTACTTGCGCATCAGGTCGGATAAAAGAAGAGTCAAGATCAAAGAATATACGATTGCCAACATTTACCATAAAATCTTGCAATGATCCTGATTCTATTATATCAGAATTCTGAATCTCCAATCCCCTCTTTGTATTTGTAGAGAACCCACATCCAGAAAACATGAACGAAAAAAGTAATAAAAAAGTGGTTAAAGCAAGTGTCTTTAAAGCCCACATCAGCTGATACTCTCCTATACTCAAAGGATTCCCTAATCAACATAAACCACATGAAAATAATGCTTTCCAGGGAAATAATACCATTTCCCAACACATGAAGACCTCTATAACAAAAATTTCAGAAGAAACAATAAAAAGATTTTTTTTATCATGACACCAAAACAATATCTTGTTAAAGACATCAATCTTGCCGATTTAGGACGTAAAGAAATCAATATCGCAAAGACAGAAATGCCTGGATTAATATCTTGCTGTCAAGAATTTCAATACAAAAAACCTCTATATGGAGCACGTATTTCCGGCTCATTACATATGACAATCCAAACAGCTGTCCTGATTCAAACCCTCCAAAAAATAGGTGCTCGTGTACGCTGGAGCTCATGTAACATTTTTTCAACACAAGACCATGCCGCTGCTGCAATTGCTGCTGATGGAACGGCTATTTTTGCTATGAAAAATGAAACCTTAGAAGAATATTGGTCATATACCGATGCTATCTTCCAATGGAGCGATGGAAAGCCTTCTAATATGATTCTTGATGATGGAGGAGATGCAACGGCTTACATTTTACTCGGGGCAAGAGCAGAAAGCGGAGAAAATCTCCTGTCTCAGCCACATTCAAAAGAAGAAAAAATTATGTTTCAACAAATTAAGAAACGTATGCAACAAACACCAGGGTTCTTTACTCGTCAACAGGCATCTATTCAAGGTGTCACAGAAGAAACGACAACAGGCGTACATAGACTTTATCAATTGCAGAAAAAAGGCCTCTTACCTTTCCCAGCTATGAATATCAACGATAGTGTTACAAAATCAACATTTGACAATAAATATGGTTGCAAAGAATCACTTGTTGATGGAATTCGGAGAGCTACAGATACAATGATAGCTGGCAAATTAGCTATAATATGCGGATATGGTCACGTTGGAAAAGGTTCAGCCGCATCACTTTCTGGTGCGGGAGCTCGAGTCAAAATAACAGAAATTGATCCTATCTGTGCCCTACAAGCTGTCATGGACGGATATGAAGTAGTTCCATTAGAAAAATCCGTATCACAAGCTGATATCGTCATAACAGCAACTGGAAACAGAGATGTCATTCGCCGTGAGCATATGGACGCTATGAAAGACATGTGCATCATCGGAAACATCGGTCATTTTGATCATGAAATACAGGTTTCAAGTTTGTCTTCTCTAAAATGGACGAATATCAAACCTCAAGTTGATCTGATTACATTTCCTAACAATAAACGTATTATTCTCTTATCAGAAGGACGATTACTCAATCTTGGAAATGCTACAGGCCATCCTTCTTTTGTAATGTCAATATCATTCACTAACCAAATATTAGCACAAATCGAACTTTTCACTCAAATAAAAAAATACAAAAATAAAATTTACATATTCCCTAAACATCTCGATGAAAAAGTCGCACAACTACATCTTGCTCACCTAGGGATCTCGCTCACTAAACTTTCAAAAAAACAAGCGGCTTATATAGGTATAAACCCTAATGGCCCTTTTAAATCAAAAAATTATCGATATTAAAAAATATTCTTTTCATAAAAAAAAATCTTATAGATTTAAAGAAAATTCTCAATGAAATATATCATACACCTTACTAATGAAAAAAAAACAAAAATTCTTGGAAAAAAAATAGCATCTATCCTTGAAAAAGGAGATATTATTGCTCTGCAAGGCGATCTTGGCGTAGGAAAAACAACTCTAGCTAGGGCAGTGATTCGTACAATTGCTGATAACGATGTACTTGAAGTCCCAAGCCCTACATTTTCTCTTGTACAAACCTACGAAAATAAAAATTTCCCTATAACCCACACAGACCTTTATCGTCTCCGCTCTCATGAAGAAATATATGAACTCAATTTTGAGCAAGCATTAGAAGAAGGCGTACTCATTATAGAATGGCCAGAAAAAGTTAAAAATCTTATTGATCCATACATTTCAATTTCCCTACAATATAATAATACCAGCCGTCTGGCTATCATTACTGCTACAGGGAATGCAAAAAAAAGACTCACAACATGTTTTAAACAATCAAAGAACCTTCTCATACAAAAAAAATCAAATACAGTCTCATTCTTTTAAAGCATCTACTCACTATATAAGAGATTATAATGCCTTTGGTATTTTCTATTCCTCCTGGAACCCCATTTCTTCTAACCTTTGTTCAAGAACTCTTACAAGGCAATCTAATCACAGAATGTAATATAGGGGATCCAAGAGCACTAGCAGAAACAACCATTTATGTCCCAACAACACATGCGGCCAATGCTTTACGAAATACGTTCATAGAATTCAGCTCACGAACGACATTGTTACCAACAATATACCCATTAGACAATGAACAAAACATATTTCTTCTCCCAGCGAAAATAAAAAACGTTTCCGACCAACTGCCTATAAAAAAAATAGAAAGAGTACTCTTACTTACACGTCTCATCCGCGCTTGGCAGATCAAACTACCTCATGAAATCAGTATAGCAGAAAAGACATCACATGCAATCTGGTTCGCTCGCGAACTTTCTCACCTCATAGAGAAAATTGAGATAGAAGATGAAAATTTGAATCTCCTTAAAAACATAAACTCCGATCATATGACTGAATTGTGGCAAGTGACACTCAATTTCCTTAATATTCTTATAGAAGAATGGCCAAAGATCCTAAAAGAACGCCAATTAGTGAATCCAGTCTTTTTGCATAAAAAAGCTATAGAGCAACACGCAGCATATCTTTCTGCTCATCCTCCTCGTGGTGCAGTTTTAATTGCAGGGTTTATAAATACAAACCCAGCAATAACAAAACTCATCAAAACCATTTCCTTATTACAACAAGGAGCGATAATTATACCAGGAGTTGATCGAGATCTTGACGAAATCAGTTGGGATGCACTGAATCTTAAAAAAAAAAATTTATCTGCTATCAGCCATCCACAGTATAATATCAAAAAACTTTTAGAAGAAATAGGGATTCAACGCACTTCTATAAAACATATAGGCTTCGTATCATCAGAAAAACGACAACGAGAACAACTGATTTCCCTAGCTTTGCGTCCTGCAAGCACAACAAATATATGGATAAAAGTCAAAAAAATAATAAATCATAATAAGAAGGCCTTTCAAAAAGTCTCCCTCATCGAAGCTCAAGGAGAACGAGAAGAAGCACGCGCTATTGCCATAGCCTTACGCTTTGCTATTGAAAAAAAACAGAAAGCCGCTCTTATGACCAGCAATCGCAATTTCAGTCGACGTGTATCCGCTGAATTAAAGAGATTTGGCATAAAGGCTAATTCCTGGAGTCAGAAGCTACTTTTAGAAAGCGACACAATAAGATTAATACGATTCCTAATAAACTCTATCTTTGAAGAAAGCCCTATCCCAGTCCTCTCTCTCTTAAAAAATCCACTTGTACGCCTAGAAACAAGGCATGCTAAACTACGCGAAAACGTAGAACAATTCGAGCTAGCCCTGCGCGGCAGTACAGGAAAAATCTCACTAGGACGCACAAGTGATTTTATTATAAAAAGACTCAAAGAGTTTCAAAACATCCAAAAATTACAAGCTAAGGATATCCTGATTCTAAGCAACAAAATAACACAAGCGGCAGCTCCACTTTACAAATTTGCTGTTTCAAAAAAAAACACAAGCATAGCAGAAGCAATCAAAAAAACTATTCAAAGCCTTGAAAATTTTGGAAGAGATAAAAACGGCTCACTCAAACATCTCTATAGAGGTGAATCCGGAAAGAGTTTCAAACTCTTTGTACGTTCTCTTATCACTGAAAGATCAGGCCTTGAATTCACATCACAGGAATGGCCAAAAATCTTTGAAGCATTAATTGCTGAAGAAACTTTCCAAGAAAAAAACAATACATATTCACACATCACTATTTGCAAAGCACTTGAAGCACGTCTGCAAAGTTTTGATACTATTATTCTCAGTAACTTAAATGAAGTATCAGACACAGAAGCTATCCACAATAACCCTTTTTTATCACGGGCTATGCAAAAAATCATTCATTCAGACCAGACAGAAAAAGATATCGGTCTCGCTGCCCATGATTTCCAAATGGCTCTTGGAATGAATAATGTTATTCTTAGCCGTTCACTAAGAACGAACAATAGCCCTTCTCTTCCCTCCCGTTTGCTTCAAAGAGTAGAAACTCTTCTAGGATCAGATGCAATGACTGCTATACGCCACAGGGGAAATATCTATCTTCAGTGGGGAGAAACACTGGATACAATGCCAACAGTACCATATCTTGCTCGCCCTTGTCCCAAACCACCTATCACTTCCAGACCAACCCATTTTTCTATAAGCGAAATTGAAGTATTACGGCATGACCCCTATGCTATCTATGCTAAAAAAATATTGCGCTTAAAACCACTCGATCCTCTTCTTAGCATTCAAACGCATTCAAAACGTGGAACACTTTATCATGAAATCATTGCTGCCTTCAGTGCTAGCGGCATCAAAGCAGAAGCAACAGAAGCCTCATTCCTTTTAAGAAAAACAGCTAAAGAAAAATTTAATAATTTACAACTACCACCTTATATTCAAGCTCTTTGGTGGCCACACTTTTTAAAAATAGCAGAAGAATTCCTAAAATGGGAAATCAGCTTAGGACAACGTATCCGTTTTTCTGAAATATCCGCTGATCCAATCCAGCTTAATCAGACAGGAACCACAATCTCAGGACGTGCAGATCGTATTGATCTCATTGATCCCTCTCATTGTGAAATTATTGATTTTAAAACAGGGTCAACCCCATCTTCTCAAGAAGCAGCCAAACTCCTCTCTCCTCAGCTTGCCCTTGAAGGAGCCTTACTCCTACGCGGAGCTTTTAGCCGTTGTGGAGCTAAATTACCCTCCGATATTCTTTATATACGTCTCACAAAAAAAGGCACTCTGAAAAGAGAAAGTCTTTTAAAAGAAACAAGTAAAACAGCAATTGAGCTCTCCGAAGAAGCATGGCAACGACTTGAAATTCTTGTAAAATACTATCAAAATCCTGAAAACGGGTACCTCTCATACGCTTTAGCACCGAGAAAAAATTATAGAGGAGATTATGATCACCTTGCACGACTATGGGAATGGTCAGTCGAATGAATCACAATCACATTCCATTCAGCGATATCCCCAAAAAAGCTCTCTATGAACAAAAAAAAGCAAGTAATCCGACAAAAAATATATGGGTTTCTGCTAATGCAGGATCAGGTAAAACTTATGTATTAACTCAGCGTGTTCTCCGTCTTTTACTCAATGGCACAGAACCCGCCCGCATATTATGCCTCACCTACACAAAATCTTCTGCCGCTGTCATGCAAAATCGTATTTTTAATAAACTTGCTCACTGGACCCGTATAAATGACGAAGATCTTGTAGAAGAACTCTATCACCTCGAAGGAAAAAAAGCAAACGCAGAACATATCAACACAGCCCGGAAGCTCTTTGCCTATGCTCTAGAAAAACCAGGAGGTATGAAAATACAAACCATACATGCTTTTTGTGAAGCCTTACTACATAAATTTCCAATAGAAGCTAATATCAGTAGCCACTTTAACATTATCGATGATATCCAGGAAAAACAATTAATTTCTCAAGCAAAAAAATCCTTATTCAGCGCTATTTATCAAAAAAATAATCATAAACTTGTTCAGGCCTTCCATCTTCTTCTCTATACAGTTGGAGAATCTGGCCTCCAAGACCTATTTGAAGAGGCTCTTGCAAACAGAAACATCCTTCAATGTTTTATAAATACCACAAACAAAGAAACAGAAAAAACTTTACATGAAATTTTCGCTCTTAAAGAAACAGAAAATACTGACTTCTTAACTCAAAAGCTACAACAAACGGCTCTATTCCCTTCTAATCAACTCATAATTCTTACAAAACATGGAGGAAAAAATACTGCAAATTTCGTTAAAAAACTACAAGAGATTCTCTACGAAACAGATTCTCAAATGATTAGAAAACTATGCTTCAATGCTTATTTCCATAAAAATGGAAAGTTCCGCAACCCTCAAAAAATTTTCACGAAATCACTGCAAAAAATATCGGATCAGAGCAAAAATCTATTTCTACAAAAACAAATAAAAACCTTTCATCTTCTTGACAAATTAAAAGCAGCAGAACTCATCTCCCTTAACAAAGCAGCTTATATTCTTATAAACTATCTCTTAAACTTATATAACCAATTAAAAAAATCACGTAACTTACTTGATTTTGATGATCTTATATATTATACTATTTCACTTTTAAAAAATAATTCTGCAGCACAGTGGATACTATACAAAATAGACTATGAGATTGATCATATTCTCATTGATGAAGCACAAGATATAAGTCCTGCACAATGGGAAATCATCCAACTCCTATCCAATGAATTCTTTTCCGGAAAAAGTAATAGAAAAACCGAAAGGACAGTCTTTGCTGTAGGCGATGAAAAACAATCTATTTACTCATTTCAAGGCGCTATTCCAGACCAGTTTTCTAAAAATGGAGACTATATAAAACATAAAGCTGAAAATGCTAATAAATCATTCCAGAAAATAAAACTTGAATTCTCTTTCCGTTCTGCAAACGATATACTTTCAGCTGTTGATCATATTTTTTCAAAACCTGCAAACTACCAAGGTCTTAGCACCGAAAATCAACCAACACGACATAAAGCTGTCCGTCGTCAATTCGGTTCTTTTGATATCTGGGAAAGTTTTTTTTCAGAAAAAAAACCAAGAATAGACGACTGGTGTCAACCAAAACACTTGTGTCCTTCGCCAAGTCTTCAGCTTGCTGAAAAAATTGCAGAAACAATAAAAAACTTTTTTCAAGAAGAAAACAAAGAAATACACTCAAAAGATATTATGATCCTAGTCAGAAAACGAGATCACTTTATTCATACTCTCTCACGTGCTCTTAAAAAGCGTGGTATTTCTATAGCTGGCCTAGACCGTCTACATCTCATGGATCATATTGCAATCCGTGATCTCATCGCACTCGGGCGTTTTGTTATCCAATCACAAGATGATCTCTCCCTCGCTGCTGTTTTAAAAAGTCCACTGTTTAATCTTGATGAAGAGCAACTGTTCACTCTCTCAGCAAACAGAAAAAGCAAACTGTGGAGCGCTCTTGAAAATATGGCAGACAAATCCCCGCAATTCAGAGCTATCGTACAAGAGCTCCGCCTTTATCAGGCTATTTCCGAAAATATCCCAGTCTTTGAATTTTACAGTCATGTCCTATCACAAAACGGAGGAAGACGAAAAATCATTGCACGACTGGGAACAGAAACAAATGATGTACTTGACACTTTCCTAGACTATAGCCTGAGCATAGAAAAAACTGGCTTACCAGGATTACAAGCTTTTTTAGAAACATTAGAAAGTGTTAATCCAGAAATTAAAAGAGAAATCAATCAGACACAAGATCAAATCCGTATCATGACAGTACATGCTGCAAAAGGACTTGAAGCATCTATAGTTTTCCTCGTTGATTCAGGAACCTCTATTTGGAATCATCAATATGAACCCAAACTAGTCCCAATCTCCGAACAAAAAAATACAACTCTCATTTGGCTTCCAACAAGTGACCTCAAAACACAAAAAATACAAACCATTATGAATAAAATTCAAAAGCAAGCCGAAGAAGAATACCGTCGCTTACTTTATGTAGGCATGACTCGATCTAAAGATCGCCTGATTCTTTGTGGTTATTCCAACAAGCAAAAAATCAGCAATAATACCAATAGCTGGTTATCACTAGCCTCACATGCTCTTATCGATCGAAGCAAAACAAATTCTCAAACACAAACATTGCAACACATCAATACAACACAAATAACACAAAAAAAACAAAACACAAATCTAGTCTACCCCCCCCTTCCTGAGTTCCTTAAAGAGAACACTCGGAAAAAGCCGTCAAAAATAATACTCAAAAAAAACAATTATTTACCTCTGTTTAATTACCTCGAAGAAACCAATCCTAATCCTATCCACTCTCTCTTACAATTTCTTTCAGACATTCCTATAAAAGAAAGGGATCGACTGACACGAACTTACCTAAAATATCATTTCCCAAATCAAAAATTTGAGAAATACTTAAAAACTCTACATAAGATTGTCTCTCTTTTGAAAGAGAGGCACATCCTCCATCTTGTTTCTACAAAAAGCAAAGCTGACATCACCTTAACAGGAATGCTTAATATCAAAGGAACAAAAATTAGAATCTCAGGTCAAATTGACCGACTTACTTTCTTCAAAAAAGAAATTCTCCTTGCTACATTCAAAAATGGAAAGGTGCCCCCAAACACAGAGAAAATCCCAATTTCCCATCTAGTACAAATAACACTCTATAAAAAACTTATAGAAAAACTCTATCCACACAAAAAAATACGCTCTATACTAATCTATACTCAAAAACCTATTTTATTTGAAATCAAATTAGAAAACAAACAACTGAAAAAGTTCATCTCCCAAATAGGAAACAGGATCAAAAAATGACAATTTTAACAATTCATGCAGATTCTTTTAAAGAAAAAGTCCTTCAAGCTAAAAAACCAGTCCTTATCGATTTTTGGGCAGAATGGTGTAGCCCTTGTAAAATTATTAGCCCTTTGCTCGATGACATTGCAATTGACATGAAAGATCAAATAATCATTGCTAAAGTTAACGTCGATGAAAATCCAAAGCTAGCATCCCAATTCGGTATCCGCTCTATCCCTACACTTTTAATCTTTAAAAATGGAATAGTTTTAGCTAACATGACAGGAGCCGTTCCTAAAAACCGTCTTGTTCATTGGATCACAACATCTCTACATCCAATTTAAAAGGATTATCCATCATCATGCATACTAAAAAAGATTCAAATGAGTAAAATCCGATTACATCAAAACGACTTGCCTAACCTTTCTAGGTATAATGTCACTTCTATCGCAGTCGATACTGAAACGCTTGGTCTGAACCTACACCGGGATCGCCTTTGTCTCATCCAAATCTCAACAGGAGATGGAACAGTTGATCTTGTACAGATAAGCCCAAAACAAAAAAACGCTCCCAATATTGTAAAACTTCTTCAAGATACTCAAATAACAAAAATATTTCATTTTGCTCGGTTTGATCTTGCTATCCTTGCTTACACTTTTTTAGCTATCGCACGACCTGTATTCTGTACAAAAATTGCATCTAAATTAACACGAACCTATAGCAATAAACATAGTTTACAAGATTTATGTCAAGAATTCTTAAATATTACAATTTGTAAAAAACAGCAGTCTTCCAACTGGGGAAGAGAAAAATTAAGCAATGCGCAGCAAAAATATGCTGCTTCTGATGTCATATATCTACACCAGTTAAGCAATCTTCTTAAGAAAGAACTTATTCGAGAAAAACGCTTAAAATTAGCAGAAAATTGTTTTAAGTTCCTACCTACAAGAATACAACTTGATATAATGGGCTGGTCTGATCAAGACATCTTCGCCCATAATTAATTTCCTCTTTCTTAGCTACAGATTCCAATCTATAATTTTTCATGCTCAATAACCCCAATATTACCATTTTTATCTAAAATACTATAGCGTGTGAGAGAACATTCCCAATTCTTTCCACCCTTTCTAGTAATTTCAAAAAGATTATAACCAGCTGGAGGCCTTTCTTTCCCAAAAGACTGAGAAGCCGAAGAAACTCCAACGACTGGCACTCGAGCATTTTTCCCTGCCATAAAAAATAATGTTGGTAAATGAGTATGGCCATGCAAAATGAGTTCTGCTCCATTTTCACCAACAACACGTTGAAACCGTTTAATCCCCCATAAACGCTTATGCCACTCCAAGCCATAAAGAGGAGGATGATGAATCATCACAATACGAAACAGTCCAAGAGCTTCAGCCTTTTTCAATAAGACCTCCATCTTCTTTTCCTGTCGAACACTAAAATAACCAAAAGAAAAAAAAGGAGGCGTAACCATTGCTGAAGAAATACCTATAATCACCACTTCTCCACGCACACGCATATAAGGAAAAAAATTTTTTGTGACCTCATTATCTGTAATCCATGGGGAAAATATCCGACAAGCTTTTCTCAAGGCACCACAAACATAAACATCATGATTACCAAAGACCAAAGAAACATCTCTTGTATCACCAAGTTCTCTTATTTTTTTCCATGCCTGTACAAACTCAGAATATGAAGACAGATTTACTATGTCCCCAGAAATAGCTAAATGACTAGGATCACGCTTGTAAATATCATTCAGAAGCAGACATAGAGTACCTTCTTCCATTTTATACTTACGATGAAAATGCCAATTCATATAACCGATCAAGCTTTTTCCCATTAAATCTATCAAAGAAAATCTTGGTAACGGTGCCAGATGAAGATCAGAAATGTGAATCAGTCGAAACATCTTATCCCGCTCAATCAATATCTTATGCTTTCATTTTAGCACACGCACACTTCATACTAAAAACATTGACTCTCTTTTGAAAAAGTTATCAACCTTTTTTTTCTAAGAAACTGAAAGAAAAGAATCATATATGTCAAGGATCCATGTTTTAGCTATTGGCAATGCTCTTGTAGATATCATTATCCCAATAGATGACAAATTCATCATTAATAACGATATTATCAAAGGAGGGATGACTCTCATAGAAAATCAACAAGACTTATTTAATCACAAAAAAGCCATAATAAGCTCAGGAGGCAGTGCTGCAAATACAATTGCTGCTCTTGCAAACTTTGGGAGCAAGACATCTTTTATAGGTAAAATTGCAGAAGATTCTCTCGGACATCTTTTTTCTAACGATTTACAAAAAGAAGGCGTCTCCTACAATACACCTCCGCTCTTAGAAAAAATAGACACAGGACGTTCCATAATTTTTATCACTCCAGACGGAGAGAGATCAATGAATACCTATCTCGGAGCATCCGCTCAACTCAATCCAAAAGATATTCCAGTGAATCAAATAGAAAATGCTCAAGTCACCTATCTCGAAGGCTACCTCTTCGATTTATATCATGGCAAAGAAATAATCTTTCTAACAGCTCAGACCGCTCATCAACATGAAAACATAATTGCCATGAGCTTATCTGATACACTTTGTATTCAGCGCTCACGCAAAGATTTTTTACATCTCATCCGGAACAATATCGTAGATATTCTTTTTGCTAATGAAAAAGAAATTATGTCTCTTTATAAAGTTCATTCAATAGAATCAGCTCTGCAAGCAATACGCCAGGATTCCCATAACATCGTCTGTATTACTCGTGCAGAAAAAGGAGCTATCATTATCCAGAAACAAAAGATAATCAATATCCCACCCTTCAGCTGTATCAATTCAATTCTTGATAGCACTGGGGCTGGTGATCTTTATACAGCCGGATTCCTTTACGGATATACCCACAATTTCCCATTAGAACTTTCTGCGAAACTCGGTGCTTTTGCAGGAAGCCTGGTCATCCAACAAATAGGATCACGCCTCAAATATTCATTACGTGATGCAGCGATTCAAAAAGGATTAATTGAGAGTCATTAATAAGAAAGTTTCTCAAAAAAATCGACGATCTTTTTCACTAATCTTTCCGCAACAACAAACTTCTCCATTTCCGGCCATGCTTCTACTCCTTCATCTCTAATAAAATACACACGATTCCGTTCTCCTCCTATAGCACAGACATGATTGGCAAGCATCCAATCTACCTTCTTTTTTAAACGCTTAGTCTTTGCATTTTCTAAAACGTCACCCGTTTCAGCAGAAAATCCTATAACAAGCCTTGGTCGTAAGACACTCTTCCCAAGATCAGAAAGGATATCTATATTTTCCACAAGATCAAGATTCATACGACTCGCAGTCGGTTGTTTTTTAATTTTTTGAGCAGAAATCACATCAGCCCGCCAATCTACTACAGCTGCGACACAAATAAGCACGTCTGCTGGCAAAGCTGATTGTACAGTGCAGTACATCTCTTGAGCTTTCTCAACATGAATCGTTTGAACACCCCATGGATCTCTCAGAGCAACAGGACCCGATACCAAAACCACATCCCCTCCTAAAGAAGCAAGAACTGCAGCAATAGCATGTCCTTGTTTGCCCGAAGAACGATTTGCAATATAACGTACCGGATCAAGTGACTCATAAGTTGGACCAGATGTCACTATAATACGCTTACCAATGAGTGAATGAGGGAATAAGCGTACCCGTACAAATATAGCTTCGACTGCACTAACAATAATTAATGGGTCACTCATCCGCCCTAAACCAAATTCCCCACTTTCAGCCATTTCTCCTTTTTCTGGCCCAGAAAAATAAACACCATCCTTTCTAAGTTGATTAATATTACGCTGTGTTGCTGGATGATTCCACATACCCGGATTCATCGCAGGAGCTAAAAGTAACGGAACACGTATCGCTAACAGCACAGCTCCAGCTAAATCCTCAGCAAGACCAGAGACTATTTTTGCCAAACGACTCGCAGTACAAGGTGCTATGATGACCATATCCACCTTACGAGCTAAACGAATATGAGAAACATCTTCTCCATCCATATAAGAAAAAAGATCTTTAAAAACTTCTCCACCTGTAAGGACACTCACAGAAAGCGGTGTAATAAAAGCCTGCGCTGAAAGAGTCAGAACAACATAAACCTTAGCCCCTCGCTCTCGCAAACGACGAATAAGATCAAGCCCCTTGTAAGCAGCAATACTTCCTCCAATAATCAGAAGAATCCTTTTCCCACTCAAAATCCCTTCATACTTTATTGATCTAGGATTCAAGCACATAGATCTATCCTAACAATTAAAAACTGACCAAATTAGCTTCAAATCCTAACGAAAGGAAAAAGCACAAACTTAAAAACAATAACCAGACAACAAAATGCAATAATCCAAAGAGCACATCGACTATCAAAAACAAGTTTTTTATGAAACGCATCATTCGATGAATAAAAACCGCTATGCAGCACTCTATCTTTCTTTCCATCACCATAAAAAACATCGAATGATTCTGATTTTTTTCGAAAAGCTTGTATCAAATCCTGGCTTCCTTCGAAGATATCTCTTATAAAACGCACAGGTCCAATATTTTTAGAAATCCATTCGCTTACAACCGGTTCAGCTGCTTTCCACATATTAAAATTGGGATCAAGAGAACGAGCAACACCTTCTACAACTACCATAGTTTTTTGCAAAAGCAAAAGCTCCGGTCTTGCTTGCATATCAAAAATATCAGTTACCTCAAAGAGAAGAGAAAGTAACCTAGCCATAGAGATACCTTCAACAGAATGACCATGAATGGGTTCACCAATAGCACGATTAGCCTGAGCAAAAGTCGCTACATCATAATTATCTGATACATAACCCGCAGCAAAATGTACTTCTGCTACACGCTTATAATCACGGTGAATAAACCCAAAAAGAATTTCAGCAAGAAAACGTTGTTCCTTTTGACCAAGACGCCCAGTAATACCAAAATCCACAGCGACAATAACACCATCTTTATCCACAAACAGATTACCAGAATGCATATCAGCATGAAAAAAACCATCACGTAATGTATGCCTTAAAAAAGATTGAATTAAGGATACAGCAAGCTTACAAGGATCATAACCCGCAGCAATCAGTCCATCTCTATCAGAAATTTTAATGCCATCAACCCATTCCATAGTCAAAACATCACGCCCTGTACACTCCCAATAAACCTTAGGTACACGAAATCCTACATCTCCAGTAATATTCTCAGCCATTTCAGAAATAGCAGCTGCTTCAAAACGCAGATCCATTTCCATCCGAACAATTTTTTGCAAATTCTTAACAATACGAACAAGAGACAACCGTCGAAGAGAAATAAGATAACGTTCAGCTAATTCAGCCGCAAAGAAAAAGCTTTTTATATCTCGAGCAAAAGCTCTCCGTACCCCAGGACGAATCACCTTCACAGCAACCCTGCGCATCGAACCATCCTCATGACGAACCCATGCAGGATGCACCTGTGCAACGGATGCTGCAGCAACAGGCTCCTCAAAGCAATAAAAAATATCCTTTATATTCCGCCCTAGAGAAGCTTCAATCTGAGAAACCGCTACTTTCCATGAAAAAGTTTTCATCCTATCCTGTAACAAAGCAAGATCTTCTGCTGCATCTCGTCCAATAATATCAGGACGAGTTGCCAAAAATTGCCCAAGCTTCACATAAGAGGGACCGAGTCTATTCATAGCACATGACATACGCTCTGAACGACTAAAAGACCTCTTTCGAGCGATTAAACCAAAAAACCACCCTCCCCCTGAAAAGGTTAAAACACCTTCTCTCACTAAAACCCACCCCGCCCATGCAAAGCGAACTAACATAACAATTTTCATCATCACATCTTCCAACCGGAATGAATAGCCGCAATACCTCCAGTTAAATTCCGATAGCTCACATGCACAAATCCCGTTATCCTCATCATATCAGAAAAATCCTTCTGTCTAGGAAACTTACGGATAGATTCTACTAAATAGCGATAAGCATTTTCATCATCAGTCATAATCTTACCGATACAAGGAATAGCATAAAACGACCAAATGTCATAAATTCTGTCAAGAATCGGAATTGTTACTTCTGAAAATTCAAGACACAGAAAACGTCCTCCTGGTTTCAAAACACGTAAAATCTCTCTCAGCGCTCTTTTAATATCTGGAATATTACGAATACCAAAAGCAATCGTACAAACATCAAAAAAATTATCTTGAAAAGGCATTGATTCAGCATTAGCCTCTAAAAAATCAACCTCCTTCTGAAAGTTCCTTGATCTCGCACGCTTACGAGCTATATCTAACATAGACCTGTTGATATCCAAAATTGTGATAGTAGAATCAACCGATTTCTCCAATATACGAAAAGCAATATCACCTGTCCCACCAGCAACATCCAATACCTTCCAACCTCGCACATGACCTACCATCAACCAACTGATCATCAGATCTTTCCAGAAACGATGCATCCTGCCCGATAAAATATCATTCATGAGATCATACTGAGAAGCAATAGAATCAAAGACACGGTCAACAAACATTTGCTTCTTAGCCTTATCAATTTTATTAAAGCCAAAAAAACTCTCCATACCCTCGGAACCAGTCCTAGCCTGATCCTCTTGATTTCCAAATATCATGTTTCTTATCTATCTCTTCTCTTATAAAAAAAGTGATCTTATATCTTCATAAGATCAACATCCAATACTTAATTCATGATATGTACTTGTATGTAAAAGAGGATCCGTTTAGTAGATGATGCCAGTAATAAAGATTCCTATAAATGACTACAATTAAGAAAATTTCCTCAATCGATAAAAAACTAATTTTACGACTTTTACAGGAAAATTTCAAAAAACATGCTAAGTGGTATGTATATGCAAGCATGAGTATGCTTATCATTGCTAGTATGACATCGGCAAGCGCATGGATTATGCGAGACGTTATCTACCAAATTATCCATGGCAATGACTTTAAGATGATAGTCACCGTTGCAATAACGGTCATAGCAATCTTCCTTATAAAAGGACTAGCAACTTTTTTTCAAAGTTTTTTTCTTAGCAAAGCTGGAAACAGCATTGTTGCAGAACAACAACGTAAAATTTACGCACGACTTATGCAACAAGGCATATCATTTTACCAAAATACTGCATCATCCGATCTTCTCGTCCGCGTCACCCATAATGCTAATGCAGCACGTGATATTATCGATACCATTTTCACGACATTCGTACGTGACCTACTCTCTATCGTCGGTCTTTTAGGAGTTATGCTGATCCAAAACATGACACTCAGCATTATTGCCTTTACTACGACCCCATTAGCATTCTTTTCTATACGGCAAATCTTAAAAAGAGTTCACTCTTTAATGGAAAAAGAACTCACTTCTATGAGCGAAATCATCAAAGTTATGCAAGAAACAACCATAGGAATTAGAGTTATTAAAGCCTTTGCCCTCGAGTACATTATGCAACAACGGATGGAACAAGCAATTAACGATGTCGAACAACGTGCCAATGGAATTGCAACACTTGAAGCAGCAACAAGCCCTGTTATGGAAACACTTGCGGGAATTGCTATCGCTATTGTTATCATTTTTTCTGGATACATGTCCTCTTACCAACCCGGAATTGAAGCTCAGCTTATGGCTTTTATTACAGCCCTTCTTCTTGCTTATGAACCCCTAAAAAGATTAGTCAATATTCGGGTTAAAATTGAATCTGGAATCATAGGCGTACGAATGATGTTTGAGATTCTCGATCACCCCATTACTATGAAAGAAAGCAAAGAAGCAACAAATCTCCCCCAAGGAAAAGGTGACATCATCTTTAAAAATGTCAACTTTTCTTATATCAAAAACCACCCCGTTCTTGAAAATATTAATATAACCTTCCCTTCTGGAAAAATCACAGCCCTTGTCGGTCCATCCGGGTCCGGAAAATCAACTATCATCAACCTGATTATGCGTCTTTATGACCCGATAGAAGGATCTATTGAAATTAATGGACAGGATATCCGGCAGACAAGCTTTAAATCATTGCGTAAGACAATGTCCTATGTTGGTCAAGATACCTTCCTTTTCGAAGGAAGCGTGAGTTATAATATTTCACTTGGCAAACCCAATGCTACAGAACAAGAAATCATACAAGCTGCTAAAGCAGCTAATGCTCACGATTTTATTATCAATTTCACAAAAGATTATAACACCAATGTTGGTGATAATGGAGCAAACCTGTCTGGAGGACAACGACAAAGAATCGCTATTGCACGAGCCATGCTGCGTAATAGTCAAATTCTTATTCTTGATGAAGCAACCAGTGCACTTGATTCAGAATCTGAATCATCCATTCGGGAGGCATTAAATCGTCTTATAAAAAATCGAACAACTATTGTTATTGCTCATCGTTTCTCAACTATCTCTACAGCGAATAAAATTATTGTAATGAAAGAAGGTCGCATTGTTGAAGAAGGAACACAACAACAGCTCCTTAACCATCAAAATGGACTATATAAACGATTATATAACCTACAATTTAAAAATACAGAAAGCCTATACTAAGATTCAAGGTGTTTCCAACTCGCCGTCGTTAGAATACGGCCACGAGGAGTTCTCTGAATAAAACCTTTCTGAAGAAGGTAAGGTTCAATCACATCTTCAATAGCATCCCGTGACTCTGATAAACTAGCTGCAATCGTCTCAATACCAACTGGACCACCAGAAAAATTGTTTGCTATCATAGATAAGTAACGCCGATCAAGATGATCCAAACCATGTTTATCCACTTCCATACGAGATAAAGCCTCATCTGCAATCGTTGCATTAACAACACCTATCCCTGCAACAACTGCAAAATCACGAACACGCCGTAATAAACGCCAGGCAATACGCGGGGTACCTCGTGAACGACAAGCAATTTCCTTAGCACCATCATCAGAAATCGATATATTCAAAACACATGCCGCTCGTCGCACAATGCACTGTAACTCCTCCATCGTATAAAATTGAAGCCTGATAGGAATACCAAAACGATCTCGAAGCGGCCGTGTCAATAAACCAAGCCGTGTTGTCGCTGCAACAAGAGTAAATGGTGCAAGATCAACTTTCACTGAACGAGCGGCTGGACCTTCTCCAATCATAAGATCCAAATGAAAATCTTCCATAGCTGGATAAAGAATTTCTTCAATTGAAGAATTTAACCTATGAATTTCATCAATAAAAAGAATATCTCGTTCTTCCAAATTCGTTAAAAGAGCTGCTAAATCTCCAGCCTTAGAAATGACTGGCCCAGATGTTGAACGAAAGTTAACACATAACTCTTTTGCCATAATTTGAGCAAGAGTTGTTTTGCCCAAACCAGGAGGACTAACAAATAAGACATGGTCTAACGCTTCCTTTCGCGCAGAAGCCGATTCAATAAAAACCCGAAGATTACAACGCAATGCTGTTTGACCAACAAAATCATCTAAACTCTGAGGACGTTCGAATAAAGGAGAATTCTCATTTTGTTCACCTTGTTCACCCAAACTTAAGCCTTCATACATTTTGTTCATTGACAAGTTCCTTAAGAGCAAACCTTATCAGCATAGCAGACGTAAAATTTACTCCTATTTCTTTCACAACCATTGCAATAGCCTGAGAAGCTTTATCACGAGAATAACCTAAATTACAAAGAGCAGAAAGAGCATCTCTCAACATCGGTTCACCTCTGATATCAAGAGCATGATTAGAAATTTTTGCTAAAGCTTTAGTTTTAAGCTCTATTAAAATTCGCTCAGAGACTTTCTTCCCTATACCAGGAATACGAGTAAACACTGCAAGATCTTGTAAAAAAATAGCACTAGAAAGCTCATCGGGACTCACAGTCCCCAAAACAGAAAGAGCTACTTTTGCACCAACTCCCTGAACACTCTGTAACAAACGAAACCATTCCCTTTCAATTCCAGAAAAAAAACCAAAGAGTCGAATGGTATCTTCACGTACCTTTGTTTCAATAAACAAACTGATCACCTGCCCTAATGCCGGTAAAAGAGAAAACGCACGTGGCGTCAAGTAAACCACATAACCGATATCCTGAACAGAAAGAATAACATGATCCTCTCCAATCTCTTCAATAAATCCTTTAAGCTTACCGATCACCACGAACCTCCCTTTTTCCAAAAAAAGAACACTTCCTATGATGAGCATGACACACAGAAACAGCAAGCGCATCTGCCGCATCGCTCCTATCACAAGTAGCACGTGGCATTAAGACTTTGATCATCATCTGAATTTGCTTCTTATCAGCATGCCCAACACCAAGAATAGCCTTCTTCACCGTATTCGGTGCATACTCAGAAACAGAAATACCAAACTGAGCTGGAACAAGAAGAGCAATACCACGTGCTTGAGCAAGTTTAAGTGTTGCTATTCCATCCTTATTCATAAAAGTCTCTTCAACAGCAGCCTCCTGTGGCATATAACAATGAAAAACTTCTAACAAACCCTGATGCAACTGGCACAGCCTAAAAGAAAGAGATTTGTCTTTATCCGATTTCAGAGTACCTGATGCAATAAATCTCAGATAATTACCACTAATCTCAATCACCCCCCAGCCAGTATAACGTAACCCAGGATCTATACCAATAATACGAATCGCCTGCATCGAAAAATTACCAAATAGTAAGTTCCTTTATCATCTCCACTGACCACAAGCAATCTCAAACCCTGATAAAGTTTTTTGAACTTCCTTCTTCAAAACAAAACTTCAGAGCATCTCCGTCCTTTGTTTTAAAACAGTAACCCATTCCAGATAGTAAGCTAATGCAAACTGGACAAAAATACCTAAAAGAATAAGCAGTGTATCATAAAATATCGAAGCTGGAGTCAGCTTCTTTATTATCTGCGCGATCAGAGATAAAATCGTACCACTAATAAAAACTGGAAGGCTATGTTTTCCAAGAATGACAAGAGGATTCCACTTTCTTAGTCGAACTAAAAAAGAAAAAGCCGGAATAGCGGTTAACACATAAACGATAGCTAATATATGTAAAAGTCTAGGCAAAGAAATATAAGTCTTATTAAAACCTATTAGAGTATCAGGCATATTCAATGAAATATTAATCCACCACAAGTTATATCTTACCCAAACCAAAGAAACAAGAAGATAGCTTACAGCTCCTACTATAAGAAAAGGATGATTCGGTATTTGACCACCTCGCTTAACATGAACTGTACTTACTACACCAAGAACAAATAAAAATTGCCACGATAAAGGATTTAAAAACCAAACACCTTCTGTCGGGTAATTATGCGGTGCAATCTGAAACCAACCAGAAAAAAAATAAATAAAACCTGATATAAAAACTAATAACCTTCGTTTTGCCCCAGCTACATACAGAATCAATGGTGCTAAAAACATTAAAATCATATACAGCGGCAAAATATTATTATAACCAAGCTGATGGCCTAGCGTCACTATCCCAAAAAGTGCCTTTTCTGGATCCTGAATAACAGGACGAATATTAATTTCTGATAAAAGCTCTGGATTATCCATAAAAATAGCGGAACCACAGAAAATCGCCAGGGTAACAAAAGTCATCATAATATGCGCTGAATAAAGGACCCATGTTCTACGCCACATTTTTATTGTTAATATCAGCCGATTTCTACCATTGAATCTTGTCCCATAAGATAAACCAACAGCAATCCCTGATATAAATACAAAAGCTTCTGCAGAATCAGAAAAACCAAAATTTTTGTGTGTAAAATCCTCATAAATTGTACCTGGAATATGATTAATAAATATTGTTAATAAAGCAAGGGCTCGAAATACATCTATACAAGTATTCCGTTGGCACACATCCTTATTACTCAGAAGAATCTTCTTCACATATATACTCCATCAAAAGACTCATTTCTCATTCGAGTGAAAAAGCTCCGAAAAAACAGTAGCATTTCTGCCGTGATATCATTCTCGTTGAGACAAAACACATCCATGGCTTAAAACGATTCTCAAAAAGAACTAGAAAATTATTCCAGAATAAAGTACCTCACAATTCTGGAAAATCTTCATTGAATTCTCTTATCATGGATCAAACCTTATGAAAATTAACGCTAACGAAATAAGAGCTGGAAACATAATTGAGCATAACAAAAACCTATGGATTGCTATCAAATGCAACACTGTTAAACCTGGAAAAGGAGGTGCATTTAACCAAGTTGAATTAAAACATCTTTTATATGGGACCAAATTAAACGAACGCTTTCGTGCAAGCGAAAGTATAGAAAAAGTACGTATCGAACAAAAAGATTTCACTTTCCTTTATAAAAAGGATGACGTTCTTATCTTTATGGACACCGAATCTTACGAACAACTTGAATTACCTCAATATTTTTGTAAAAATTATGCTTTTCTAAAAGATGAAATGAGAGTTACAATAGAGTTTTATAAAAAGAAAGCTGTCAGAATTTCTCTTCCAAATCAAATCACTCTCACTGTAACTGAAGCCGATCCCACTATAAAAAGACAAACAGCAGCTTCTTCTTACAAACCTGCTATTTTAGAAAACGGTATCCGTATACTTGTACCTTCCTTCATCCAATCCGGTGAACGTATTCTTGTCGATACTCAAAATATCACCTATCTCCGACGTGCAGAATAAAACACTATCAGTCTTCTTCAACCTAAAACATCAGGATCAATAAAAAAATGGCCCGCTCAGCAATAATGAATATAATCATTCAAGCAGCAACAAAAGCGGGACGCGCACTGATCCGTGATTTCGGCGAAGTACAAAATCTTCAAGTCTCATTGAAAGGAGCACATGACTACGCTAAACTAGCTAGTCAAAATGCAGGAAACCTCATTCTCAAAGAACTTCATAAAGCGCGACCAGAATATCATTTTCTTTTAGAAAACTCAAAAGAAATAACAGGAAAAGATAGCCAGCACTGTTTTACTATTAACCCTCTAGACGGTGCAACCAATTTCTTACATGGGATTCCACTATTTGCTATATCCATTAGCCTTCAGCGACAAGGAAAAGTTGTCGCAGGTCTTATTTATAATCCCGCACTTGATGAACTTTATACAGCAGAGAAAGGCATTGGTGCTTTTTTCAATGATCGACGATTACGTATTGCTAACCGTCGTAAGCTACAAGAAAGTGTTATTGGAATTGGAAATCCATCCTTCGGAGAAAAAGGAGATAGCTTGTATTTTCTAAAATTACGACAGACGATAGGAGAGCTCGCACAAATACGTATTATGGGAGCTTCGACACTTGGTATGGCTTACACAGCAGCAGGACGATTTGATGGCTTTTGGGAAGAAAATGTGAGTTCTTGTAATTTAGGATCTAGCCTTTTAATAATCCGAGAATCTGGCGGCTTTATCTCTGAGTCTCCAATAAAAAGTATCATAGCCGGAAATAATTTTATCCATTCAGCATTACTAAAAAAGCTACAAGATATTTAAAAAATCTTATATCTCTTCGTATAGGCCCTTATCATATGTTATCATGCTTCAAAACGGAGAATGAGTCACAAATCATAAAATCATACAACAAAAATCATGTTATCATACTATCCACTAAAAATATGGGGAAAATAATGTCTGGAAAGATATCTATAACAGTGCTGATAACACTCACACTTCTAGCAACGAGTGCACTCGGGCAAACACCTCAAAAAATCAACCAGTTTGATTATTGGGGAGCTTACTCCTACAAAAATCATAAAAACACACTCTGTTATATCCTTTCTACTCCAACAGAGCAACAACCATCAACAGTGAAACATGGTGACAACTTTTTTCTCCTAAGCAAAAAAATTGCAGCAAAAAAAATCACATTCGAACCACAATTCATGGCTGGGTACACGTTAAAGAAAAATTCTCGTGTCAATTTATCCATTGGAAATAAAAATTTTAGTATGTTTACTAAAAATACATCCGCATGGATTGATACAAACAAAGGTGAACTCAATTTAGTCGCAGCGATGAAAAAAGGGAAAAGTCTCACCGTTCAAGCTATTTCTGAACGTGGAACCAATACAACATACACTTATTCCCTTAAAGGGATCACAGCAGCTATCGATGCTATTCAAAAATGTAAATAGTCATCCTCTACAAAAATATTGTTTCTATTAGAATCCTTTCCTATGAAGACATCATTCCTATCCCATCACAAAACTTCTATAATCGGACTCACTCGGAGTGAACTTGCTTCAGCTCTTCAATTGATAGCTATTCCTCAAGATGAAATTCCTATGCGTATCAAACAACTTTGGTACTGGTTATATGTACGCGGAGTTTCTTCTTTTGAGAAAATGTCAAATATTTCTAAAACATTAAGAAAAACTCTTGAAGAACACTTTTCCATTCCCCGACCACAAATCCTAAAAGAACACATATCATATGATGGCACACAAAAGTGGCTCTTACATTTTCCGAATCATAGCGGAGAAGTAGAAACAGTTTACATTCCTGGAAATGAGCGGGGAACTTTATGTCTTTCGAGTCAAGTAGGCTGCTCTCTTTCCTGTTCATTTTGCTACACGGGGACCCAACGCCTTGTACGCAATCTAACAGCAGAAGAAATTCTTCTACAAATTCTTATTGCACGAGATTGTTTAAAAGACTATACTGATAATCGCCTTACTCAGAAAAAAAGAAAAATTAGCAATATTGTGATGATGGGAATGGGAGAACCCCTATATAATTTCGAGGCAGTCAAAAAGGCATTAATCATTGCTTCTGATAGCAATGGTCTCTCTCTTTCAAAACGGAGAATCACCTTATCTACATCTGGTGTTGTTCCAAACATTTCCCGTGTAGGAACAGAAATTGGTGTTATGCTCGCAATCTCACTACATGCAGTTCATGATGATTTACGAAATATCTTAGTCCCGATTAATAAAAAACATTCCTTAGCAGAACTCATAAATTCTTGTCGGAATTATCCAGGATTAAGTAATGCAAAACGTATTACATTTGAATATGTCATGTTAAAAGATATAAATGACACGACTGCAGATGCTTACAAACTTATTGGGCTCTTACGAGGTATTCCAGCAAAAATTAATTTAATCCCATTTAATCCTTGGCCAGGAAGCAAGTATCAATGCTCAGATTGGCAACAAATAAAGCTATTTGCAAATATTATTAATCGAGCAGGGTACCCTTCACCTATCCGGACACCCCGGGGACATGACATTTTAGCAGCTTGCGGTCAACTCAAATCCCCATCCATACTACTAAAAAAAAGCAATTCCATTTAAATGCCATCTCCACACGAAAAAGTCTGATCCATACTCTGTGCAGGAGCTTCAGAACCAGTTTTACCAAGAATAGTAGCAGGAATCCCAGCAACAGTCACATGTGGAGGAACATCAGACAACACCACGGAACCTGAAGCTACTTTAGAACAAAAGCCAACCTCAATATTCCCCAAAATTTTAGCTCCGGCACCAATCAACACGCACCTTCGTATTTTAGGATGTCTATCTCCACCAGATTTCCCTGTTCCCCCTAATGTTACACTATGAAGAATTGAAACATTATCTTCTATAAGAGAAGTCTCTCCTATCACAATACCTGTAGCATGATCTAAAAATATACCAGATCCAATTCTAGCCGCTGGATGAATATCTGTTTGGAAGAGAGAAGATGAACAACTTTGTAAATAATAAGCAAAATCCTTCCTTTGCTTATTCCACAAAACATGAGCTATACGATGAATCTGAAGAGCATGAAAACCCTTAAAATACAAAATGACATCCAGAAAACGATGGACAGTCGGATCACGCTCGAAAACTGCAAAAATATCTTTCTGCACAATCTTCGTCCAATTGTTTATAGAAGCCGTGGCTTCATAAAACGCATTCTCTAACACATGAAAGTCAAAGGCATGATGCGAAAATCTACTAAGCAAACGATTGATTAAGGCTTCTTCTAAACCATTTTGCTCCAAAATAGACGAACCTAAAAAACCTAACATAGTCGGATCAACAGCTATCCCTTCTTCTGCTTCTCTTCTCATACGACTCCATAAAAAATCCTTACTATTCCCCTGAATCTCGCTCAATAGAAGTGACATCATACGCCCTCACGACTTCCTTTCTAAAAAGAGGATTTCATCCTATGACGCTCAAAAAATTTCAAAACACCTTCTTTATAAATTTTATCTCCTACCGCTAACATATGATTCCGTTCAGGAATCAATAAAAGCTCTCCTTTCGAAAGCAAAGAGACTAAGGGTTCTGGTTTCCCAGAAATTTCATCTTTTGTACCAACAGCTACTAAAACAGGACTCTTTATCTGACGAACTTCCGTAACTGTCAAATCCTTTTTTTCAAGCATCAGACAAGCAGCCAAGGCCTTCCGATCACTTCTCGTACTATCAGCAAATTTACGAAACATCATAGCACGCGCATTAGTAATCATTTTTAAATCATTCACAAGAAGGGCTTCTGCTACGGTATGCCAATTCTCAGTTCCAGTAACCAGACCTATCCCAAGACCTCCAAAAACCACGGAACGAACCTTCTCACTGACTCGCAAAGCCATACATGCAGAAATCTTCGCTCCCATAGAATATCCCATCACATGAGCTTTCTCTATTCCTAAATGAGTTAAAAGTGCAGCGGCATCATAGGCCATAGAATCTAATCTATAAAAAGCTGAATCATAACTTTTATCTGAAGAACCATGACCACGATTATCAATCGCAATAGCTCTATAACCTTTTTCCGTCAGTATTTGAAACCATCCAGATAAAACCCAATTCACATACCCTGAAGATGCAAACCCATGAATCAGCAAAACCGGATCACCCTTCCCTTTTTCTTGAAAAGCAAGTCGAATCCCATCACGTTTAAAAAAACGCGTGCTATCCATGTTTCTATTATCCATGAACATTACCACCATTTTCGAGGACAAAATCTTCCAGAAGCCTTTTCAAGAATATAACCCACTTGAAAAAGTGTTTCCTCATTAAAAGGCCTAGCAATTAACTGAAGAGCTAAAGGTATCCCTTCTGAAGAAAGAGCAGAAGGAAGAGAGATTCCTGGTAACCCGGCCATATTAACAGGAACAGTGAAGATATCATTCATATACATAGCTATAGGATCATCTTTTCTTTCATCTCTCATTCTAAAAGCCGCAGAAGGTGTTGTCGGAGTTAGAATAGCGTCAATACCCTGATCAAAAACTTTATCAAAATCCTGACGGACTAAAGATCGAATCTTTTGTGCCTTCATATAATAAGCATCATAATATCCTTCCGACAAAACATAAGTCCCGATAAGGATTCTACGTTTAACCTCAGATCCAAATCCTTCTGAACGCGTTTTTTTATACATATCAATAACATCATTCCCAGAGATACGTAACCCATATCGAACCCCATCATAACGAGCAAGATTAGAAGAGGCTTCAGCAGAAGCAATCACATAATAAGCCGCAAGGGCATATCTTGTATGAGGCAAAGAAATATCTATAATCTCAGCTCCGGCATCTTTAAGATATTCCCTTCCTTGAATCCAAAGCTTATCAATCTCATCAGGCATACAATCAATCTGATATTCTTTTGGAATCCCAATTCTTAATCCCTTAATACTTCTACCAAGTATTGATTCATAATCAGGAACAGGCCAATCAACTGATGTAGAATCCTTATCATCAAAAGAAGCCATTGATCTGAGTAACACGGCAGAATCGCGAACATCTCGGGTAATAGGCCCTGCCTGATCAAAGGATGAAGCAAAAGAAACAATCCCCCAGCGAGAACAGCGACCATAAGTCGGTTTCAGACCTACCGTTCCAGTAAAAGCTGCTGGCTGTCGAATTGATCCTCCAGTATCGCTTCCTGTAGCACCAGCACATAAACGACTAGCAACCGCTGCTGCTGAACCACCTGAAGAACCACCAGGAACCAAAGCTTCATCCGATCCTTTCTTTCGCCAAGGATTGACAACAGGTCCGTACATAGAAGTCTGATTAGAAGAGCCCATAGCAAACTCATCCATATTAAGCTTACCCAACATCACAGCACCATCCCGCCACAAATTCGATGTTACAGTCGATTCATAGCCAGGCCTAAATCCGCTCAGAATCCGAGAACATGCCTGTGTATGCACACCATGAGTTACAAAAATATCTTTAATTCCCAAAGGAATCCCTTCAAGAAGTCTCTCATCACCTCTAGAAAAAAGTTGATCACTTGTAGCCGCCATACGACGTGCTTGCTCTTCAGTAACAAAAACATAAGCATTAATGTTTCTATTCCCATCCGAAATTGCACTTAAATAAGCCTCTGTTAACTCAACAGCAGATATTTCACGATTCCTCATTCGATAACGCGCATCAGCAATAGTTAGCTCCGTTAAATCATCCATCTTCAATCCCATTATATTTTCATCTCAAAAAGAAATAATTATTCAATAATTTTTGATACAGCAAAAAAACTATCCTGCACAACAAAAGGTGCATTTCTAAGAACAGCTTCTGTTCCTTCACAAGGCTTAGCCATATCATCACGCATACGCAAAACCATAAATTCCTCCATACAACCTAAATCCTGAGTATCTATCTTATTCAGCTCACTCAGAAATTCCAAAATAGAGTTCAGTTCATGACTCATAAGAAATACTTCTTCTTCATCAAGTCCAATACGCGCTAAATGCGCAACATGCCTCACCGTTTCCAAATCAATACACATCACAATCTCCTATGCTACTTTTCTCAAAACACGATTAAGCAAAAAAAAATAGGATAAAACATAGCTCATATTTTTTTTTCCAAATAAACAAACACACTTCAAAAAGAAATCCAGATACCTTGTATTCGTTAAACAAGATTTTTAACAGAGATTAGATCTGCTTGCTTAATAGAAAAAATCTTTTTAGATTATCTCTTGTTCAAAAAGAATCTCTTTTCCAAAACTCCATTTTTCAGGAAACAACAAAAACTCATGCCTATTATTGAGATCAGTGTCATTCCATTCTATTTAAAAAAAGATGCACCTATTATTTGTCTCGATCTAGGAAAGAAAACGATTGGGATAGCAATCTCAGATCGAGGGCTTTCTCTCGCAAATCCACGTCCTATGCTCAAACGAACAAAATTTTCTAAAGACGCAATCACACTATTAAAGCTCTTTCAGAAGGAAAATGTTTCTGTTTCTATAATAGGACTCCCACTCAATATGAATGGATCGAGTGGACCACAAGTACAAGCAACACGTGCATTTGTACACAATATGATAAAGTTAACAAAAATACCTTTTGTCTTCCAAGATGAACGTCTTTCAACAATAGCCGCAACACGAACTCTTATTCAAAGCAATGTTTCTCGCAAACAGAGAGCGAATCGAATTGATTCCGCCGCGGCAGCATTCATCCTACAAGGAACGCTTGACCGATTCCGGTTTCTAAAAAACAATGATTCAATAAAGAAAATAACGCTGCGCTAAAGGTAAAGTATCAACCGGCTCACAAATCAATAACTCTCCATCAGCCCTGACTTCATAAGTTTCAGGATCTACTTCAATATCAGGTAAAGCGTTATTTAAACACATAGCTGCTTTCGATATTCCTGATCGCGTATTCAGAACAGAAACAAGATCCTTTTCAATCCTCAACTTATTCTCTAACCCATCGTCTAAAGCAACAGCGCTAGTAAAAGTCACACTAGACGAACTCGCTGCCTTCTGTCTTCCAAACATTGAGCGATAATAAACAGGCTGTGGTGTAGGAATAGAAGCATTAGGATCTCCCATAGGAGCTCCAGCAATCATACCTCCTATGATCACCAGTTGTGGCTTCACTCCAAAAAAAGCAGGAGACCATAAAACAAGATCCGCTCTTTTCCCTACTTCCACAGAACCAAGCAAATGACCAATACCCTGCGCAACAGCTGGATTAATAGTATATTTTGCAATATAGCGCCGTACACGAAAATTATCAGATTCACAAGAATCTTCAGAAAGAGCACCCCTTTGTTTCTTCATTTTATCAGCTGTTTGCCACGTCCGTACTATAACCTCACCAACACGTCCCATGGCCTGACTATCAGAAGAAATAATAGAAAAGGCACCCATATCATGTAAAATATCTTCCGCAGCGATTGTCTCTTTTCGAATACGGCTCTCTGCAAAGGCAATATCTTCAGCAATCAAAGGAGACAGATGATGACAAACCATTAACATATCTAAATGCTCTGCAACTGTATTCACAGTATAAGGACGCGTTGGATTAGTAGAAGCTGGCAATACGTAAGATAAACCACATATCCGAATAATATCCGGAGCATGCCCTCCTCCTGCACCTTCTGTATGAAAAGCATGAATAGTCCGTCCAGCAAAAGCATTAATTGTATCCTCAACAAAACCAGATTCATTCAGGGTATCGGTATGAATCATCACCTGTACATCGCAATTATCTGCCACAGATAAGCAGGTATCAATTGCTGCAGGGGTACAACCCCAATCTTCATGCAATTTCAAAGAACAAGCCCCTCCCCGAAGCATTTCCAAAAGAGCCTCCGGTTGCGAAGCATTTCCTTTCCCAGAAAATCCTATATTCATCGGAAATTTATCAACAGACTCTATCATACGAGCAATATGCCATGGACCTGGTGTACAGGTAGTCGATAAAGTGCCATGTGCAGGACCTGTTCCCCCACCTATCATAGTTGTAATACCAGAATTCAACGCTTCATCAATCTGTTGCGGACAAATAAAATGAATATGAGTATCGACTCCACCCGCTGTTAGAATTTTTCCCTCAGCAGCTATAACCTCAGTCCCAGGACCAATAATAATTGTTACACCCGACTGTATATCAGGATTCCCTGCTTTCCCTATTCCTGAAATTAACCCATCTTTTAAACCGATATCCGCTTTAAAAATACCACGAACATCTACAACCAATGCATTCGTTATTACCGTATCAACAGCACCGCCTATCCGAGATATCTGACTCTGCCCCATACCATCACGAATCACCTTCCCACCACCAAACTTGACCTCTTCTCCATATAATGTGAAATCCTTTTCAACTTCAATAAAAAGCTCTGTATCAGCTAAACGCACACGATCTCCTACCGTAGGACCAAACATATCAGCATAAGATCTCCGTGAAAGTCTATGAGACATAAATCACAAACCACCCATAACTTTTCTATTAAACCCAAAAATACGGCGCTGACCAGCTATAGGAACAAGCTTTACATCACGCTCTTGCCCTGGTTCAAAACGAATCGCTGTACCCGGAGGAATATCCAGGCGCATCCCACGAGTCATATTACGTTTAAAAAGCAAAGCAGCATTCACTTCATAAAAATGATAATGAGATCCAACCTGAATTGGCCTATCACCACTATTACCAACTTTTATCACAATAGAATCACTCTCCGCATTCATAATAATATCACCATTAGCAAATCTCATTTCTCCTGGAATCATGATATGATATTCCCTTCTTAAGAAAAAGCCATATAAAAAGCTGCAAAAAACGTCAACATACCACAAACCCGTGTTATTTTATCACGCCAAGAGCTCCCTAGAAAATGAGAGACCCAACTCATAAAAATACCTAAAAGATGCAACAAAGCAGTTGCTACTGAAAATCCACAAGAATAAGAGAACAACTCCTTAGCCTGACAAGCTGTACTATGAACATACCCGTGAAAAATAGCAAAAGAAAGAACAATTGCCATAGCCAGTTTAGTTGAAAAGCGTAAAAGAAACGCACTGAGTAAACCACTGGTCACCATAGAAAGAAGAATCAAGGGTTCCACAAAAGGCATTTCAATCCCACTCCATGCTAACACAAATCCTAACAGCATTGCACTAATAAAAGATAGTGGCAGAACCCATAATGCCCTTCCTCCAAGATGGGCAGCCCACAATCCTACTCCTACCATTACAAATAAATGATCTACACCTGTAAACGGATGAACAAATCCGCTATAAAAAGAAAAAGATTCATTACAAAAATTATGGGCATAGACAGGAAAACTCAAAGATAAAAACAAGAAAAGAAATATCAGGAAAAATTGCATATCTTTAACTAACGAATAGGTTCATGAACAGTCACCAGTTTTGTTCCATCTGGAAATGTAGCCTCAACCTGTACATCAGAAATCATTTCAGGAACACCTTCCATAACTAAACGACGATTCAGAATTTTAGCTCCCTCTGCCATTAAATAAGCAACGGAACATCCATCCCTTGCCCCTTCCATAATAAAATCAGTAATGAGTGCAATTGCCTCAGGATAATTAAGTAACACACCGCGTTCCAATCTACGCCTTGCTACCATCGCTGCAACAGAAACAAGCAATTTATCTTTTTCTCTTAATGTTAAATGCATAGCTTGTTATATAAACCACATGCTAGGAGCACCTTTAGTGTTCAGTAAAGTCAACAAGGCAATTAACTTTTTGCGCAAAGAGTAAAAGTCCTGAGAAAGAAGACGAATCAGCAATTTCCCATTCCAGGATGAAATTCCACCTGTATCATTAACAATCTCTCTCCCCTTCTTCAAAAATCTTTGAACATCCGGTGCAATGAACAATATAGTCGCAAAAGCCCCTGCATTATTGAATAAAACCGGCATGGATATCTCTCTTCCAATATCTGGCCCGAGAGAGAATGCTTCTGCATGAATAACTTCACCATTCTGACGAATAATCCAGCTATCCTTTAAAAAAGCTTTATCCATATATTCTCCCATCAGTTGACGTCCAAAAATTATAGATTCGCTCAGGAGAAGCTCTGTCTTCTCTGCCATAGAAACATCAAGCCTCCTTCGTAAAGAAGAATTATTAAAAATGATTGTTTCCTGTGGCAGCCAGCAAAGACGTGAGTTAGCTGACAGAGAAAGAGATACATCCACTTTAGCTGATTCCTTCTTAATATCCAAAGAACGATAAATTTTCTCAGCAGCTTGTGTTGTCACGATCACATCCGTTCCAGAGCATAATCTCATATCCCACTCTAAATGATCACCTCCAGTCAGACCCCCTCCTGTATTAATCATAACAGCTTCGAAAGAAGCCATGTTATTTTTTGGAAAACATAATCTAGCAGATCCTTCTTGAAACAAGCTTCCTAAAACAGTTTGACCATTCCTGCAAAAAACAGACATGATAGCCTTTCCATGCACCCGCTGCATGAAAGACAATTCTTTTTTCTCATCTTCCATCAACACCGTCCCATTAAATGACAGAAAAGCACAAAAAAAACTAACGACGAATAGTTCTTCTACTTCAGAAAAAGCCTCTCAGACAATATTTCCCATTATATCATACGATTCAATACTAATTTCCTCAAATTATCGTATTCCAAAAGTACTAACGATAAATTTCTGAGCCACTAGGAAATTTTCTAGCCCTGACATCATTGGCATAATTCTTAAAAGCCTCATCCATAATTGTCCCGACACTAGCATATCTACGAACAAATTTCGGAACAAATCTACTGATACCAAGCATATCCTCTACTACCAAGATCTGACCATCACAAGCACTCGATGCGCCAATACCAATTGTTGGTATTTTCAATACATCCGTGATTCTAGCTGCAAGAGACTCTACTACTCCTTCGACAACAAGAGCAAAAGCGCCTGCAGCCTCAATAGCCATTCCATCTTCCTCAATAGATTTCGCTCCAAATGCATCCTTACCTTGTATCTTAAATCCACCAAATCCCTTTACCATTTGCGGAGTCAATCCAATATGCCCCATAACAGGAATACCTCTTTCCACAAGAAAACGGACAGTTCTCGAAATTCTTACACCACCTTCTAATTTTAAAGCACCACACCCAGTCTCTTTAATAAGATAAACAGCATTACGAAAAGCCTGTTCAGGGCTTTCTTCATAAGTGCCAAATGGCATATCAAGCACAACAAGGGCTTGCTTCGATCCTTGTACAACCGCTTTCCCATGTGCAATCATCAACTCAGATTTAACACTTAAAGTCGTATCCATACCATATACAACCATACCAACGCTATCACCAACCAATAAAAAATCACAATAGTTATCAGCAATAGCTGCAAAAGCAGCATGATAAGCAGTAAGGGAAACAATAGGATTCCCCCCTTTACGCGCTTTTATCTGCGCTACAGTTATACGTTGGATTGTCATAAATATACACCTTCCCTATGAACAATTGTACCTAAAATATGTTGGTCAATCAAAATAACTCCTCCAAACCGTACTGCTAATAATAAAACAGCTGTCTTCTTAATACTCCCTTCAATAACATCCAATGTACTAGGATCCAATAAATCTATAGCTTCAACTGTCCCTCTCTTTTCCCTATTTAAAAAATCACGCGTCATTCTCTTCAGTACAACAGAACAACGTTCTCCATCATTATAATATCGATCGGCTTCCTTCCATGCCTGTGAAATAATAACAGCTGCTTTTCTATCCTCATCACTTAATAAAAGATTCCGTGATGAAGCTGCTAACCCATCAGAATGACGCCATGTCGGCACACCAACAATTTCAATAGGAAAGGATAAATCTTTAACCATACGGCGCACGATTACCAATTGTTGAAAATCTTTTTCACCAAAAAAAGCTTTATCTGGCTGAACTACGTTAAAGGCCTTAGCAAGAATTGTAGTCACACCTCGAAAATGACCTGTACGCTGCTTACCTAAAAGAATAGAAGAAAGATATTCGGTATCAACAAATGTCTCATTTCCTTCAGGCCACATCTCGTCAAGAGAGGGAGCAAAACAATAGTCAACACCTTCGCGTTCCAAGAGATCGATATCCCTTACCAAATTACGTGGATAAACATCAAAATCTTCATTTGCACAAAATTGCTTAGGATTCACAAAAATCATAAAAACTGTTTTTGCACATGATGAAATGCTATGATGAGCAAGTGCTAAATGCCCAGCATGCAATGCGCCCATTGTAGGAACAAACCCTATACTTTTTTTTTCAAAGCGATCTTGTTTTAAAATTTGTCGTAAGGCGTTAATCCTCTTAAAAATCATCATGATTTTACCACATATATGCAGAAATTAGTAAAAAACATCATATTAAAAATAAAACAATCATTCCCACTCAATTGTACCAGGTGGTTTAGAAGTTACATCATAAACAACCCGATTAATACTTGATACCTCATTAATAATACGCGTTGCTACACGTCCTAAAAAATCCATATCATGATGATAAAAATCTGCAGTCATACCATCAACCGATATGACAGCACGTAACGCACAAACATACTCATAAGTACGCTTATCTCCCATAACCCCAACTGTTTTAACCGGTAATAACACAGTAAAAGCCTGCCAAATCGCTTTATAAATCCCAGCTTTACAAATTTCATCCATATAGATAGCATCTGCTTCACACAAAATATCTAGCTTCTCTTGGGTCACAAGACCAGGACAACGAACAGCAAGACCTGGTCCTGGAAATGGATGCCGAGCAATAAAATACTCAGATAACCCTAATTCCCTAGCAAGAATACGTACTTCATCCTTAAATAATTCACGCAGCGGCTCAAGAATCTTAATATTCATCCGCTGAGGTAGACCACCTACATTATGATGACTTTTAATCGTGACAGATGGACTTCCATTAAAAGAAACACTTTCAATCACATCAGGATACAATGTCCCCTGCGCTAAAAAATCAGCTCCTCCAATTTTCCTTGCTTCTTCTTCAAAAACATCAATAAAAAGACCACCAATAATTTTTCGTTTCTTCTCAGGAGAAGTCACACCTTTTAAAGCATTCATAAATAAATCAGAAGCATTAATATGTAATAACGAAATATCATAAGTCCCAGAAAATATCGATATAACTTCTTCTACCTCCTTTTTACGCATAAAACCATTATCTACTAAAATACAAGTCAGTCGATTACCAATTGCTTTATGAAGCAAAAGTGCTACAACAGCAGAATCAATTCCACCAGATAAACCACAAATAACTTGACTCTTTTCTCCAACCTCTTCACGAATCATAGAAATAGCCCGTGCTTGATAATTAGCCATTGTCCATCTATCTTTTAAGCCAATGATTTTATAAAGAAAATTCTGAATCAGGCGAACACCATGAATTGTATGATGCACTTCTGGATGAAACTGAATCCCATAAAATCCACGCTTCTCATCTGCAATTGCAGCAAAATGCGTCCGATCAGAAGTTCCAATAACATCAAAGCCTTTTGGTAAAGCAATAACAGAATCCCCATGACTCATCCATACTGGATAACTAAACCCTTTTTCCCAAAAACCATCAAAAAGCGGACTATTCGCCTCTACTTTCAAAAAAGCACGTCCAAATTCACGATTTCCATTTTCTTCAACCCGACCACCAAGCTGAACACACATGATATGTTCACCATAACAAATACCAAGAACAGGAATAGATAAATCAAATAATTTTTGAGGAGCCCTTGGACTCTCTCTCTCAAAAGCTGAACAAGGACTTCCAGAAAGAATCACACCCTTTGGTTTTATCCGTACCAGAGCATCCTCTGCAGATTGAAAAGGAACTATTTCAGAATAGATACCAGCATCCCGTACATGGCGTGCAATCAGCCGCGTCAGTTGACTTCCAAAATCAATAATAAGAACTGTATCAATGTCTATCACGCTCATAAGCAGGAATTAAAGAAAAGAAATAAGAAGCGCAAGATTTTTCTATAAAAAAATATTTTTTTTCTATCAATCCAGAACAATAGATGATACCATTTTTTTACCATAAACCCTTATCTTAAGATCATGTCCATAAAAAAAAACAACGTTTTTTCATACATCAAGCCCTATCGATCAATACTCAAGCAATTATCAATGATCAACGGAATTATCATTATCTTTTACATGTTCTCCGAATAAAATATGGCCAGAGAGTTCTCTTTTTTAATAGTTATGATGGAGAATGGCATGCAGAATGTATTGAAATAAGTAAAAAAAGTATTCAATTCCGTATCATATGCCAGGAAAGAAAACAGCATAACAAATCAAATCTCATGTATTGCTTTGCTCCTCTTAAATACGCTAGGCTCAATTACATGATACAAAAAGCTGTTGAGATGGGAGTCGGAATTCTCCAACCCATTATAACAGATCATACACAACTCATAAATATTAACATTGAACGCATACATAGCTCGATCATAGAAGCAGCAGAACAATGTGGCATACTTTCCATTCCTGAATGCCGAAACACCCTATCTCTTAATGAACTACTTAGGACATGGGAACCAACACGCCATATGATTTTCTGTGACGAATCCTCAAACAACAACAACACGTTAAGAATCCTTAATAAACTGAAAAAATCTCCTCTTGGTGTCATGATTGGACCAGAAGGTGGCTTCTCTGATGATGAGCGAAAAAAAATTCAAAAATGTCCTTTTGTAACAACAATATCACTCGGACCTAGAATATTACGCGCAGATACAGCGGCAGTTTCTGCGTTCACAGCTATTAACATGACTTTAGGAGACTGTCTTCAAAATGAAAAAGATTCTTAAATCTCTACATATCTACATATCATAATAAAGCGGCCCGCTACCTCCCTCTGGTGGAATCCAATCTATATTTTGATCTGGATCCTTAATATCACAAGTCTTACAGTGAATGCAGTTTTTTGCGTTAATCACATACTCTTGAGTTTTATTGTTATCAGTCCACTCATAAACAGCAGCAGGACAATAACGCGTAGAAGGACCTTCATAAATAGCAAGCTCTGATATTCTCAATAAATTCTCATCTTTTACCTGTAAATGACAAGGCTCCTGTTCTCTATAACGTAAATTAGAAAGATCAATTGAAGAAATACGATCAAAAGTAAGCACATTATCCGGAGGAGGATACTCTATAGGGTTATGCATCACAGCAGGCTCTAATGCAGAAGCATCGCTTTCAGTATGCGCTATAGTCCCAAATAATGAAAAGCTAAAAAACTGCTGCCACCACATATCAAATCCGCCAAGAAAAATTCCAAGTTTTGTCCCATACTTAGCCCAGAGAGGTTTCACATTACGGACAGGAAATAAATCAACCCCGATAGGACCTAACCTCCACGCCTCATCTAACTCTACAAGATCATCATTAAAACGTCCTTCCATAATAGCAGCATCAACATGTTCAGCTGTTATAATCCCAGAAAAAATTGCATTATGAGAACCTTTAAGAGATGGCAGATTCAGTAATCCGGCTGCACAACCAATAAGAGCTCCCCCAGGAAACACAAGTTTAGGGACAGATTGCATCCCTCCTTCACTAATAGCACGGGCTCCATAAGAAACACGTTTTGCATTCAAAAAAATCTTAGAAAGAGCAGGATGAGTTTTAAAACGTTGAAATTCTTCAAATGGTGAAAGATAAGGATTCTTATAATCCAAATGCACGACAAAGCCAATAGCAATCTTCCCATCTTCTAAATGATACAGAAAACCACCACCTCCAGTAGAATCATCAAGAGGCCAGCCTAAAAAATGCTGAACTAAACCAGATTGATGGTTATATGGATCTATTTCCCAAATTTCTTTCAGACCTATTCCATATTTCTGATAAGAACGACCTTTATCCAGAGAATAACGGGCAATCACCGTTTTTGCCAATGAACCTCTAGCTCCCTCTCCTATCAAAACATACTTCCCTAGAATAGCTATACCTGGACTATAATTAGAACCCGGGAATCCATCTTTTCCAAGCCCCATATCACTAGTAATCACACCATTAACAGCACCTATATCATTATACAGGAATTTGACTGCAGAATAACCTGAATAAATTTCTACCCCAAGTTTCTCTGCCTTATCAGCTAACCAACGACAAACTTGACCTAAAGAAACAACAAAATTGCCAGAATTACACATTCTCTTAGGTAGCAAAAAATTAGATATACAAAACGAACTCTTTGCAGTTAAAAAAATCAAATGATCTTTTTCTACAAGAGTTTTAAAAGGATGGTCCCCTTCTTCCTGCCAACCAGGCAATAAAACATCAATTCCTACAGGATCGACAATAGCACCTGAAAGAATATGTGCACCAACCTCAGCAGCTTTCTCTAAAACAACCACACAAAGGGAAGGATTCATTTGCTTAAGACGAATCGCAGCTGATAACCCTGCTGGACCTGCACCAACAATCACCACATCGCAAACCATGCTTTCTCTTGCATGATCACAAATTCCATATTTTGGCATTTTTAAAGTACCTTCATCAATTCTGGAAGCACTTGAAAAAGATCACCGACCAATCCATAATCCGCAACCCGAAAAATAGGAGCTTCCGAATCCTTATTAATAGCAACAATCACACGGGAATCGAGCATACCTGATAAATGCTGGACTGAGCCCGAAATACCAATCGCTATATAAAGTTCTGGAGATACAACTTTTCCTGTTTGCCCAACCTGGCAATCATTAGAAATATAACCAGCATCAACCGCTGCACGGCTTGCACCAATAGCAGCACCGAATCGCTCAGCCAAGGGCTCTAGTAATTCCTTAAAAGCCTTCTCCGAACCAAAAGCCCTTCCACCAGAAACGACAATGCTTGCTGAAGAAAGATCATGACCAGCACGATCTACCTGTGATATCAAACGGGATAAACATGGATCCTCTGGTACAAAAATTTTTTCTATAGTAGCCCTTTGCCTATTATTCCCAAGTCCATAAGGCAAAAAAGAGCTACTGCGTACCGTTATAACTTTCTTCATCTCCAGAGATTCTACTGTTTCAATAACATTACCTGCATAAGTCGAACGTTTAAATCTATCAGGCGATAAAACAGAAATAATATCCGAAAATTGCGAAACACCCAGCAATCCAGCCAAACGTGGCATAACATTTTTCCCTGTAGAATTCCCAGATGCTATAAACACATCATAACTTCCTGATAAGGAAAAAAGAAGAGCAGCCAAAGGTTCTGCAAGATGATACTTTAGGTATGGTGCTTCCGCACACAGCACCTTACGTACTCCACTGAGTTCTGCTAACAGAGAAGCAAAATTATTAACATCATCGCCAGATACTAAAATATCAACATCTTCCCCAACGGCACGTGCTGCTGTTAAAACTTTTTTTGTATCATGCCCCTGCGTATCAGATTCCGCAGCAAGTAGAAGAACTGCCATTTCTACCTCCTATTGTTTCAATTAATAAGGAAATACTCTTATTTTGTTTCCCAAAAGATATTTGCACTCTTACGAAGATTTGCAACAAGTTCAGAAACACTCTTCACAAAAACACCAGGCTTACGAACTAAAGGCTCTTCAACTTTTAACACTTTATAACGAGAGGATACAAAAACACCTAAATCTGCAAGAGTTTTCCGTTCAATATTTTTTTTACGCGCTTTCATAATATTGGGCAATGAAACATAGCGAGGTTCATTCAAACAAAGATCCGCTGTAATAACAGCTGGCAACCGAACAGCAATAATCTGAATTCCAGAATCTATTTCACGAGATACAATGACTTCACCGTTTTCAATATTCACAGACGAGACAAATGTAGCCTGCCCCCATCCCAACAGCGCAGACAACATCTGCCCTGTCTGGTTATTCTCAGAATCAATTGCTTGCTTTCCTAGAATAACACAATCTGCATTTTCAGATTTAATAACCCTCTTAAAAACCTCAGCAACATCAAGTGGCTCTAGAAAATCATGAGATTCCACGAAAATAGCACGATCTGCTCCCAGAGCAAGCGCAGTACGCAATGTTTCCTTGACCCTTGATTCCCCTATGGAAAGAGCCACAATTTCTTTAACACAACCTTTTTCACGAAGACGCACGGCTTCTTCAAGACCTACTTCATCAAATGGATTCATTGACATTTTTACATTAATCAACTCAACTCCACTATTATCTTTCTTTATGCGAACCCTTACGTTGTGATCCACTACCCTTTTCACACCAACGACTACTTTCACAACATACTGCCTTTCGTTGTATATATTTATCAAAGCTTTTTTTCAAAGACTACAACAGGTACCCTTCTATTCCAGCATCAAAATACTTATCATCATTCCTAACGAATAAGAACTATTTACCTGATTCTGGATAATCAACACCAACAAAATAAAGCCCACAGGCCGGAGCTAACATTCCACAAAAAGCACGGTTCCGCGCATCAAGGGCTAATTTTAAATCAAGAACTCTCCAAGCTCCCCATCCTACCTTTACAAGGCTACCAACAAAAGAACGAATCTGACGATGCAAAAAAGAGCGAGCAGAAGCACGAATTTCAATCCATTCAGCATTCTGAGTTATATCTAGCTTCTCCAATGTCCTCACTGCACTTTTAGCTTGACAATGGACAGAACGAAAAGTTGTAAAGTCATGACATCCTACAAGAACGTTCGCGGCCTCTTGCATTTTTTCTACATCAAGCACATGATGCGGAAACCACCAACATAGTCCACGATCAAGTGCAGGAGGAGATCTACGATTCAAAATACGGTAAAGATAATGCCGCCTCATCGCAGAAAAACGGGCATGAAAATCAGAATCTACTTCTTCTACAAGAAGAATAGAGACCCTTTCTCTTGCCTGAGATAACCATGCATTTAATCCATTCCAAACATTCATTACAGAAAATATTTTTTCAAGATCACAGTGAGCAATCTGTGCTAAAGCATGAACACCCGAATCAGTCCGACCTGCTCCATAAATAGTTGCTTTCTCTTGAGACAAGCGATACATTGCTTCCTCCAGTACTCCTTGAACTGTCTTCTGACCTTGACCTAACTGTTTTTGCCAACCGACATAAGAAGCGCCGTTATACTCTATAGTAAGCTTATAACGCTGCATTTTAGAACACTGCCGTTATAACGGCACCTCGTAAAAACTCTTCTACATATAAAGGTTTCCCACCTGCTCTTTGCAAGCGTGTTATAAGAATACGAGCATCCTTACACATAATACTCAATGCGCTAGAATAACATTCTTGATGAATCAAACTCTTAGAAAACAGAGAGGTCTCTAAAACTTTTACACGCTCACATTTCCCTGAAATCTCCATCTCACACCATGCCCCAGGCAATGGAGACAGAGCACGTATATGCCTAGAAACATCAATAGCTGAACGATTCCAGTCTATACGAGATTCTTCTTTAGAAATCTTATGCGCATAAGTAATCCCCTCTTCACTTTGCGATACAAAAACAAGATTACCCTTCTCAAGATCACCCATTGCTTGCACGATCAGACGAGCACCCAATAATGATAAAGAATGCGTTAAGATACCTGATGTTACATCAGGATCAATCTTCACTTTTTTTACCATTACAAGCTGACCAGTATCAAGACCAGCATCCATTTTCATAATAGCTATTCCAGTTTCATCATCCCCAGCCATAATAGCCCTCTGAATAGGAGCGGCTCCACGCCATCGAGGAAGAAGCGAGGCATGTACGTTAAAACAACCTTGATAAGGAGTCTGCAATATAAAATCTGGTAATAAAATCCCATAGGCTACAACTACGACAACATCAAGCGAAAGCGCTTTAAAACGAAACTGCTCCTCCACATTCTCAAAGGTCCGCGGCGTATAAACAGATAAACCAAGCCTTTCAGCTTCAGATTGTACGGGAGACTTCACTATAGACAATCCACGTCTTCCCGCTGCTTGTGGACAACGAGTATATACAGCAACAATATCATGACCCGCATCAACCAATGCATTTAATGCAGGAATAGAAAAGTGACCTGTTCCCATAAAAGCAACACGTAATGCCATCTAGTGCTTTTCACACCTCTCCTCGCTCCTAAGCTTTTTTCTTAACTTTCTAATTATCATATTACGTTTTAAACGAGATAAATAATCGATGAACAAAATACCATCTAAATGATCAATCTCATGTTGCAAACATGTTGCTAAAAGTCCCTCAGCCTGAAGCTCCTTTAATCTTCCACAGCGATCCAAATAATTGACACACACCTGTTTTGGTCGCTCTACCTCTGCATAATAATTAGGAATCGAAAGACAACCCTCTTCATAAACAGTATGCTCTTTAGATGCCCAGACAATCTCTGGATTTATAAAAACATCTCTATGTTCTACTCCTTTCTCAAGAAGATCAAGAACAAGCAAACGAACGGGTTCTCCTACTTGTATAGCCGCAAGTCCAATACCAGAAGCACAGCGCATTGTTTCTAACATATCATCAGCAAGTGTACGAATATCATCATTAACAAGACCCACAGGATTAGATCTCTCTCGCAAAAGAGGATTTGGTAAAAAAATAAGCGATCTCATAAAAACACCTTATTTAAATATATCAGATATCAACACAGCACTCATTCGGTGCTTTTGCTTCCAGCGCTAAAGCATGAATATGAGCAAGTTCCAGCTTAAGAACTTCATTGACTGCACGATGACGATCAATCTTTTTCATACCAGCAAAAAAAAGAGATACAATTCTAATCCGAAAATGCGTTTCCTTCTCAAAACCAGAAAAACTTCTAAAATCAAAATGCCCAAAATGTATATAACTTTCATTCAGAATATTCAGGATATCAGGAAAGAAAGCCTCATTCAGTTTTTTCTCGATCATTTTATGAAGAACACTAGACATCATAGCTTTCTCAAATCATATAAAGATAGTCACAATTCATACCAAAAAAGTATTTCTAATGCTCTAGAAAACAACTTTCTTACATTATTTTTTTTTTAATTTAGGTCTCATGTCGATTCATTCAAAATATTTTGACTCCATTCGCATTCTCTCCGCTAAAAAAACAAAAAGAGAATCCGATAAACCAGAATGTCAATGGGAAGGCTGTAAAGAAAAAGGATCCCATAAAGCACAATCCGGTGGACAAACCAAAACTACCCAATATCTATACTTTTGTATCAAGCATATACGTGAATATAATAAAAACTATTTTCAGAATATAATACTTCAAAAAGAAACAACAGCTTCCAGTTCAAGCGCAACAATACGCACATCCCATAATTTTTCTTCGATGCATTCAGGTACAGCATCATACCAAAACCGCATATTAGGGAAGCAGAATCAATCAAATCAAAAACCACATCATCGAAAACTAAAAACACTAGAAGCAAAAGCCTTCGCAACTTTGGGTTTAACAGAAAACACTTCCCAAGCTCAAATTAAAACACAGTGTAAAACGCTTATTAAACTATATCATCCAGATTCAAACGGAGGAAACAGAAATTCTGAAAAAAGATTTAACGAAATACTTCAAGCTTACCATCTTCTCAAAAAATATGGATTCTGCTAAAATGCTTTAGAAACAATTTTTAAAAATTGTCATTGACAAGAATAGCATCTCCTTCAAGGAATAAAATTCCAGAAAGATATCTACTAGATGAACATGGATAAATCCGAAATAAGCGACATGCCCAACACGGATGTTTCAGTGCAAAAGGTTTTCGGCATTCAGAGCAACATGCGAGTACCTGCATACATAGAACCCAACTCCTATGTACCAAAAAAAGACCGAAATTATCTATTCGATGAACAGACAACCCTTGCAATTCTCGCAGGATTTTCCTTTAATCGACGTGTCATGGTCTCAGGCTATCATGGAACAGGAAAATCTACTCATATAGAACAAATTGCAGCCAGACTAAACTGGCCTTGTATACGAATCAACCTAGATAACCATATCAGCCGTATTGATCTTATAGGAAAAGATGCCATTACTATCAAGGATGGAATGCAAGTCACTGAATTTAAAGATGGAATCCTTCCATGGGCTTATCAACGTAACATTGCTCTTGTCTTTGATGAATATGACGCTGGACGCCCTGATGTTATGTTTGTCATTCAACGTATTTTAGAAACATATGGAAAATTAACACTCCTTGATCAAAGCCGTATCATTTCACCTCATCCAGCCTTTCGTTTATTTGCTACAGCAAATACAATTGGTCTAGGCGATACGACAGGTCTATACCATGGTACACAACCAATCAACCAAGCTCAAATGGATCGTTGGTCTATTGTTACAACTCTTAATTATCTTCCCCATGAACATGAAAAAAACATTATCATGGCCAAGGCTAAACATTTCAAAATACCTCAAGACGAAGAAATAATTTCGCTTATGGTGCAAGTTGCTAACCTAACACGAAAAGCATTCATGAATGGTGAACTCTCTACTGTTATGAGTCCACGTACAGTCATTCATTGGGCAGAAAATACTGACATCTTTAAAGATATCGGATTCGCTTTTCGTCTTACTTTCCTAAATAAATGTGATGAATTAGAACGACCAATAGTTGCCGAATTTTACCAACGCGCTTTCGGTGAAGAATTGGCAGAATCACTGATCAAATCTCTTCAGAATCAAGATAGCTTCTAACTAAATCACAAATAGACACAATCACATGATAAATTTAGAAACCTTTAAACAAGCAATAAAGATTTCTATCCGAGCTATCGCTTCGAATAACAATCTTGAAATATCATTTCAAAATCATCAAGACTCAAAAAAAAAGCTTTATCTTCCAGAAATCTCCAAACAACTAACAATCAGAGATTATCTCATGACACGTGGAATCGGAGATTCTCTTGCATTACGCTCCCTTCTACACAATGCGCAACTTCACAAAGATCTACGCCCATATGAAAAAGAAGCTCAAGATATATTTGATGCAATAGAACAAGTTCGTTATGAGTCCATTGGAGCTCTATCTATGAAAGGAATAGCCAAAAACCTTTATTTTTTGCTCAGCGAGCGCTACATACAAGAAAAATACAACAACATAACACAAAAAGAAAACGCTCCTTTATCAGAAGCAATCGCATTAATCGTCAGAGAAAAATTAACAAAACAACCGATTCCAACTGAAGCAAACAGTCTAGTCAATCTATGGCGTCAATGGATTGAAGAAAAAAGCAGCCACTATTTAAAAAATCTCGAAGAACAAATCACAGACCAAAACGCTTTTTCCATCACTGTTCGTAAGATTCTTACCTCTATGAAAATAGCAGAAGCATTTAAAGATAAAGAACCATACAAAAATCAATACAACACCATTTATAAACAAAAAGAAACAAATTCTGCTCAAAAAAAAGAAACAGTAAAACTCGCTGATGAAAATATATCAAATAGCATCAAAAAAGATGAAGACAATCATGAAACAGAATCAGATCAAAATCCATCAGAAAAAAAATATAAAGAAACCCACTCCTCAGAAGAAGCAAGAAAAAGACAAGTACCTGGAGACCTCAATCATCTTACAAATTACAAAATATTTACACGGATCTTTGATGAAACTATAGAAACAGGAAACCTATGTGAAGGAACAGAACTAGCAAAATTACGCATATCTCTTGACAAACAAGTTCGCAATCTTCAAGGCATGGTTGGACGCTTAGCAAACCGATTACAGCGTCGATTAATGACACAGCAAAAGCGTTCTTGGGATTTTGAACGAGAAGAAGGTTATATTGATCGAGCTCGTCTTACACGGATCATTACGGATCCCAATCATCCTCTCTCTTACAAAATAGAAAAGGATACAGAATTCCGGGATACAGTCGTCAGCTTATTAATTGACAACTCAGGTTCCATGCGCGGCCGACCAATTACCGTAGCTGCAAAATGTGCAGATATCCTTACCCAAACACTTGAACGCTGCGAAGTCAAAGTTGAAATTCTTGGATTCACTACAAAAAAATGGAAAGGAGGATTATCCAGAGAGACTTGGCTCAGAGAAGGAAAACCAACAAATCCAGGACGACTTAATGATTTACGGCACATAATCTATAAAAGTGCAGATACTCCTTGGCGTCGAGCCCGTTACAACCTTGGATTAATGATGAAAGAAGGATTACTCAAGGAAAATATTGATGGAGAAGCATTAATATGGGCACATCAGCGTCTACTAAACCGTAGAGAACATCGCCGCATTCTTATGATGATCTCTGATGGAGCACCTGTTGATGATTCAACACTTTCAGTTAATAAAGCGCATTATCTTGAAAAACATTTACGAGCTGTTATTTCAAACATTGAAGCCTATTCTCCAATTGAGCTCATCGCTATTGGGATTGGCCATGATGTAACCCGCTATTATCGACGAGCCGTTACTATTATCGATGCAGAAGAACTTGCAGGCGCTATGACCGAACAGTTAGCAGCACTCTTTGAAAAAAAACGTAAACTTTCACATTGAAAACTAGTAAAAATAACTTTATGAAATTCTTTCCACCTGCACCCGTAGCTCAGCTGGATAGAGCGCTGCCCTCCGAAGGCAGAGGTCGCAGATTCGAATTCTGTCGGGTGCACCATCATAACAGGCTCAGTCCACTGAATGTTCACGATTATAGCGAATTGATGAATAAAAAGCTACCAGAACAAAACAAACACCACTCAAGCTTGTAATAAGCTCTGGCACATAGAATAACGTCTGGAGATACATAATAATAGATACAATCAAAATAGCATAAAAAGCACCATGCTCAATATAACGATAACGAGTCATAGCTTGATTTTCAACAAAAAACAGTGTCAGAGATCGCACATAAAAAACACCAATACCTAATCCAATAGCAATAATCAATGGATTAATTGAGAATGCAAAGGCACTCACAACTCCATCAAATGAAAAACTAGCATCAAGTAGCTCAAGATAAATAAAAGCAGCTAACCCTCTGAAATTTCTATCCATCCTATTCCCTAGTGCTCGCAAAATAAGACTAAACACTTCTAAAAGAGTAAAAACTAACAGACCAGAAATAGCCCAAACTAAAAATGTATAACTATTCATAGGATCAACAAGAACAGAAAATATTAAGATCAAAATAAGAACAAGAGAAACATCGACCCCATACGCAAAGGCAAGTTTTCTTGCAAAATCCTCAAAACAAGGAATCCAACACACTTTTTTTTTAGAATCAAAAAAATACCTTAGTCCTACCATCATTAAAAAAGTACCGCCAAAAGCAGAAATACCTATATGGGCATCTTTCATAATCCGGGCATAATCCTGCGCTTGCCATACAGCTAAATAAAAGGCAGAAATGGGATCTGAACGTATAGCTATTGTAAAAATGACAAAAGGTAAAATAATCCGCGTACCAAAAACAGCTATCATAATCCCCCATGTTAAAAACCTCTTTTTCCATTTTAGCGGCATGCTATACAAGACACGTGCATTCACAATAGAATTATCAAAAGAAAGAGAAATTTCTAAAAAAGTTAAGAGACAACAGATATAGAAAAAATGAAAAACACCAATTAACGTTCCTGTATAGAACCAGCCAAGACATCCTGCTAAAAAAAATCCAATCAATGTAAACAAAAAGGCTTTGCGGAAATAACATAAAAGACCCATTTCTCTCTCCAAAACCCGCTCATAAGCTAAATCAGCCTATCCTCTGCAATGACTTGAATTTTAGTTAGATAAAGATTTAATTATTCTTCAAAAACAAACAACATCATTCTCAGTTTGCGACCGAAACAAATAATAACTCCATTAAAAAAAAAAAAAAGATATCTGTTTTAGTACTCATCAATCAAACTTTCATGAGAAAGAACAAAATAATGCACAACATTAAAATCATCGAAAAGAAAATCTTACAAGCAATTGAGGAAACAGAAAACATTGAAACCCTTGAAACCATACGTATTAGTACATTAGGTAAAAAAGGATTCATTTCTGAAAAATTAAAAAAAATAGGAACATTACCCTTAACAGAACGTCAAGCTCATGGAACTATTCTTAATCATCTGAAATCTCAAATCAACAAACTTCTTCACAAAAAACATCAAGAGATCAAAAAGAAAACCATTCATCAACGAATCCAAGAAGAAAGCATTGATATAACTCTTCCTGTCCGAAACAATCCTATAGACGATGGACGTATTCATCCCATTTCTCAAGTTATTCATGAAATAACAAGCATTTTTTTAAAAAAAGGCTTTACCCTCGCCGAAGGACCAGAAATCGAAACTGATTACTATAATTTTATAGCACTCAATTTCCCTAAAGAACACCCAGCACGTGACATGCATGATACTTTTTTCTTTCATCCAAATGAAAAAGGAGAAACAAAACTTCTACGAACCCATACATCACCAGTACAAATCCGCACTATGGAAAATCAAAAACCACCGATACGCATTATAATCCCTGGAAAGACATATCGAATCGATTCTGATAAAACACATTCCCCTATGTTTCATCAAATGGAAGGTCTCGTCATCGACAAAACATCTACAATCGCTCATATGATCGGTCTTCTAGAAGAATTTTGTCAATCGTTTTTTGAAACACCTTCCATAAAAATGCGTTTTAGACCATCTTTCTTTCCATTCACAGAACCATCGATGGAACTCGATATCCAGTATCATCATTCAAAAAAAGAAACAAAATGGATGGAAATACTAGGGTGCGGTATGATTCATCCTCAGGTTTTAAGAAACTGTGGTCTCAATCCTGAAGAGTATCAAGGCTTCGCTTGGGGAATGGGAATCGACCGTATAACTATGCTTAAATATGACATACAAGATCTAAGAGATTTTTTCGAAACAGACATACGTTGGCTCAAGCATTATGGCTTTCCTCTCTTTTCATAGCAAGAAAAAATCAACAAAATTTTAATACAATCGAAGACACAAATTGTCTAGGGTGCAATTCCAAATGAAATTTACATTATCGTGGTTAAAAGATCACCTGAAAACCCACAAATCTCTAAAAGACATTATTGATAAATTAAATCAGATTGGCCTTGAAGTTGAAACAATCGACGACCGCACAAGATTCAATCCTTTTATCATCGCGCAGATAATAAAGGCTCAAAAACATCCTAACGCTGACAAATTACAAGTTCTTAGCATTGATACTGGACAGCCTTCCCCAACACAAATTATTTGTGGAGCACCTAATGCTCGTATAGGTCTCATTGGTGTCTTTGCACCTATCGGAGCTTATATTCCGGGAATGAATATAATCTTATCTTCTAAACAAATTCGTGGTATTGATAGCTTCGGGATGATGTGTACTCAACATGAACTACTTTTATCAGATGAAAATACAAAAATCATTGAACTACCTTCATCTGCTCCAATAGGAAAATCTTTTGCCGTCTATAGAGGTCTTAATGACCCTATTATTGAGATCAACTTAACACCAAATCGCTCAGATTGCGCTGGCATTTATGGCATTGCTCGAGACCTTGCTGCTGCAGGAATAGGAAAACTAAAAGACTTCACATTAAAGGTAAATTTTAAGAAAAAAGAAACAAATCCTATCAAAGTTTCTCTTCAGCACCCGAAAGGAGAGCCATCGTGTCTAGGATTTTCCTGGATAATGATGAAAGGAATAACAAATCATCCATCTCCAAAATGGATGCAGCAACGTCTTAAAGCCATTGGATTAGAACCAATAAATACATTAGTTGATATCAGTAATTATATCACATTCGAGTATAATCGTCCACTCCACATCTTTGATGCTGATAAAATCCATGGCGATCTTCTTATCCGACACGCATACCATAATGAAGAAATCTTTGCGCTCAATGGTAAAAAATATAAACTTTCATCAACAGACGCTGTTATTTCTGACACGAAAAATATTCTTTGCATTAGTGGGATTATAGGCGGGAAAAATAGTAGCTGTGATCAAAATACCCGTAATATCATTATAGAATCTGCATTATGGAACCCACTTCATATAACAAAAACGGGAAGACACTTAGATATAAACAGCGATGCTCGCTATCGTTTCGAACGCGGGGTTGATCCCGCTTTTATGATCCCTGGCCTTGAGATTGCAAGTCAAATGATTAGCAGCATCTGCAGTAGTGCTATAGCAACAGAAATCAAACTTCTAGATTTTCAAAATCCTAATCAATCTACAATCACTTTTTCTTATTCTCAAATCAAGCGTCTAACAAACCTTAATATTTCTCAAAAAAAAGCATGGTCTATCTTAAAAAATCTTGGATTTCATATAGAAGAACTGGACAATATGCTTACCGTTAAGGTTCCAACCTGGAGATCTGATATCAAAGAATCCGCAGATTTAGTCGAAGAAATTATACGAATTTACGGGATTCACCGTATTAAAGCAAAAAAATTCAACAGCGGAATCAGTAAACAAAATACACTAACACCAGTACAAATTCATAGCTATAATATCCGCAGAGTCTTAGCAAGCCGTGGCATGATAGAAGCTATTACCCTATCATTCATTTCTAAGGATATAGCTTCTATTTTCGGAGGAGGCCAAAGAGAATTCAAACTCGCGAACCCGATTTCTTCTGAAATGTCAGATATGCGACCCTCTCTCTTACCCGGATTGATTCTAGCTGCAGGACAAAATGCTAATCGTGGCTTTCCTAACTTAGCTCTTTTTGAAATCTCTGAGATTTACACAAACCAGAATCCTCAAAAACAATGCCGAGTTGCTGCTGGTATCCGCTCTGGCACATCAAAAATGACAGGATCTGGCCGCTTTTGGACGGGCACTGACAACAGTAGTGTTGATACTTTTGACGCAAAAGCTGATGCACTCAACCTTCTAGAAAATTGTGGTCTAAAAAGCAATAGAATCCAAATTAAAAGAGGAGCCCCCGGCTGGTATCATCCAGGACGATCTGGTATCATAAAACTTAGTCCCAGAATCATTTTAGGATTTTTCGGGGAATTACATCCAGAAACACTAGAATATTTCAACATAGAAACCAAAATTTGCGGGTTTGAAATATTTATCGAGGCAATTCCTAAACTCCAAAAATATCCGACAAGACCTTCTCCTCTTATTTTAGCATCTCTACATCCAATAACACGGGACTTTGCATTTATTGTTGACAAAAGCATACCAGCTTCTCACATTATACGTGCAGCTTCTATAGCAGACCGTCAGCTGATTCAATCAGTCAAAGTATTTGATATTTTCGAAGGAGAAAGTCTCGGAATAAATAAAAAATCTATTGCAATAGAAGTAGTCATTCAACCACTTAAAAATACTCTTGAAGATCAAGATCTTCAAGTACTAAGCCAGAAAATCATTGATACTGTCCTTAAAGAAACAAATGGAATCTTACGAAAAGATCAAACATGACATTCCCCGATATAAGGTAAAAACAAATTCTAAATTAGTTGAATTCAATCACTTTATAAAATAAAGCTTTCACAAAGCAAAAAAGCTAGGAGAAATATATATTATGAATAAAACCCATGCCATCAGTGTTAGCCAGCTTCGTTCTTTTATTCAGAGAATTGAGGTACTTGAAGAAGAAAAAAAGAATATCAATAGTAGTATTCAGCAAATTTATGCAGAACTCAAAGTAAATGGATTTGATACAAAAGCTATACGAGCTATCATACGTTTACGTAAAAAAGAACAACACGAACGACAAGAAGAAGAAGCTATCATACAACTTTACAAAAACGCTCTTGGAATGGATTTGAACCCTAAAGATGAATAGGCCATGCTCAGTATCGGCAGCATAAAAAAAGAGGATCCAATGTATGCCGACTCAAAATAAATTCACCCTCTTCTCTTCTATCTTACTTGTTATTTCTTTATCATTCAATTCCAGTGGAATCACAGAAGAACTCAACTATCAACAATATAATCTAGAAGAAATTATTAATTCCGGACATCATTTTTTCGCTGAAACTTCTGGTGGTCTGGCCACTATACTTAAAAATCTTTTTAGTAAATATGGATTACCAAATGCTTATATTTTAGGAGAAGAAGGATCTGGAGCTTTTTTTTTCGGACTAACTTACGGAGAAGGGATCATTCATACTAAAAACTTAGGAACCCAGAAAATATTCTGGCAAGGACCATCCTTTGGCTGGGATTTTGGTGGAAGAGGTTCTCGTGTGATGATTCTCGTATATAATCTGAATAGCGTGTTTAATCTCTTCGAACGCTATGGAGGGATTTCCGGATCAGCCTACCTTATAGCAGGATTAAGCTTTGATCTTCTCAAACGCGGTACTTTAGTACTTGTTCCCATTCATACTGGCGTTGGAGCACGAGTTGGTATCAATATTGGTTATTTAAAATTTAGTGCAATACCTACTTGGAATCCATTTTAAAAAAAATAAGTAGCAAAGAAATGGTAGAACACAAAAAATCTGTTGACATTAATCAAAAAACTCTCAATTTCTTGAGAAATGAGATCAAGAGTGTTGCTGCCAAGTTTGTAGTCAACACAGCAAAAAATTCAAAATCCTTAGGTTTTTTAAAAAAATTAATGCACAACATCCCAAAAAATCAAAAAAGCCTTGCAGCTTTAATTCATAAAACTCTCAAAGAAAAAAGCTAGCGAACAAGTCAGTCATCACAGACAGAGTAGGAATCTGATTCCTTAGTTTCCTAGCATCCCACTTTTAAATAAAAAGAAATCAACAATGTTTGAAAAAATATTTAGTCTTCGCTATCATAAAACAAATATCAAAACAGAGTTACTAGCAGGTCTAACAACTTTTCTAACTATGGGCTATATTTTAGCTGTAAATCCAAATATTCTTTCTATAACAGGCATGAATAAACAAGCCATTTTTGTAGCAACTTGCCTTGCTGCTTCTTTTGGATCTCTAATAATGGCCTTGGTTGCTAACTGGCCTATCGGTATGGCTCCCAGTATGGGGCTGAACAGTTTTTTCGCTTACACCGTTGTCATTGGAATGGGCTATACTTGGCAAGAAGCACTAGGAGCTGTTTTTCTTTCCGGAGTTATATTCTTAATTATAACTGCAACAGGCATACGTTCATGGCTGATTAAAGGCATCCCAACATCTCTACGCAGTGGGATCACTGCTGGTATTGGTATGTTTCTTGCAATCATTTCTCTCAAAACATCTGGAATTATTACCCATAATGAAGCAACACTTCTCTCTCTAGGAAATCTTAATTCTGTCGCTCCAATATTAACATTCATCGGCTTATTGCTAATTATCATATTAGAAACATTAAGAATACGAGGAGCCATTCTCATCAGTATACTTACAATAACCACAATTTCATTTTTAATTCATGTGAACAAATTTCAAGGTCTGATGTCCTTTCCTCCATCTCTTACTCCAACCTTTTTACAACTTGATATTCTTGGTGCTCTCAACAAAGGAATTGTACATGTCCTTTTAGTCTTTATTTTAGTAGAAGTCTTCGATGCAACTGGTACGCTCATCGCTATTGGAAAAAAAGCAGACTTGCTAAACAAGAAAAAAAATACTTTAGATAAAGCACTCTTTTCTGATAGTACTGCAATTCTAGCAGGATCTCTCATTGGCACCAGTAGTACTACAGCTTATGTAGAAAGTACGGCTGGTGTCATAGCAGGAGGACGGACAGGACTCACAGCACTTTGTATTAGCATATTATTCCTCCTTTCCCTCTTCTTTTCACCTCTTATTCTTTCTATTCCAACCTATGCAACAACAGCTGCTCTACTCTTTGTATCCTGCCTTATGATGCGCGAATTTTCTGAAATTCAATGGGACAACTTAACTGACTCGGCTCCTGCATGCCTCACAGCACTTCTAATCCCCTTCAGCTACTCAGTCGCTACCGGACTCGCTTTTGGGTTCATTACCTACACTATCGTAAAAATCATGAGCGGACACATCAAGGAGATTCATCCAGCGACAGGCTTGATAGCAATCATCTTTACTCTACGTTTTCTCTTCTCATAAATTACTAAAAAATCCCAAGACCTAATAAATCATGAAAACTAACTATCCCAACTAGCTTATCATCCTCCGTTATCAGCAAGGTATTAATCCGATACTTATTAATCAGAGAAATGGCAGCTCCAGTAATCATATCAGGAGGGACTGTTTTAGGAGATCGTGTCATAACCGAATCAACACTTATACAAGATAAATCCTGCATAATATTACGCGCTATATCACCATCAGTTAAAATACCCTCTAGTTTTCCTATTCTATCAACAATAGCAACACATCCAAAATGGCCATTCACAAGAACACGCATAGCCTCTAGAATAGATGTTCCAACCTGCACAAGAGGTAGTGCATCTCCTGTATGCATAATATCCTTAACAAAACGTAAACTCGCACCAAGGGATCCACCAGGATGATACATCTTAAAATCACACACTGAAAAATGCTGAGTCTCAAGTAAGGCTATAGCTAAAGCATCTCCTAATGCCAGTTGAATCAATGTCGAAGTTGTTGGCGCTAAACCATGAGGACAGGCTTCATCTGCTTTAGGCAACAAAAGAATAATATCTGCTTGACATCCAAGAGAAGATCTCACTCCTGAAGTGAGTGCAATAAGAGGAATATGAAAACGCCGTGAATAATTAACAATACCTTTCAACTCAACAGTCTCACCTGACCAGGAAAGCGCTAAAATAATATCATCTCTCGTTATCATACCAAGGTCACCATGATTCGCTTCTCCTGCGTGAACAAAAAAAGCTGGCGTTCCAGTAGAAGCAAGCGTTGCCGCAATCTTACTGCCAATATGACCACTTTTCCCTAAACCTGTCACAATAACCCGCCCACGGCTTTCTGCAATCAAATGCACTGCTGCAACAAAAGATTCAGCTAAATCACTCTTTAACATATTCTCTAAAGCTAACATTCCTTCCTTTCCAACCGAAATAGTATGCAAAGCCGAGTCCAGAACTCTCATTTTATCTACGATAAAAACAGATTTTTGCATAACTAAAATAATCTCAAGAGAAAATACACATCATAATGACTACACTCAATACTATAAAGAATCCAAAACGATTAGAGAGCTCTTTCTTCTTTCAGAAGATCGATAAGAGGAGAATAAATCTGATCACGTAAATCATTACGAGAAAGAGCAAAAGCAACGTTAGCCTTAATAAAACCTATTTTTGATCCGCAATCAAATATTTTCCCCTTAAAATGAAACCCATAAAAAGGTTCCTTTCCAGCAAGTTGCAACATAGCATCTGTCAACTGAATCTCATTGCTAAAACCAGATTCCTGTCTCTGCAAAATCTTAAAAATTTCTGGTTGAAGAATATAACGACCATTAATATAAAAATTAGAAAGAGCCTTCCCTTCCCTTGGTTTTTCTACCATATTAATAATCTCAAAACCATGCGCAACTGATCGACCTTTTCCAACAATACCATACTTATGGGTTTCTTCCGGAAAACACTCCTGAACAGCAATAATATTGCCTCCTGTCTCATAATAAAGATCAACCATTTCCGATAAACACCCCTTCCTCGCTTGCATCGCTTGCATCAACATATCCGGCAAAAGAAGAGCAAAAGGTTCGTCTCCAACTAAATCACGTGCACACCAAACTGCATGCCCCAATCCTAATGGCTCCTGCTGACGCGTAAAAGAAGTCGTTCCTGGATCTGGTTGGATCTCCTGAAGATAAGACAACTCTGCAGTTTTGCCACGTTCAACAAGTGTGGCATAAAGTTCTACTTGAGCATCAAAGTAATCCTCAATAACAGCCTTACTCCGACCTGTCACAAAAATCAAATGCTCAATCCCTGCCTCACGAGCTTCATCAACTACATACTGAATCACAGGTTTATCTACAACTGTTAACATCTCCTTGGGAACAGTTTTTGTTGCCGGCAGGAACCGTGTTCCAAGCCCACCTACCGGAAATACAGCCTTACGAATTTTACGCAAAAAAACCTCCTAAACCCTTCGCTTACGCTCTTTTATCTCATCAATCGTCATAAAATCAGTATTGTTACTCTATTCCAAAAATTTTACATAAAACCAAATGAACATATGCACATAAAGACCTGATCATAAATATTTAAAAACTAAAAAACCGCTTTTCCAAGATTCTCCATATCCTTATCCGTCAGGTGAAAATAACGGCTGATTTCATGAATCAACACATGCAAAATAATATCTCCTAAGGTTTCTTCATTTTCAAACCAGCAATCAAGAATCGCACGACGGTACAGCGTAATCCGATTAATCTCTAGATTCTGATTTACTATCATTGGATAAGATTCATTGAAATGACCTTCTCTTTTTCTGTGAAGTAATTCACTCATATCAAATTGTTCTTCTAAAACTATCTGATTTTCTGAAAAATCAACTATATCAATCACTAAATCCTGACATAAGCGACGTAACTTACCCGGTAAACGAGAAAAAGCTTCAATGCTAAGCGATTCCATCTCTCTTAATGAGGGAGCATACCTTTCTCCCCAATCACGGCTTCGATCTGCAAGAGCCATATACAGATTTACTTTCTAACATAATAAAAAATCTTTTCTTAACCTATTAAACAATAGAAAAAAAATCCTACCTGCTCATCAAAAATTCATAAACCTACTCCTATATCCAAGGATATATCTTTGCAGTACGTTTTTCAAAACACGTGATATGCGATGATTTTTCCATAGTCAAACTGATATCATCAAGGCCATTTAATAAACAGTACCTATGAAAATTATCAACCTCAAAGGCAATCAAATCACAATTGTTCCTTGAAATCTCCATTTTCTCCAGGTCAACTTCCAAGATTGCATTAGCATCACACGATGCATCATCCATAAGCTTCCTAAGATTTTCTAAACTGACTCTAACCGGTAAAATAGAATTTTTAAAGCAATTATTATAAAAAATCTCAGCAAAAGATGTAGATATCAGACAACGAATCCCAAACTCGAACAGGGCCCATTGGGCATGTTCCCGCGAAGAACCACACCCAAAATTATCTCCGACCAAAAGAATTTTAGCACAACGGCCCCTCGCAGTATTCAGAACACACTCTTGATTCTCTGAACCATCATTATTATAACGCATCCCTGCAAAAAGCCCTTGCGCAAGGCCTGTTCTTTTAACAGTCTTCAGATAATCTTTTGGAATAATCATATCTGTGTCAATGTTAAGGATAGGAAAAGAAACTGCAATACCTGTAATTTTTATAAATTTTTCCATATTCTTCTATCTATTTTTCATGCTTGCTTTAACGAATCAACAACTTCATTTATCCAAGGAACTAAGATAGAAAAAAGAAACATCTATGCCCAAGTCTTTATTTCATTGATTGCTCACAGCCATCTATCAAAACATACTTGCACTTCTAATATATTAGTATATTAGAGGAATATACTCTGGTGAGGTGGCCGAGTGGTCTAAGGCGCACGCCTGGAACGCGTGTATATGATAAACCGTATCGAGGGTTCGAATCCCTCCCTCACCGCCAAATCGCATGATCTCTCCCTCCTATCTTTTCAGATAACCCTTTCAAAAAAAAAATAAATGAACAACAAAAAAACAACTGTGCTCATCTTGAAATCCATTATTTTTAAAATTTGTTTTATCTCTGTAACAATTATTGAAATGATATTGTTCACGCCTTTTTACTTTTTTCTTTCTCATAAAAAAGCATGGATTGTACCCCGTCTTTGGATTCGGACAATCCTCTTCTTACAAAAATATATTGTTGGCATTAGTTACCAAATTGAAGGAATAGAACACTTACCGCATAATGCATACATTATTGCAGCAAAACATCAATCCATCTGGGAAACATTAATACTAGTCCTACATATACAAGATCCGACATTTATCCTAAAACGTGAACTTATGAGAATACCAGTATTTGGCTGTTTTTTAGCTAAAATGAACATGATTCCCATCAACAGAAGAATGCCCCTGAAAGCCTTAAGGATGATTATCAAACAAGCAAAACAAATGGTGAAAGCCAATCGGCAAATTATCATTTTTCCAGAAGGGACACGTCAATTTCCTGGAGAGAAACCTAAATATAAAAATGGTATTTTCCAAATTTATTCTGAATTAGTTTTACCAGTCATCCCTATCGCTCTTAATTCCGGTATTTATTGGCCAAAGAAACAATTCTGCCTCTATCCAGGAATCATACAATGTCGCATTTTACCACCAATACAGCCAGGATTAAAAAAAATAGAATTCATGACTCTCCTTGAAAAAGAAATAGAAAATAGCTGTGATGAACTTCTCCTTATAGCAGCTCAAGACAATCCTCTTTTCTTCACACAAAAAACTGCTGTCAAAAGACTAAAACAGCTCACAAACAATGGAAAAATTTTTTAAAAATGTTTTTTTATTCAAAAAAACGTCTAATAAAATTCTGATAAATAGCCGTTAAAGTTTCAAGATCATTTAAATCTACACATTCATTGGTTCTATGCATAGTCTTACCAACCAGACCAAATTCTACTACAGGACAATAATCCTTAATAAAACGAGCGTCAGATGTTCCACCAGCCGTTGACATTCTTGGCTTTTTACCAATGACTTCAAAAATAGCGTTTGATAGCTTAAGAAGAATTTCATCATTATTATAAGTAATAAAAACATCCGCAGGATTTGGTAACCATGAAAGACTATAATCACTAAAAAATGCTACCTTGGCTGCTCTACTTAAGCGATTTTCAATCTCTATCATTAATTGCTCAGAGGACCACAGATCATTAAAACGAATATTAAAACAAGCTTCAGCCCTATAAGGAATTAAATTAGTCGTCTTATTAAAACTATCCATATTAATTATTTCTAAATTAGTAGCCTTAAAATGCTTAGTACCCTCATCAAACGGTTTATCAAGCAGCTCTCTCAGAAATGTGATAAGAACAGGAATTGGATTATAAGCAAGATCTGGATAAGCAACATGTCCTTGCCTACCATTGATTCTCAGAACACCGGAAAGAGATCCTCTCCTCCCTACTTTTATCGTATCCCCTATACTATCTTTACAAGTTGGCTCCCCTAAAAGAGCTGCATCCCATGCTTCACCTTTTTCCTCAGCCCATCTCAGCAACTTAACAGTACCATTAATGGCTAAACCCTCTTCATCCCCACTTATTAAAAGCGATATACGCCCCTTCTTAAGCGTGCTTCTTTGACGTGCTACCGCAGCTAAAAAACACGCAAGCCCTCCTTTCATATCCACAGCACCGCGACCATAAAGAAATCCTTTCACGATCTCACCTGAAAAAGCAGGATAAGTCCATTCTTCATCTCCAGGCGGAACAACATCTATATGACCAGCAAACATCAACGAAGGCCCAGTATTTCCACATTTAGCATAGAAATTCTCAATTGCTTCTGTAGAAGGATCCCTAAAAATAGGCCTCTCAACTGTAAATCCTAGTGCCTCGCTTACATTCTCTAAAAATGAAATGGCTCCCCCATCACGAGGAGTAACAGAAGGAAAACGAATCAGTTCTTTAAGAAGAAAAACAGGAGAAGTATATTCTTCCATCTCAATCCAATCATTTATGAATAAAATGTTTCTTGGTGCGGTCGAGAAGAATCGAACTTCCACGAGTTACCTCACAGCGACCTCAACGCTGCGCGTCTACCAGTTTCGCCACGACCGCATAAAAGAAATTTTTTTAACCAGTTTCTAAAAACCTTACAAGTCTTTTTCCTCATTTCAAAGAATAAAAAAATCATAATAACATTTTCCAATAAATCATTTCAGTATTATGACATCATTATCCATCGTCATCCGCCGATAAAAACAGCTTCTAGCACCAGTATGGCATGCTACTTTTTTCCCAGAAACATGCACCTTAAGCCATAAAGCATCCTGATCACAATCAATAAGAATTTCTTCAATATAAAATACATTCCCTGAAGTTTCTCCTTTTTTCCACAAACTTTTACGAGAACGAGACCAAAAATAAGCTATTCCGGTTTCTAAGGTTAAACGAATAGATTCAGCATTCATGTAGGCAAGCATCAACAAATCCCCACTACAAGCATCCGTTACAACACTAGTCATCAAACCACACAGATCAAACCGCGGTGTAAAGATTTCCCCAATCTCTTGATTCTTATCTTCCAAATCTGCTGAAAAAACAACGCTCATCAACTGGATCTCCGTACCATTGAGATAAAACGAGCCTGAGCTTGTTCATCTTTATAAGTACCTTCAAACGCCATTGTTATCGTGCTTGAAGCTTGCTTTTGTACACCACGCATAGTCATACAAAAATGTTCAGCTTCAATAAAAACAGCAACACCAACCGACTTCAAATGCCGAATCAAAGCATCAGCTATCTGAGCTGTCATCGATTCTTGAGTTTGCAACCTACGAGAAAAAACCTCAACTATACGAGAAATTTTAGAAAGACCAACAACTTTTTTATCCGGAAAATAAGCTACATGCGCCTTCCCAATAATTGGCACCATATGATGCTCACAATGAGAAAAAAACTGTATATTCTTAACAAGAATCGATTGTTTATAACCTGCAACCTCACCGAAAGAAGTTCCTAAAATCCTCTCAACTGACTCACCATACCCACTAAAAAGCTCTTTATAGGCACGAACAACTCTCGCAGGTGTTTCTATCAAACCTTCCCGATCAGGATCTTCACCTACCCACAAGAGCAAAGTACGAACTGCTTCCTCTGCTTCCTCTCTTGTTGGTTGCTTCTTACGTAAGATAGCCTTCTTTTCAAACTTCATATTCAACAAGCCTTTATTCTATATAAAAAGATACGAGCAGATTAAGATCTTTGGTATGTAAAAAACATAAAAGCAAAGAAAAAATACCAAGACCTTTGCATTAAAAAATAAATATGTTATTGTTACTTGTTGTTCAGCTTATTTCAGAGAAATAATATAAAAACATTTTGATCACAAATGATTACTGAAATTTACAATCACGAAATTCTTCGATATGCATCCTACCTGAGTTATCCACCAAAGATAAAACAACCAGATGCAAAAGCATGCAAGCACTCTAAACTATGTGGTTCAACTATTAGCGTAGAGCTCAAAATGGAAAATGGTATCATCACTGACTTTTCTCAAAAAGTACACGCCTGTGTTCTTGGACAAGCCAGTGCTTCCATTATGGCACAAAATATTATTGGAGTCAGTGCAGAAGAAATAAAAAATCTCAAAAATACAATACGTACGATGCTCGAAAAAAACGGACCGACACCAAAGAGACAATTTTCTGCTTTCTCTTGTTTGCAAGTAGCAAAGCCTTATAAAACCCGTCATGCTTCAATCATGCTTGTTTTTGACGCAATAACAGATTGTATAGAACAAATAGAAAAAAAATTGAGTGATAAATCCTATGGCTTTTAGTAAAATAAAAAGCCGAAATTTTGATAAACCTTGGCGAAAAACGCCAGGACGGCTTCTTGGAACTTTTCTTATAAGATTCTATCAAATCACTTTTTCTGGATTCTTAGGTCAACATTGTCGTCATTTACCTACATGCTCAGAATATGCTTACGAAGCAATTGCCCGTCATGGCCTATGTAAAGGATGCTCTTTATTTTTTTTTAGAATTATACGATGTGGTCCATGGGGAACATACGGATTTGATCCAGTCCCAAATTCGCTTAAAAGCCTGACCAAAAATAGATTATCTTCTTCTTCTAAAACTTCATGATAAGCACACTTGCTCTCGATAGGACAAAAAGAGTTTTTCCATGTCTCAAATAATTTACATTTCTTTCCCCGACGGCTCAGTACGTCATTATACAGCAGGCATCACCGGTACAGACATTACTCAATCTCTTTCCAAGACTCTAGAAAAACAAGCTATAGCTTATAGCTTTGAAGGTGCTATATACGACCTTTCTGCTCCTATTCAAAAATCAGGGAGCATACAAATCATCACAAGGCAAACACCACAAGCCCTGACACTGATTCGCCACGGCTGCGCTCACGTCTTAGCAGAAGCAGTCCAAGAACTATTCCCAGAAACTCTGGTAACAATTGGTCCAGTCATTGAAAACGGATTTTATTATGATTTTTCCCGTCAGAAAGCCTTTACTCCTAATGAGCTTCCAGTCATTGAAAAAAAAATGCATGAAATTATTCATCGTAATAAATTTTACAAAAAAGAAATATGGTCACACGAAAAAGCAAAAAAAATTTTTTCTGAAAAAGGGGAAAGCTATAAAGTACAATTGATTGAAGCCATACCAGAAGATCAAGATATCAATATTTATTTTCAGGGAGACTGGTTCGATCTATGCCGAGGACCACACATGGTATCGACAGAACAAATAGGGACAGCCTTTAAACTAACAAAAGTCGCTGGAGCATACTGGAAAGGAGATCCAAAACATCCAATGTTAAGCCGTATTTACGGCACAGCATTCGCCAACAATCATGATCTTAACGCCTACATCAGTCTGTTAGAAACATCTGAAAAACGCGACCATAGACGATTAGGACGTGAAATGAATCTCTTTCACTTTCAAGAACAAGGGCCAGGAGTTGTATTTTGGCATCAAAAGGGATGGAAGCTCTTCCAGAATTTAATAAATTATATGCGTCGTCGCTTAGATGCAGATGCGTACATCGAAGTCAATGCCCCACAAATACTCGATCAGTCTATCTGGAAAACTTCAGGACACTGGAACTGGTATAAAGAAAATATGTTTCAAGTGACTCCTGCAAGCCAAAACGCAGATGACAAGCGAATCTACACACTAAAACCAATGAGCTGTCCTGGACACCTAGAAATATTCAAGCAAGGCTTAAAGTCCTATCGAGATCTTCCTATTAGAATGGCAGAATTTGGAGCAGTACACCGATACGAACCTTCCGGATCATTACATGGATTGATGCGCGTACGTGGCTTTACACAAGATGATGCACACATCTTCTGCACAGAAAATCAACTTGCAGAAGAATGTTTACGAATCAATCAATTAATTCTTTCTACCTACGCAGATTTTGGATTCCATGAAATTACAGTCAAACTTTCAACAAGACCTCAAAAAAGAGTTGGCTCTGATACCCTATGGGACAAAGCTGAACAACTGATGAAGGAAGTACTCCATATCATAAAAACATCAAATAACAAAATCAGAACAGATATTCTTCCAGGAGAAGGAGCCTTTTATGGACCAAAATTCGAATACACTTTAAAAGATGCTCTTGGCCGTGAATGGCAATGTGGCACAACACAAATCGATTTTAATCTGCCAGAAAGATTTGGCGCTTTCTATATTGATCAAAAATCAGAAAAACGGAAACCCGTTATGATTCATAGAGCTATCTGCGGATCCATGGAACGTTTTCTTGGTATTTTAATAGAACACTTTAACGGACACATGCCACTATGGCTTGCACCCATTCAAGTTGTTGTTGCAAGCATCACATCCGATGCACAGAAATATGCAGAAGAAATAACATCAAAACTTCAAGCTATAGGATTAGTGACTCAAGCCGATCTACGTAATGAAAAAATTAACTATAAAATACGAGAACATTCATTACAAAAAGTTCCTGTAATTTTAATATGCGGTCAACGCGAAAAAGAAAAAGGAACAGTCAATGTACGCCGTCTTGGTACAAAAAATCAAGTAGAATTATTTCTTGACGCTTTAATCCTAGAATTGAAAAAAGAAGCAACTCCACCTGATCTCAAACAGATCAAATAAAGTTATCCCAATCAAAAATGCCTATGCTAGATTTTTTCTTTACTCCTAAAAAAAGTTGTAGTAGGAGCCGAGATAAAATCTTAATCCCAAATAGTATGACACAGGGATCAAAAATGAGCATCAGTGATGTACGAAAGCCTAATAAAAAAAATATGATATCCGGTATCAACAGTACCTGGGAAGTAGTAGTTGGGATAGAAGTACATGCTCAAATAAAATCTCAATCAAAGTTATTCTCAGAATCATCCACTTCTTTTGGAGCGCACCCTAATAATAATGTCTCTCTTATCGATTCAGCAATGCCAGGTATGCTCCCAGTACTTAACAAGGAATGCGTCTGTCAGGCTATTAGAACAGGACTTGCTCTCAAAGCACAGATTAACCTCAAATCCTTTTTTGAACGTAAACACTATTTCTACCCAGATCTTCCACAAGGATACCAAATTTCACAGTTCCGAAAACCCATTATAGGAGAAGGGAAAATTCTCATTTCTATCGGACAAGATAAAAAAGGAGAATTCGAAGATATAGAAATTGGCATTGAACGCCTACATTTAGAACAGGATGCTGGAAAATCTATACATGATAAACATCCATCAATGTCTCTCATCGACCTTAATCGCTCTGGAATCGGATTAATGGAAATTGTTTCCAAACCAGATATACGATCTTCTCAAGAAGCAAAGGCATATCTTTCTAAATTGCGTTCTATTCTCCGTTATATAGAAACATGTGACGGTAATATGGAAAAAGGTTCTATGAGAGCTGATATCAATATTTCTGTGCGCCGTCCTGGTCAACCATTTGGCACACGCTGTGAAATTAAAAATGTCAATTCAATTCGTTTTGTTGGTCAGGCCATTGATTACGAAGCTCGTCGCCAAATTGAAATTTTGGAACAAGGTAAACAAATTCATCAGGAAACCCGCTCATTTAATGCAGAAGAAGGAAAAACCCATTCTCTGCGTTCTAAAGAAGAGGCACATGATTATCGTTATTTTCCAGATCCAGATCTACCACCTCTTCAATTTAATCAATCTTTTGTCGATCAGCTTGCAAAGACCCTCCCAGAATTGCCAGATGATAGGCGAAATCGCTTAATATATGATATGGATTTAAGCCCCTATAACGCTTCTGTCCTTATCGCAGAAAAAACAATTGTTGACTACTTTGAATCTGTTGCTAAAGGACGTAACAGCAAAATGACAGCTAACTGGATTATTAATGATCTTCTCGGAGCTTTAAATAAAAGAGGATTAAGCATTGAAGAATCACCAATATCAACGAATCAACTTGGCATGATTCTTGATATGATCCAAGATGGAACCATCTCTGGAAAAATAGCTAAAAAATTATTTGAAATAATATGGAATGAAGGCGGAAATCCACTTGTCATTGTTGAACAACGTGGAATGAAGCAAGTCATAGATTCTCAGACGATTGAAAAAACTGTTTCTCAAATCATTGAGGAAAACCCTGATAAAGCCATGCAAGCAAAGAAACAACAAAAACTCGTAGGCTGGTTTATAGGACAAGTTATGAAAAGAACGAACGGTCAAGCACATCCAGAAATAGTCAATGCTCTAATAAAAGAAAAGTTACAAATAAATACGTAAACTGGATCTTTCCCTTATCCATAAATCTGAATTGAGTCATTAAAGGAGTAGGAAAAGAATGAAACGTCTCTTAAAAGAGATATTTACATGGTGGAACGGGAATACAATTAACACACGATTTTTTACATGGCGTCATGGCACACCCGTTGGTAAAGATCAATTCAATAACATCTATTATGAAGGAAGTTGTGATAGAGAAGGGAATCAACGTAGATGGGTAATTTATAAAAACTATTCAGATTCTTCACAAATCCCTCCTGATTGGCATGGATGGATTCATTATAGAATCAATATACCACCTTCATATAAAAGCAAAAATACAACTAGCATCAACAAAAAAATCACTAGATTAGTCCAGACTGAAAAAGACTCGAGTAAAAAAGACAATTATGATGCTTGGATACCTGAATAATAACAAATTAAACTTTGATCAAACAATTGATTATGCTAAAAAAATTAAAAAAAAAGGTACATGTTTATAGATGATAAAATCCAATTTTTATCTATACGTACTTTTATTGTTAAGTGCATTGTTTTTAGAAAATACAGATTCTTTCTCGACAGAAAGCACCCGCATTAAAAATAATGTAGCAGTCTTTTCAGGGCTTGATAAAATCACAGGACGAGTGTCTATTTTTGAAATACATATAGGCAATCCTTACAAATTTGGTACACTGCAAATTATACCACGAGTTTGCTACACAAGCTCTCAAAATACAGCATCTCTAACAAATGGTTTTATCGAAATTAACGAAATGACTATCAAAAACAAGATCAAACGTATTTTTACAGGTTGGATGTTTGCTGACAGTCCTGGTTTAAATGCTCTAGAACATCCTGTTTACGATGTTTGGCTTAAATCTTGTAAAACACAAACATTTTAGGAGAAAAGTTATCATCATAAAAATGTAATTGAGAATTCTTTTTTTTTACTTTAGACTCTAGACTCTAAAAAAGTCTCATTATCTATTCGAGTCCCATTCATGCATAATCGTCGCCGTATTTATGAAGGAAAAGCAAAAATACTCTTTGAGGGACCTGAACCAGGGACCTATATACAATTTTTCAAAGATAATGCTACAGCTTTCAATGCTAAAAAACATGCCGTTATTGATGGTAAAGGTGTCCTCAATAACCGTATCTCCGAATATATTTTCATACAATTAAAAAGATTTGGTCTTCCAACTCATTTTATAAAACGCATGAACATGCGTGAGCAACTCATCCGTTCTCTCGAAATGATCCCTCTTGAAGTCGTTGTACGAAACATTGTAGCTGGATCTCTTTCTAAACGACTCGGATTAGAAGAAGGAATGACTCTTCCACGTTCTATCATTGAATTTTATTACAAAAAAGATGAACTTGATGACCCTATAGTATCTGAAGAGCATATCACTACTTTTGGATGGGCTAGCCCTCAAGAATTAGAAGATATCATAAGCCTTGCAAACCGTATGAATGATTTCCTATCAGGCCTTTTTCTTGGAGTTGGCATAAAACTTGTTGATTTTAAGATAGAATTTGGCCGCTTATGGGAAGAAGAAATCATGTGTATAGTTGTTGCCGATGAATTTTCTCCAGATTCAGCAAGACTTTGGGATATAACAACTAATAAGAAACTTGATAAAGATCTATTTCGTCAAGACATGGGTGGCTTAATTGAAGCCTATCAAGAAGTAGCACGCAGACTCGGGATTATCAATGAAAATGAAATTTTTAGAGCAAAAGGACCAGTTCTCGTTAAATAAATCCACACGATCTAAAAAATAATCAAAAGAGAAAAAATGACCCATATGAAAGCCCGTATCATAATTTCCTTAAAAGATAGCGTGCTAGACCCACAGGGACAGGCAATTGCTAATGCTCTAAAACATCTCAAATTTCATAATATACAATCGGTACGACAAGGAAAAATATTTGAGATCACTTTCAAAGAAAAAGATTCAAAAAAAGCATATCAACAACTAGATAATATGTGCAAAAGACTTTTAGTCAATTTAGTTATTGAAGATTATCATATAGCTCTTTTACCATAACTACAAAGGCTATTCCTATGAAAACCGCAATCATTCAATTCCCAGGACTCAATCGTGACCGCGATATGATTGCAGCTTTAGAAAAAATTACTGGACACTCTCCCTATAGAATCTGGCAATCAGAAACAACTATCCCCACTGTAGATATGATTGTTATACCCGGTGGATTTTCTTTCGGTGATTACCTACGGTGTGGAGCTATCGCAGCACGACAACCTATTATGAAAACGATTCGCATAAAAGCAGAAGAAGGCGTTCCCATTCTCGGTGTTTGTAATGGATTCCAGATTTTACTAGAAGCAGGCATATTAGAAGGTACACTCATCCACAATAGTTCTCTTAAATTTATTTGTCGTGAAATAACACTTGAAGTCATGAACAATCAGACTCTTTTTTCACATAAATACAGGCAAGGAGAGATTCTCCGATTCCCCATTGCTCACAAACAGGGAAGCTATTTTGCTGAATCAGAAACATTATCTCGTCTTAAAAAAAACAGACAAATAGTTTTCCGATATGCAAATGAAAATCCGAATGGCTCCATTCATAAAATAGCTGGCATTACCAATAAACGAGGAAACGTACTAGGCATTATGCCTCACCCAGAAAATTGTATCGAAACAGCGCATGGTCGAACAGATGGACATACATTTTTTTCCAGTATAGTTGAAAACTTCAACAAACATAATCTTCCCTCCCTATAAATTGATTATCTAGCATACACGAGTATGCCACATCCATCTCTCTTTCAATTAGAAAAGTTCCAATAAAAAAATGATTGATTGCAAAAATAACGAAATTCTACAAAAGATTATCCGAATGCATGGGTTACAGAGAGATGAATACATCAAAATTATAAATCTCATTGGCCGAACACCAACATTAACTGAAATTGGTATTTTCTCAGCAATGTGGAACGAACATTGCTCTTATAAGTCTTCTAAAAAATGGCTACGCATGCTTCCAACTAAAGGAAAGCACATTCTCCAAGGACCAGGAGAAAACGCTGGTATTATTGATATAGGTCGAGGGGAATGTCTCATCTTCAAAATAGAAAGTCATAACCATCCTTCCTATATTGAACCTTATCAAGGAGCAGCAACCGGGGTTGGAGGAATTTTAAGAGACATTTTTACTATGGGAGCACGTCCTATTGCAACAATGAATTCCCTTCGTTTCGGCGCAACAGATCATCCACTAACCCGTCATTTAGTCACAAATGTTGTAGCTGGGATTGGTGACTACAGTAATGCCTTCGGTGTACCCAATATAGGTGGAGAAATCAACTTTGATCCAAAATACAATAATAACATTCTAGTCAACACTTTCGCGGCAGGGATTACCCGTATAGAAAATATTTTCTATTCAAAAACCAAAGAAAAAACTTTAGAAGTCGCTTATCTTGGCGCTAAAACTGGACGCGACGGCATTGGTGGAGCTAGCATGGCTTCCACAGAATTTGATAATGAAAATGAAAAAAAACGGCCAACTATCCAGGTTGGAGATCCTTTCAGTGGAAAATGCTTACTAGAAGCATGCCTAGAAGTCATGGCTAACAATCTCGTAAGTGCTATTCAAGATATGGGTGCAGCCGGACTCACTTGTTCTTCTGTCGAAATAGCAGCAAAAAGTAACCTTGGGATCGAGATCGATCTAGATAAAGTTCCAGTACGTGAACAAAATATGACAGATTATGAAATAATGCTCTCTGAAAGCCAAGAGCGCATGCTCATGCTTTTAAAACCAGAGCAAGCAAAAAAAGCAAAAAAAATATTTCAAAAATGGGGATTAGAATTTTCTATTATTGGAAAAACAACAGATAATCCACAGTTACATATATTCCATAAAAATAAAGAAATTGCGAATCTACCTATCCAGGCATTAACTCATGAAGCACCAGAATATGACCGTCCATGGATTGAACCAGAGAAAAAAACACAAATAGAAAGTGATTCTGTAGAAGAAGTGAAGGAGCTTGACAAAGCTTTAATCAAAATCATTAATTCACCGAATCAATCATCACGCCGTTGGGTTTACGAACAATATGATACCTTCATACAAGGGAATACCATTATCAATCCCGGTGGAGATGCCGGTGTTATCCGGATTAATAATAATGAAAAACGAGCCCTTGCTTTTTCAGCTGATGTAACACCACGTTATTGTCAAGCCGATCCATATGAAGGTGCAAAGCAAGCAGTTGCTGAATGCTGGCGGAACATCACAACAAGCGGAGCTACCCCCATTGCTGCAACAGATAATTTAAACTTCGGAAATCCAGAAAAACCAGAAATTATGGGCCAACTTGTTCTTAGCATTAAAGGAATTAGTCATGCCTGCTCTGCATTAAACTTCCCAATCGTTTCCGGAAACGTTTCACTTTATAACGAAACAAATGGTACACCTATTTGCCCAACACCTGTCATAGTTGGTGTTGGTATCATCGAAAACTGGGAAAAAATACCAAAAATTGAAAATATGAAAAATAAAGATAGTCTTCTTCTTATAGGTGGCGATGGCACACATCTTGGTCAATCAATTTATCTCCGAGAGATTCTAGGAAAGAATGATGGAACACCACCACCAGTTGATCTCATACGTGAAAAACACCACGGAAACTTTATACGCAAGCAAATTGAAAGCGGATCTATTCATGCCTGCCATGATATTTCTGACGGAGGCCTTATCCTAGCATTAGCAGAAATGGGGATCAAATCCGGATATGGCGCAACAATCAAACTAGGATCAGGTCCTCGTCATGCAGAACTTTTTGGAGAAGATCAAGGACGTTATATCCTTTCTGTTCACTCCATGTCTGTTGATTCCATTATAAAAAAAGCAAAAAAAGAAAATATTCCTGTACGATATTTAGGAACAGCAGGGGGGGCATATCTTTTTGTTGAAGAATGTTTTAAAATAGAAATTAAAAAAATAGCTCTTCTTTACGAAAATTGGTTTCCTCATTATATGCAAACATAAAAAAGCTAGTTGATTGTTTAAATTGAAAGAATTATAATTTTTTTTATAATTTTTATAAACAGGAACATATCCTATGACTCTTGAAGTCTCTATCATTGAAAAACTCATTCGTGAAAAAATACCGGATGCTACTGTAATAGCTCATGAACTTTCTTTTCAGAGCAATAATTATACAGCAAAAGTTATTTCAGAAAGTTTCCGAGGGAAAAGTCGCCTACAACAACACAAAATGGTTTACGCTGCTATAGGCTCTTATATAGGCGAAGTAGTCCACGCTTTCACTTTAAAAACCGCTATCCCCCTTAATCAAGGCATCTGAGAAACACAATTACACTTAAAATCTTTTAAAAAAAACTTTTTGATAAAGGATATCACTTTATGTCTGTTATCCATAATTTCATTAACAATGAAATCAAATCTCATGACGTCGTTCTATTTATGAAAGGCAATCCTAATTCTCCTCAATGTGGATTTTCTCAAAAAGTAGTACAAATTCTTCATTACTTAGGCATTCCTTACAAAAGTATCGATGTCCTTTCTTCCAATGAATTACGCCAAGGAATCAAAGATTATTCTCATTGGCCAACTATTCCACAACTTTATGTAAAAAGTGAATTTATTGGTGGATGTGATATCGTAACAGAAATGTTTCAAGAAAAAGAACTCCAAACATTATTTGAAGAAAAAGGAATTCTCATCAAAATCAAGCAAGAACACTCCGCACTTTGAAATAATCATGGGAAAATATCTCTCATTTTTCATACTACTTAACATGATCAATCCCATCTTTGCTAAAGATTGTTCCTTCTCTGCTCAAAAAATTGCAGCTGAGCAAGGTGGATATATAAAAAAAACAGAAGATCTGATTGAATATGGCAAACACGTTTGTGTCGTGGTTATTTTTATTCCTGTAAAAAATGGAGAAAAGCAACGGAGAGTTGAAATTGCTCTTCCTATCCAATAAATTTTTCTGGCGTTCACGGAGGGATTCGAACCCACGACCCCAGGATTCGTACTACTACAGTTTTCACTGCCGCAAAAGACATACTTTCCGTTTAGTAGTCTGGACTGTCCCTTTACCATTGACCTAAGTCAGAAGGCACTGCCCTTCCAGTCTCTACACCTTTCTGTCCTTTCAAGAAAAACAGACTTGGCTCGGGATTGACATAGTGTAAAAAACACAAAAGTGTTCCCCGAATTTGAGCAGATCCATTGCATAGTTTCCCTTTTGCAACGCCCAATTTATTTTAGGAATCCTGTGCTCTATCCTACTGAGCTACGTGAACTTTCCTTTAAGTAACGAATTTCGCTTATAGAATCAATGTCTTTCTCCAACTTTTTCCATGATAAATGCATACACTTCTTCCTTCAAAAGATTCTCTGCAAGAAAGACATCTCCAATACCACGTATCAAAATAAAATTGAATTGAGTCCGCAATCTCTTTTTATCTTGCTCAATACAATCCATTAAAGCATCAGCATTCAGCTGAATACCAGGAATTTCACTCATTCTTGTAGGAAGACCTACCGCTTGGAGATGATTGCGTACACGCTTGACTAAATCAGAACTTATCAGTTCCATGCGTGCAGACAATTCACAAGCTAAAACCATACCTATAGAAACTCCTTCCCCATGAACAAGAAGACCGGAATTATAACCAACGACTGTTTCAAGGGCATGACCAAAAGTATGTCCAAAATTAAGAAGCGCACGTCGCCCTATCTCATACTCATCACCTTCAATAAATGACGCTTTAAAACGACATGAACAAGCAATCGCTTCAACTCGTTTCGAACCTCCTGCAAATACAGATTTCCATTCCTTTTCAAGCCAGAAAAAAAAATTAGGCTGATCTATTAAGCCATACTTCACCACTTCTGCATACCCAGCTCGAAATTCACGTAAAGGTAATGTATCTAAAACTAAAGTATCAACTATAACAAGTTTTGGCTGATAAAAAACACCAATTAAATTTTTCCCATAATTTGTATTAATACCAGTTTTACCTCCAACAGAAGAATCAACTTGAGCTAAAAGGGAAGTCGGGATTTGAATCAAACCAATTCCACGACGTATAACTGCAGCAGCAAATCCAGAGAGATCACCAACTACACCACCACCTAATGCAATAATATAATCACCACGTTCTAGTTTCTCCATAAGCAGATGATTAACAATATATTCTAACATAGAAAAACTTTTTGAGTCTTCACCTGCCTTCATAACAACAGGAATTACATTAAAACCATATTGAATTAAACTTCTCCGTAAGACAGGAAAATAAAGGACTTCAACATGAGTATCTGTTATCACCGCTATTTTCCTACTTTTTGTAAAAGAAGAAATTATCTTTCCTACCTGTTCAATTAATTGAGGACCAATAAGAATATCATAACTTCGGTTTTTTAAACCAACACGAATCGATTCAATGTCCATATGGTCATTCCTCTTACGCTATTAAATAACTCTTAATTTGTTCAAGAATCTTAAAAACAACAAGATCACACAAAACATTGTGGTTCTGTACAGTAATATCTGCTCTAGCATAAATAGGATACCTCTCACTGATCAATCTTCTGAAAAGATCAGGCTTATTCCCTTCTAAAAGAGGACGACTCTTTTCATGCAGAAGTCGTTCTATCAATATACAGCTCTCAGCTTGAAGCCAAATAGACAAACCATACTTAGAAATTATCTCTCTTATCTTAGCATTCATAAATGCTCCTCCTCCCGTTGCAAGAACAATTGGTCCTTCCTTCAACAAGCGACAAATAACCTCCTCTTCTAAATTCCTGAATACTTGCTCCCCATAAACTGCAAAAAAATCTTTGATACTTAACTGTGTCATCACTTCAATTTCATGATCTGAATCGCAAAAACGTAAATCCAAAACATCAGCTAAATATCTACCAATTGTAGATTTTCCTACCCCCATCAAACCAACAAGAACTAAAGAACGATTTTTCATTTTCAATTTAAGGAACTTGATCATTCCTAACCTCCTTTTGCTTATTCCTCCCATAAGAAAAATTATAAAAAGCAAAAGTGGCGAATATATAGAAGAGACAAGCACTGAGTAAGCAAGGAATAGATTCAATCAAACAAATTGAAGACTATCCCTTTTTATAAGAAAAAGACTAATCAATCTAATCAGCAGTAAGAGGTGAAATCTGAATTTCAACTCTCCTATTCAGAGAACGCCCTTCTTTCGTAGCATTAGTTGCTATTGGATGCTGAGAACCATAACCATGAATTGATAAACGTCTACTGTCAATTCCCCTAGAATTCATATATTTAGCAACCGCTGAAGCCCTGTCTCTTGAAAGAGATTGATTATAAGCTGCATATCCAGTAGAATCCGTATGTCCAATCACATCCAGCGTAGATTTATCATATTTTGATAAAATCTGTGATACAGAATCTAATTGAGGGTAAAATCTTGATTTTACCGCATCCTGATTCGTATTAAAAGTAATATTACCTGGCATATTCAAAATAATATCACGCCCATGACGCGTTACAGAAACACCAGTACCCTGCAACCGTGCTCGTAAATCAGCTTCCTGACGATCCATATAATTCCCAACCGCTCCACCGGCTAATGCACCAATCCCGGCACCTAACAAAACAGCGTTACGTTTCGCCCTACTTGAACCACCAACAAAAAGACCACTCAAAGCACCAATCCCTGCACCAATCGCTGCACCTCCAGATGTTTTAGAAATTTGTGTTTCCCCAGTATACGGATTCATTGTCGTACATGAGACCAACAAACTACTGCTTATCAATAAAATACAAATTTTTTTTGCCACCATAACATTATCCATTCTCTTCATCAGTTATTCAAGAGATGCACGATCTCCTATAAATAATTTTCCTATTGATGTTGTCAAGGTCAGCATAAAAGGCTAACAGCATAAAGGCAATCATTCCTGCAAAATCTTAGTACTATCGAAATAAAGCTGATTCAAAATCAGGAAGTCCTCAAACGACTATCATAAAAAAACAGCAAGATCATAACTTCCAAAACAAAACACCACTTCACAAGAAGCACAGGATTCATGAAGTCTCGGAATCAATATTTAGAATAGCCGTAACATCAGTCTCATCTAGAAAATCAGTATCAGTTGCAGGAATCTCAACATCAGTCTCATCCAGATCAGGCAACTCTTGCTCTTTCATATCCCCCTCTTCAAGAGAAATAAATTCTGACTTTTCAAGAACTGTATCTATTTCTTCCCTATTGACAGGATCATCTTCTTCACGTTCATGTGAACTTTCAAAATAAGAGCGCGGATAAGAAATACCCGTATAAGGCGAGACAATTGGATCCCTATTTAAATCATAAAACTTTTTTCCTGTTTCTGGATCAACACGTTTAGTCCCAAATTCTGGCTTAGCCACATAACCACCCTTCCAATTTGTGAAAAGCATCAGAAAATTTCTAAGCATAAAAAAAAAAATTGTCAAAGACATAATAAGAAGTTTCACTTCTTAAAAAAACAATAACATTGCAAAATGCAAATATAAACACATGTCACTATTTCAGTGAATGATTCCTTATGATAAAGTATCTTTTCTCTAATATCTCATGAGTTGAATTATGCTTACACCGCACATCCCAAAATCCGCTCGTGCCTACCGTTCCTCTCCACTTCAAGGAGACGTTTATATCCCAGGCGATAAATCAATGTCTCATCGTTCGCTTATCATAGGAGGATTAGCCAGCGGCGAAACACATATAACCGGCCTTCTTGAAAGCGACGATGTTCTGAACACTTGCAAAGCAATGCAAGCAATAGGTGCCCTTATCTATAAAGAAAAAAAAAGATGGATTATCAAAGGGACAGGGAACAGTTGTCTCTTAGAAGCTCATCACCCTCTGTACTTCGGAAATTCCGGAACAGGAGCAAGATTAGTAATGGGACTCGTTGGAACTTACAACATGCAAACAACATTCATTGGAGATATTTCACTTTCAAAAAGACCAATGGATCGAATCCTCGATCCCCTTAAATTAATGGGCACTCAAGTCCTTACAAAAAATAACCACTTACCTATTACCCTATTAGGCCCGACTACAGCAGCACCAATCATCTACCACGTACCCATAGCATCAGCTCAAGTGAAATCTTCACTATTACTTGCAGGACTGAATACACCAGGTATCACAACAATTATCGAAGATCATATCACTCGTGATCATACAGAAAACATGCTGAAAAACTTTGGTGCTAACCTCGAAGTAAAAGTAAACTCTTATGGTCAACGCAAAATCTCTCTTACCGGAAAAGGAAATTTAAAAGGACAAAATATAACAGTACCAGGTGATCCTTCATCTGCTGCATTTCCATTAGTCGCTGCTCTCATTATTCCAGAATCTGATATAATCATTCGCAATATACTCATAAATCCAACAAGAATAGGAATTCTGCTGACTTTACAAGAAATGGGAGGTGATATCGTACTTTTTAACAAAAGAGACATCGGCAGTGAACCTGTTGCCGATATCCGAGTCCGGTCATCAAAACTCAAAGGAATTTGTATTTTACCAAACCGTGTTCCATCAATGATCGATGAATATCCAATTTTAAGTATCGCTGCTGCCTTTGCTGAAGGAAAAACCATTATGAAAGGCATTGAAGAACTCCGTGTCAAAGAATCTGACCGCCTGACAGCTATAGCGAATGGTCTCAAAGCAAATCATATTTCCTGTGAAGAAGGTGTAGATTCCCTTATTATTAAAGGTCAACCTCATGGCAAAGGGTTTGGCGGTGGAAGAGTATCTACCTATCTTGATCATCGGATTGCAATGAGTTTTCTTATTCTCGGATTAGCAAGCGAGTATGATGTTAGCATCGATGACAGCACAATGATTAGTACCAGCTTTCCTCAATTTCACAGCATCATGAAAAAACTTGGAGCTAACCTTATATGGTAAAACCTTTTATTATTGCCATTGATGGTCTTGCTGCATCGGGAAAAGGAACTCTAGCCAGACAGCTAGCAAAATATTATTCTTTACCTTATCTTGATACGGGCTTAACCTATAGGGCTGTCGCTCGATCTATGTTAGAAAATAATATAAAATTTTCTGATGAAGAAACAGCAATTCAAATTGCTAAACAACTCAATGTTCTCAAACTGAATCCCAATCACCTTCATGCACTTTCTATTGCTGAGGCTGCTTCCAAAATTTCTATTTTGCCAGGATTACGTTTTGTTCTTTCCCAGAAACAACGTAAAATAGCTCAAACAATGCCTGGAGCTGTACTCGATGGACGCGATATCGGAACTGTCATCTGCCCAAATGCTGACATTAAATTTTACATCGTTGCTTCGATCAAAGAACGTGCAAAACGACGGTATCTTCAAATAAAAAAAGAACACAAAGCTATTTACAAAAATATTCTTTCAGATCTTAAAAATCGCGATCAACGGGATATCAATCGTGTAGAAAGCCCTCTTCAACAAGCAAAAGATGCTCTCTTGCTTAATAGTACTAAATTGAGTATAAATGAACTCTTTGAAGCTGCTTGTCAGCTAATAGAAAATAAAAAAGCTAGTTCTCCAATTTTTTTCTGAAAGAATGCTTTACATATTTATGCTAAATATCCTAAGAACCCTTTCCCTTAAAAGCTAGGAGCAAAATGCAAAACTAATGAGTTTTATATACCAGCGCTGATATCCAGGTATATTAAAGTACATCGATAACACAAACCACAGCACCTCGTGTCCTTTTAAAAATGGATACATTCAGGAGTTTTTATGTCAGAAACTAACCCAACACGTGAGGATTTCGAAAATCTTCTTACCGAATCTTTTGAAAAACAAGACTTTGGTGAAGGCTATGTTGTCAAAGGACGAATTATTGCCATTGAGAAGGATATGGCAATCATTGATACTGGTCTTAAAGTTGAAGGGCGTGTACCAATTAAAGAATTCGGGATAAAAAATAACGAAAATGCACTCAAGCCAGGAGATGAAGTTGAAGTTTATATAGAACGAGTTGAAAACGCTCTTGGCGAAGCTGTTCTTTCACGCGAAAAAGCAAGGCGGGAAGAAAGCTGGACTCGTTTAGAAGAAAAATTTAGCAAAAGTGAACGCGTAGAAGGTATCATTTTTAACCAGGTTAAAGGAGGATTTACAGTTGACCTTGATGGTGCTATTGCTTTTCTACCTCGTAGCCAAGTTGATATTCGCCCAATTCGGGATATCACACCATTAATGAATAATCCTCAACCTTTCGAAATTTTAAAAATGGATCGACGGCGAGGAAACATCGTTGTTTCACGAAGGACTGTTCTTGAAGAAAGCCGTGCGGAACAACGCTCTGAAATTGTTCAGAACCTTGAAGAAAAGCAAATTGTTGAAGGTATTGTTAAAAATATCACAGATTACGGGGCATTCATTGATCTCGGTGGCATTGATGGCCTTCTACACGTTACCGATATGGCATGGCGCCGTGTTAACCATCCATCTGAAATCCTTTCAATTGGCCAAACTGTCAAAGTGCAAATTATCCGAATTAATCAAGATACACATCGTATTTCACTTGGTATCAAGCAATTTGAAACGGATCCATGGGAAAATATTGCTATAAAATATCCCCTTGGACAAAAAATAAAAGGTCATGTCACGAATATTACTGACTATGGAGCATTTGTCGAAATTGAACCTGGGATTGAAGGACTTATTCACATCTCAGAAATGAGTTGGACTAAAAAAAATGTACATCCTGGAAAAATTTTATCTACCTCACAGGCCGTCGAAGTTTCTGTTCTCGAAATTGATCCTGTCAAACGCCGTATTTCCCTTGGCTTAAAACAAACACTTGAAAATCCATGGAAAGCTTTTTCTGAAAAATTCCCAGTTGGAGCAATGATTGAAGGAGAGATTAAAAACAAAACAGAGTTTGGCCTCTTTATTGGTCTCGAAGGTGATATTGATGGCATGGTCCATCTTTCTGATCTTGATTGGAACCGCCAAGGCGAAATAGTCATTGAAGAATACAAAAAAGGGGACAAAGTCAAAACCGTTGTTCTTGATGTAGATATTGAAAAAGAAAGAATTTCTCTTGGAATGAAACAACTCTCAGAAGATAAAGTTGGTGATGCAGCAGCTTCTGGTGGCTTACGCAAAGGAACTGTTGTAACATGCGAAGTTCTTGTCATCAATGAGAATGGAATCAAAGTAAGACTCGTAGAACATGATCTCGATTCCTTTATTCGTCGCTCTGATCTATCCCGTGATCGCGACGAACAACATCCAGAACGCTTCACTGTTGGCCAAAAAGTCGATGCTCGTGTTACCACATTTGATAGAAAAACACGAAAAATTTCTGTTTCAATTAAAGCACTTGAAATTGCTGAAGAAAAAGAAGCCGTTGCACAATATGGGTCAACCGATTCTGGAGCATCACTAGGTGATATTCTTGGTGCTGCACTTAAAAAACAGGATCACAATTAACCCTAACATATCTTCCTCAAGGGGATCAGGTAAAACCACACCAGATAGCTTGAGGAAGCCATACACTAAAATAATGATAAACCATATTTTTTCCTTTAAAGATAAAAAATAGAATGCTAATTTTTTTTACTTTAACAAAAAAACAGGTCATCCCTTTCTTAAAAAAAAAGATCTAAAAGGCGGATGTGGCGAAATTGGTAGACGCACCAGATTTAGGTTCTGGCGGTAAAACCTTGGGGGTTCAAATCCCTCCATCCGCACCATTTCTATATCTACAAAGATCTATCATAACAGAAATAAAGGTTCTTCTATGAAAATTACCGAAATGCTTAACAAGGGATTAAAACGTGAAATCAAAATCATTATTCCTGCTATAGATCTAAGAAACAAACTGGAAGAGAGACTCATCGAAACAAAAAATAAAATTAAAATTAAAGGATTCAGAAAAGGTAAAGTTCCAGAAACACATATGCATAAAATGTATAGCAAACCCCTCATGGTAGAAATCATTCATGACATTTTGAAACATGCGCCCCATTCTATCTTAGAAAAACGGGGAGAACGTTCGACTACAAAACCCCAACTGAATCTCAACGAACAAGAACTTGAAAAAGTAGTATCCGGGAGTACGGATCTTAGCTTCACACTCAATTATGAAATTTTTCCTCATATTGAAGTCAAAAACCCGTCAACAATTAAGATAACACGTAGAATGATCAATATCTCCGATGCAGACATTGAAGAAGAAATCAAAAATATTGCCTGCACTTATATAGAAACAAATCATCCAGCTGAAACAGGTGACCGCATAACAATTGATTATCTTGGAACAATGAATGATAAACCATTCAAGAAAAACATGGCTCATCTTATTTTAGGAGAAAAACGAGGAATATTCCCTCCTAGTTTTGAGCAATATTTAATCGGGAAGAAAAGTGGAGATCACATACAAATTCATCTGACATTTCCACCAGAACATGAACCAAAATCTCTTGCAAACCAAACAGCAATTTTTGAGGTTCAAGTCAAAAAGGTTGCTCAACCTAACAACACACAAATTGATGATGCAGCCGCTCAAGAAGTTGGTTTTAAGTCACTCTCTCATTTACGAGATATCGTCAAAAAGAGAATGACCAGTCAATGTAATTCGATCATAAATCAAGAAGTAAAATACCAAATCCTTAACGCACTAGATAAAGAATATCAATTTGAAGTCCCAGAAACATTAGTTGAGATTGAATTCAAAAACATATGCCAGCAAATTTCTGAATTGCAGAAAACCGATCTTCAAGAAAAAGACGCTCGCAACGAGTATTATGAATTAGCTAAACGCCGCGTGCGTCTTAGTTGTATTTTATCTGCTATTGGGCAGGAAGCTAAAATCATTATAAAGAACAAAGACATACAGCACGCAATTCATACACAAATACATCAAGATCCAAAAAATAAACAAGAAATCCTTACTTTGCTTCGTAACCCTACTGCAATCATTGATCTACATGCACTTCTTTATGAAGAAAAAGTCATTCAGTATCTCCTAGAAAAAATCAGCATTAAAGAAATTCTGCCCGAAAATCTCAAAAACGATGAATCCTGATTCCTATTTCCAAGCCATGAAAAAAAATAGCTAATCATTCCACCTTAACCTTAACCTTTTCCTGCTCCTTCCGCATTCTCAATTCAAGTTCTTGTTGCTTCAGCCGAATCGTTTTCTGCAACTTATCTTGTTCTGCTTGAAAAGCTTCCTCACGCATACCTGGACCATTCAACACTTGCGAAAACCCATCCAGCGAAATCTTAATTGGATTCAATACACCTTGAAAATTCATAGAAGCAATCGTCAAATTTTTCCCCTTCTTCATCGCATCAAGAAGGGAAATATCAAGACTATCATTTGCAATGCAGGAGGAAGCATTACACATGACATAAGGCACCACCTTCTCTTTTCCATTATCTATCTTAATCTTTATTCCTTCTGGAATAAAACGACCCGTTGGAACTTGAATACCAATACGCCTTTGACTCTCTTTACCAAGGACCTCAATTAAGTTCACCATAGTAAGATACTGACCCGTTTCAGATACAATATTGTTCATTGTATTACAAACATCAACATCTTCCTGCTTCCTACAAACTTTACGCCAACCCTCCATGGGCTGCTGCGCATCAGCAGAAAAACAAGAAAGAAAAGCAAGCATACAAAAAGATAGTATTCCTAAAATAATTTTACTTAACATCATGAAGATATTCCTCTTAATCAAAAATTCCTCAAAAGAAAAAAAATGAACAACTCTTACTATTTATATAGTTAAAAGGCCTTATCCTCTTAAATACTCAATTCATCAAGATAAAAGCTTATCAAACCTGATATTTTCTCAAGCAAAAATTCGCATCAAAATAAAGAAACAGTTCTTTGCTTTCCATTCATTATGGATTTTATAAAAGGCACCCCAATGTCAAACAAAATCCATTTTTGCTCTATAAGCAACAATAGCACGAAACATAGCCGTATTGGTATCGACAGGCGTGGCTACTTCTCCTGTCATCCAGCTTAAAAGGTCACGATCCTCAAATGACATGGTATGTTCCAGTTCATCCAGTTGATTATTATCAAAATCAGCAATATGTGCATCAACATATTGACCAAAAATCAAATCCATTTCCCGGATACCTCGATGCCATGCTCTATAAACAATCCGACTCCGCCTTACATCCAAATTGTGAACGAGAGATTTAGATGCAATCATGCTTGTACTCTTTCTTGTACTCTTTATAGATACAATAGTTGTCATCAGTCAAGAATACACCTCAAAGCTTATCAAATCATTATTTTTTATATCAAACCTCTAACAAGGAGAACAAGACTGATATGAACTTACATATCATCAAGGCCGAGGAGATGAAACTATTTTTTCAAGGAGCCATTGCCTGCATTCCTACACTTCTCAGTTATTGGGCTGTCGGATTTGCTTGCGGTGCAATTGGAAAAATTTCAGGATTCAGTCTCACTGAAATTGCACTTTTGAGCATGTTTCTATATGCTGGATCAGCCCAATTTCTCTTCTATTCTTTAGCAAAAACAGGTGCAGATATAACACACATAGCCTGCGCAGTTGCTTTTATTAACATGCGCTATCTTTTGATAACTGCTTATATGTCACAATTTTTTAGCCATTCTTCATCAACAGAAAAATTAATCGGTGGTTTAATGATTACTGATGAAACCTTTGGAGTGGCCTCAAGCTATGCAAAAAAAAACAAAGATGAGTTACCTTTTTACTGGTTATTTGGATTAAACCTTACGGCTTGGGTCAACTGGATGCTTTCAACAATCGTTGGATGTCTCTTCGCATCAATACTACCAGGTTGGTTAAACTACAGTCTAGGCTTTAGCTTAGTCGGAATGTTTGCTGGTCTCCTATTACTTAGCTGGTTTGTAAGCCACACACGCATACTCGACATTATCGTCATGGCAATCGCTATACTAGTAATCCTTACTACCCACAACACAATCAACTTCAACATTGCAACAATCCTTTCTACCATAACCGCTGCAACGGCAGGAATGTTATTCCTGATATGGAAACCAAAAAGGAACGCCTAAAATGCCTGACTTTCATACAATATTTGCTATCATGATAGCTGCTCTTGTCACAGCGGCTATCCGCGCAGGCCCTGTTTTCTTCTTAGCACGACGTCACTTTCCAATGATCTTACGTAACTGGCTTTCATTTGTACCTGTCGCAATTCTATCCTCTATCATTACAGCAGAAGTGCTTTCTAATAAAGAAACAACATCCTCTGGCCTTTCTGTTGCATTTCTTGCAACACTAACCTCTTTCGTCGTTGGGTTATTAACCCGCAGCCTTTTCCTAACAGTTGTAGCGAGCATATTCTCTTATCTCATTTTTCAGAACATGTAAAACTATCATTCCTTTTTTTTAAAGACCTTTACCCAATACAATCGAAGAGAAAATATGAATCCCCTTAAAAGCATTCAATGTTCTAAAAAAAAGATCTCTAGAAAAAAACTTTCGGTTTCATTAAAGAACCTTTAATAAAAAATTGATACACTGGTAAAAGACCTTGAAGAATACAAGGAGTATCTATGCATAGACCATTCAAAGTGTGTGGATGATTAAGAAATCCAACAAGTTCAAGAGTATCTTCAAAATAATTCATACTACCAGAAAGGTCAATAATCTCTTTACCAAAACGTAAAGTCGCTTCATCAAGCTTAATCTTACCATTTCTAATAACGGCATTACTCTTTACCTGATCGAAGGAAAAAGATTGATCCCCTGCAAATTGAAGGAAAAATTCCTTTTTCGTTCTTATTTTTTCTAAAAAATCATCTATATTAAAATTTTTAATAAAACCTGAATTAAACACACAAGAAAAATGACCATGCATATCTTGCAACAGATCTTCCCATCTAGAAAACGTCGATCGTAAAGTTAAAATCAAACTCGTAGTAGATGTTAAGAGATATTCCTTTCTAAAGATCTTCTTTTGTAAAAGCTCCAGATTCAGATTCTCCACAGAAAAACGTCCTTCCAACTCTTTCAGAAATCGCTTATTACGCTGAAGCTGAACATTAAGTTGTACGACACCTCCAAAAATTGTTGCATTACCAATATCAAATACGAACAGACCATCATGCATCTGAATTGAAGCCGCTACATTTTCTATGTTGAGACTATCAATAGTAGTATTCCCAGTAGAAAAACGTAAATCAAGAGCAAAACGCTCAAGAAATGAAAAATTAATCATTATGGGATCATCTAAGGCATTGATAATTGAATTACAATCAAGCTTTTCAAAAGCAAGAGAGCCAGTGATCATAGGTAGATTCTTTCGGAAAAGAACTTCTATTGCTCCACGAGCCTTATCTTTGCCTAGAGTAAACGCAATATGATTCAATGATATATGTTCAGAAGAAACTTCAAGGGAAGATTCCCATACAAGAGGTGTTCCTCTTTGATTAGGAAGAATCTTTTCCATCTTTATCCATCTTAGACTCTGCTCCCATCCAGACAAGTGAAGTGTAAAATGCCCATTTAAATTTTTTTGTTGCAAAATACCTGCTGATCCATTAAAATTTATATCACCATAATTTGAGTGAAGACTAAGCCCTAATGGGCTCATACCTCCCCCTATCAATAAAAGGGCTTTATCTGCTTTAATAGTCAAACTAACAAACTCTCTATTCCAATTACCTGAAGCCTTAAAAACTGCAGACCCCTTTAAGTCAGGCCAATCAATCATAGCGTTAATATTAGCTATTTTAGCTGTCTTTCCAAAAGATAAAGGATAAATCAGAGTCGCATCCTTGACCAATATACGCCCAAAGGGCTGAGCAGGCAATTCCGTCAGCTTGTCAATATTTGAAAGTTCTTGTACTTTACGAATAGCAATCCCAAGCCTACCTTCAGAATGCGCAAGTGATATAAAAAAACCAGATACGGTTTTTATCGGTTCATCAATCATCAAACGTGGATGAATAATACGTGTTTCAGAAAAACGAAGTCTTCCTATTAAAGCATCAGAGATAGATAGATCAACTTCAATACGCTCAGCACTCATCAAGTGTGAATTATTATCATCTTCTAAGAGAACATCTGAAAGAGAAGCCTTCAAAGGAAAAAATGAAAAATGTAACGGTTGATGTAATTCTATATTATAGCCAGTCCATGCACTCAGCTCACGTGCAAGCCGTAAACGTATTGCATCAGTCGACACTAGAAAAGAAAAGAAGGAAATGATAGAAATTCCAATAATACAAATGAGCATAAGAATAACAAACGATAAGTAAATTACTCTTACCTTCCAAGAAGCCAACATTCACATCTACCCTTTTTAGAAGATGATTATTCTCGCTCATGTAGAAAAAGAAGAGAATAACCGTATCTTATAAAAAGATTCATACAATAAAAAAAATCATCCATCAGCCTAATGATGTTAAAATCAAGACCCTATTACCCTTTAACATTTTAAAAGAATGGGGGCAACGCCCCCATATCCTTCTCCCTCCCCATTAATCAATCATAGTAATGTTAACAGCTTTAGGCCCTTTTCCATGACGGTCAGGTTCAATATCAAAAGCAACCCTTTGCCTATCCTTAAGACTTGAAAGACGAGAAGCCTGTAAGGCCGAAACATGCACAAAAATATCCGGACTACCGTCATCAGGCTGGATAAACCCATAACCCTTTTCATGGTTAAAAAACTTAACCGCACCCGTTTGAGCCATATAATTTTTTCCTTTTTTAAATTTTAAACAGCTTTTCATCCGAAAAGCCGGACAAACGAAACCGCCAGACACACCATGTACCCCACGGCCATTATACAGGCAGTTTTTGAATTCAGAAAATGACTCTCTTGACCGTATTGGTCTAACCCAAGAACATACGGCAGTTCCAGCTTAAAAAACTTTCAGTCTTCCGATGTTCGTAAAATGCCCAAACTTTCCCGTAGTCTGCTTTATTGTCTATCATTTAGCAAGCACTTTTTATATAAATTCTATTAAAATAAATTACTATCTTGATTTTATCATACAAAAATGTCCAATATACATCAAAAATAGACAAGAACGCTCCAATAATAGGCTTCATCCCAAATATGAATTTCGTTTTCTAGTCGCTCGAGCATAATTAAATAACTACTTTATCAGGAATAAATATAAGATAGCTCACAAAGGTCAAAGCAATGAAAACAGCCATTGCTCAAATGAGAGTCAGTTCTCATAAGAGAAAAAATATAAATCAAATTCTATCTTATATCCTTTTAGCCAAAAAAGAAAATGCAGATCTTGTGATATTTCCTGAAATATCCATGGCTCTTTTGCCAAACAAGGGAAATAGAAATCAGGCTAAAATCGCTGAACCCGTTGATGGGAATTTTGTTACAAAACTCTCTCAAGCCGCGATACAATACAGAATCCATATCATTTTCGGTATATATGAAAAAACAAAAGAAACAGATAAAAAATTCTATAATACTCTCATTTTTCTTAATGATAAAGGACATATTATTCATAAATACCGTAAAACTCATCTATACGATGCATTTTCCTATAAAGAATCCCTCAATATAATTCCAGGGAATAATAAAATAATTCCTATAAAAACATCATTGGGAACAATAGGTCTCATGATTTGCTACGAATTACGTTTTCCTGAGATTAGCCGGACACTAGCATTACAGGGCGCTGAAATTCTAGTTATACCTGCAGCATGGGTAAGCGGTGTCATGAAAGAAGAACATCTCCTCTTGCTCTCTCAAGCACGAGCGCTTGAAAATACAGTCTTTGTATGTATTGCTAATCAGGTAGGCAACATCTATACAGGACGCAGTGTTATTTATGATCCTATGGGAGTGATTCTAGCTAGTAAAGGAGAAGATGAAGGATTAATATTTGCTAACATCGATCTTAAGCGATTAGAGGAAATACGCGCAAAACTTCCTACTTTAAAACAGCGCCGTCCAGAGCTTTATACATTTTAAGAAACCAAGAATCCTTCAAGATGATGAACAAAAAATCAGAAATTTCTGAAAAAACGCTTTACACAAAAGATGAAATTGAAAAAATTTTTTATAGATTTTCTATTCAAAACCCAAACCCAAAAAGTGATTTAATATATACTAACCTTTATACTCTTCTTATCGCTGTCGTTCTCTCTGCTCGAACAAGTGATAAAAGTGTCAACAAAACAACAAAAACGCTTTTTAAAATTGCAGATACACCAGAAAAAATGCTTCATCTTGGAGAAAACAAATTAAGCCATTACATACATTCAATCGGGTTATGGCGCAAAAAAGCAAAAAATATTATTGCCCTCTCAAAAATAATTTTAAAAAAAAATAATCAAATCCCTCATCGGTATGAATCCCTAACCAGCCTACCGGGAGTTGGTCGCAAAACAGCAAATGTGATTCTCAATATCGCATTTCATCAACCTACAATAGGTGTCGATACTCATATATTCCGCATTGCTAACCGTATTGGTTTTGCTCCAGGGAAAACATTCAAAGAAGTAGAAAATAAGCTTTTACAAATCACTCCGCATCGCTATCTCAAATCTGCTCATCAGTGGCTTGTTCTACATGGGCGTTACCTTTGTAAGGCTCGTCAACCAAAATGCACAAAGTGCATCATTCTAGATATTTGTAAAGCCCGCATCAATGATTAAAGCTCAAGAGACTCCATCAAAATGTTTTCAGGTGAGACTCTAGAAAAAGCTTTATAAAGAACAGAAGAAGTTGCACCCCTTGCCGTTGCCTCAGTCGATAAGATTCGACGCCACAAAAGTGCTCCAGGACAAGCTTGAAAAAGCCCAAGCATATGCCGCGTTACATGTGAAACACGCCCTCCTCTACAAAGATGATCCTCAATATAAGAAGCCATTCTATCAATAAGCGCCATATAATTTAATTCTTCTTCCTTTCTTCCATAAACAAACTGGTCTACCTTAGAAAGTAAACGCGGGTTATGATAAGCAATTCTTCCCATCATAACCCCATCTACATATCCAAGATGAAAAATAGACTCTTTCAGAGAATGAACACCGCCATTAACACCAACAAAAAATTTATGTCTGTTTTTTTTAAAACGATAAACCCTTTCATAATCAAGAGATGGGACTTCTCTGTTCTCTTTTGGAGAGAGACCTTTCAGCCATACTTTCCGTGCATGAATCCATAAAGCATCCGCTCCTTGTTCAAAAACACAATCCCCGAATAAATCTAATATGCCTTCAGTCTCCTGTTCTCCTATACCAATGCGGCATTTTATGGTAATAGGAACAGAAACAGCCTTCTTCATTGCATATACCGCTTGACCAACAAGTTTTGGATTGAGCATCAGACATGCACCAAAATCCCCATATTGGACTCGTTGAGATGGACAGCCAACATTAAGATTAATCGCATCATAACCGAAATCCACAGCAATGCGCGCAGCCTCAGCTAACTTCTTTGGATCAGAACCAGCAAGTTGCAAAACTAAAGGTCGCTCGCTGGAAGAAAAAGCTAAGATTTCTTCTCTTCTCTTTCCATAGAGAAGAGCATCAGCTACAATCATTTCAGTATGAAGTACAGCTTTCTTCGTTAGCTGACGATGAAAAAAACGACAGTGTCGGTCTGTCCAATGTAACATAGGCGCAATAGAAAAACGATTTCTATATCGATAATCAAATGTCTCTGCCTCTTTAGGAATCATTTTTTTTCCCTGCATTTCTCTCTTTTCTACTACAAATTACTTTTCAAGCCAGTAGATCAATCAGAGTCAAATAAGAGAGAAAATCTTCTCTCAAAATAAAATGATCTTGCAATAAAATACACTTAGATTATGTTTTATCAGAGATTCCTCTCTTCATCCTAGGATTGAAAATCCAAATAGGAACATAATCCTCTTATGAGAAATATTTTTTTAGCTTATGAGAACACATGAATTCCGCAACACGATAAACCTGCGATCATGTAATATCTAGAGGTTGATATATGGGTTATTTCACATCCTTAGCCCCATTCCCTTTTCATCATAAAAATTACACTTTGATTAAACCTATGCCTCCTATCAGAAGTCCAGCTATAGATAAAAATACACTTCATGAATTAGGAACAAATATTGCATCAGGAAAAATATTGAGATTACCACAATTCCTCCCATTCTCATTTCAGAACAGGCTTACTCACAATGCAAAACTCATCCTAGATGCCTTTCGTACTGCTGATGCTGCCTATAATAACAACACGAACATAAACACTGCACATCAATGGCTTATTGATAACTACTATACAATCGACGAATCAATACGGAAAATCAAAAAAAGTTTTTCTAAAAAATTCTTGAATCAACTCCCGGGGTCTCCATTATTAAAAAATACACCAGGCATTTTAGTCTTATCATGGTTTTATGTAGCCCACACCGATAGTACTTTTTCTATAAAAACACTTACCAATATCGTAAAAGGATATCAAAAAATAGCCCCCTGTCACATTAAAGAACTATGGGCTTTAGCTTCCTTCATAGATTTTGTTCTTATTGAAAACTTGCAACGCATTATTACCGCTATCAAACACAGCAACCAGATGCAGATCACTGCGAATCAAATAGCAGAGAAAATTATCTTAACTAAAGATAAAAAAGAAGTAGAACAACTTCTATTCTTGTGCTCAAAACTTATAGCCGATACCACTTTTTCTAGTCATCTCTTTTATCGCTTACGCAATATGACATCTGATATGACACATCCTCTCATATGGCTTGAAAAACATCTTATAGAAAATGGGACTTCTCTGGAAGAAGCAATCAACACAGAACAGGATCAGCAAATATCATATGATATCATGATCGGGAATATCATCCGTTCCCTCAAAGCAATTCATGACGTTGATTGGACTCTTTGGTTAGAAAATATCAGTTATGTTGACATTTTATTAAAGAATAAAAGCGACTTTTCTGAAGTGGATCCTTGTTCGCGCAACAGCTATCGAAATGCTATTGAAAAAATAGCCCAGCGTTCCCCTCTAAGTGAATTTGATATCGCTAACAAAGCTGTAAAACTGAGTCAGAACGAAACAAAACCTAGAAAAAAAACAATAGCCTATTACCTTATCGGAGCAGGTTCCTATCATCTAAAAAAAACATGCCTTTATCAACAAACAATCTCAGAACGTTTCTTCCGATTTTTCAAAGGAATGACAATAGGAAAAATTGCAATTCCTATTTCACTCTTAACTCTTAGCATGATTGTAAGCGTTTACAGTTTTTTACAGTATAAAGGGATGAGATCCAGCTTAGCCGTATCCTTTTCTATCTTGTCATTATTCCCCGCCATGGAAATATCCTATTCCGTTTTCAATACGATTGTTTCCTGGTTTATAAAACCAGTGAGACTCATCGGGTTTGAGTACAAAGATGGGATTCCAAAAGAAGCAAAAACACTTATTGCTGTTCCTACCATTCTTTCATCATTGAAATCAATAGAGGATCATATAGAAACCCTTGAATGCCACTATCTAAGCAATCCACACGGTGCTATTAGTCTCGCACTTGTAACAGATTGGCCTGATGCAGACTCAGCCTTAGTGAAAGGTGACTATGATCTTCTTGATCATGCAAAAAAAAACATTCAAATTCTTAACGAACGTTATTCTCAAAATGGCAGACAAATCTTCTTTCTTCTACATCGTAAACGTCTTTATAATAAGAGTGAAAGATGTTGGATGGGATGGGAACGTAAACGGGGAAAACTACATGAGTTAAACCAACTATTACGAGGAAAAAAAGACACAAGCTTTTTGGAATCTGATCATTCCCTCCCATCCAAGATCCATTTTATTATGACACTGGATTGTGATACACGTTTAACCCCTGGGTCCATTAATAAATTAGTTGGAAAACTCAATCATCCTCTTAATAAAGCAGAGTTTTGTTGTAAAAGTGGCCGTGTCATCAACGGTTATACGATCTTACAACCAAGACTAATCTCATCACTGACTTTCAGAGACAAGACATCTCTTTTTCAAAGAATCTTCTCTGGAGATTCAGGAATAGATCCATATACCCTGACCACATCAGATCCATACCAAGATTTACTAGGTGAAGGGACCTTTATTGGGAAAGGACTTTACGAAATAGATGCTTTCGAAAAAGCTTTAAAAGGATGTATTCATGAAAATACCGTTCTCAGTCATGATATGCTTGAAGGAGGCTATGCTCGAACAGCTCTAGTAAGCGATATTGAAGTGATTGAAGATTATCCTACAACTTATCATGTCGACATAGCTCGCCGACATCGTTGGGCACGAGGTGACTGGCAGCTTTTACCCTATCTCTTTAAAAAACCTCCAATGAACCTAATTACACGTTGGAAATTACAAGACAATTTACGAAGAACCTTAACCCCTATTTTCTGGATCATTGCTTCATTGAGCGGCTGGTGTCTTCTCCCAAAAGAAATAGATCAGTTATGGCAAATATTCCTCTTAAGCGAAATATGTATTGCACCTCTTCTAAAGATTTTACGAGATCTTCTTTCTATAAACCGTGATTTTTTAATTCGTAGTCATTGTCGATTCTTTTTAAAAAGTCTCGCTGATATCCTTATCGACATTTCTCTTAAATTAGTGTTTATTGCCAATGTAACAAGCGACATGACCGATGCGATTATACGAACTCTATACCGTATAGGAATTTCACATTCCCACCTATTAGAATGGCGTACTTCAACAGAAACTCAAGATTCTCCAAACACACTATTTTCCTACATCCGCAGAATGTATCCTTCCCTTATCATTGCTATAACTGTATTCGCTTTACCTTTCTGGTTAAAAAGTAGTTCAAAATTTTTTTCCATTCCTTTCAGCATTTTATGGTCTAGTGCACCCATTACTGCATGGGTTATAAGCCGATTCAAAATTAAAAAAAACACATTTAAAATCAGCGAACATGATGCTGCATATTTACGTAAAATAGCAAGACGGACATGGATCTTTTATGAAACTTTCGTCACAGAAAAAGATCATCATTTACCTCCTGATAACTTTCAAGAAGAACCAACCCCTATTCTCGCTCGACGGACTTCTCCTACGAATATTGGTGTTTATCTTCTCTCTATTCTTTCAGCACGTGATTTTGGCTGGATAGCTATGAAGGACGTCATTCAGCGCCTCACAAAAACATTTTATACTCTTAGTTTATTAGAAAAACATTGCGGTCATCTTTATAATTGGTATGAAACGGATACACTCTATCCTCTCAAACCTCTATATGTCTCCACGGTTGATTCAGGGAATCTCGCAGGACATTTAGTTGCCCTATCTTCTTCATTAAAAGAATGGAGCAACAGCCCAAACCTTCAATTACAGGGAAATCCTAAAGGAATGCTTGATGTGAGTGGAATTTTTGAAGAAACCCTAGAAAATATAGAAAATCAAACTAAACATTGCACTTTATATCAAGATCTCAAAAAGAAACTTAAAAAGTTTCAGGAAGATGTTTCTAGTCTAATAAATAAAAAAAACAATATACCAATCAAAGACTTAATCGCCTTAGCTAAGGATATGAGACAACTCACCAACAAAATCAAGAAACAACTGAAGACTCAAGAAAGCTCGATTTCTTCTTATTGGGCAAACTCTCTTGTTCTAACCTGCAATATCCATGTTCAAGACGCGCAAAGCGTAAATAATATCAATACGCTTAAAAAGCATTTACTAAAACTTAGCGATGAGGCCTACAAATATGCATTTAATATGATCTTCGATTTTCTCGAGTGCAAGGAACGGCGTCTTCTATCCATTGGCTACCGTATTGAGACAAATGAGTTAGATCTCAACTGCTATGATCTGCTCGCATCAGAAGCGCGCTTAGCCATTTTTTTTGCCATTGCCAAGAGAGATATTCAAATAGAACACTGGTTCCAGCTTGGACGCATACTCGTACCTTTTGGCTGGAAATCCGCACTCGTATCATGGTCCGGGTCCATGTTTGAATATCTTATGCCACCACTAATTATGGATGAACCCAATGGTTCCTTACTATACGCAACTAATAGACTGATTATAGATCAACAAATTTCCTATGCTAAAAAACGCTCTATCCCATGGGGAACTTCCGAATCCGCTTTCAATAGCCGCGATTCAATGATGAATTATCAATACTCCAGCTTTGGAGTCGCAAGCTTAGGACTCAAACGCGGCCTTTCACGTAATACAGTAATAGCACCTTATGCAACAATACTCGCAGCACAATATATCCCATCTAAAGCAGTCACTAATTTGAAATTTTTACGCAAATTGGGCGCACTTGGTTATTATGGCTACTATGACGCTATAGATTTCACTCCATCCCGCATACCTCAAAACCAAAGCTATATCATTGTCCGAAACTATTATGCTCATCACCATGGAATGTCTATTCTTGCTGTCCATAATGTGATCTTTGATGGGCTTCTCCGCAAAAATTTTCATAAAAATCCCCAAATAAGAGTCATGGAGCTACTTTTACAGGAAAAAGCTACATATAAAATACCAGGGATCAATGCTAAAAGTCTCAGGACAGTCCAGTCTGCCCACATATTCAAAAGACCGAACAAACATACACAAACATTATCGAAATGCCATTTAACAAACCACGCTCAATCTTCCTAACTTCAAGCGAAGATTACTATGTTAACGTTCAGGTGATAGCCGTTGGAATGGTTATTCTATTACACGGGTTCACTCTTATAGCAGTGAAGATCATCAGTGAATAATTTCTACGTGATGTCCAGACAAAGCAGTCTACTACCGGAGAGCCAACCTGTATGATTGATGAAAGAAAAAAGCAAAACAATCTTTACACCTGAAAAAGCTAATTGTTTAAAAATCGTCAACGGAATCCAATAAAAAGTTGAATGCATTGTAACACTTCATGGTGAAGGAAGATCCATCGAAATAACACATATTACAGAAAAAGAGCGAACATTGAAGTCACTTCCTATGGCGAACTAGCATTAGATACACAAGAAGCCTCTTCTTCCCATCCGCTTTTTTCTCGTTTATTTATTCAAATAGAGAATATTCAAGCTGAAACAGACCGTAGAGTTTTTATAGGCCCTGGACGTTCAATCAAGCAACCTGCCGCTTTCGACAAAGACACAAAGTTTATTGGCAATGCAGGCTGTGTCATGGATCCTATTATCGCACTTCGCTGCTCTATCCGTATACCTTCTGAAAAAAAGATCAAGATTGTTTTCTGGACAATCGCTGCTTCCTCTCAAAAAAGACTGACAACGAATATCAGTCACTATCAAGTGCCTCATATCTTCTCAAGCCTGGACAGAGACTCACATGAGAAATCATAAAATGAATTTACACCCACAAGAAGTAATAGATTAGCAACAATCTGCAAACTCTCTAATTGATCCTGAAAGAGCTTGGCTATCTTGAGATAGCATCACGGATCAACTTGGCAAACAAGACCTATGGCCTCTTTCTATTTCAGGTGATTATCCTATATTGGTCCTACGTATTGATAGTCAAAAAAATAAACAAGTCCTTCAAGAACTATTACGCGCTCATCAGTATTGTAGGAAATTCGGCATTATTAGCGATCTTGTCATTCTGAACGAACAAGCATTTTCTTACGCGCAAGAAACCCAAAACGCTATTAATTCGCTATGTGAAACCTATCGTAATTATTCGATAGACTCCAATGGGAAAAGACAGATCTTCACTCTTAAATTAGATATGATCAGTACAAAAAGTTTTCATACCTTACTATCTTCTGCTCGGTTCGGACTTCATGCAATTAATGGCTCTCTCTCTGAACAACTCACAATAAATCAGTATACAGAGATAAATCCCAAGATACACCCATTAAATTATCTCATAAAAAATTTCGGGAATACAACACATTGAGACAAAAGTTTATCCATGATCAGAAAAAAAAAGATTTATTATATTGGAATGGATATGGTGGCTTTGAAAAAAATGGATAACTATATTATCCTTCTCGCAGAATAAGTATGCACCCCTGGATTAATATCATCAGCAACGGCAAGTTTGGCATACATGTTATTCACTTGGGCCGAGAATAGTCCAGATTATCAGTTCACTCCATGGAGCAACGATCCTGTAACCGTCCTTGGGACGCCTTCTACCTTGTAGATATGCAAAGCAAGGAATGCTTTTCACCTGTCGCAGCAGTATAACGTGATAGGTCTATTCGGAATGGGCTTCTCTTCTTTTCAATCAAGACATCATCATATGAATCTCAAATGAACCCATACCATCGACTCGATCTAACCTTTACGCCTATCACATTTATCTATCCATAATACAGCTAGGACACATCGCTCTATCCGAATTTATCATTATGTTTAATGGGCTCTTGGTACTTCCATGAGTAAAAGCGCTCCTTTTATTCTTCCTTGTTATGAAAAAGACACAAGTGTCTTTTTCGTTAAAAACCCATCTCATTCCTTCATTTCAGCATCCTGCTCTCCTTCAAGCGCTACATCTGACCGTTCCCCGATCACAGGACGCCAATGCAGAAGCTTATCAAATACAATAGAAAAAGACAAAGATCCCTGCTCTGCTCTTGCCTATGATATTCATTGAGCCGGAGGAGCAAACAAGAAATTACATTTTCTCTTGGATATGCTCAGAATGAAAAAATCTTTAAACATCTCTTGAAACACATCCAAGGAACTAACTTCAATAGAGTCTTCGAGGTCCAGAAACAATGCTGGACAAATTTCTCTAGTCGATTCCAGGGAAAACCCCATGATCCTTCATTCGACCTATTAGTAAACCAATGGCTACCTTCCTATAGTTCTCGGATTTTAGCACGTGCTGCTTTTTATAAAGCAAGCGGAGCATACGGGTTTCGCGATCAGTTACAGGATACCCTTTCTTTTTTATTAATTTATCCTAATCTTGCTAGAAAACAATTCATTCAATCCGCTGTCAGTTTATCCAAGGCAACCCGAATACAGGCGCAGGTGTAAGAACGATATCGGCTTGTCTACGGAACAGCCCTTTATCTTCAAACGACACATGATCATAGCTTACTTGATGAAGAAATTCCCTTTAGGAGAAGCTTTACAAGACGGGCAACCTGAATCCTATTTGACACCTGTTCTTTCTAAAACAAAATCCGCATTCTATGAAGAGTGCGTCCTCGCACTGAATCTCGAAAGCGTACAGGCAAAAATGGGTTACCGCTCATACTTGCTGGGGATTGGAATGACAGGTTCCATCTTGTCGGGATTAAAGGGCAAGGATCAAGCGTATGGCTTTGCTGGTTCTTAGGATCCGTTTTAAAATATTTTATACCAATTTCTGAAAAACGTAAGGATATAAAAAATGCTCTCCTATGGAAACACCATCTCAAACAATTAACAAAGGCATTGGAGAAAAAAGGATGGGGCATGGTATCGCCGTGGCTATTATGAGAATGGAGATCCACTTGGTTATGCCAACAATAGTGAATGTCAAATCGATAGCATTGCTCAATCATGTAGTGTGCTTTCAGCAACTATCTCCATTCAAGCGACAAAAACAAGCAATACAAAGCATGCTACAATATCTCTTTGATAAAGAAGAAACATTATTACGCATTTTCTGGCCACCAAAACACTGTATATGAACCTGGATACATCAAAGGCTACCCACCCGGTGTCCGTGAAAACGGGGGACAATACACCCATGCGGTCTTGTGGAGTATTATGGCATTAGCTAAATTAGGAGAAGCAGATAAAGCCTATGAGCTTTTTTCAATGACAAACCCCATCCATCATGGAATGACTCCAGAAGTCTACGGGTCGAACCTTATGTCATAGCTGCTGATATTTACTCAGTTCAACCATATTCCGGACAAGGAGGCTGGACATGGTATACAGGCTCATCTGGCTGGTATGATAGGGCTCAGACATCTTAGTCTACGACAAGGACATTGTTTATAAACCCAGCTTTACCAAGTGAATGGCCAGGATATACAGTGATATTGACCTTTGAACAAGCATTCTATACTATTACAGTTCAACGGAGATCAAGAGAACCAGCTGTTTATCTTCATTCCCAAAAAATTAATAATCCAGAAAAAGGCATACACCTTAAAAAAGAAAAAAACACGAGATTCGTATCATTCTTCCATTAACTAACTCCAAAAATCAATGAAGAAGATCCCATTGAAAAAAACACGCAACAAAAGTAGACTATGTCTCATGTCTGAACATTTTTGCTTTCACCACGATCCTATTATCGAATCTCTTTTAGACACAGATTTTTATAAAATTCTCATGTTACAAATGATTTGGGGCCTTTACCCTCAGATTCACGTGACCTTTTCTCTTATTAACCGTACAAAAACTGTACGTCTTTCTGATGACATTGAAGAAAAGGAATTACGAGTTCAACTCGATCAAGCACGTTCTCTTCGTTTTACAAAACAAGAAATAGCCTGGCTTGGCAGCCATACATTTTATGGTCATCAAAATATTTTTTCACAAAAGTTCCTCAATTGGCTTCAAGATTTTCAATTACCAGAATATGAATTAGAACTCCATAACGGAGACTATAGGCTGCGTTTCTATGGATTATGGACCTATACCACAATGTGGGAGATTCCCGCTCTTGCTATTATCAATGAACTCCGCTCGCGTTCGGCTATAAAAAAATTAAGTCGTTTCTCTCTCGATCTCCTTTATGCACGCGCAAAAACAAAGCTGTGGAATAAAGTAGAACGTATCAAAAAACTTCCTGATATTAAAATCAGTGATTTTGGAACACGGAGACGGCATTCTTTTTTATGGCAGCGGTGGTGTATTGAAGCCCTCAAAAAAGGACTAAAACATTCGTTTAGTGGTACAAGCAATCTACTTCTTGCTATGAAGACCAATCTTCCAGCTCTTGGAACAAATGCCCATGAATTATCTATGGTTATCGCTACACTAGCAACGACAAACGAAGAACTGTTAAATACACCATACAAGGTCATGAAAAACTGGAGCCATTATTATGATGGCAAGGATTTTCGTATTATCTTACCAGATGTCTTTGGAACTGTTTCTTTCCTGAAAAATGCTCCAGACTGGATAGCTGAGTGGACAGGATTTCGCCAAGATAGTGGTATTCCTATAGAAGAAGGAGAACGCATCATAAGCTGGTTGAAAAACAAAGGTCAAGATCCCAGCGAAAAACTGATTATTTTTTCTGACGCGCTGGATATTGATTCAATTGAAACAACATATCAACATTTTAAAAAGCGTATTTGTATGAATTTTGGTTGGGGGACGAACTTAACAAATGACTTCAAAAATTGTTCTCCCCAAAACACATCAAAAATTGAAGCTCTTTCACTTGTCTGTAAACCTACAGAGGTCAATCAGCGACCAGCAGTTAAACTTTCAGATAATCCAGAAAAAGCAACTGGCGATCCAAAAGAAATCAAACGTTACATGCATTTCTTTCAAAATCAATAAAACTTCAAGAGATATTCACCTAACAATCATGGATACATGTGTATCACGTTCCAATTCTTCTCAGAAACATCGCTACGACTAAAAAGCCTTCTTTTATGTAACCGAAATGGTTGCTCATACCAAAATTCTATAGAAAGAGGTCGAATTCGAAACCCAGACCAGTAGGGCGGACGTGGAATCAAACCAACAGCAGCATAACGTCTTGTATATTCAGCAATCGCTTTCTCTAAATCATCATCATTCTCTAATCTACGCGATTGTTGAGAAGCCCAAGCACCAATCTGGCTTTTTCGATGACGAGAGGCATAATAAACATCTGCTTTCCTATCAGAAATCTTTTCTACTAATCCTCGAACTAAAATTTGCCGATGTAAAGATTTCCAATGAAAGCAAATAGCAGCTTTCATAGAAGAAAGAATCTCTTGGCCTTTACGACTCTTATAATTCGTATAGAAAACAAATCCATGTTCATCTCTTTCTTTTAAAAGAACCATACGTACATTAGGCATACCTTGCTCATCAACTGTTGCTAGGGACATAGCCTCAGGATAATTCATTTCATGAATAACAGCATATTTAAACCAAAAATCAAAAAGCTTAAAAGGCTCTTTTGATGAGCTAAAATCATCGTCCCTTGAAATATCTACCATAGCTCTTCTCTCAATCAACTTTTGCATACAATACATTGAAATAAATTCAAAGTAAAAAGATCATTGAAAAACTCACACAACAGCAGCTAGAGAGCTATCTCTTCCTGTAAAAGTTGTGAGATCAGTTGCGCAGTGTAATCCACCATTGGCACAATCCGGGCATAATCAAGCCGTGTCGGACCAATGACACCAAGTGCTCCAATCACTTTCTGTTCAGCATTATAATAAGGTGCTACGACTAAGGATGAACCAGAAAGAGAAAAAAGTTTATTTTCAGAACCAATAAAAATTCGGACACCTTCTCCTGTCTCTGTTAAATCAAGCAACTGAAGAATACTATCCCTTGTTTCAAGATCCTCAAATAATCTCTGCAAACGTTTGAGATCTTCATCTGCATGAATATACTCTAAAAGATTAGCACGTCCATGCACAATAATACGAGTTGACTCATCATGACTCTTGCTCAAGGCTGCTAACCCAGCCTCGACAAGCTGTTGAGAAAGATCATCAAGTTCAGCACGAATATAATCCCGGATCCTAGAAAGTTCCTGACGTGCATCCGACAAACTATACCCCTGAATATACTTATTCAGATAATTGGAAACTTCAACCAGTTGTCTCTGAGTCACTCCTCGCGGTAATTCAATAATACGGTTTTCAACATAGTTATTTTGAGTGACAAGAACGAAAAGGGCAGTACGGCAATCAAGATGAACAAACTCTATATGTTTCAGAAAATCGTGACTTTTAGCAGCTAAGACTAATCCAGCTCCATGAGAAAGATAAGACAAAACCTGACTTGCTTCCGTTAAAAACTGTTCAACCGTTCTACCAATCCTACTCAGCTGCATTTCAATGGATTTACGCTCTTCCTGTGGTAAATCCCCAATCTCCATGAAAACATCAATGAAAAAGCGTAACCCTGATTCTGTCGGCATCCGTCCTGCAGAAACATGCGGAGCATAAAGCAGTCCTAACTTTTCAAGATCACTCATTACATTGCGAATCGTTGCAGGAGAAAGAGATTCTGATAAATTATAAGAAAGAGAACGAGATCCAACAGGTTCCCCATCATGTAAATAACTCTCAACAATATGCTTAAATATTTCACGTGAGCGTTCATTCATTAATGCTAGAGTATGAGCTGAAATAGAAGACTTCATTCTAATGACCTGATATGATGTATACTGGATTAAAAAAAAATCAGTTAAATCGCTTTGTAACTGTTCTAGAATTCCAGAAATTAACAGTTTATATTTTTTTAAGACTTTGGAAAAGTAGGATAGAATCTAAATCATGCCTAGATTAAAGTGAAAGGGTTAGTTCATGCGGGTATCTCAACGTGCTGCTAATGAAATGCGGAGAGTTTCATTCGAACGTAATATTATAAAACATGCAGAAGGATCATGTTTGATCAAATTTGGGGATACACATATTCTATGCACAGCAAGCATAGAAGATAGAGTCCCAGTATGGATACGTCATAGCGGCAAAGGATGGATTACAGCTGAGTACAGCATGTTACCGCGCTCCACAAAAGAGCGTACAAGAAGAGAAGCATCAACCGGAAAACAAAACGGAAGAACACTTGAAATACAACGTTTGATCGCTCGTTCACTACGCTCAGTCGTTAATCTCCAAGAACTCGGGGAAAGAAAGATTATACTTGACTGCGATGTCCTGCAGGCTGATGGTGGAACAAGAACAGCATCCATCACAGGAGCATGGGTCGCATTATATGATTGCCTATCATACATGCAAACAAAAAAACTTTTAACACGAAAGAAAGTCCTAAAACATCATATAGCCGCTGTTTCTTGTGGTATTGTAAATGGTCTCCCACTCTTAGACCTTGATTATGAAGAAGATTCCTCAGCGCAAACCGATGCCAATTTTGTAATGACAGATGATGAAGGTATCATTGAAATACAAGGAAGTGCCGAAAAAAAACCTTTCTCTCAAGAAGAACTCACTTCTCTCATATCATTAGCATCACGTGGGATATCCCATCTCATTGCAATGCAAAAATTAGCGATCCTCTGATATGGATATGTCTATTAGAAAACTTGTGATTGCTACCCATAATAAAGGAAAGCTGAAAGAAATAGCTGATCTACTTACTTTTTACAAAATAGAAATATTAACGGCTCAACAACTAGGATTACCTACTCCAAAAGAGACGGGAGTCTCATTCGAAGAAAATGCTTACATAAAAGCTCTCACTGCAACCCAAGCAATCAAACTTCCTATCATAGCCGATGATTCAGGACTTACAATTGATGCTCTTAACGGAGCACCTGGGATATATACATCGGACTGGGCGAAACAAGAAAATGGGAAATCTAAATTTTGGAAAGCAATGCAAACCATCGAAAATACTTTACAAAAAGTAGGCGCTATCAATATAGATCAAAGGTCATGCCGTTTTATCTCTGTCATTTGTCATATACGACCAAATGGCTGTGTACAATATTTCAGGGGTGAAATAAAAGGGAAGATTATCTGGCCACCACGGGGGTGCAAAGGGTTTGCTTTTGATCCTATATTCCAACCAGAAGGATATCAAAAAACTTTTGGAGAAATGACTTATCATGAAAAAAACTTGATCTCTCATCGCACTCTCGCATTTAAAAAATTTGCAGAGGCGGTATTAGAAAAAAAATGAAAGAACCTTTTGGAATTTATATTCATTGGCCTTTTTGTCTTACTAAATGTCCATACTGTGATTTTAATAGCCATGTACGTTCAGATATAGATGAAGCACGCTTTCTCTTTGCCTTCCAACGCGAAATGAAAACCATGCGAACACGGATCAAATACCGCAATGTCAGTAGTATTTTTATTGGCGGAGGAACTCCATCACTTATGATGCCACAAACTGTGGAAGAGCTACTCAATACCGTATCCACCTTATGGAATATCTCATCAAAAACTGAAATAACACTTGAAGCTAACCCATCTAGCATAGATCAATCGCGTTTTCATGGATATAGATCTGCCGGAGTCAACCGTTTATCCATTGGAGTCCAAGCACTTGATAATCAAGAATTAAAACGATTAGGACGACGTCATAGTAAAGAGCAAGCGCTTCAAGCTATAACTCTAGCTCGTAGCATATTCCCATCCTTCTCCTTCGATATCATTTATGCCCGTCCTGGCCAAAATGAAAAGTCTTGGTATAAAGAGCTCGAACAAGCTCTTCATCTCTCTGGCGATCACCTTTCACTCTATCAATTAAGCATTGAAGAAAAGACTCCTTTTCATCACCTCTATACAGCAGGAAAACTAAAAATACCTGATCATGAAACCGCGGCTAACCTCTATCTTTTAACACAAGAACTTACACACAAACATAGATTACCTGCCTATGAAATCTCTAATCATGCTGTACCTGGAGCCGAATCCAAACATAATCTTCTTTATTGGCGATATCAACCATATGTTGGCTTTGGTCCTGGAGCCCATAGCCGCTTTACAGAAAATAACAGAAAAACCGTAACTATCACTGAGAAAAGTCCAGAACTCTGGATGAAGTCGGTAGAAAATTATGGAAATGCTCTCGTTCAAGAAGAATATCTTCTCCCATCACAAGAAGCTGACGAAATGTTGCTTATGGGATTAAGACTTCAGGAAGGACTCAACCTTATAGCTTATGAAACCCTTACAAAAAAATCCTTATCCTCCCACACAAAGGTCAACAAATTAGAAGAGGAAGGCTATATTGAAATAACTAACAACCGGCTACGTACAACAATAAAAGGTCGGATTCTGCTTAATTATCTTATTAAAGAACTTGCCAGCATATAAATAACAAATCACTTATTTATGGTACGCCCAAGGAGAATTGAACTCCTGTTTCTGCCGTGAAAGGGCAACGTCCTAACCGCTAGACGATGGGCGCTTAAGCACTGCTATTTCTCTTCTTAAAGAGATTCATTCCATCCTGCAAGTATTTTTTTTTCTAGTCATTCCTTTAAAAATACTGATTTATAATTCCTTTCCATACAAAATATCTTGATAAACTGTACGAATTGCACTTGCTTCTTTTATAATTGAAAAACGCTCTCTAACATGAACAAGAGCTCTCTTCCCTCTTGCGATCGTTCTTGCAGGACAAACAAAGTAAGACTCAATAGCTTGCTGCAAAGCCATTCCATCTCCAGACGGACAAACCGTTCCTACATTTTCTGTTACAATGTCACTATAAACCCCTGCATCACTTGTAACAACAGCTGTTTCAGATGCCATAGCTTCCAGTGGTGTCAAACCAAATCCTTCATTCCGAGAGGGAGCAACATAAAGAGTCAGACGGCGATACCATTGAGATGGATTAGATAACTCTCCTAAAAAAACAATACGCTTAGCTAATCGAGCACGCACGATTTCATTCTTTAATTTCTTTTTAAAGAGCTTGTGCTCGAAAGTCACACGACCTGCAATCACAGCTGTCCACTGCGGATAATAGGGTAATAAAGCAATCATAGCTGCAACAAACAAATCTGTACCCTTTTGATAACGAATCCTACCAAAACAACCAACAGCATATTCTCCTGGAAGATTGCTCGCTTTAAAGCGATCCTCTGCCATAAGAGGAGGAGTAAACCTTTCAAGATCAACACCATGCATAATAATCCTATAAGGAACTTCTAAATAAGCACCGGATCTTTTGCTCGTAGCAATCACCTGATCCATACGTCTGATCAACAATTTCGTAAAAGTTTTGTGATAACGTTGAGCTGCCGATGTAAAGACAAGACGCAGCTTCATACGCAAAATATCACGCATCAAGACACCTGCAATCATTTCTATATTACGACGTGCATGCCAAACACGACATGAAGAATTCAATGGGGCTTTCCATAAACCCACAAGCGCAGACCATGAAAGTAAGGGTATATGATCCGGAAGAGAAAATCCTATAGCACTAATCCGCACTCCTTGAGTCCGTTGAAAAGGAACCAGCTGTACAATTGTAGAGGTCACTCCTGAAAGACGTCTCTTGAAATTCGGAGCAATCACATCTGTTTCACTAAGCAATACACGCATGATGATTCAGATAAATTCTAAATTGATAATCTCAAAAGAACGAGCTCCTCCCGGAACATTCACTTCAATTCTTTCCCCTTTAGTTTTTCCAATCAGCGCCCGTGCAATCGGTGAAGATACAGAAATTTTACCACTTTTAACATCTGCCTCCTGCTCCCCCACAATTTGATAAACACGTTTTTCCTCTTTATTCCCATCAAAAATCGTAACAGTCGCACCAAACTTTATTTGATCACCAGACAGCTTAGTAATATCAATGACTTCAGCTCGTGCAATATAGCCTTCAAGATCATTCATACGTCCCTCATTATAGCTTTGAAGTTCTTTAGCTGCATGATATTCAGCATTTTCAGAAAGATCCCCATGAGCCCGAGCTTCTGAAATTGCTTCAATGATTCTCGGACGTTCCTCCTTTTGACGCCAACGAAGCTCATCTTGAAGCTTTTTAAAACCATTTTTTGTCATTGGGACCTTCTCTATCATCACAATACTTCCTTTCCCTCATAGAAATCTGCATGACAAAAAAATATGAAAGCCATATTCAGAAATCGTTGATTCCAATATATTCTAGTATAAGCTAGCACAAAAACGTTGAATTCGTTTCCCTGCCTCTTCAAGATGCTCTTCTGAAGCAGCATAAGAAACACGAAAATGAGGACTCAGACCAAAAGCTGAACCATGTACTACAGCAACAGATTCAAACTCTAACAAAGCCCTTACAAAATCTTCATCCGTCTCAATGAGACGCCCATCGGCGCTTCTTTTACCAATAAGATTTGCACAAGAAGGATACGCATAAAAAGCACCATCTGGAACTGAACAAGAGAGACCCTCTGCCTTATTAAGCATATTAACAATAAGATCACGCCGTTTCTCAAAAATTTTCTTATTTTTCTGAATAAAGTCCTGAGGACCATTCAAAGCTTCAACCGCAGCCCACTGTGCAATAGAACAAGCACCAGATGTCTGTTGACCCTGAAGCATATCCATGGCTTTTATCAGGGGCACAGGAGCAGCTGCATAACCAATACGCCATCCAGTCATAGCATAAGCTTTAGAAACCCCATTCATGGTTAGAGTCCTGTCATAAAGTTTATGCTCTAGTTGTAGAGGGGTTGTATAAATGAAATCATCATAAGTTAAATGCTCATATATATCATCTGCAAGAATATGCACATGCGTATACCTCATAAGAACATCGATTAACCTTCTTAATTCATAACGCTCATACGCCGCACCAGAAGGATTCGAAGGCGAATTAAATACAAACCACTTAGTTCTTTCCGTAATAGCAGATTCAAGAACCTCTGGACGCAACTTAAACCCATCCTCCAAAGAAGTCTTCACTATAACCGGATTCCCACCAGCTAGAAGAACCATTTCTGGATAACTCACCCAATACGGGCTAGGAATAATCACCTCATCTCCTTGATTCAGAGTAGCCATAAAAGCGTTAAAAAGAATTTGCTTACCACCAGTCCCAACAATAATATGCTCTCGCTCATAATCAAGATCATTTTCACGCCTAAACTTCATCACAATCGCCTCACGCAACTCTGAAATACCAGAAACAGGAGTATAATTTGTCTCCCCACGACGTATTGCTTCAATCGCAGCCTTTTTTATATTATCTGGGGTATCAAAATCCGGCTCCCCAGCACTCAATGAAATCACTTGTTTTCCTTTTAAAGTAAGGTCACGAGTCTTTTGGGCAACGGCAATAGTCGCAGATGGTTTAATGCGAAAAAGTGATTTAGCAAAAAATTCCATTTTTTTTATCTCCTGGATACCAGAAAAAAAGACCGTTACTCTGAGTTTAGAGTTTATGTCGCAAATAAAAAAAAAGTGCAAGAACTATCTAAACACTCAAAATATGATTGAAAACTCATGTAAACAACAAACCAAAACATTTCAGAAACAATCATTGTGCATCTTTATCAGAAACAAATTATCTTAATCTTCAGAGAAGTTCCCATGATCAAAAAAACTATTTTGCTCGCTATAACAGTTAGCCCACTTCTAATAGGATGCGCAAGCACACCAAAGCACATAGACAACGCCTGTGCTGTTCTTAATCAAAATGATGGTATATTCTTTAACTGGCAAAAAGCAGTTCAAGAAGCCGAAAAAAATTATAGTATTCCAATACCAATAATTCTTGCAACAATATATACAGAATCTAGCTTTAAACAAAGAGCAAAGCCACCTCGTACAAAACTTCTTGGCTTTATTCCATGGAAACATCTATCAACAGCTTATGGTTACTCACAGGCTCTTAATACAAGTTGGGAGGACTATCGTAAAAAAACAGGCCATGCGACTGCACGTCGTACTAATTTTTATGATGCTGCACAATTTGTTGCCTGGTTCCACCATGAAAGCGTTCGCAAAAATCATATATCACCCAATGATGCCTATAACCTTTATTTAAACTACCATATGGGACACTACGCTTATATCCATCAAAAAATAAGCTCTACTGCCGCTCATCATGCAGAAAAAATGAAAAGAATTGCTCAAAAATACAAAATACAATTGCGCAAATGCAATCGTCTTTAATATGAAATAGCATGAATCACACGATCAACTATCTTTTCAAGAACACCGTAGTCATCCCCTTCTGCCATAACCCTTATAACAGGCTCCGTACCAGAAGGACGAATTAATATTCTGCCTCTTTTGCCTAACTCTTTTCTAGCACTGTTCATTACCTTGATAATCTCTTGATTATCAATAGCATGTCCCTTAGACAAGCAAACATTTCTAAGCAATTGTGGAACGGGCTCAAACTTATGACACAAAACACTCATCGAGTTCCCTTCTTCTTTTAAACAACCTAAAATCTGTAAAGCACTGATAAGCCCATCACCAGTTGTCGTAAAATCAGATAACACAATATGGCCAGACTTTTCTCCACCAACATTAAAACCATGAGCACGCATATAAGCAACAACCGAGCGATCTCCTACACCGGTTCGAGCTAATTTTAACCCACGATTTATCAGAAAACGCTCAAGACCTAAATTAGACATAACCGTTGCAACAATTCCACTGCCCTTCAAACGTCCATTACTCTTCCATGAATCAGCAATCACTGCCATCAACTGATCCCCATCCACTATAGAACCTCTTTCATCTACCATAAGAACACGATCTCCATCACCATCAAGTGCTATACCAACATCAGCACCAACTTCAGCTACCTTTTTCATTAAGGATTCTGGATGAGTGGAACCACAATTTTTGTTAATATTCATTCCATCTGGCTTATCATTGATAGGAATCACTTCGGCCCCAAGCTCCACGAGGGCAAGAGGAGCAGCCTTATATACAGCTCCATTCGCACAATCAACCACAATGCGCATTCCTTCCAGTGTCACATTGCGTGGCATAGTCCTTTTCGCAAATTCAATATAGCGATAAATATCCCCCTCAACACGCTTAGCACGCCCAATATCATATTGACCAGCAAGATGAGAAAGCATATCCCCTTCAATACACTTCTCAATTTCCTTTTCAACTTCACCAGAAAGCTTATAACCATCTGGCCCAAACAACTTAATCCCATTATCATAAAATTGGTTATGAGAAGCAGAAATCATAACTCCAATATCAGCACGTAACGAGCGACACAGCATAGCCACTGCTGGGGTAGGCACAGGACCCAGCAAAAAAACATCAATCCCAGCAGCTGTAAACCCAGCAACTAACGCATTTTCAAGCATATAACCGGATAGACGTGTATCTTTCCCAATTACAACACGATTACGATGGCCTGCTCTCCTGAACAGAATACCCATAGCCATAGCTACTTGCATAATCATACCAGGTAACATCGGGACACGATTAGCTCTACCACGCATCCCATCTGTCCCAAAATATTTCACCTTCATTTCATACCCCTAACCCTTGAGATATTTCCTACAAGTTCTTTACTTTTCCAGCCTTAGGCACACCAGAACTGCGCATTTCTCTTTCATTATCGGAATCACGAAAAGGAGCTTTTCCAGAAATAATATCTCTTATCTCAGGTCCTGTAAGAGTCTCATACTCAAGCAATCCTTCTGCAAGTGCAATCCATGCCTCTTGATTTTCAGATAAAATACGCTGAGCATCTCGATAAGCTGTATCAATCAACCCTCGCACCTCAGAATCAATTAATTGCGCAGTTTCTTCAGAAATATTCTGCTGACGTGCAACAGAATGACCAAGAAAGACCTCATCTTGATTATCTCCATAGGCAACATTCCCAAGCTTATCAGAAAAACCCCAGCGAGTAACCATAGCGCGGGCAAGTTTCGTTGCCTGTTCAATATCAGAAGAAGCACCTGAAGTAAGATTCTCTCTACCAAATTTTATTTCTTCTGCTACACGTCCACCCATCATGATAGCCAGACGCGAAATCATCCAACGATAATTCAGAGAATAACGATCCCCCTCAGGCAACTGCATAACCATACCTAACGCACGGCCACGTGGAATAATCGTTGCCTTATGTACAGGATCAGCTGCTGGCACATTCAATGCCACGACAGCATGACCTGCCTCATGGTAAGCTGTCAACTCTTTCTCTTCTTGCGTCATCGCTGAGGAACGACGTTCTGTTCCCATTAAAACTTTATCTTTAGCATCTTCAAACTCTTGCATAGTAACAAGACGCTTATTACGTCGAGCAGCCATCAAAGCGGATTCATTCACAAGATTCATCAGATCTGCTCCTGAAAAACCAGGAGTACCACGAGCAATCACATCCATATCTACATTCGGAGCTAAAGGCACCTTACGAACATGAACCTTCAAAATTTGTTTCCTCCCTCTAATATCAGGATTTGGCACAACCACTTGGCGATCAAACCGACCTGGACGTAGTAAAGCTGGATCCAGGACATCAGGACGATTGGTCGCAGCAATCAGAATAATGTTCTCTTTCGCTTCAAATCCATCCATTTCCACCAAAAGTTGATTGAGAGTCTGTTCCCTTTCATCATTTCCACCACCAAGACCTGCTCCACGATGCCGCCCAACAGCATCAATTTCATCAATAAAAATAATACAAGGAGTATTTTTCTTAGCTTGACCGAACATATCCCGGACACGACTGGCACCCACTCCAACAAACATCTCTACAAAATCAGATCCTGAAATTGTAAAAAAAGGGACATTAGCCTCACCAGCAACAGCACGAGCTAAAAGCGTTTTCCCCGTTCCAGGAGGACCAACCAATAAAACACCACGTGGAATACGCCCACCAAGACGTTGAAACTTCTTAGCATCACGCAAAAACTCAATAATTTCTTCTAAATCAGCCTTAGCTTCGTCAACTCCAGCAATATCATTGAAAGTAATACGACCTTGTTTTTCAGTTAAAAGCTTAGCTTTTGACTTACCAAATCCCATAGCTCCACGTGATCCGCCCTGCATTTGCCGCATGAAAAAAATCCACACAACAATCAGAATAATCACTGGCATCGACGAAACGAGCAACCCAAAGAATGGATTGGAACCACTCACCTCCGGTTCAGCTTTGATAATAATATCTTTCTTTTCCAAACGTTGAACAAGAGTGTTATCATTTGGTGCATAAGTAATAAAATGTTCTCCATTAACTGTAAGCCCAGATATATTGGCTCCCTGAATTGTGACTTCTTTAATCTGATTAGCAGAAATACGCTTAATAAAAGTAGAATATGAGAGACGACTCACTGGAATCTTCTGAGAAGATCCTTGAAAAAAAGAAAATAATACAACGACAAAAAGGGCTATCACACCCCATAAAATTAAAGAACGATAATTTGGATTCATCTCAACTTCACTTAGCCAAAAGACGCTGCTACGCTTGATGTAACAATTGATGATAACATATGTTCACTAATCAGCATTGCCAATGCCTTCACCTAGCGAAACTTCATAATTCCTGTTAGTTTCTATCATTTTTTACCTGTTCTTAGAAAAAGCTATACGAAAAACCCAAAACATCACAAAATCATAACTAGAAACAACACGATTGAAGGGTAACATAATACGTTGAATTTCAATATTTTTATTATTTAATACACGTAAGACTGGAAAATCAAAACCAGAACTCCCACAAACCATACAAGTTGTCTCCAGTGAAGAAAAATGTACATCCTCTATATCTAGAAATCTTAAAATATCCATTAATTCTACTTTATTTGGCGATCGTAATAAAACAGCCTTATCACTCTTATTAATAATATGATAACGCCCATCCCAAATAGCAGTTTTAGCAGATTTCACTATCAATGATTTCAGATTACGCTTTTCTCGCCAAATACGCACAAAATTTTTTGTCATTTCAATCATCGCACCTGATAATGTCATGCGACGCAAAAAAGAATTTCTTTTACTTAAAAACTCTAAAAGACTCCGTCGATTCGTTGAAGGATATTCCCTGCCCCCCATAATTGCTGCACTCATAGCAATCAGGACTACAAAATCTTCAAGATCAGCACTCTTTATTAATGATAAATCAAACAATAGCTGATCGCGCAGAAAAGACATACGAAGCTTTAAGGCAAGAGCTGCAACCCTTTCTGATTCAGATCTACGTCTTTGTGCTGCAAAAGACACAGCATAATCTGCATAGATTAAAGCATACTCATCAATATATTTCCGAATTCTCACTCGCTCATAAGACGGATTGTCATTAGTAGGATCTTGAATCCATAAAATCTTCCTTTCTCGAAGATAAGATTGCAATGTTAAGCGTCTCACTTCTAATAAAGGTCTTAACAAACAAAATTTTTCCTGCAATAAGGCTACACGCGGCATAACAGCTAAGCCCCTACGACTCCTTCGTAAGGAACGCATAATATATGTCTCCGCTTGATCATCCAATGTATGGCCTGTTACAATGACATTTGCACCATATTTTTCAGCAGCTTTGCATAAAAGCTCATAACGAGCAATTCGCGCAATAGAAGAAATAGAACTCCTTGGTTTCTTTCCATTCCATACAACAATTTCATGAAAAATCTCATATGATTTACACAATCTTGCAACATATTTCGCTTCATCCTTTGATTCTGGACGAAGAGCATGATCAACTGTAATAGCGATCATACGCTTTTCACAAGCACTATAAATGAAGTACTCACGTAACAAAAAAAGCAACGCTAAAGAATCACTTCCTCCAGAAACAGCGACAATAATACATTCTGCTCCTGAGAAATCATCAACATTAAAAAGCAACATTATACCTACAGAGGACATCCCAAACTTTATTTAGATAGTACAACAATCAAGATACATCTATATCGAAAATCAATTTCTATTCTCGCTAATCTATGCTATACTTGACATAAGTTAGTTAGCTGGGCAACCGCATCAACTCAGTACCGAAAGGTCGTTGATGAGGAAAGTCCGGGCTCCAAGGAAATACGGTGCCGGGTAACACCCGGCGGGGGTAACTCCAGGGAAAGTGCCACAGAAAGAAAACCGCCTGTTTACTTGACAGGTAAGGGTGAAAGGGTGGAGTAAGAGCCCACCGCATGAGCAGTAATGGTCATGGCATGGTAAACCCCACCAGGAGCAAGACCGAATAGGGATAGCGCGTCAGATCTCAGATCTAAAAACGCAGGGTTTATTTCCAAACCTCACTATCCGGGTAGGTTGCACGAGATGTATGGTAACATACGTCCTAGATTAATGGTTGCCACGCAGGATATTCCTGTTTGACAGAACCCGGCTTATAAGCTAGCTAACCACCTTCGAAACTAAAACCCATAAAATAAAACATGGAAATATAAGTGCTATGAACTTCACCCATACTATACGAATAGTATTATAACTAAAGAAAAACCATAATAACAATGTATAAAAAACAACAAAAAATATAAATATAAGATGAACTGCTAGAGCAATATAGGCTTCACTCACTAAGTATGCAAAAATATAAGGAAAACCTACAACAAAGGAACAGGATGCTAAAGTAACTCCCCATACAACAACAATCAGGTGTTTCCAAACAATTTCTATCATTATTGAAACTCTCTCAACTGCTAAAATTTTTTCTCCCAACGCCTATCCAGAGTCTGCTGCCAATAAGTCATCAGATATCCTTTATTTTTTAGATTCTTCCATTCCTTCCGTGCACGAATCAACTGATCAACAATCTGTCCGTCAAAAAAAATAAAAAAACGCTCATAACTATCTGGATCAGGACAATGTGCCCCCTCTAAACAAAAACGCTCACGTGAAGCATTCAAATTATGAAAACTAGTCGTTAACAAGACATTCTGCTCATCAGGCCAGTCATCCCAGCTTGTCCCATGAGCAAGAAACGAATCTTCTGAAAAAGTCCATAAAAGGGTATCAATGGCATCACAACGCTTCTCTGTTACAAACTGAATTGTTAAACACCCACAACGCTGTAATGAACGTTCTATCAAATCAGGCAAGATATCATCCAATCTAGATTCAGTCATATGATAAAAAAAAATTTTACTCACATGTTATCCTCGTAATAATGAGCGAAGGAATCTAGCAAGCGTACACCAAACCCTGATCCCCACGATTCGTTGTAATCATTTTTTATAGACGCAATCGCTGTACCAGCAATATCCAAATGCGCCCAAGGCGTATCACCCACAAAACGCTTTAAAAACTGTGCGGCCGTAACAGATCCAGCATCTCGTCCCGTGCAATTACGCATATCAGCAATCTTAGAATCCACAATGCAATCATATTCTTTTCCAAGAGGCATACGCCATAACCGTTCTCCAGTACGAGTTCCTGCAGCGCAAAGTCTTTCAACAAGAACATCATCATTAGAAAAAAGACCAGCATAGTGTTGTCCAAGCGCAACCCTAATTGCCCCTGTTAAAGTCGCAATATCGATCATCAGCAACGGTTTAAAATGCTCTTTGGTAAACCAAAGGAGATCAGCTAAGACAAGCCTACCCTCTGCATCTGTATTAATAACTTCAATCGTTTTTCCAGATAAAGAGGTAAGAATATCCCCAGGACGCAAAGCATTCCCACCTGGCATATTCTCAACAAGACCAACCACACCAACAACATTGACCTTAGCTTTCCGACTTGCAAGACTAAAAATAGTACCAACAACAGCCGCAGCTCCAGCCATATCCCCTTTCATCTCTTCCATACTAGCAGATGGTTTCAGGGAAATTCCACCAGAATCAAAAATAACGCCCTTTCCAACAAAAGCAATCGTTTGATTCTCGAAACTACTACCTTTCCATTGCATCATAACAAGCCGTGCTGGACGCCTAGAAGCGCGTGAAACAGAAAGAAGCGCAGCAAAACCATTCTTTTCTAATTTTTGATCATCAAAAACATTAATCTCAACACCCAAAGTTTTTAACTCTTGAATTTTAATACAAAACTCCTCTGTTCCCAAAATATTTGCTGGCTCATTTACAAAATCCCGTGTCATCATGACAGCATCGGCTAACTTCTCGGCACGTTCCAAAGATTTTTTTACTCTTTCTATAGTTTTTGTCTGAAAAACAATTTTTAAAGGCTCTTTTTTAGAAACCTTATTAGTACAATACTTATCAAAATTATAATTGCGTAGTTTGAATCCACAGATAAAATCTTCTATCTCGTCATCACAAAGTTCGCGCTCTTTTAGTTGCATGATCAAAGTAACCTGAAGTGTATCCACCAAAGCACCTCTACAGACACCTCCAAGCTTTATCCAATCATCAGAAAAAAATTCTGAAGAATTCCCTACACCTAAAAAGATAACCCGATCATAACTATTTTTAGCAAGTGCACATATTTCAAGATATTTAAAACGCTCGCCCTTAAAGTTTCTAAGCTCTATCAAGCTTTTCATTAAATCTTTGTCAAGCCCTTCTAATTCTAAAGAAGATGAAATCTCTCCTGAATTATCTATTAAAAGAACAAGAGTGCCTTTCTTTTCAACTTGTGAAAAATAAGAAAGTTGGGTTATGATAGGTTGAGACATAATTATTCCTTAAATCATCTAATTTTTTAAAAACAATATGCATGCCATTTTAGCATAAATTTACAATTCAAATAAATAAGCAAGAAGATAACCTTTATCTAAAAAAGCTCTCTTTATGCATTTAATCGAGATATACATTCTACGACGCACTTCAATATTCTTTGTTTCTATATTAAGCACAGCTATCATACTGACTTGGACAGTCCAACTTCTAGAAAAAATTGATTTTCTTACAACAAGTGGTCAAAACTTTCTAAAAATTATACAGTTTTCCTCTCTTTTTATCCCTTCAGCTATGCAAATCGTCATTCCCTTTTCTCTTGTTATTGCAGTTACACAAGTTCTTACAAAAATGAATAACGATTCAGAACTTATCATTATTAATAGCACCGGTACGCCACCCCTCATTATATGGAGACCTATTCTTGCTCTTGGCTTAATTCTTTCTATTCTTTCTTTTATTATCGCAAATTTTATAGTCCCTTACGCACGCACCAATATGCGCAAAATGATGACAACTAGCCAGAACAATATTATCAATCTATTCCTTCAAGTAGGACATTTTCATGAACTAGGGAAAAAAGTTTATCTTGAAATAGGTGAAAAACACCATGATGGCAGCATAGGTCGTCTTTTTATTGTCGACCAGCGTAATCCAAAGCTTGACCTATTTTATTATGCTGTTCAGGGTATGATTAAAAGCGAGCTAAACAAAAATTTCTTAATCTTACAAAATGGAGAAGTACAAAGACGAGAAAAAAAAACAGGGAACGTCTCTATCATTCAATTTGAGGCCTATAGCTTTGATTTAAGTCAATTTATACCTAAAAAAAAATCTGTCATCATCTACCCGAAAGACCTCTTTTTAAAAGATCTATATCATCTACCTAAAAACTATAAACAACACCCTATAGAATATAATAGTGAGTTACATAAAAGATTAACAGAATGGGTCTACCCATTCGTCTTTACCCTTATAGGAATAGCAACAGCAGGAGAGGCGAAATCTTATCGAAATAGAGATCTCTCAGCTTCATTGTTAGCTATTATATTCACAGTTTTCATCTACTGGCTGAGCTATATCTGTACATATTTAGCAGACAAAAAACCTATGTACATCCCACTTCTCTACATAACACCTGTTAGCATTTCAACATTATTGATTTTGATGCTGTACACTAACCGATACATAAGACTTATTGCCTTGAATCAGATCATCCTCTATTTTTTTAATAACAAATACCTATCAAAGGGATAATTTATTATGATAGGATGGGTCATCGGATTTTATTTTTTCATGCGTTATGTAAAAATAACATCTTATTTTTTATTCAGTATTTTCCTCCTATCACTTCTTATAGATTTTACTGAAAATATAGGAAGACTCTCTGGCTTAGCAGCTTATAGCCCTCTACGCGCGCTATCTCTCTCCATTCTACGGAGCCCTCTCATTATCCAACAAATTTTTCCTTTTATTTCCCTCTTCTCTGCAATCACAACATTAATTTCCCTGAATCTTCATTTGGAGCTTGTTATCGCACGTTCCATTGGCCTGTCAACATGGCAATTCTTATTCCCAATTTTTTTAGGGGCTTTCCTCTTCGGCCTAATAGCTATCCTCATAATTAACCCACTAGCAGCAACAGGAAATAGAACATCGAAAGAGATTCTTACAAAATGGCGACACGACTCCAAAACACTCCCACTCCAAAATTCAATTATCTGGTTCACACAGTCTACAGATGAATATCCAACAATCATAGGAGGAAATAACAAGAATGGACAGAGACTCACTCAGGCTACTTTCGTCATTTTTAACAAGAACAAAAGAATTCGATATTGGATCAATGCTGATACAGCACTTTTAAAAAAAGGATACTGGCAACTCAGACACGGCGTACGATATAGCTTAGGAAAAACTCCAGAGAGCTTTGATCAAATCTGGATCCCTACACATATTAAACCTCAATTCATAGAACAAACTACAAGTGATCCACTTACAACCCCTTTTTACGCAGTCCCTCTAAAGATCAAAATAGAAAAATCCTTTGGCTCATATTCAAATGAATTCAATATGTATTTACAATCAATTATCGCTTTCCCTGCATTTGTACTTGCAATGACATTTATTGCGGCAACAGTCTCATTACAATTTATGCGGGGGAGCTCCCCCCCCAAAATAGGAATAATCATCAGGATCATTGCAGGATTCGTACTTTACGTTGTCAGCGTTATAGTAAAAACATTTAGTAATGCTGGTTATATCCCAGCAATTATAGCAGCATGGTTTCCAATCCTTATCGCAATTGTTCTAGCGATCTCTTTCCTCATCTATAAGGAGAATGGTTAGTGCATTCTAAAAAAAAAGGCAAACAGTTTAGAACCTTCATATTGTGGAGCATCATCTGCATTCCATCTAGTCTCACCTCCGTTCTTCAATCTCACTCAACACCCATAATCAATCACCATGTGACTCATCCTCAATCACAGATACTTCTGATAGCAGACAAACTCATATTAGATCATCAAACACAGAGCATCACTGCTCAGGGACACGTACAAATTGAATATAATGGAAACCAACTTTACACAAATCATATCACTTATAATAAAAAAACAAAAAGAATTATCGCTTCTGGAAATATCGAGATTATTGATGCAAAAGGTATCAAAATTTATGCAAAAGAAATAGATTTAACAGAAACTCTTGGAGAAGGATTCATAAAAAGTCTATATGCTGAAACACAAAATCACACTCACTTTGCAGCAGAAATTTTAGAACGCACCCAGGATGGCTATACTCTTCATAACGGAATCTACACGGCTTGTAGTTCCTGCCAGAAAGCTTTCAAAGATGTTTTATGGAAAATTAAAGCAAAAAAAATTATATGGAATGATACAAAAAAAACTATACGTTTTGAAAATAGCAAATTTGAAATCTTGAACATACCAATTATCTGGGTCCCTATTTTTGAAATAGCAAACCCAGAAATCAAAAGAAAAAGCGGTTTTTTAGTCCCTGGGATTGAATATCACAGTGAACTCGGAGTTAGTCTCACAAACTCTTATTTTTGGAATATAGCTCCAAATTCTGACTTAACTCTATCCAGCAGAATCTTCTCTAAAACAAAAGACATTCTAGCTCAAGCGCTATGGCGTCACCGTCTAAACAACGGTAATTATAATCTGCGTTTCGCATTTCTTAATGAAGAGAACAAAAATTCCTTAAAAAATAGTTCAATCAATCGCTATATGATAGCATCACAAGGTCAATTGTCTATAAACCCTTACTGGTTTTATCATTGGAACCTCATCGCTCAATCAGACGACAACTTCAGCAAAGATTATAATATTCAAAACTATAATCAGAGCCTCCAACGTACAGAGATAAAAATGACTGGGCTTGCCAATAAAAACTATTTCGATATGCAATTTTATCACTTTATAAAACAAGACTCCTCTAACAATTACTACAACCAACCTTGGATCGTCCCGCGCATTGATTATAGATTGAGCCCAAATCAAAGTCTATTAGGCGGTGAAATACTTTTCACCGCAAACTTAGAAACAATCTACCGTCAAAAGTCATATAAAAATTCTATCCCATTCATCGCTTCAAAATTATCCGATATAAGCGGCATTCATTCCCGCCTAACCGGTGAGCTCGAGTGGAAACGCACTTTTCTTACTCATTATGGTATGATTCTCTCACCAATCTTTGCCTTACGCAGTGATGTTCTCACTAAGCAGAATTTACACGATAATGTAATCCGCAATATGACAACAGCAGGACTTGAAATACGTTATCCCTTTTTATTCACTACAGAGAACACAACTTCTCTGTTTGAGCCCATTGCCCAAATATTTTTACGCAATAATGAGAAAAATCCGGGAGAAGTCATTAACGAAGATGCGCAAAGCTTTGTCTTTGATACCACAAACCTTTTTTCACGAGATAAATTTTCTGGCTATGATCGTGTCGAAGGAGGCGTCAGGGCTAATATCGGATTACGATCATCCAGCAATATCAACAATAACTGGTATCTATACGGGTTAGCTGGTCAATCTTATCAAGTAGCTGGGATCAATTCCTTTTCTGCTGCAAACATAAGCAACGGAACTCCTCCATCTGGTCTTGAAAATAAATTTTCAGATTATGTTGCAATGATCTCTGCTAATAATAGTGGATTCTTTCTAACAACACGTGGCCGGTTTTCCAAACAAGATCTTTCAGTTCAACGTGGAGAAATTGACTTGCAAAAAGAATGGGATCCTTTACTCCTCGACTTACAATATACCTACATTAACCAACAAAGTGAATACGGCTCTGCACTAGATATTCAAGAAATTAAGACTACAAGTAGTTATCAATTCAATCAACAATGGAAAATAACAGCAGACACAACTTATGATATAATATCTGCAAGTCTGATCCAAATAAGCTCAGGAGTCTCTTATCAAAACGAATGTTTTAAAATGATATTTAGCTACCTACAAACACGTACCCCTGGAGAAAATTTTATATCTCATCAATGGAATTTTCTACTTTCGCTCAGAACAATTGGAAGCTTCGGTCATGATCTTCATGATCAATTCATCTAAGAAAATTTTAGAAAATGGAAACAATTCAGAAAGACTCTTTGAGATACCTATCAATCTTTATAATCATCGTAGGATTCATGGTAAGTAGCAACATCAACAAAGCAAGAGCAACGGAGACAAAAATCTTAATTACCGTCAATGACCATGCTATCACAAATTACGATATTGCCAAACGAATAGCACTCCTAAAACTACAAAACTACCAGGGAGAGGGAAATCTAGAAGACATTGCTAAAAAAGAGCTTATTGATGAAATGCTACGCTCTATTGAAATAAAAAAGAATCATATTCTTATCAGTGACAATGAGCTTAACAAAGCATTTGCCACTTTTGCTGAAAAAAATCATATGACAAGCACAGAATTATCAAAAATGCTTGATCAAGCAAATGTAACCTCAGCCCATTTTAAAAAATACATCGAAATTCAAATCGCTTGGGAACAGCTTTTTAACGAAATTTTCCAAAAAGAGAGCTTTATTTCTGAAGAAGAAGCGGTTCAACGCATATTAAAAAATGGTGGCATCAAACCACAAGCTAAAGAATACCGATTACAGCAAATTATCTTTGTTATACCGAAAAATAGTCCTTCAACCATTATCTCTACGCGTCGACAGGAGGCTAATAGATTCCGCAATCAAATCCATAATTGCACAAACCTACAGCAAAAAGCTCAAGGTCTCATTGATGTCACAATTCGAGATCTTGGTTATATCCTAGAACATCAAATTCCATTTGAATGGAAAAAAAGAATTATAAAAACAGCACAAGGAAACACAACGCAAATTCAAAATACCGTAAGAGGTCTCGAGTTTTTAATAATTTGTTCTATACAGAATGTATCCGACGATCGTGTCGCACGTTTTGTTTTCTCAATTCAAGATAACCGCTTGGGAAAAAAAGCTATTGCCCTTGAAAAAAGATACATGAAAGAGTTACATGCTAAAGCAAACATTCGAAATCTCTAAAATAATCTCCTGTTTGAATACTTATCCTTCAAGAAATGATCTTAGATGCTTCCTCTCGTCTTAAGCAGCGGTGACCCTTCCGGAATTGGTTTAGAAACAGCTTTCAAAGCATGGCAAAGACGTCTATCTTGCTCTCTTCCTCCATTTTTTATTCTCGCAGATCCAGAAGTTGCTAGAAAAAGATCTCTGTTCTTAGGAATCGAGATTCCCTTCCACATAACAAACGAAAGCATCTTAGCATCATTTTTTAATCACGCCTTACCAATATTACCTTTAAATAACCGTCAAAAAGATAAACCTGGTCACTCTCTCAAGATTAATGTCGCTGGAACCATTGAAGCTATTGAACGCGCTGTTCATTTGGTCTCTCATGGAAAGGCTCGCGCTATAGTGACATGCCCTATTGCAAAAAAAAACCTTTGCAAAAACGGATTTCAATATTCTGGCCATACCGAATTCCTCTCTTATTTAGCACAAAAAATAAGTGGGGAAAAAATGAAATCTATCATGATGCTGGTCGGACCTCATCTCAAAACCATACCTGTGACAATACATACAGCTCTACGCGATGTCCCCAATCAGCTTAATATCGATCTTATTGTAGAAACAGCAAAAATTACAGATGAGAATTTACACAACAAATTTGGGATTGCTAAACCACGCCTTGCGATTTCTGGGCTTAATCCACATGCAGGAGAAGAAGGCCTCATGGGAAAAGAAGAAGAAAATATCATTCGTCCTGCCATTCAGCTACTTCGAAAAGAAGGTCTGAATGCAAAAGGTCCATTCCCTGCTGACACGCTCTTTCATGCCCAAGCTCGGAAAAAATATGACGCAGCTCTATGTATGTACCACGATCAAGCATTAATTCCAGTCAAAACCATTGGATTTGACAAAACTGTTAACGTCACACTTGGTCTACCATTTATTAGAACCTCTCCTGATCACGGAACTGCTTTTAATATAGCAAAAAAAGGAATCGCTTCACCAGATAGTTTAATTGCAGCTATAGAAATGAGCGCTTACCTTACAAAGAAAAAATAACACCATGGAAATTGATAAACTGCCTCCATTACGGATTGTAATCCAGTCTCAAAGACTTACTGCTAAAAAGTCACTTGGACAAAATTTTTTATTTGATTTCAATCTTACAACAAAAATTGCTCGACACGCCGGAGATCTCAAAAATAAACAAGTGATTGAAATAGGACCTGGTCCAGGTGGCTTAACAAGAGCCTTATTAAAACAAGGAGCCTTCGTCATCGCTATCGAAAAAGATAACCGTTTTATTACACCTTTAAAAGATATTGCCTCCCTATATCCTCCTGGAAGACTCCAGATCATCTCTGAAAATGCCCTTCAGTTTAATTTCACATCTTTCTTTAAAAAAACTCGACAAAAACCAAAAATTGTTGCCAACCTCCCCTACAATACAGGAACAAAACTTCTACTCAAGTGGCTCCTCACTGAGGTATGGCCTCCCTTTTATGAATCAATGACACTCATGTTTCAACGAGAAGTTGCAAAACGTATTGTTGCAAAACCAGGCAGTGCAGCATACGGTAGACTAGGAGTCCTTTCCGGTTGGCGAACAGAATCCCGTATTCTTTTTGATATCCCATCTCAAGCTTTTACTCCTCCACCCAAAGTAATATCATCTCTTGTACAGATCGTCCCAAGAGAAAAACCACTCCCCTGCTCGATCAAAGGAATTGAAAAAATAACAAAAGTAGCTTTTCACCAGCGAAGAAAAATGTTACGTCAAAGTTTAAAAAGTCTGGGAGGAACAACCTTATTAAATAAGGCAGAGATTAATGGAGAAAGACGAGCAGAAACACTAAGTATTAACGAGTTCGTCACTTTAGCAACAATCATCAATCATTCCTAAATCTCATACATGCTCGTTTATCAAATTGTCAATAAATCCCTTCAACCATGGAGAACGAGAACACTTTAAACGTTCAGCCGTAATAATTGCTTTCACTTTTTTTAAAGAATGACTTAAATTTTCATTAATGATAACATAATTATACCTGTTCCAATACAACATTTCAATTCTAGACCTTTCAATACGCAAATCAATACTTCTCTGAGTATCTTCAGCACGATTCTTCAGTCTTGAGATTAACTCATTCATAGAAGGTGGTAAAATAAAAATAGAAACTATCTCCTGAGAAATTCTCTTCTTTAGCTGAGCTGCTCCCTGATAATCAATATCAAATAATACATCCTTTCCTTCATCCATAAGCTTTTCAAAAGAGCCGCGTAATGTAGCATAATAGTTCCCATGCACTTCAGCCCATTCCATCAACTCCTTCGTCTCACGTAAGCGTTCAAATTCCTTAAAAGTAATAAAATGATAATCTATTCCATCGACTTCACTTACTCTTCTTTGCCGTGTTGTTACACTGACAGGAAGAATCAAAGCCATTTCATGATCTTCGCTTAAAAGGCGGGATATAGTTGATTTTCCTGTCCCAGAAGGTGACGATATTACAACTATTAAAGGAGATTTCTTAATCTTTTTCTTAATAGATTGGAATAATCTCATAAAAGTCACCTCATTTTTTCTCAATGGATCCATTTTCTTCTGTCTGAAGAAAAGTTTTTTTGCTAAAAAAACTTCTAGAAGTTAGAAATAGATACCTTTGGCCTACTTATGAAGAAAAAAGCTCATTTTCTCTTAAAAGATAATTTAAAACATACATTTTTACCTACAAACAGTTCTCAAACCGTTGAATGGCGTGTTGAAAATAAAAGAATACACTATCTCACTGCAATTTCCTTTATGGAAGAAAGAGTAAAAAAAATTTATAATCATCAAGCAGATGAACTCATTTGGCTTGTGGAACATCCTCCACTTTATACAGCAGGAGTCAGTGCCAAACCAAAAGATCTCCTCAGCAAGCCTTTTCCTATCTATTATACTAACCGTGGGGGACAATTCACTTATCATGGACCGGGACAACGGGTTATCTATGTCATGCTTGACCTCAAAAGTCGAAAAGAGGACATACATGCTTTTATTTCTGCATTAGAAGAATGGGGGATTCATGCACTTGCAAAAGTGAAAATAACAGGAGTGAGAAGAAAGAAAAGAATTGGTATATGGATTCCTAGATCAACACCATCAGTAAATCAGAACTTATTGAAAGAAGATAAAATTGCTGCAATTGGTATACGCTTATGGAAATGGATTAGTTTTCATGGAATGGCTATTAATATTAATCCATGCCTTGAACACTACAAGGGTATTATCCCCTGTGGAATGCCTGAACATGGCATCACAAGTCTTAAAAAAATAGGATTATCCATTACAATGGCAGAATTCGATCTTGCTCTCCGGACTACTTTTAATAAAATTTTTGGCCATTGTCACTCAACCCTCCTATAAAACAAAACACTTGTCCTTTAAAACTTTAAAAAAAAGAACGATATGTCCGATGGAAAAATCAAAAATTCAGCAATCAAAACGCAGAAAAACCACATCCGATTCCGCTTTGAATAAAAGCTTGAATAACATGGAATCCGACACATATGATGCAAACGCAATTCGGATTCTCAAAGGACTTGAACCCGTTCGACTCCGTCCTGGGATGTATATCGGCGGCACAGATGCCAATGCAATGCATCATCTTTTCGCTGAGGTTCTCGATAATGCAATGGATGAAGTCATTGCCGGACATGCTACTTTGATTGAAGTCACTTTAGAGAAAAACGGATACCTTACTATCAGCGATAATGGACGTGGTATCCCTGTAAGCAATCATCCCCAAATGCCTCATCAATCAACCCTAGAAGTCATTATGACCCAACTCCATACTGGAGCAAAATTTGATGGAAAATCCTACAAAACATCAGGAGGACTACATGGAGTTGGAGCTTCTGTCGTTAATGCCCTATCAGATGATTTAGAAGTAGAAGTCGCACGCGACAGACACCTGTACCGACAAAAATTTTCACGCGGAATACCACAAAGCGATATTGAAGATCTTGGCGAAATTTACAATAGACGTGGCACAAAAATACGCTTTCATCCTGATCCAGATATTTTTGGAACCAACACAACATTTGATGTCAAACGTCTGTATCACATCGCAGAATCTAAAGCTTATCTCTTCAGCGGAGTTGAAATTCGCTGGAATTATCATACATATCAAAATCAGAAATATGAAAACATTCCTAAAAAAGCTATATTTCGATACCCAGGTGGTTTAAAAGAATTTTTAATTGTCTCCCTTGGAAAAAAGAATTGCATAACAAAAAATATCTTTGATGGAAAAATAAAAAAAAATTATGACAATCCGATAGAATGGGCCGTAGCATGGCATGATCGCGATGGATCTCTTCAATCCTACTGTAATACCATAGCTACGAAAGAAGGAGGAACCCATGAAACAGGGCTCAAACAAGCCTTAACCAAAGGACTTAAAGGCTATGGAGAACTTATCGGCAATAAACGCGCTTTAATGATCACAACAGATGATGTCATGATATCTGCCGTTGCCATGCTATCTATTTTCATGAATGAACCAGAATTTAGCGGTCAGACAAAAACCCGTCTTGCAAGTGCAGAAATACAACGCCTTGTTGAAAACGCTATACGAGATCCATTTGATCATTGGTTAACCTCATCTCCACAGGAAGCAAACAAACTTTTAGAATCGATTATTAAACACGCTGAAGAAAGATTATCCCGCCGGAAAGAAAGTCATCATCGAAAAACCCAAACGCGTAAACTTCGTTTACCAGGAAAATTAGCCGATTGTACAAAAAAAACGGCTCAAGGAACAGAACTCTTTATTGTAGAGGGCGATTCAGCAGGTGGTTCGGCAAAACAAGCACGTAACCGTATAACACAAGCCATTTTACCACTCCGTGGCAAAATTCTCAATGTAGCCAGTGCTGGAAGAGAGAAATTGACTGCAAATCAGCAAATAGCTGATATTATACACGCTCTCGGTTGTAAACTAAACACAAAATATCATGAAGATGACCTTCGTTATGAAAGAATCATAATCATGACGGATGCCGATGTAGACGGAGCTCATATTGCTTCCTTACTCATAACATTTTTTTATCAAGAAATCCCAGATCTTATCCGTAATGGCCATCTCTACCTAGCTGTTCCACCACTCTACCGTCTCAGCCAAAGTGGTAAAATTGCCTATGCCCGTGATGATCTACACAAAAATGAATTATTAAAAATGCAATTTAATAAACGCAGTAAAATAGAAATCCGTCGTTTTAAAGGTCTTGGAGAAATGCGCGCTGAACAATTAAAAGAAACAACAATGTCACCTGAAAAACGAACACTTCTACAAATCATATGCAATGACGAAGAATCTGAAACAAAAACCACCGTCAATAATCTCATGGGAAACAGAGCCGACGCTCGCTTTCGTTTGATTCAAGAAAAAGCTGTATTTTTTTATGATCTTTAGTAACAATCAAAAACTCTTTGAATATCAAGTGTTATCTTCTTTCATACGAATGTTGCTTAATGTACTACGAATCACACGCACACGAACACCATCTGCAATTTCTATCTCTAATTCCCCTATATCAGTATAAACTCGCGTGACCCGACCAATCAAACCGCCAGCTGTGACAACATGATCTCCTCTCCGAATTGCATCAATCCTTTCTCTATGTTTTTTCAGCTGTAGGCGCTGCGGTCTAATAACCAAGAAATACATAATAAAAAAAATTATGAGTAATGGAATGAACAAAGAGAATTCTCCCGATATTCCAGTATTCAGTCCCTGTGCATAACTCGGTTTAATAAACATCATATCTTTTTCCTCAAATAAATAATGAGCATCTTATTAGCTTGTATTCTCCTTCTCCCTGACATAATATCTTCTAAAGATGAAAGGGATATCCCAATGTCACAAAGTGACCTTCTCATAGAAAAATTAGAGCATCTCATTTCTATACTTTCAGGCTCACTCACAAGATTCGTTCAACCTATTCAAACAGAAGCCGCTGATTGTTTTATTTGGAATCCAAATAACCTTACAGCAAAACCTATAACAACAGTAAACTGTATTGACATTAGTCTGATCACAACTATTGATAACATACGGAATATTCTTCTTCAAAATACAAGAAATTTTTCTAAAAATCTCCCTGCAAATAATGCATTACTCTGGGGAGCACGTGGTATGGGAAAATCTTCATTAATTAAGGCAATCCACAGTTTCATTAATAAAGAAAACAAAGAGCATCTCCCTTTAAAACTCATTGAAATATACCGTGAAGATATTCAAACATTACCGCTTCTTATGAATGAATTAAAAAAAAGCCAATACCGTTTTATTCTTTTTTGTGATGATCTTTCTTTTGAACGCCAAGAACCCTCGAATAAATCTCTAAAAAACGTGCTCGATGGTGGAATTGAAGGTCAAGCCGATAATGTCATCCTTTATGCAACCTCTAATAGAAGACACCTCATCGCCCGGAATATGATTCATAATCAATTCAGAGCTGTTAATCTTTCCGATGAAATTGAAGAAGAAACTTCTCTATCCGATCGTTTCGGATTATGGCTCGGATTCCATCCCTGCAGCCAAAATGATTATCTGAAAATAGTAGAAAATTATGCAAAATATTATGCCTTAGATGAAAAAATAGAAGTATTACGACGCGATGCGCTAGAATGGTCACTCACACGTGGCAACCGTTCTGGGCGTGTTGCATGGCAATTTATACAAGAACTAGCCGCCCGTCTCGGAAAAAAACTAAGAACAACATGAAAACAGTCTAATCCACTTTTCTAGGAGATCGTAGATATTGAAAAAACAGAGAATCAGGAGATAGCACCATTGGCAGATCTTTCATTTTCTTATAAGCATCCATAGAACGCCAAAAAGCATAAAACTCTGGATCGGATCCCACTGCTTCACGTAAAATATGAATTCGCTCTGCTTCACCTTCACCATGTAAAATAGCAGAATCACGATTTGCTCCCGCTACGATTTCTTCATACTCACGACTCGCTTTAGCAATAATCCTGTTTTTCTCTTCAGCTCCTCTAGCTCTTAATTGTTCTGCTACAGCATAACGTTCTTGCTTCATTCGCTCAAAAGTACGCTGCGAAACAGCTTGTGTTAAGTCCGTTTTGCGAATACGTACATCACAAACCGTAATACCCAGTGATTTTGCATCTGTTGCAATCTGCTGCTGCACTTCATGCATCATTCCAGAACGCGCTGATGACAAAGCCGCACTGAATTCACGTTGACCATAAACAGCACGTAAAGCATCATTAAAGCGTGGAGCAAGATTTATTTCCTCTGCAAGAGTAGGTACCCCAGATGATACCTTTTGCAAAAAAAGACGAGCATCAGTAATACGATATACAAAAAAAGCATCGACTTCATAAAAAGCACCACCTCGCACCTGCACCGTCTTAGTAGGCAAATCATAACGACGCAGACGATCATCAACAATAATTGTTTCATCAATCAATGGCAATTTAAAATAAATGCCTGGCTCATGTTCAACAGCAACGATTTGTCCTAATCGCTTAATAACAACATGCTGACGGGGATAAACTATAGAAATAGACATCCACAAAGCACTAGTTGCAACCAAAAGAAAAAGCCAAAAAAGAATTATGACAAACGGACGGCGCATCTCAGCTTCCTTTAGTTACAGATGGAACAGTAGGCTTTATCATTTCATTCAAAGGCAAATAAGGCAAAACTCCACTTGCTGATTTATCTAAAATGAGCTTACCAGAAGAAGAAAACATGCCCTCCATCGCTTCCAGATAAAGACGAAAACGTGTGATATCAGGAGCAATCTTTTCCTCATGCTCTACACTAGAAAAGCGTTGAGCTTCACCTCTAGCCTCTTCTATAACACGTGCTTTATACGCAGCAGCTGCCTCACGAATATGCGATGCTTGACCATTTGCAAGCCCACGCTTCTGAGCTCTCTCCTGATTCCCTTCCTCAATGGCACGGTTACGTTCCTGTTCAGCTTGCTGGACAGAATTAAAGGCTTCTGCTACTTCTCTAGGCGGAGCCGCCTCTGTAATAGATACACGTGTAACTTCAATCCCAAGCCCATACTTATTAAGAGTTGACTGAATTATTAACATAACCTCAAGAGCTACAGCCTCGCGTTGATCTCTATAAACATCATCAGCAGGACGGCGACCAACAACCTCACGCATAGCACTCTCGGCAACTTTCTGAATTGTCCCTCGCTGATCATTCAGATTAAAAAGATAAGATGTTGGATCCGAAACATAGTAGTAAACTGAAAAATTAATATTCACAATATTCTGATCACCTGAAAGCATAAGCGCATCCCGCTCATGCGTACCTACAGTAACGGCTTGCTCCGTACGAGAAACCTTCCTGTATGTTTCAATTGGCCACAAACGAAAATGCAACCCTTCCGTTATAAAACGATCATTTGGTTTTCCAAAAAACAAATCTACAGCCTGTTCGTTTTGCTGCACAATATAACAACATTGAAACATCCAGAAAAAAAGCATAATAATGCAAATAAAAAAAATAAATTTCCCTGTACTAAATTGTTTCAGATGATCCTGTCCTTTCCTAAGGATTTTATCCACATCTGGCGGTATAGAATTTCCTCCAGACGATTGACCACAGCGTTTCTTATAATCATTCCCGCCACCATTCTGACTGCTCCAGGGCATCCATTATACCTCTTTTTTCTGGCATGCCTGCCTTCTATCCAAAATTAAAAAAATCACTTTATATCCTTTTCAATCTAAAATAAAGAAAGGCGTTTATACACAGTATAACGAGTCTTATGAGTATCCCGCTGATCTCTTAAGATTCTCTCAGATGAAACCACAAACCAATCAGCATAATTCAAATACGGAAAGAAGACATCTCCCTCAACAGGTACAATAATTTCCGTCATATATATTCTACTCACAATAGGCAAAGCTTGCCTAAAAATTTGACTTCCACCAATAATGAATATTTCATCAATATGATTTTTTATAGCTTCTTTCTCTGCAATTTTACATCCTTCTAGAAGAGAATGAACAACTATTCCCCCTTGCGCTCTAAAAGACTTATCACATGTCATTACAATATTTAAACGATCAGGCAAAGGAAATTTAAGAGATTCCCATGTTTTACGGCCCATAATTAATGGCCTATTTAATGTCAGCATTTTAAAACGTTTCAAATCTGTTGGAAGATACCATGGCATGGCATTATTCTTACCAATCACACGATTCTTTGCAACAGCAGAAATTATAATATAATCTACACTCATATACACTCATACAGCAACTTCTGCCTTAATATTCGGTGCTGCTATATATTTCTCTAAAGTAAAATCCTCAAAACGGAATGAAAAAATATCATTAACCCTTTTATTAATTTTCATTGTAGGTAAAGGACCTGGCTGACGTAACAGCTGTTCATAAACTTGATCAAAATGATTCACATATAAATGCACATCTCCAAGTGTATGAATAAATTCCCCGGCCTTTAATCCACAAACCTGTGCAACCATCATTGTGAGCAAAGCATAAGAAGCAATATTAAAAGGCATACCAAGAAAGACATCTGCCGACCGCTGATAAAGCTGACAAGATAAATATCCCTTGGATACATAAAACTGAAAAAGACAATGGCAAGGAGCTAATGCCATTTCATGGAGTGAAGCAACATTCCAAGCTGAAACAACTAAACGACGAGATGTTGCTTCTTCTTTAATCAATCCTATTACATTACTAAGTTGGTTAACAGTACGACCATCTCCGACAGGCCACGAACACCACTGATGACCATAAATAGGGCCCAAATCACCATTTTCATCAGCCCATTCATCCCAAATAGAGACTCCATGTCTCTTAAGCCATCCAATATTAGTACTACCTTTCAGAAACCATATAAGTTCATAAATAATAGAACGTATATGCAATTTCTTAGTTGTTAACAGAGGAAACCCTTCTCCTAAATTAAAACGCATTTGATAACCAAAAATAGAACGAACCCCGACACCTGTCCTATCCTGTCGATTCTCTCCACTTTTTAAAATATGTAACAGAAGATCAATATAAATTTTCATAAACTAACTAAAAACCAAAAAAAGCAATATTTCCTTGCAATTTATTCTAAATTATTTATAATGTAAAGGCTCTATTAGCTATGGTAATAAATTGACGGTGTAATAGACTTATTGGACCCGGGGGCAGTGCCCGGCGCCTCCACCAAAGAAAACAATGGGGGCGAAATAGGATCGACAAGAAGTTCAAAGATCGCTCTTTTACCCGGTATAGTACCACCGTTATCGGGCTGTTTTAATAGTTGCAAACGACAACTACGCGGAAGCACGCATCGCTGCATAATGGCATAGCTTGCTTCAATTTAAGTCTTGTTTTCTCGCAAAAAGCAAGCGGGGTTTGAAGGCACCTAGCAACAGAAGCCTTCATTATTTTTTTTTATTGCTTGTTATTGCACTATTGCTTTTATCTTAACAATGCCTAAAGTAAAAATTTTCAGGGGAAGCAATGGCTCAAAACATAATTTGTTATGAACAACTCGTTCAGGACGCATTACGTGATGTAATCCGTAAAGTCCTAGAAAACGTAGAAAAAGGAGGTCTTCCCGGAGAACATCATTTCTTCATCACTTTCTCGACTCACCTTTCCGGCGTACAGATGTCAAGCAATCTGAGAGAACGTTACCCTCATAAAATGACTATCGTATTACAACACAAATTTTGGGACTTATCTGTAGAAAAACAACATTTTAGAGTAACCCTTTCTTTTGGAGATATTCCTGAAAAATTAACGATTCCTTTTTCTGCCATACAAGGATTTTATGATCCAATTGCTTCGTTTGAAGCTTCTTTCAAAAAACACAAACATGTTGAATATCATAAACAAATGGAAAGAATCAAAGAAAGCCCAGAATTAAAAGTAATCCAAAAAGCTAAAGAGAATGAATCCTCTAATTCAAACAAAACTCCCGCTGATATTGTCTTGCTCGATGCTTTTCGTAAAAAATAATTAACCTGGAACACCTCACATAGTTTAGCAATTATGAAAAAATTTACAATTCTTTTAGGAGGAACCGTTCTTGGAACAAAACGTCTACAATTACAACTTTCTAATACAAGCGTCATAGCTGCTGATCATGGCATACGTCATGCAGCTGTATTAAATTTAAAACCAGAATTGTGGGTCGGAGACTTCGATTCAACACAAAAAAATATACTCAAAAATTATTCAAATATCCCTAAAATTTCATTTCCACCCGATAAAGACAAAACAGACGGTGAAATTGCTGTCAATGCAGCTTTAGAAAGAGGAGCCGAGCATCTCGTACTATGCGGTGCATTCGGTGGAAAAAGAACAGATCATGTTCTTTATCACATGACAATAGCAATTAAACTTGCCTTAAAAGGTATTCCAACATTATTAACAAGTGGATATGAAGAGGGATGGCCTTTAACAGCTGGCCATCATACCTTCGATTTTTCAGATAACATTCCATTCAGTATAGTAGCATTCTCAAAAATGAAAAATTTATCAATTAATGGAGCAAAATGGTCTTTGTATAAAGAATTGCTTGATTTCGGTTCTTCTTGGACTCTTTCCAATCAAGTCCAAGGAACCCTTTCTGTTGTTCTAAAACAAGGTAAAGGAATATTGCTCGCTAGACCTAAAATACAGAAGATGCCCCAATAAATCATAAGTTCACGCATCAATACAACCATTGCTAAAGTGAAAGCTATCCGCTATTCTTAAGAGTACACTACACTGTACACTATCCAAAGATTTATATGAAAAAGAGAAATCCTTTCCCTATCTTGCCCTATCCTCACCTTTTAGGTATAAAGGATCTTAGCAAAACTACCATTCTAGCACTTCTCGACAGAGCTGATGCTACCGTAGCGTTTTCACACAAACACAAAAAATCGCTTCTACATGGGAAAACACAAGTCAATCTTTTCTTTGAAGCATCAACACGAACTCAATCCTCTTTCGAAATCGCAGGTAAACGTCTTGGTGCGAATGTTATCAACATGTTGATTGGAAACTCATCAATCAAAAAAGGTGAAACACTCATTGATACCGCTATAACCTTGAATGCTATGTCTCCAGATATTTTAGTAATTCGCCATAGCTCGGCTGGTGCCGCAGCTTTATTAGCACAAAAAGTTGACTGTTCAGTTATTAATGCCGGTGACGGCGCACATGAACATCCAACACAGGCACTACTTGATGCATTAACAATTAGACGAACGAAAGGAAAAATTGAAAACCTGATCGTCGCGATTTGCGGTGATATATTACATTCCCGTGTAGCACGCTCAAATATACTCAGCCTTAATACGCTAGGAGCACAGGTACGTATAGTAGCACCTTCAACACTGTTACCAACAGGAATTGAGGACATGAGCGTAACAGTATTCCATTCTATGACAAAGGGGATACAAGATGCCGATGTTGTCATGATGCTACGCTTACAACATGAAAGAATGATACAGGCTCTTATCCCTTCAACACGGGAATATTTTCATTTCTATGGCCTTGATCGTGAAAAACTAAAAAAAGCGAAACCAGACTGTATTGTCATGCATCCAGGACCAATGAACAGGGGTGTAGAAATCTCATCATCTGTTGCAGATGGACCCCAAAGTGTCATTCAAACACAAGTCAAAATGGGAATTGCTGTACGTATGGCAGTCATGGAAGCATTACTCGATTCCCAGAGAGAGCGCTGATGAAACCTATTCTGCTTAAAAATGCCCGTATTGTTGATCCTTCACGGAATATAGACGAAGTCGGTCATGTAATCATTGCAGAAGGAAAAATCCTTGCCGCTGGAAATGAAGTCCGAAACCAAGGGATGCCTGATGAAGCAGATATCATCAACCTGAAAGGAAAAGCTATTTTCCCTGGATTGGTCGATGCCAGAGTTTTTGTTGGGGAACCAGGAGCAGAGCACCGTGAAACCATTGCCTCCGCCAGTTACGCAGCAGCAACAGGAGGAATTACATCCTTTATCATGATGCCAGATACCCAGCCGGTTATCGACAATGTCGCTTTAGTTGAATTCGTATTACAAACAGCAAAAGAAGCAGCTCTCGTCAATATCTACCCTACCGCTTCGCTGACCAGCGGTATGAATGGGAAACAAATAACAGAATTCGGACTTCTCAAAGAAGTAGGAGCTATTGCTCTTAGTGAAGGAAAAAAAACTATCCACAATGCTAATCTCATGCGTCTCGCTATGACCTACGCACGCGACTTTGATATGCCAATTATACATGAAACACAAGATGCAGAATTAAGTGCTCATGGTGTCATGAATGCTGGACTTATGGCAAGTTGGCTTGGACTTTCTGGAATTCCTCGTGAAGCAGAAGTGATTCCACTTGAAAGGGATTTACGCCTTGCAACATTAACCGGTGCTCAGTATCATGCTTCCCAAATCTCTACTGCTATGTCAGTCCAAGCAATAGGATACGCTAAGGAAAAAACAAAAAATGTATCAGCTGGGGTATCAATTAATCACCTCACTCTCAATGAAAATGATATCGGTGAATATCGTACATTTTTTCGTCTTTCTCCACCACTAAGAGCAGAAGAAGATAGAATAGCCATGGTAAATGCCTTGCGTGATGGCATCGTTGACATTATTGTTTCCTCACATGATCCACAAGGAGCCGATACAAAAAGACTTCCTTTTTCTGATGCACAACCTGGCGCAACTGGATTAGAAACTCTTCTTGCAGCTGCTCTTCGTCTTTATCACAACGGACTTATACCTCTCACAAGACTCATAGACAGCTTATCAACAAAACCAGCAAAAATTTTTGGACTCGATGCCGGAACTTTAAAACCTGGAGCATCCGCTGATCTGATCATCGTTGATCTTCACGAGCCTTGGATTCTAAAAGTAGATCGGTTAAATTCATGCTCTAAAAACAGTCCATTCGAAAATATACATTTCCAGGGAAGAGTTTTAGCAACCATGGTAAAAGGAAAAATAGTCTTCTACTCTCATGGATTAGAGAATATTAAAAATGCATCACTAAGTTACAAAAAATATCAAGGAAACAAAGTATAATAATAGATGCATCCACTACTATCTCTTATAACCCATATTAACATGATCCATCCATTTTTGTTACTCGTTAGCACAGTCATTGGTTATACAATAGGATCCATTCCTTCTGGCTTTATTTTTACCCGTTTATCCGGATTAGGAGATATCCGTGACATCGGGTCAGGAAATACCGGAGCAACAAATGTACTCCGGACCGGAAACCATAAAATCGCTGCCTATACTTTTCTATGCGATACATTAAAAGGGCTACTCGTCTTAATCATTTTTTCTAATCAAAACGAAGATCTTGGCATCATTTCTGCTTTTTTTTCTTTCCTAGGACATGTATTCCCAATATGGCTTAGATTTAAAGGAGGAAAAGGCGTAGCAACATACCTAGGAATTCTCATAGGGATTGGATTACCTTATGGTCTTATTTTCATATTAACTTGGGTTCTTATCGCCTTGATCAGCCGTTATTCCTCACTATCTTCTCTCATCGCAGTCATAGTTACACTCTTTATCGCGTTCTTCCACTTATCAAGTATCCCACTGATCAGCATAAGTCTCATGAGTCTTATTATTCTCTTCAAGCACTCTCCTAACATCCAGCGCATGCACAAAGGCATAGAAAACAAAATTTGATCATTTAAAATGATTCATATAAAAACACATTTTAAGCGCACAAATTATCATTTTCTTGGAAAGAAAATCATGACTGTTGATGTAGTGATCGTTGAATCACCGGCAAAAGCCAAAACAATTAACAAGTATCTTGGGCCCAATTATATCGTATTTCCATCATTAGGACACGTCCGAGACCTCATAGCTAAAAAAGATTCTGTATTACCAGACGAAGATTTCGCTATGAAATGGAGTCTTCAGAAACATTCTGCAAAATATCTATCAAATATTAGCAAAGCAATCAAAACAAGTAAAACTCTCATTCTTGCAACAGATCCAGACCGAGAAGGAGAAGCAATCTCTTGGCATATCTTCAATATACTCAAACAAAAAAACCTTCTAACGGACAAATCTATTCAGCGAATCGTTTTTAATTCTATAACACCAGAAGCAATTCAGAATGCCATAGCTAACCCACGCGATCTTAACCTGAATCTTGTTAACGCATATCTAACACGCCGAGCCCTAGATTATTTATTCGGCTTTCACTTATCACCAATCTTATGGCGGAAAATACCAGGAACACGTTCTGCAGGCCGGGTCCAATCAGTGGCCTTACGTCTTATTTGTAACCAAGAAACTAAAATTGAATCCTTCACCCCGACTCCTTACTGGTCAATTGCAGCTAACCTCAGAACATCAGCTCATGATAGTTTGACCGCTCATCTCATCAAATTTCAAGGAAAAAAAATAAATCAATTTGATATCAAAACAGCAACATATGCAGAACAAATCCGATTCATGCTTGAACAAGCAGATTTTAAAGTAGAGAGTCTTGAAAAAAAATTGATTCAACGTCATCCTCCTCCTCCATTTATTACCTCGACTCTGCAACAAAAAGCTTTTTCAGAATTTGGGTTTTCAGCTTCACAGACTATGCAAATAGCACAAAAGCTTTATGAAGGAATTCGTATCGGAAAAGAAGTTACCGGTCTTATTACCTATATGCGCACAGATAGCTTACAAATGACATCAGAAGCTATTCAGTCTGCACGCACAGTCATAGAAAATCTGTTTGGAAAAAATTATATCCCTTCAAAACCACACCTATACTCAAAAAAAACTAAAAACGCACAAGAAGCTCATGAAGCAATACGCCCGACAGATTTTAAACAAAGTCCAGAAAAAATAGAGCACTTTCTTAATACAGAACAAAAATACCTCTATGAAATAATCTGGAAACGCGCACTTTGCAGCCAAATGCAAGTAGCAACAATTCAAAAAACAATCATTGAGATCCAAGCTCAAAATCAAGAAATGATTGCCACCTTAAAAGCAACAGGCTCTCAAATTCTTTCAAAAGGTTTTTTGGTTTCTTACAAAAAAATAGAAAACAACACCTCTCTCCCAGAAATCACAAAAAATGATCCCCTTCATTCTGAAAAGATTATTCTTTCCCAAAAGATGACAGATCCTCCAATCCGTTATTCAGAAGCAACGCTTATCCGAAAGCTAGAAAAATTAGGAATCGGACGCCCTTCAACTTATGCATCCATCCTTTCTATTTTACATAAACGCGAATACATTACGATTAAAAAACAAATGCTGATTCCGCAATCAAAAGGACGGATTCTGATAGCTTTTCTAGAAAATTTCTTTAATCCTTATATTAGATATGACTTTACAGCTCATCTGGAAGAACAACTTGATCTTATTTCTAATGGAACAATTCAATGGAAAAATGTATTATATGATTTTTGGAAAGAATTCTCACTTTCAATCGAGACGATTCACAAATTAAGTATCACAAATATATTAAATGTTTTAAATGATATATTAGCTCCTATCATCTTTCAAAACAATGACAATCAAATCGACCCACGCTCCTGCCCTATCTGTCAAGATGGACAGCTATCACTTAAGTTTGGACGTTATGGTCCTTTCATTGGATGCTCTCAATACCCTCAATGTAAATATACAAGAGCATTAAAAGAGGATCAAAATCCTACAAAAGGAACAGTCATTCTTTTAGGACAAGATCCTATAACAAGAGAAGATATCACCATACAATCAGGAAAATTTGGTTCTTATATCCAACGCGGAAATAGCAAAAACATGAAACGTTCGAGCATTCCAAAAGAATGGTCTTCTACAGAAATTGATATAAAACAAGCCTTAGCACTTTTATCTCTTCCTAGAAAAATTGGGATCCATCCTATAACCGGTAAATATATTCTAGCAAATATTGGACGCTATGGTCCTTATATTAACCATAATAATCACTATAGAAATCTCGAAAACATAGATGAGGTCTTTACCATCAGCAAAAATCAAGCCGTTACACGACTCAATGAAAAGGAAGAAAGTCAGGAAAATACAAAAACACTCATAATTTTAGGAGAACACCCTTTAGGAGAAGAGATTAAAGTCAAAAATGGACGCTACGGCCCTTATATTCAATGGAAAAAAATTCATGTAACCTTATCTAAGAAAAAAGAGTGTACTCTCGAAGAGGCAATAGCCTTAATTCAAGAAAAAATAAACAAGTCAAATTAAAAAGATCCTGTAATATGAAAAAAAGCTTCATCTAATGCACAACTTAATAACTTATCCCCTCCTTTTTCTTTAAACAAACGCACAATCAACTCATTTGTTCCACCTTTCGTAGAAAAGTGCTTCTGCAATGCCCTAAAATCAAATTGTTTCGTTTGAAATGCCTTATGAGCAAGACAGAAAAATAATCTAGATAAATATAAAAATGACTCCTTACTTTCCATACCCCTCCTTTGCATCCAACTATCCAAAATTCTAGAAAAATAAAAATAAATCCCCATAAGAGACCCAGCGGTCATAAACACATTAAATTGCTCTTCATTTCCGAGTTCAAGAATGCCACCTATTTTTTCAAAAATCATTCGTAAATCAGAATCGACAGGAAAGACAGGTGTCGCACTTTTATGTTCCGCAACAAAAGGAAGAGGAGCCGCTCGGAAAACCGGTGCTGCATGATTGATCCAAACCGATAACTTCATACAGGTCAGTGTTGGAACAAAACTCACAATTTTTTGCTCTTTTCGAAAAGACAAGGACGTTAACAGTCCTTCGACTACCGATTCACGTAAGGCAATAAAAACTATATCTGAATAATCAAGCAATTCTTGATTATCTCCTGCAATCTTCACTGAAGAAAAATCAGATGCGAGTTTATCAGCTATATCAATATTACGTGGAGAAACAAAAATTTTATCCTCTAAAAAATCTGAAGTACATAGACCACGGACAACAGAATCTGTAATCATACCAGTTCCTAAAAAACCCAATTTCATAGTATTCTCTTCTCTTAAAAGCGTATTTTAGCTGAATAAAATATCCACTATTTAAAAAGACCTAAATCTTTAAAGCTTGAATAAATACATCATGCGGAATCTCTACCCTTCCAAACTGCCGCATACGTTTTTTACCTTCTTTTTGCTTTTCCAACAGCTTACGTTTACGTGTTATATCACCACCATAACATTTTGCTGTTACATCTTTACGTAGTGCAGGAATCGTTTCTCTTGCAATAATTTTACCCCCTATCACAGCTTGAATCGGAATCTGAAAGAGATGCCGAGGAATCAATGTTTTTAATTTCTCACATATCAAACGGCCACGTTTTTCAGCCGCAATACGATGAACTAACATGGAAAGCGCATCAACCTGCTCCCCATTGACTAAAATAGACATTTTAACCAAATCACCTTCACGATAATCTTTCATCTGATAATCAAAGGATGCGTATCCTTTAGAAATAGACTTCAAATGATCATAAAAATCAAACACAACCTCACTCAGAGGCAAATCATAAGTGACAATTACGCGCTTACCAAAATAAGACAAATTAAGCTGTATTCCACGTCTATCTTGACATAGTTTGAAAATAGCACCCAGATAATCATCTGGCGTGATCATTGTAGCACAAATCCATGGCTCTCGAATAGAAGCTATCTTCATAGTTTCAGGCATATCAGCTGGACTATGCAATTCTTTGAATCCACCATCTATCATAAACATATGATACACTACTGAAGGAACTGTAGTTACAAGATCTATACTAAACTCACGTATTAATCTTTCTTGAATAATTTCAAGGTGTAACAACCCAAGAAAACCACAACGAAAACCAAAACCAAGCGCAGTCGAATTTTCTCTTTCAAAGAAAAAACTCGCATCATTTAACCGTAATTTCCCCATAGCTAAACGCATTTCTTCAAAAGAAGCAGAATCCAAAGGAAACAAACCACAAAAAACAACAGGCTTAGCAACTTTAAATCCATGAACAGAATCTGCACAAGGAAAACGCTCATCCGTAATTGTATCCCCAACACGAGTATCCGCCACATCTTTCATAGAAGCCGTAATAAAACCAAAATATCCTGGACCTAATTGATCGATCTGCAACATTTTAGGTGTAAAAACACCTACACGATCAACTACATATTTCGCTCCCGTACTCATTAAGCGTATGATCTGACCTTTTTTCAAAACACCATCAATCATACGAACCAAAACAACCACACCAAGATAAATATCATACCAACTGTCAACTAACATAGCCTTCAGTGGCTTCTCCTTATGACCATATCGCGGAGAGGGTAGATATTTCACAATGGATTCAAGCACTTTGTCTACACCGAAACCGGTTTTCGCTGAAACTTCAATTGTGTTAGAAGCATCAAGACCAATGACTTCTTCAATTTGCTTTTTAATTCTTTTAGGGTCCGCAGCAGGAAGATCAACCTTATTTAACACAAGAATCACTTCATGGTTAAAATCAAATGCCTGATAAACATTAGCAAGAGTTTGAGCTTCAACACCCTGTGTAGCATCAATTACAAGAAGGGATCCTTCGCAAGCAGCAAGTGACCGAGATACTTCATAAGTAAAATCAACATGTCCTGGTGTATCAATAAGATTCAAAAAATAACTTTCTCCATCTTTTGCATGATAGTGCAAGCGTACAGTTTGCGCCTTGATTGTGATCCCCCTTTCTCGTTCAATATCCATGGAATCCAAAACTTGAGTTTTCATCTCTCGCTCATCAAGAGCTCCTGTTAAACAAATCAGGCGATCAGCAAGCGTTGACTTACCATGATCAATATGCGCTATAATAGAAAAATTACGGATCAGGCTTAGTTTTTTTATCATCATTTTAACAGTTTAACAGTCAGTATAAAACCTAAAAAATCTCTTAGAGATCAAAATCAATCCTTTTCACCATTCTCAAAAACTTCATACACAGACGAATCCCATTTCCTTCATATCAACAAAAAATAAAAGAAAATATCCCATTCAGCATGCATCCAAAATATTACTGACCAAACATAAGAGCCCGCTCAGTCCCAGAAAGATCCGTCTTCATAGATTCAAGATGATATCCACATTGACTAAAAATTCTTAAAACAGACTCCTTTTGCTGAATACCAATCTCTACAGCAATTTTACCTGTAAATGGGTGCAAATACCGTCTCGCATGAGTTGCAAGTAATCGATAAAAATCAAGTCCATCCTTACCACCATTCAGAGCCAATAAAGGATCAAAATTACGCACACTCAGATCAAGAGTCACTATATCTCCTGATGGAATATAGGGAGGATTCGAAACAATTAAATCAAATATGCCAGATACAGACCTCAACCAATCACTCTTAAAAAGAAATAAACGATCTTCAACACCTACCCTCATAGCATTGAGATGAGCTGTGAGCAAAGCATCTTCAGAAATATCAATCCCAATTGTATGTAGAGATAAAACATTAACAAGCAAAGCAATAGCAATGGCTCCACAGCCTGTACCTAAATCAAGACAATTGACAAACTCTTTGGAACAAGCATGTTCTTTTAAAAAAGGTAAAACTAAATCAACAAGCGTTTCCGTATCAGGACGAGGCTCAAATGTATGAGGAGAGAGTATGAAATCTACTCCATAAAAAGCCCTTTCTCCTAAAATACGATGAACTGGTTCTCTATTCCTCCGTCTTTGCAACGCGCAAGTCAGATTCTTCTGCTCTTCTAAAGAAAGAAGCCTCCCCGGATGCATGATGGTATCAATTAAGGATGTACCTGTAACCCATTGCACAAGCAACCGGGCATCCATTGCAGGATTTTGAATCCCTGCCTGATCTAAATAACGAATAGAAGAATACAAGCTTTCTTGCAAACTATGAAAGCTCATTTCTCTACTCCTATCTGTCCCAATAATCCTGCCTTATGATCTGCAATTAAAGGTTCAATAATTTCATCTAAATAACCTTCCATCAGCTGATCAAGTTTATAAAGTGTTAAATTAATACGATGATCTGTAATCCGACTTTGAGGAAAATTATACGTACGTATACGCTCTGAACGATCACCACTCCCAACTTGTTCTTTCCGAAAAGCAGAACGCTCTTTTGCTATCTGAGAGCGCTTCATATCATACAGACGCGCTCGTAAAATCTGCATAGCTCTCGCACGATTCTGATGTTGTGATTTTTCTGCTTGAATCACTGTTATTCCAGTCGGAATATGAGTCATACGAACCGCAGAATCTGTTGTATTAACATGCTGTCCACCCGCACCTGAAGCCCGCATAGTATCAATACGAATATCTTCAAGATGAATTTCAATATCGATATCTTCTGCCTCAGGAAGAACAGCAACCGTTGCCGCTGAGGTGTGAATACGACCACTCGCTTCAGTCTCAGGAACACGCTGGACACGATGCACCCCAGATTCAAATTTCAATCTTGAAAAAACACTTTTCCCAGAAATACCCGCAATAATTTCCTTATAACCACCAAGATCAGCTTCACTCATTGAAATCATTTCAACTTTCCAACCTTGATAAACAGCATAACGTTCATACATCCGGAATAAATCACCAGAAAAAAGAGCGGCCTCTAAACCACCTGTACCCGCTCGAATTTCTAAAATAACATTCCTATCATCCGCCACATCTTTTGGTAAAAGAAGAGTAGAAAGTGTTTTTTCTAACTCACAAATTTTAGCACGTAAACAAGAACGCTCCTCTTCAGCTAATACACGCATATTTATATCTGTTCGTGGATCAGTCAGCATTACATTAACATCTTCTTCCTCCCTCCGAGCCAGAGTCAGTAATCTAATATGTCTAACTAATAATTCTAATTCTGCATATTCTGATGCAAGCTTTCTATAAACATCCCCACCAGGATAAACAGCCATTGTTTCTTCAAGAAACTTAAAACGCCTTTCTAAGGCTTCCATACGATCCTTCGGTAAAATCAACATCTTTCTAACATCCTCATTCCAAAAGCCCTATTACTCTTTAAAGTAAGACATTGTTATGAAATGCAAAATCTGCAAGCATAGAACGCATGCTACCATTTTCCTGAAATGAACTAAGCCTTTCTTGTATTTCCTTTCCGAGTTTTCCTACATCTAAAGATAAAATCATAGATTTTACCGGTCCAATAGAGGAAGAAGACATTGATAAACGCCTAAAACCCAAACCAAGCAAAGCCATAGCAGTTAATGGACTCCCTACCATTTCTCCACATAATGTCACAGGCATATTATGACGTTTCCCTGCATAAATAATTTCACATAAAGCACGCAAAACCGCTGGAGATAAAGGATCAAAACGACCGATTAGTCTAGAACTACTTCTATCCGTTGCCATCATGAATTGTAAGAGATCATTCAAACCAACAGAAACAAAATCAACAACCTGCATTAACTCATCCAATTGAAACAACAAACATGGAACCTCTATCATCGCGCCTAACTTTATCTGATTTGGTAAATCATACCCAAAACGAATAAGATGAGCTAACTCACGATCTACAAGATCGCGTGCTTGGTTAATTTCTGCTATAGTTGTTACCATTGGCAACATGATACGTAACTCTCGACCAGTGGATGCTTTGAGGATTGCGCGTAATTGGGTACGCATAAGCGCAGGTCTATCAAGTGTTAAGCGAATAGCTCTCCATCCAAGAGCAGGATTCTCTTCTGAACTTTTATCACGAAAATATGGAGGTATCTTATCACCCCCGATATCTAATGTACGAAAAGTAATACTTTTATCACCAATCTCTTTGTATATCGTCCTGTACAGTTTTTCTTGCTCTTCTGCCCTAGGAAATGTCGCAGAAATCATAAAGTGCAGCTCGGTACGAAAAAGACCAATCCCCTCTGCACCAGATTCAGCAAGGTTAGGTAAATCTACAAGAAGACCAGCATTCATCAGCAATGTAATGGGGACACCATCACGCGTACAGGTGGGAATATTCCGCAAATCACGATAATTTTTTTTACGACGATCTCGAAAGTAAATTCTCTCTCTATAAGCATTTTCTACTTCCAGTGAAGGACGTAAATGAATATAGCCTTCCTCAGCATCAATAATAATAAAGTCTCCATTTTCTAAAAGAGAAAAAGCACCTTTCGCTTTACCAATAACAGGAATATCCATAGCACGAGCAACAATAACAACATGACTCGTTGCTCCCCCACCTTCAAGGACAAGACCAGCAATTTTTTCACGTGGATAGTCTAATAACTCCACGGCTCCCATAGAACGAGCAACAAGAATACTATTCTGCTCTCTTGTAAGAGCAAGAGTATCCCGATGCCGACCGAGTAGGTGTAATAATAACCTATTAGCTAAATCATCAAAATCTGAAAGACGTTCCTGCATATAGGGATCAATACTCTGAATCATACATGCCCTAATATCGCTCTGGACCTTTTCAACAGCAGCTTCAGCTGTTAGCCCATTCCGAATAGCTTCTTCAAGACGTTTCACCCATCCTTTATCATGAGCAAACATACGGTAAGCTTCCAAGACCTCCCTATGTTCACCATCAGTAGCTACATCTCTTCGCATTAACATATCATCAATAGAAAGCCAAAGAGCATCAAGCGCTTCCGACAATTTCAAAAGCTCCAATTCACTCCCTTCATTAAAAATATTCGTTACAGCAACACGAGGCTCATGCAACAGAACATACCCAAGACTAATCCCCACATTCAAAGAATTTCCTTCTAAAGAAAAAGGAGTCTGTTCAGACATTTCAACATTAGAACGTAAAAAAGTTGGCAAATTACCAGACGCAATGATTTCTGAAAACACCATTACAAGCGTTTCAAGAAGTTCAATTTCATCATCACTATAAGAACGTTGATTACGATTTTGCAGAACAAGCACACCGAGCGTACGACCTGATCTTAAAATAGGAACCCCAAGAAACGAAGTATAAATCTCTTCTCCTGTTTCTGGTAAATAGGAAAAAGCTTTGTGATGTTGAGCATTAACAAGATGAAGAGGACGAGCCGTTGCTGCAATACTCCCCACTAAGCCTTTGCCAAAACGTAGTTCCGAACGATGGACTGCTTTAGGGTTTAATCCCTCACTGGCATAAAGCTCTAGCATCCCATCCGAGCGCAAAATATAGAGAGAACAGACTTCTGCATCCATATTCCGGGCAATCTCTTGAACAAGTCTGTCCAGACGCATCTGCGGTGCAATATCATCTTCCATCAAAGCCCGCAAACGCTTCAAAAGTCTGTTCGATTCGTTCGAATTTCCCTGCATTACTTTTTCTATACTCCAATAGTAAGAATCTAAAAGACATCCTAAGCAGGGAGTATCTCAAGCTCGCATCAGTAATCTTTTGTGTCTTTTTGCTACCCCACTAACTCAGTGTCATCAAGCAATTACTCTTTATCCAGATGATAAACACTATGAAGGATTCTAACAGCAAGTTCAGTATATGCATTATCAATCAAAATTGAAATTTTTATTTCTGATGTTGTTATCGCACGAATATTGATTCCCTTCTCAGACAACGCCTTAAATGCAGTAGCGGCTACACCAGCATGATTCCGCATGCCAATTCCAATCACAGATACTTTTGCAAGTCCACTTTCAAACTGAAGATCATCACAAATAACTTTATGACAACTCCGTTCAAGAATATTCACAGCCCTTTCAAGATCAGAAGATGAAACGGTAAAGGTCATATCTGTTGTTGCACCATGCTCAGATATGTTCTGAACAATCATATCAACATTAATATTCTCTTCTGCAAGGGAAGCAAAAACTGCTGCAGCCACACCTGGTTTATCCGCCAAACGCCGTAAAGAAATCTGTGCTTCATCTTTGGCAAAAGCAATACCGCTCACAAACTGCTGTTCCACAATTTCCTCCTCATCACATATAAGAGTTCCAACGAAATCACCTTCTGCCCGAGCAGACGCCGACCCCATATCAAAACTCGAGCGAACAAAAATACGCACTTTATGCACCATAGCTAATTCAACAGAACGGACTTGTAAAACTTTAGCACCCAACGACGCCATTTCAAGCATTTCTTCAAAAGCAACACGAGAAAGACGACGAGCTTTAGATTCTATACGCGGATCTGTTGTATAAACACCATCAACATCCGTATAAATATCACAACGACTCGCTTTAATAACTGCAGCAATTGCAACAGCACTTGTATCAGATCCTCCCCGTCCAAGAGTCGTAATATTTCCATCAAAGCTCATACCCTGAAACCCAGCTATGACAGCAACCTGTCCATGCTGAAATCCTTTGAGAAGCTTAGAAGGATCAATACTCTTTATACGCGCACATCCATAAACAGAATCAGTCACAATAGGAATCTGCCATCCCATCCAAGAACGCGCATTCATGCCCTCTGCTTGAAGCATAAGAGCTAACAAACCTGCCGTTACTTGCTCCCCAGAAGAAACAACAACATCATACTCTCGAAAATTATACAAATCAGCAATATCCTGCGTCCACGAAACCAGCTGATTAGTCGTTCCTGCCATAGCAGACACAACAATTGCAACCTCATGACCTAAATCAACCTCTCGTTTCACGTGACACAATACATTCCGGATACATCGAATATCCGCAAGAGATGTCCCACCAAATTTCATCACAATACGCGCCATTCTCGCCTCTGCAATCTGTCCAAAACAAGCGACTAAAAAAGGACGCTACGTTCTTGTTTAGTAGACATTTAGATAATGAAAAATTATCTTCTCTGCAAGATGATCGAAAGTCTATATCTGATTCAATCAATAAACAAAATTTGTTGGATCGTATCAACGATATACATACCTATAATGAAAAGATCCATGGAAAAGAAAAAAACAAGCATTGATACAAGTGAAGTTGAACATTTTTCTCGCTTAGCAAATGAGTGGTGGAATCCTCATGGAAGATTACGAATGCTGCATAGATTAAATCCCACGCGACTGACCTATATAAAAGACAAAGTATGCGAAACATTTAAGCGTGACCATCTTGCACATCAACCATTCATAGGCTTACAAGTATTGGATATCGGCTGCGGAGGTGGTCTCTTATGCGAACCTCTAGCACGTCTTGGTGCAAATATTCTTGGCGCTGACGCTTCTTTTACAAACATAGAAATAGCTAAACTCCACGCTGCTGAAAATAATCTTCAAATTGACTACCAAAGAACAACAGCTGAAAATATTGCTGCAAAGCCTGAAAACCAGAATAAATTCGATATTATCCTCAACATGGAGGTCATAGAACATGTTAGCGATCCTCAGTTCTTTATGAACTCTGTTGCATCAATGCTCAAACCTAATGGACTCATGTTTATTGCAACACTTAATCGCACCTGGAAATCATGGATATTAGCCATAATAGCAGCTGAGTATTTTTTAGGCTGGATACCAAAGGGAACACATCAATACAAAAAATTTCTCTCTCCTAAAGAATTAACAAGAAAGCTTGTTTCACTAAGGCTCAGAGTCATTGATCATGTTGGAATGACCTATAACCCACTTACAAAACAATGGAATCAATCTTCTGATATGAGTGTGAATTATATACTCCTTGCTCAAGCTCACAAATTACAGACTCAACAAAGTTCAACTTCCATTCTTGACAAAAAAATCATTAGATGATTCAAGAATCTACACTAGTTAACAAAAAGGCTGAGAGTATCGAGGTCTATGCCCGCAAAAATTAAAATCATCCTCGGGTACTTTCTCTTCATATTAGTAATTCTACTAGGGATATCCGTTACAACATGGAACGTATCTGACCCTTCCCTTAATAATAGTATTACTACAGATAGGGTAACGAATATACTTGGATTATGGGGATCAAGTTATGCGGATTTTGTTATCCAATTCCTAGGCCTATCCAGTTTAATGATGTTATTATCACCATGCTTATGGAGTCTATTCTTAATTCTTCAATATGAATTTACACACTTCTTAGCTCGATTTCTTTCTTGGATACTGAGTATTGTACTTTTCAGTATCGCTTGTGCCATGCTCCCTCGTCCAATAAATTGGCCTCTAGTCGCTGGATTAGGTGGAGTTATTGGCGATCAACTCCTGAATCTTTCTTTTCTTTTTCCAAAGATCAATCCACAAATTATGATATTTGTCTTTTCTTTCTTATCCGTGATCATAGCACTTTATGCTGGAGGGGCTCTCCGCTCCAGACATATTTCATACAATTTAAAAAAGACCAACAAGGAAGATACCACATCGTCCTTTTCTAATCAACATAAGTCTAAAAAAATAGTTATAGGTATAGACAACAAACGTAAAATTTTTAATAAAACCACTACTCAAAAAAATACATCCTTCAAAACAACGATCAAAGAAAAAAAAATTGAACTTCCGTATATAAATTACCTCTCTCCTAACCCTAAAAATCCTAATAATCAAAAATTAGGTCAAGAATTTTTCATAAAAAAGGCAGAAGCCCTCACTAGGGTTCTAGAAGAATTTGGGATTCGAGGAAAAATTGTCCAATATTCACCAGGACCTCTTGTAACACTCTATGAACTCGAACCGGCTCCTGGAATAAAATCCGCACGTATTATTGGACTTGCGGATGATATTGCTCGTTCAATGAGTGCATTATCAGCACGTATAGCTCTTATCGCTGGACGTAAGACGATTGGTATCGAGCTACCTCATCGATCACGAGAAACTGTTTATTTGCGTGAAATGCTAGAAACCCAGGAATTCAAAAACAATCAGGCTAACCTCGCTCTAATACTTGGTAAAGCTATTAACGGAAAAATTGTTATGACTGATCTGACAGAAATGCCACATCTACTCATTGCTGGAACAACTGGATCTGGAAAATCCATGGCCATCCATACTATGATCATGTCTATTATCTATCGTCTTAGACCAGAAGAATGTCGCTTTATCATGATTGATCCCAAAATGCTGGAATTATCAGTTTACGACGAGATCCCCCATTTACTCACACCTGTTATTACAAGCTCTGCACAAGCAATTAGTACACTCACATGGGCTGTGCATGAAATGGAAAATAGGTATAATAAGATGGCAAAAATCGGTGTCCGAAATATTCACAGTTTCAACAGTCGTATTCAGGAACAACAGCTACGGAATGAAAATCTATCACGTAGTATACAAATCGGATTTGATAAAAAAACAGGAGAACCTCTTTTTGAAAATGAAAATATAGATTTAGTAGCTATCCCGTATATTGTGATTATCATTGATGAAATTGCTGAGTTAATTCTGACTGCTGGAAAAGAAATAGAAAAATCCGTACAACGGCTTGCGCAAATGGCACGAGCAGCAGGTATCCATCTCATTATAGCAACACAAAGACCCTCAGCAGATGTTATCACAAGCACCATTAAAGCAAATTTTCCAATACGTATTTCCTTTGCCGTTCCTTCTAAAAGTGATAGTCGAACTATTTTAGGAGCTCCAGGAGCTGAACAATTATTGGGAAAAGGCGATATGCTTTTTACAATAGGAGAAGGACGCCTTCAGCGTATTCATGGTCCATTTCTCAACGATTCCGAAATAGAACGTGTAGTTCTTCATCTAAAAAAACAGAGTACACCACAGTATGTCGAAGCACTCAATATAAAAAACAACATTCAAGAAACAACGAATCTTAAAGAAGAATTCAACGATCCATATTATGATAAAGCTTTCAGTATTCTTTTGCAAAATAAGAATATCTCTATATCCTCTATACAACAGAACCTTGGTATCGGATATAAACGTGCTACACAAATTATTCAAAAAATGGAAAAGAAAGGATTCATTAGCTCACCTACTCATACCGGAAAACGTAAAATTCTTATTCAGACTTCATAAGAAAAGCTAGCAATTAAAAATTTTTTTTATTTTTTAAATTTAAAAGAATATCTTCTGGAGATATGATCCCAATAAGAAAACCCTTATCAACAACACCAATATGACCTGGCATACGCCTAATAGCCTTGACAAGATCTGCAAGAAGCGTTTCAGATTTAGCTATTGCACAAAAACTATTCTTTGCTTTCTCCTTATCATAAGGGCGCATAATATCCCCTGCAGTTAAAAATCTTAGTGGATTAATATGACCTACAAATTCCGCAACATAAGAATTAACCGGCGACACAATGATATCCTTCGGTGTTCCCTTTTGAATAATACGACCATCTTTTATAATAACTATGCGATCCCCCATATGAATCGCTTCCTCTAAATCATGACTAACAAAAATAATCGTTTTCTTTAAGTGACTTTGTAGTAACTTTAACTCCTTCTGAAGATGTTTCCGAATCAATGGATCCAGGGCAGAAAACGGTTCGTCCATTAACAAAATAGGCGCTCCTGTAGCAAAAGCTCGAGCAAGACCGACACGCTGCTGCATTCCACCTGAAAGCTCACAAACCTGTCGATCTGCCCATGATGCTAAACCAACTAGTTCAAGCTGCTCCATCACTATAAATTGCGATCTTATCTTACTAATCCCTGCAATTTCTAATCCTAGCCTTACGTTTTCAGCTACAGTTCTCCATGGGAATAAACCAAACTGCTGAAAGACCATAGACACAATATTTCTACGCACATATTGTAGTTCTTTCATACGCAATTTTTTAATGCAAAAAATTTTCCCTTCATGCAGAATTTTTACATCGCCACGAGAAGGCATGACTAGTCCATTCACCGTACGAAGCAATGTAGATTTTCCAGAACCAGAAAGTCCCATTAAAACAAGAGTTTCCCCCCCTTGAACTTCTAAACAACAATTATGCACCCCTAATACTGCCGCCGTTCCAGCTTTGATCTCTATAGATGATAAACCGCGATCAGCAATCTTAAGTCCCGCATCAATATTAATCTGTGATCCAAAAAGAACAGAAACATTTTCTATCGTAATTGATGCCATACTAATCTTTTCCTGGACGCAATAGACGATCTAGAATAATAGCAAGTACAACAATAACACATCCTGATTCAAACCCAAGAGAAACATTACCTGTTTGCAAAGCTCGGTAAACTCTTACACCAAGTCCATTTCCACCAATAGCCGCGGTAATCACAACCATTGATAACGATAACATAATCGTTTGAGTCATGCTCGCACGAATTTGTGGAAAAGCATGCGGAACCTCTACTTTCCATAACACGTGCCACGGACTAGCACCAAAAGCATAGGCTGTTTCAAGCATTTCTTTCGGAGTTGAAGAAATTCCTACTTGGGTTAAACGAATAGGAGTAGGGAGCACAAAAATACATGTCGATATTAAACCAGGGACCATACCAATTCTAAAGAAAAATAAAGCTGGAATAAGATAAACAAAAGCAGGCAAAGTCTGCATCAAATCCAAAATTGGCTGTAAAAAACGATAAATCCATGGACGATGTGCCGATAAAACTCCAAAAGGAATCCCAATACTCATGCAAAAAATACAAGACCACAGTAGAATAGTCAGTGTCTCCATTGTATCTTGCCAATAACCTTGATTTATAATAAATAAACAACCCCCTAATGTTAATAAAATGATTGAATAACGTTCCTGCAGTAACCAGCCTACAAGAGCTATCATCCCAATTAAAAAATAAGGGGACGGGGCAAGTTCTAAGAAAAAATAATCTAAAAACAGTAATAATAATATCAAAAAAGAACACCATAGCTGATTAGGAGATAATTCCAAGCGTTTTCGGTTAAAAACAACATACCCCATAAAGAGTAGTATCCCTATCATAGATAGCGGACGAGTATTCCTCAAATATTGAGAATCAATGAAAAAAAGAAGCAACAAGATAAGAATAAAAATCATCCGCCAAAAATAATTACGAAGCAAAATAGCGGAAAGTAGAAAAACAATAAGGACCATAAAAGGGGGATTCATTAAAAAATCAAGAGTTGCATCAAGACAAATCCCGACACATATACGAATCAACATAAAAAGCCAAGAAGCATGGTTTTTCAAAAAAATGACAATAACCTCTGATAACCAACCAACTGGTATTTTATGAGAACAAAACATTTCTCCTATGCTCATAAAAATATGAGAAAGCTTAACAAGCATCATACATCACTACCAACATTATTTGAGCGAAAGAAAATTTCTGACAGCTGATAAACCATCACTCCCATTCCATGTCTTTACATCTTTAAGCCAAACAGGAAGAACATTCATGTTTCTTCTTAACCAAAGATTCGCTGCTTTTTCAGGATCTTGTCCTTCATCAACAATTTTATTCATCAGTTCGTTTTCCATGAAAAGGCTAAATTCAAGATTTAGTAAAAAACGCCCAACATTAGCACATTCCTGTATATACCCTTTACGCGTATTCGTTCCTACCATAGCAGCACCATAATTTGGCCCAAAAAATGCATCACCATCTGAAAGATAAGCTATCTGAAAACGCGCATTCATAGGATGAGGCTCCCAGCCAAGAAAAACAATGGGTTCATGAGCAGCAATTCTCACAGCTATCTCAGATAACATAGCCTGCTCAGATGATTCAACTAAACGAAATGATCCAAGATTATCAGAGCCATTCTTAATCATTGATAAAATAATACGATTCCCATCATTCCCTGGCTCAACACCATATATACGAGAACCAAGACGATTCGAATATTTAGAAATATCCTTAAAACTCTTGAGTCCTTCATCATAAGCGAACTTTGGTACAGCTAAACTATATTTAGCCCCACGTAGGTTAAACCGCACTGTTTCAACACTTTTATTTTCCTCATAAGGCCTCAAAATAGGACTCATAGAAGGTTTCCAGTACCCAAGAAAAACGTCAACTTCTCCCATTGACAAGGCAGCATAAGTAAATGGAACGGATAAAAAACGGCTCTCTGTTTTATAGCCTAAGCCATGCAATACCTGTGAAGCTACAGCTGTAGTTGCTGCTATATCTGTCCATCCTGGCTCAGAAAAATGAACTGTTTGACACTTTCCAGGTTCTTGACTATATCCATAGCTTAAAGAAGCCCATAAACAAAACAATGCAAAAAACAAAAATCTTTTATACAAGATCATCTCCTAAGTTCATTTGTGAGCCATACCATCTACCCACCCTATATTAATCCTCGTGCAATTCTCAAGCCTAAAAAATACGCTTAACGATTGCATCGAAGGATTTAACATGCCTTTGTATATATGCTACAAGATAACTATGGTTAGTTTTTTTTAAACCAGGCTTGTTAGCAATGTTGCTCAATCCAAATTGTATAGGTTTATGCATTAAAAATCCGTATCCCCGGGCCAATTTTTTTTATATTTTTTTCCCATTCAGGGCCGTAATCACTTTAGAAAGCAACAATTGTGCGATCAAGGATAGAGATCATCAAATGGTAACAGATAATACAAGAGACAAGACCCAAACCACATATAAAAGCGATAGAGGTATTCTTATTTCCCGACAAAGAGAGCTCATTGCTTATGAAGGGGCTCTTAATCGCATAATGAAAAAACTAGATAGCCAACATGGTGCAATCTTTTCTTCTAACTATGAATATCCTGGACGTTACACTCGTTGGGATATCGGGATTTTCAATCCTCCACTCATGATTAGCAGCCGTCAAAGATCTCTGACAGCTGAAGCATTAAATCAACGCGGAACCATCTTACTAAAGGCCATTACTCGAGAGATAGAAAAACTTAAAAGCATAAAAATAAGTTCTCACCTATCGAATCAACTTATCATTAGCATTATCAACTCTCCAGATTTTTTTTCTGAAGAAGAACGTTCACGCATTCCTTCCATATTCACCGTTCTTCGAGCAATTGTAAAGCTATTTTCTTCGAATGAAGATAACAATCTTGGTCTATATGGTGCTTTCGGATATGATCTTGCATTCCAATTTGAACCAATTAGATTTAGAATGAAACGCCCTAAGAATCAACGTGATCTTGTACTCTATCTCCCTGACTCAATCCTAATTGTTGACCATTATGCAAATCAAGCATGGATTGATCGTTATGATTTTACAATAACAGGCCAAACGACTAAGAAACTACCACGCGAAACAGCTTCATTTCCTTATAAAAAAACAAAAATCATTACTCCATTCAGCGATTTCCCACAAGGAAATTATGCTGCACTCGTTCGTCAAGCAAAGGAAACCTTTAAACGCGGAGATTTATTTGAAGTAGTTCCAAGTCAAACCTTTTATCAAACTTGTACAAGAAATCCTTCTAGCATTTCACGGCAGTTAAAAAAAACAAACCCATCTCCCTATTCCTTCTTTATCAATTTAGGAAATCAAGAATATTTGATAGGAGCCTCCCCAGAAATGTTTGTCCGTGTTTCTGGAAAAAGAGTTGAAACATGTCCTATCTCTGGCACAATTAAACGTGGAGAAGATGCCATTGATGATTCTCAACAAATATTAAAACTTTTAAATTCTAAAAAAGATGAATCCGAACTGACTATGTGTTCTGATGTAGATAGAAATGATAAAAGCCGTGTCTGTACGCCAGGATCTGTACGAGTCATTGGACGGCGTCAAATTGAAATCTATTCACGTCTTATCCATACTGTAGATCATATTGAAGGATATTTACGTGAAGGTATGGATGGTTTCGATGCTTTCCTTTCCCATGCCTGGGCTGTCACTGTAACCGGTGCTCCCAAATTATGGGCTATGCGTTTTATTGAAGATCATGAAAAGAGTCCTCGTTCCTGGTATGGAGGAGCTATTGGCAGAGTTTCTTTCAATGGCGATCTGAATACCGGGTTAACATTACGCACCATACATATCAAAAATGGAATTGCATCCATCCGAGTAGGAGCAACTCTTCTTTTCGATTCAATCCCAGAAGAAGAGGAAAAGGAAACACAGTTAAAAGCTTCTGCCCTTATTGCAGCTCTAAAAGCAAAAACAAAAACAAAAAAAGACATTCTAACTAAACCATTTCAAATCGAAAAAAATATTTGTGTTTTACTTGTTGATCATGAAGATTCATTTGTACATACTCTTGCTAATTACTTTCGTCAAACTGGTGCAAAAATTACAACAGTACGCACTCCAGTTTCAAATAAAATTTTTTCACAGGTCAAACCTAATCTTATTGTCCTTTCACCAGGCCCCGGTTTACCAAAAGATTTTAATTGCGCTGCGACAATTTCTAAAGCACGTCAGCGTAATATCTATATTTTTGGTGTTTGTCTTGGCATGCAGGCTATTGTTGAAGCCTACGGTGGAAAACTACAAGAATTAAAACTACCAATGCATGGAAAATCTTCAAATATTCATATAACAGCACCAAGTGCTATTTTTACAGGATTACCAAAAAAAATACAAGTTGGGCGTTACCATTCTGTCTATGCAGATCAATCTAATTTTCCCGATGATCTTCTCATAACAGCAAAAAGTGATGACGGAATTATTATGGGAATTGAACATAAGCGAGAACCAGTAACTGCAGTTCAATTTCATCCTGAATCCATCATGACTCTTCATGAAAATATCGGAATGCGAATCATTGAAAATATTGTGGAAGATGCAAGAAAAAAACAATCATTTTAGCTACTATAACTGTATTATAGGCTGAAACAGTCTCAGTCCAAAATCTGGTATGACTGAGTAAAGATGATCAAAAATATCAGATTGAATGCTTTCATATTCATTCCAGTTAACCGTGTTAGTAAAACAATAAACTTCAATAGGGAATCCTCCTACTCCTCCTGAATCCATTTCTCTTACTAAAATGAGCATATCCTTATTAATATCAATATGATTTTTTAGATAATCCGTTGCATAAGCTCGAAAAATACTCATATTGATTAGTGATTTAAAGTCACAATCTATCAAATCTCTATCCCGTTCAATATTCCTTTGATTCGCTATATACTCTTTCACATAAGAATAACGCAGAAGCTGTCTCAGATCAGTTCTCTTTAAAAAACGAATACTAGTCTGATCTATATAAAGCGAACGTTTTATACGACGAGCACCAATTTCACGCATACCACGCCAATTTTTAAAAGAATCCGTAACCAGGTTACGAATGGGAACTGTAGTAAGAGTCTTATCAAAATTTTGCACTGTTACTGTATGCAAAGCAATATCAATAACATCTCCATTAGCCCCAAGCTTTGGAATTTCAATCCAATCCCCAACTCGAATCATATCAGTTGACGAAAGTTGGACCCCCGCAACAAAAGATAACAATGTATCTTGAAAAACCAAAATAAATAAAGCAGCCATTGCACCAAAACCAGAAAGCAACATTACAGGTGACTGGTTCATTAAAAGCGCCAAAATTAAAATTGCCGTAATAAAAAAAAGTATAATTTTCGCAATTTGAATCAAGCTTTTAATAGATCTAACCCTTGACTGCGCTCTCTGACGATAAAACATATAAAAAAAATCAAGAGAAGCCATAAAAAAAAGAGCAAGCGTCAATATGATAACGGCATTTGCAATATTATGAATCATAACAACCAAGTTAGATTTCATGCCAGGAATCAGCTCAATACCAAATGAAAAAACAAGAGGTGGAGCAGCATTAGAAAGATAACAGATTGCTCTCTCTATCTCTAGATTATAGTCTTGATCAATAAACGAAAGAAGCTTGTAAACAGTAGGCAAGACTAAATAACGAATAGGAAAATTTATAATTAAAGCTACGATGACAAGAGTCATAAAATATAATAAGGTCATGGGTACTGTAATAAACAAATTAAGATAAGATACTGCATACACATGTATCATAGTATCTACAGCAATCAAAAAATTTCAATAGCCCCCCATCACTCTCTCTTACCCATCACTCTTAAAAGAGCTAAGCCCAATCTAAAAACATGCAACAATCAATACCATCTCATCTTTCCGATCAATAGACTAAGTATTGTATTATGAATTTTTCTTCTCATTTTCTCAAAGACATCCGTTCCCGAGTAGCAATATCAGCTCTTATAAAAAATAGAGTTATCTTCGATAGAAAAAAAAGTAAAAGCTCCAGCGGAGATTTTTGGGCCTTATGCCCTTTTCATATCGAAAAAACCGCAAGCTTTCATTGTAATGATCATAACGGCATCTATCATTGTTTTGGTTGTGGGGCACACGGAGATCATTTCACTTTTCTAATGAGAATTGATGGCATCTCTTTTCATCAAGCCGTCGAACGTATAGCTCAGATAGGAGGAATAATTATAGAAAATTCCGATGTTAGTATCGAAAAACGCGAAACTGAACGAGCAAGCCTGTATATCATGGAATTAGCAACTCAATTCTTTGAACAGCTTTTACAAAATGAAAAAAATTCTCATGCCCGCAATTACTTAAGTCAAAGAATACCTCTGAACTTACAAAAAATGTTCAGGATAGGTTATGCCCCTGAAAAACCTCAAAAGCTAACAAACTTTCTTCTAGAAAAAGGTATAACAAGTAGCCAACTTAAAGCATCTGGTTTATTTATAGAGATAGATAGAGATAAGATCACCCTTCCTTTTCGCAACCGGATTCTATTTCCAATAGAAAATATAAAAGGAAAAGTTATTGGATTCGGCGGAAGAGCCATCACATCCAATATCCATCCTAAATACCTTAACTCACAAAAGAGCGATCTTTTCCAGAAAGGGCAAATACTTTATAACCTTGCCCGGGCCAAAAGAGCATTCAGCATAGAAAAAACGACACAACCACTTCTCGTTGTTGAAGGCTATATGGACGTCATTTCTCTTACAAGTGCTGGATTTAAAGTTGTAGCCCCTCTAGGCACTGCACTCACCAAAGAGCAAATGAATTTGTTATTGTCCAATTTTCATAATCCTGTTTTATGCTTTGATGGAGATAACGCTGGGGCAAATGCTGCTTTCCAAGCCATTGATCGTGCCCTTCCCCTTCTAAAAAGCACGACTTCATTACATTTTGTAGTCTTACCAAACGGGAAGGACCCCGATGACATTATTAGAGAAGGAGGACATCAAATGTTTCATCAACTCCTGAAACAAGCCATTCCTCTCTCGGAAATGCTATGGCGACGTGAAACTGATGGAAAGGTATTTAATACACCAGAAAGTCGTGCCTCTTTAGAAAACAGCCTACGCAGTGCAGTCATGACTATCCACAATCATCAATTACGCCATTATTACCTTCAAGAAATCAAGGAACGTATCCATACACTCTTTCATTCTTCTTTTCCCTCATTTTTCAGAAAATATAAAAAAAACGAAAACGACATCATACCTGTTTCAGAAAGTCTCCTTCAATCAAAATTAGTAACGAAACAGGACAATGTTCTTTTCCCACGAGAAACTGCAATTTTAGCAATACTTATTAATCATCCGGAACTTTGGAACGAAAATTTTGAAGTTTTATCCATGCTCGAATTCAGGAATCAAGAACTGATTGATCTGCATCGTTCCATCCTTGATATTCTAGCAAAAAAGCACCCTGAAAATGCAACCACTATGCTTCAACTATTAAATAAAAAAACTGTTATTATAAAACGGATTATGCAATTTATCCATGATATCGGCATGCGCAGTGCACTCCCCAGCGCACCAATACAATATGCACGCGAATCATTAAAACAAGCAATTTATCTACACTTACGCACCTATCATCTAGATAGACAGTTGCATGAAATAGAAACAGAACTTATAAGCAATCCAGATGGGAGCATATTAGCTACCTTCAACGATATAAAAAATGAAGTAGAGCGTACAAAAGCCACAGAGGCTTAAAGCCTTCATGCTTGATATCATAGAAACACTATGCCACAACATAAATTCTTTTCCATCATATTACTAGAAAGTTCAAGAAAATGACAAAATTATTATAATACACGCTTTTATAAAAACCGGTATATTGAGAATTTACCGCTGTGCAGTGAATGGTCTGGAGTTATAGACGATATGGCTAGTCAAGCTAAGCAAAATAATGACATAAGGGAACAAGAAGGAAATATAGATACTCTCCTACTTGATTTCTCTAATAACGCTGTAAAAAAAATAATCAAGCGTTCCCGTAAACGCGGCTATATCACAATGGATGAACTCAACTCTATTTTACCTAATGCCCAGGTCACATCCGAACAAATTGAAGATACAACAGCTAGATTATCAGAGATGGGTATCAATATCATTGACGATGATGATCAAGAACGAGACAATGATAGCCTAGAAGCCAATCAGTTAGTTGAAATAACAGGAAAAGCTCTTGCAACAACAACGAAACGCGAACTCAGCGATCGCACAGATGATCCCGTTAGAATGTATCTACGTGAAATGGGATCAGTCGAACTTTTATCACGTGAAGGTGAAATCGCTATTGCTAAACGTATTGAAGCTGGACGAGAAACCATAATCGCCAGCCTTTGTGAAAGTCCATTGACCTTTCAAGCTTTAATCATCTGGCGAGATGAACTCAATGAATCGCGTATTCTATTGCGCGACATAATTGATCTTGAAACCACTTACGCTGGTCCTGACGGAAAACAAGCTATACTTATTGAAGTCATCCAAAAAGAAAAAAAAGAAGAAATACATCATAAAAATGACAATCAAGATATCAATATTCAAAACTCTCTTGAAGAAGATGATGATGAGGTCAATCTTTCTCTTGCTGCTATGGAAGCAGAACTACATCCTCATGTCATGGAAAAACTTGATGTAATCGCAGAAACCTATAATAAACTCCGAAAATTGCAAAAACAATTCTCCACAACTTCATCACTATCTTCTCATCAAAAACGCCGTTATAAAGATCTCAAAATCCAGCTTGTCAAAGCTGTAAAGTCACTTTCACTCAATCAAACACGGATTGAATCTCTTGTTGAACAGCTCTACTCTATTAATAAACGTATTCTCAAATATGAAGGAAAATTAAAGCGTTTAGCTGATTCTTGCGGTATATGCCATAACGAGTTTATCAAGGAATATCAAGGAAAGGAACTGAGTTCTAACTGGATAGATTCTATCATAACCCTAGGACCTGCTTGGAAATTGTTTGCTTTACAAAAAAAAGACAACATCCAAGATGTCTGTTCTGAAATTAACAATCTAGCTCAGGAAACAGGAATTTCTATTAGCGAATTTCGCTCTATTGTTAATCACGTGCAGAAAGGAGAACGCGAAGCAACCATTGCTAAAAAAGAAATGGTAGAAGCTAATTTACGTCTCGTCATCTCTATTGCAAAAAAGTATACAAACCGTGGCCTCCAATTTCTTGACCTCATACAAGAAGGCAATATTGGCCTTATGAAAGCTGTAGATAAATTTGAATATCGACGCGGCTACAAGTTTTCAACTTATGCAACATGGTGGATTAGACAAGCAATCACACGTTCAATCGCTGACCAAGCACGTACAATTCGTATCCCTGTCCATATGATTGAAACAATTAATAAAATTGTCAGAACCTCCCGTCACATGCTTCATGAAATCGGACGAGAACCAACACCAGAAGAGCTTTCCGAAAAACTTGCTATGCCTCTAGAAAAAGTACGAAAAGTCTTAAAAATTGCTAAAGAGCCCATTTCATTAGAAACGCCTGTCGGAGACGAAGAAGATTCACAGCTTGGCGATTTTATTGAAGATAAAAACGCATTATTACCCATAGATGCTGCTATACAACTCAATTTACGTGATACGACAACAAGAGTTCTCGCATCTCTTACTCCTAGGGAAGAACGTGTTTTGCGTATGAGATTTGGAATAGGAATGAACACAGACCATACATTAGAAGAGGTTGGACAACAGTTTTCAGTCACGCGAGAACGCATTCGTCAGATTGAAGCTAAAGCCTTGCGCAAACTTAAACATCCAAGCCGTTCGCGTAAATTGCGTAGCTTTCTCGATTCATAAAGGGATTCCTCTGAGAGAGATAGAATGATACAAACTCCTTACTATCTGATTGATAAATCCTCACTCATGAAAAACATGCAAGTCATCGCATCATTGCGTGAACGTTCTGGTGCTAAGATTTTGCTTGCTCTCAAATGTTTTGCGACATGGTCTGTTTTTGATATGATGTCCCAATTCATGGATGGAACCACTTCATCGTCACTTTTTGAAGTACGACTAGGACATGAAAAATTTGGAAAAGAAAGTCATGCATATTCTGTAGCCTGGTCCGATGACGAAATTGATGCAGCAATTCACTACGCTGATAAAATTATTTTTAACTCCATTAACCAATTAAACCGCTTTCAAAAAAATAGCCAATCAATTCAGCGTGGCTTACGCATTAATCCAAAAGTCAGCTCTTCAGCTTTTGATATTGCTGATCCGGCTTGTCCGTTTAGTCGTTTAGGAGAATCCAACCCACAACAAATAGAAAAAGTAATTCATCATATTAACGGGTTTATGATTCATAATAATTGCGAAAACAATAATTTCTATCTATTCAATAATATGCTCAACACAATAGAAGAGAAGTTCTCCTATCTTTTTTCTCAAGTCGAATGGATTAGTCTAGGTGGAGGAATCCATTTCACAGCGGATCATTATCCAATTAATTCCCTTGCAAAACGCCTCAAATACTTTTCTGAAAAGTATAATATTCTCATTTATCTCGAACCAGGAGAAGCCTCGATTACTAATTCTACAACTCTAGAAGTTAGTGTTCTCGACACCTTTAACAATGGAAAAGAAATAGCGATTGTCGATAGCTCCATCGAATCCCACATGCCCGATCTTCTAATTTATCGGGAAAGTGCTAAAATTAAACCTAATGCAGGACAACATGAAATCATGATCTGTGGAAAATCCTGCCTTGCAGGCGATATATTCGGTACATTTTTCTTTCCTTCCAAATTAAAAATAGGTGACCGTATTTCTATACAAGACGCAGGTGGCTACACTATGGTAAAAAAGAATTGGTTTAACGGCCTGAATCTCCCAAGTCTTGCTATAAGAGAACTTGATAAAAGTATTCAGATTGTGCAACAATTTACTTATCAAGACTACCTTCACAGCCTATCATAAGGAGAGGAGATCAATCGAGAATGAAAAAAAACGTTCTGATTATTGGCGCAGGTGGCGTAGCGCAAGTTGTTGCTCATAAGTGCGCACAGAATAATGATATTCTCGGTGATCTTCATATTGCTTCTAGAACTGAGAGTAAGTGTCAAGCAATTCTCAGCTCAGTGAAAAAAAAAGAATCTATGAAAAAAAAAGGAACCTTTATAAGCCACACATTAAATGCAATGGATATTGAAGAAACAACATCATTGATCCATAAAATTGGTGCCCAGATTGTCATAAACGTTGGCTCCTCTTTCTTAAACATGTCTGTTCTCAGCGCTTGCATTAAAGCAAAAGCTTCCTATATTGATACAGCAATTCATGAAGAACCATTCAAAATATGCGAAACACCTCCTTGGTATAGCAATCACGAATGGCCAAGACGCAAAGAATGCAAAACAGCTGGAATAACCGCTATTCTTGGAAGTGGGTTTGATCCTGGGGTTGTCAATGCTTATGCAGCTCTTGCTTCAAGTGATTATTTTGATCAAATCGATGAAATTGATATTGTTGATGTCAATGCTGGAAATCATAATCGTTGGTTCTCTACAAATTTTGATCCAGAAATTAATTTTCGTGAATTCACTGGTAAGGTTTGGTCATGGCAAAATAGCCAATGGATATCAAATCATATGTTTGAAATTTGTAAAAACTGGGATTTACCAGAAATTGGACCATACACAACTTATATGACAGGTCATGACGAAATTCATTCTTTATCAAAAAATCTAGATGTGCCTAATATTCGTTTCTGGATGGGATTCAGTAAACGCTATATCACTGTTTTTACAGTCTTAAGCAAACTAGGCCTTCTTTCAGAACAACCAGTAACAACAGCTGAAGGAATAAAAGTCATCCCTCTAAAAGTTGTAAAGGCTGTCCTCCCAGAGCCCGCTTCTCTTGCAGCTGAATACAAAGGAAAAACCTGCATTGGTAATTTTATAAAAGGGAAAAAAAATGGAATCCCCCGCAAAATTTTTATTTATAACACCACAAACCATCAAACAGCCTATCTAGAAACCGATGCACAAGCTATCTCTTATACTGCAGGCACACCAGCCGCAGCGGCTGCTCTTTTAATAGCTCAGGGAACATGGGATATTAAAAGGATGGCTAATATTGAGGAATTACCTATTCATCCATTTCTTGCACTTTTGGATAAACTAGGGTTACCAACACGCATTCATGAAAATAAAGAGGAAAAACCTATAAGGTTTCATTCTTCAATATTCTCAGAAAAATGAGATTTCTCTCTCAGAGAGAACACATTTCTTTATCCAACACAAGATATGAAATCAAAAAAACTATGACACAGTTTATCTATCATATGAAAAGACTGAACAAGTCCTATGGCAATAAAAAAATTCTTCAAGAGATTAATCTCTCATTTTACCCAAACGCAAAAATCGGTATTCTTGGACCGAATAGTTCTGGAAAATCAACTCTTTTACGGATTATGTCAGGTCTGGATCAAGAATATACTGGTGAAGCTTGGCTTGCAAAAGGAGCAACACACGGCTATCTTCCACAAGAACCGAAACTGAATCCCGAGAAAACCGTAATTGAAAACATTCTCCACGGGTTAGCAGATCAACAGGCAATCCTTACCCGTTATAATGAATTAATGAACAATTACTCAGATGAAACAGCAGAAGAAGGAGCAAAGCTTCAAGATATAATCGATACCCAAAAGCTCTGGGATCTTGAATCCCAAGTAAAAATGGCAATGGAAGCCTTACATTGTCCTTCACCTCAGAGTCCCGTTACAAAACTTTCTGGGGGTGAAACAAGGCGTGTTGCTCTATGCTCACTATTATTATCCAAACCAGACCTCCTATTACTCGATGAACCTACTAATCACTTAGACACTCTAACAACAGGATGGCTTGAAAACTATTTGCGCGAATATCCAGGCGCCGTTATATTAATAACCCATGACCGCTATTTCCTAGATAATATCACTAGCTGGATTTTGGAAATTGACCGAGGACAGGGTATTCCTTATAAAGGAAATTATTCGGCTTATCTCGAAGAAAAAGCAAAGAGAATAACACAGGAAGAACAAAAAACATCCGCTCGTCAAAAATCCTTAATTCGTGAAAAAGAGTGGATGAAATCAAGCCACAAAACTCGCAGCGCAAAATCTAAAGCACGAATCAAAAATTACCATGAACTCATCAAGCAAGAAACGAATGATCGTCCTGGAGAAAACCATATTATCATCCCTTCTGGAGAAAGATTAGGAGAAAAAGTTATTACACTTCAAAACCTTTCTAAAGGATATGGAACTCGACTTCTCATGAAAAATATAAACTTCGAACTACCCGCAGGCGCTATTGTCGGAGTTATAGGTCCTAATGGTATCGGAAAAACAACATTATTTCGTATCATTACAGGTCAAGAAATGCCAGATTCTGGAAATGTACATATCGGACAAACAGTCCATCTAGGTTATATTGATCAAACCCGTGATAGCCTTGATGATAATAAAACAGTATGGGAAGAAATTTCTGATGGTGATGATCACATCACAATTGGTAAGTATGATATAAATAGCCGTGCTTATTGTGGAGCATTCAATTTCAAAGGAAGAGATCAACAACAAAAAGTAGGAAATTTATCGGGAGGCCAACGTAACCGAGTCCACCTTGCTAAGCTCCTCAAAAAAGGAAGCAATGTACTTCTCCTTGACGAACCAACCAATGATCTAGACACTCAAACACTCGCTGCCCTTGAAGATGCACTCGAAAGATTTTCTGGATGCGCTCTGATCATAAGTCATGATCGTATGTTCCTTGATCGTCTAGCAACACACATTCTAGCATTCGAAGGGAATAGTCATATAGAATGGTTTGATGGTAATTTTTCTAATTATGAAAAAGAAAAACGCAGAAGACTAGGAATAGAAAGCCTTAAATTACAGAGTGTTTTCAAACCACTCACACGCTAAAAGAATACAAGTCTAACAAGGAATATCTTTTTTATTCTACAAATCTTATTTGAAATCAAAAATTACCTAATATCAGATATATGTCTTATCACTCTAGAAAGTAATCCATACTCAATTGCATCTTGAGCACTCATCCAGTGATCACGATCAATATCCAAACGGACTTTTTCAAAAGACTGACCAGTTTCACGAGATATAATTTTTGCCAACCTATCACGCATTTTAAGAATTTCACGTGCTTGAATTTGTATATCAGTTGCACATCCACCAATACCACCTGATGGCTCATGAATTAAAAATCTTGTATTTTCTAAACAAAAACGACGTTCTTTAGGAACTGAAAGAAAAATATGAGTCCCCGCACTGGCTACCCAACCAGAACCAATCATATAAACAGGACTATCAATAAATTTTATCATATCATGAATCAGATCCCCCGATTCAACATGTCCACCAGGAGACGACAAAAGAATATAAATTGGATCATGAGATGATTCATGAGATAGAGCAACAAGCTGTCCTACCACTAATTTTGCTAATCTTACCTCAATTTCTCCAATAATAAATATAAAACGAGAACGGAATAAATTTGCTTCAATCCGTCCTGATAACAGATTCCTATTCATTTCCTCCTTATCATTGTTATCTATCATATTTATAAACCTACATAAAATATTATCATAGCTTACCCTACATTATCTCTTTCAGATAAGGATGCATTCCAAATCCTCTTTGATTTAACCGAAAATTATATTTAAAAGTCTCTCTTAATAAAAAAACTAGGCCCACTAGGCAAGCAACATCTGATTCTCATCAGTTTGTATTCTCTCTCTCTTAATAAATTTTTCTAAAGCTCTAGGATAAAGACAGTGCTCCGCTCTTAGCACTCTCAATGAAAGATTTTCCTTATCATCCCCTTGAAAAATAGGAACAGCAGCTTGAGCTACAATGGGGCCCTTATCTATCTCCTCTGTTACAAGATGAACCGTACAACCAGTAATTTTCATTCCAGATTCAATAACACGCTGATGAGGATTAAGACCAGGAAAAAGTGGAAGAAGGGAAGGATGAATATTAAGAATACGCCCTTGATAAGGAATAATTAAATGTGAAGAAATCAAAGATAAATAACCAGCAAGACAAAGAATATCAGCATTATAACCAGCAAGTAAGTGAAGAATAGCATCCTCATGATGTTTCTTTGATAAAAAACTTTTGCGTTCTATAACATGTACAGGAATATTTTTCGATTTTGCTTTTTCAAGCCCAGAAGCTTGAAACCTATCTGAAAAAACCGCGACAATACGAGCTGGATACCCAGGACATAGCGTTGCATCTAGTAATGCCTCCATATTAGATCCACGTCCAGAAATGAAAACAACAATATTTTTACGATTCATCAAATCAGGTGACCTTTATAAATAACACCATGATCTGTCCGCTTTACAAGAGAACCAAGATCAATCACTTTTTCCCCTAAAGATTCAAAATATTTCTGAACATCTGGCATGCTCTCTGGGCTGATGATAAGAATCATCCCTATACCACAATTAAAAGTCTTTAATAATTCCTTTTCAGAAATATTCCCCATTTCTGCAAGCCAGAAAAAAATATCTGGAACAGGAATTGATGTGAGATCAATCTCTGCTGCTACATTTCTTGGTAAAATACGTGGAATATTCTCTTGAAACCCACCACCTGTAATATGAGCTAATCCTTTCACAGCTTCTGTTCTTTTTAAAAGACTTAGAATAGAAGAAACATAAATACGTGTTGGGACCAATATCGCTTCGGCCAATGATAAGCCTTTAGAAAAAGGTGCTTGAGAGCTCAAATTTATCCCTCGCCGCGCGATCACCTCACGAACTAAAGAAAAACCATTAGAATGAAGTCCAGATGAAGTAAGACCAATAAGCCTATCACCGATACAAATATTAGAACGAGGAAGAAGATCACTCCGTTCTAAGGCCCCTACAGCAAACCCTGCTAAATCATAATCATCTTTTCCATAGATTCCCGGCATTTCTGCTGTCTCACCACCAATAAGCGCAGCACCGACTTGACGGCATCCTTCAGCAATACTCGCTATAATTGCTGCACCTTGATCAGGCTTGAGCTTTCCAGCTGCGAAATAATCAAGAAAAAATAAAGGTTCTGCTCCCTGAACCACAAGATCATTCATACACATAGCAACTAGGTCAATCCCTACGCTATCATGCATACCACATTCTATCGCGATTTTCAGTTTTGTCCCTACACCATCAGTCGTAGCAACAAGCAAAGGATCCTTCAATCCTGCTGCTTTTAAATCAAATAAACTACCAAAGCCTCCTAGTGTTACATCGGCACCTGGACGTTTTGTTATTTTAACAATCTCCTTTATTCTCTGAAGCATAGCATTGCTCGCACTTATATCTACACCGGCTTCAGCATAAGTCATCTGATTACTGTTAGTCATAACACATCCTCGCCGTTGTCATACAAAACATCATCCTATCATGTAACATAATAAAATATCCCTACAAGAGTGATCTTCTGCTAGAAAATAAAAATTCAACAACTCACAAAGAACACGAGGCACTTGAAGGGCGACATGATAAAAAGCTATGATCAGTATTTCGCTAAAAAAATAAAAACAAAAAAAGACATAAAATCCATATCAGAATCTCTACAATCAGAAAACATACTGAGAACATTATTCTGGATAGGGTTATTATTTTTTATAATCATTTTCTTAATTATATTCAGTGACATTTTGGTTCCCTTTGTAGCTGGACTGGTCCTCGCTTATTTTCTTAATCCTGTAGTAGAATTTCTTGAAAAAATCGGATTTTCTCGACTTTTGGCAATAGTAATGATTTTACTTATTGCTATTATTAGCCTGATATTAGAACTTTTTATCCTTGTTCCAATTTTAAATCAGCAACTTTTCAGCTTTATAAATAACGTTCCAAGCTATTTAGGTTCACTCCACTCATTATTTGCAAAGCACAATGCACAATGGTTAGAAGAACATACTGGAATTGATATATCAACGTTACAGAGTACTCTCAATTCCGTGATTAATCAGGGAATCAATATCATACAATCAATATTACCTTCACTTTGGAAATCAGGAAAAGCGCTGATGAATCTCATCACACTATGTATTCTTACACCTGTTGTGGCATTTTACATACTGCTTGATTGGGATAGAATGATTTCCAGTATTGATTCATGGATCCCACGCAAGAATCTGAAAACAATTCGTGAAATTTTTCGAGAAATGAACAGCACTATTGCACGATTTATTCGTGGACAAAGTACCGTATGTTTCATTCTTGCTAGCTATTATTCTATTATGCTGACTGCTGATGGCCTTCATTTTGGTCTCCTAATCGGTATCTTTATCGGTCTTGCTACTTTTGTTCCTTATATAGGTTCTGCTATTGGGTTCAGTCTTGCTCTTACTCTCTCATGGCTACAATATTGGCCAAATCAATGGCCTTTAATTATGATGATTCTCTGCATATTTTCCATTGGACAATTCTTGGAAGGATATGTGTTGCAACCAAAACTAGTTGGTTCCTCCGTTGGCCTACATCCTGTTTGGCTCATGTTTTCTCTTTTTGCTTTCGGCTATTTGTTTGGATTTACTGGTATGCTCATCGCTGTTCCCTCCGCTGCTGCAATCGGAGTGCTCGTACGCTTTGCTTTACATAGTTATCTTTCTTCTTCATTATACAAATAGATCTCTATAGCTGGAATAACCTCAGAGCCGAGATATTGATAAAAAACAACTTTTCCTCTTGCTCTTTCTGATATAAAATTTTAGTAATACATTATATACCGGAGCGTAGCGCAGCCTGGTAGCGCACCTGATTTGGGATCAGGAGGTCGTAGGTTCAAATCCTATCGCTCCGACCATTTCTATCAAAATAAATTAGCTCTTTCGATGAGTATGATTATGATAGCACGTATCTATTCCCCTGCAAAAACTGCTATGCAGTCTGCTAATCCTCATAAGTTCTGGATTTTAGAATATAATCCATATTTAAAATATTCGAATTCAAAAAAGATCATGACAGTACGTTTCAAGACAAAAGAAGAAGCTATCGCTTTCGCCTGTAAAAATCATATCATATACCATGTTGAAAAAGAACATAACTCAGAAAGGAAAAAAATATCATATTCTGATAATTTTCGTGCTAATAGAACAGAATCTTGGACTCACTAATTTACTTCGTTCAATAAATGGCCTCGTAGCTCAATTGGATAGAGCAGCGGTCTTCTAAACCGCAGGTTGCGTGTTCAATTCACGCCGAGGTCACCAGCATATAATTTGCCGTATTATCAATAAAGGAAAAATAAACTGTATCTATCCTTCTTAAAGCTTCACATATCTCCACTTTTTATAGTAAAGAGATTCTCTCATGCGGACGTGGCGAAATCGGTATACGCAAAGCACTTAAAATGCTTCGGTCAATAACCTTGCGGGTTCAAGTCCCGCCGTCCGCACCATGTATCTTAATATCGCAATAAGCCATTTTTTTTTAAAGATAGACAAAAAAAAATTTTTTTTGTAAAATAAAAAAAAGCCGATTTTATGAAAGGACAAGAATTCAGAAGTGCTGATAGTCGTTCACAATAATAATATTGAACAAGCGTTGCGTGCCCTGAAAAAAAGGATGCAACGCGATGGTTTTTTTCGTGCTATGAAGATGGGACTTTATTATGAAAAACCATCTGAAAGACGAGCCCGTGAAAAGCAAGAAGGAATTCGTCGTGCTCGGAAGGTCGTACGTAAACGCGCTTTGCGAGAAGGGTTAGGAACCCTTGCACGAGCACGCCGCTAAAAACATAAAAAGGAGCGAATTATTTTTATCATAAATTCGAATTAAGAACCAGAACACTTTTATTTCATAATTCTCGATCGCTGATTTTTATCACCCTTCTGTTATGAAAGAAGAGCAAACATGATTCAAGGAATCTTTCTGATAATCCTAGGAACAGGTTTTTTCTTAACTGGTTGTCAAGAAAACTTGTCTATGCACAGCCTAGAAAATTTCTCATATGAAAATATTGATTCTCTCACTCATGCTATCCAAAATGATCCTAATAATCCTATTGGATATAACGTTCGGGGGTCTGCATATGGTCGGGCAGGATATTATAACAAAGCACTTCAAGATTTTAATCAAGCACTTCAAATTAATCCCAATTTTTATCCAGCCTATGCAAACCGCGCCTTAATTGATCGTTATCAAAATGATCCGATTGCTGCATTGGCTGACTACAACCGTGCTTTAGAAATTAATCCAAATTACGCAGATGGATATATCGCTCGTGGAAATGTTTATCGTGAAACAAGACAATTTGATCTTGCCCTTCATGATTATAATCAAGCAATAGAACTAGGGACAAATGACGCACGCGCTTGGTATAATCGCGCGTTAATCAGACAGTTGCAAAACCAACATCCACAAGCTATTTCTGATTTCGGAATGGCTATATCAAAACAGTCTCGCATTCCTATTTTATACAACGGCCGTGGACTCTCTTACCTTGCATTAAAATCTTGGGAAAATGCAGAAGATGATTTTAGTATTGCAATTTCCTTAAATCCCAATATCGCTGAAATCTGGTTTAATCAAGCATTAGCATTTGAACATCAAGGTAAAAAAGAAAAAGCATATCAGGCTTATTTTAATGCTTGGTCGCTTAATCAACAAAAAGACCACGCAGCTTATGATGGCATGCAGCGTACCCGTACTGGAAAAAAATAAAATTGATTAAAAATCATTATTGCAAATCATTCTTAATTGCAATAAAAAAACATGAAACTCTGGAGTTTCATATGTTTATAAAAAAAAACGTATCAGTTTTGACAATCATATTCGTCATTTGTTTGCCAATAATACCTTCTGTCGCTCATGAAAAATTTAAAGTCATCACAACCTTCACAATCATTGCTGATATTGCACAAAATATTGCCGGAGAAGCCGCTATTGTAGAATCTATTACAAAACCTGGCGCAGATATTCATACTTACCAAGCCACTCCAGGAGATATTCAAAAATTAGAAAAAGCACAGCTTATTCTATGGAATGGACTTGGTCTTGAAATCTGGTTTCACAAGTTTTTTACGAATCTCAAAGACCTGCCAAATGTCATCATATCTAAAGGCATTCAACCCATAAGTATTATCGAAGGCCCTTATAAAGGAAAACCTAATCCACATGCATGGATGTCCCCAAATCTTTCTACAATTTATATTAATAATATACGTGATGCTTTTATAAAATATGATCCTGAAAACAGAATCATTTATCAAAAAAACGCTGAAATCTACAAACTAAAAATAAAAAATATAGTTTCTCCTATAAAAGAAAAAATTTCTTCTATACCAGAAAACAAACGTTGGCTCGTATCAAGTGAAGGGGCTTTCTCTTATCTTGCACGTGATTTTAATCTGAAAGAACTTTACCTATGGCCAATTAATTCCGATCAACAAGGCACTCCACAACAAGTCAAAAAAGTCATTGATACAATACGCAAAAACAATATCCCTGTTATCTTTTCAGAAAGTACAGTTTCTCCTAAACCTGCAGAAGAAGTCGCCCGTGAAACTGGAGCTAAATACGGCAACATTTTATATGTTGATTCACTCAGTGAAAAAACTGGTCCAGTTCCAACATATCTTGATCTTTTGAAAATGACATTAAACACTATCACGGATGGACTAATGCAAGAAAAGGATAAATAGATATGCAAGCTAATATTGAAGAAAACAACAGTATTTTGGTTAATAATGCTTCTGTAACATATCGCAATGGTCACACTGCACTTAAAAATGTAACTTTTCGAATACCTCAAAAATCCATATCTGCTCTCATTGGGATTAACGGTTCCGGAAAATCAACTTTATTCAAAGTAATAATGGGATTTATCCCACTCAAGACAGGAAAAATTACTATTCTTGGAAAATCAATTAAAACAGCATTACATAAAAAACTCATTGCCTACGTCCCTCAAGCAGAAGAAGTAGATTGGAGTTTCCCTCTTCTTGTCGAAGACCTTATTATGATGGGACGTTATGGGCATATGGGCATCATGCGAATTCCACGATTTCAAGATCATCAAGCAGTCAAAGCAGCTCTTTCCCGCATTCATATGACTCATTTGCGAAAACGTCAAATCGGTGAACTTTCTGGAGGACAAAAAAAACGCATTTTTCTTGCTAGAGCATTAGTACAGAATAGTCCAATTATTTTACTTGATGAACCCTTTACTGGAATTGATCTCAAAACAGAAAATCAGATTATATCACTTCTTCGGGAATTGCGTGATGAAGGAAAAATAATAATAGTATCAACCCATAATCTTTTTTCTATTCCAACATTTTGTGATCAAAGCATCCTGCTCAAAGAGACAATATTAGCCTACGGATCAACAAAAAAAATTTTTACACAAGAAAATTTAGAAAAGACTTTTGGTGGAACACTTCCCTATTTTGGAACATCTCAAAACAATCAAAACATCGTCTCCTCTCATTAAATAGTTCTTTTAAGAAAAGATAAATAATGATTAACAATATCTTAGAGCCTTTTTCATATCATTATATGGTCAATGCTATGTGGGTTTCTGCTCTCGTTGGGAGTCTGTGTGGATTCCTTTCCTGCTATCTAATCTTTAGAGGCTGGTCACTCATTGGAGATGCACTCTCACATTCTATTACACCAGGGATTGCTATTGCCTACATGCTTGGCTTACCCTTTTCCCTCTGTGCCTTTATTGCAGGAAGTCTTGCTACTATAGCAATGCTTTTCTTCAAAACATACACGACTCTCAAAGAAAGCGTTATTATCGGCCTCATCTTCTCTTTTTTTTTCGGATGTGGACTTTTTATTATTTCGCTTTCGCCTACATCAGTGAATATTCATACTATCATACTTGGGAACCTTCTTGCGATAACCCCTAATGATAGCTTACAACTCTTGGTTATCAGTGTTATCTCGCTGAGCATCCTCAGTATTAAATGGAAAGATTTTCTTGTCATTTTTTTTGATGAAAGTCATGCCTCTTCAATAGGTCTTCATACAACTTTTCTGAAAATTATCTTTTTCACATTATTATCTATAGCTACCGTAGCAGCTTTACAAACAGTTGGGAGCTTTCTAGTTATATCTATGCTAGTCACACCAGGTGCAACAGGCTATTTACTAACAGACAAATTTTCAAATCTCTTGTTTATTGCTATTAGTATCGGAAGCGCAACAAGCTTTGTCGGCACTTATATTAGCTATTTTCTCGATGGAGCAACCGGCGGAATCATCATCCTTTTACAAACAGCAGTTTTTCTTATTACCCTCCTTATCGCACCAAAGCATGGAATCTTCCACATGAGACATAAATCATAAAAAGGTACAAAATGACTTCCTTAGTAAATCTCCTTCTTTCACCATTCCAATTTGATTTCATGATCAAGGCTTTCATCATATCTCTTGTGATAGCTATTCCAATGGCACTTTTATCCTGTTTCCTTGTAGTAAAAGATTGGTCTTTAATAGGAGATGCTATTTCTCACGCGACATTCCCTGGTATAGTCATCGCCTATATCCTAGGCTATCCCTATAGTTTAGGGGCTTTCATTGCTGGATTGTTCAGTGCAATAGGTACTGGACTTCTCAAAGAAAATACCCGTATCAAACAAGATACGGCTATGGGAATCCTCTTTGCTAGTCTTTTTGCTTTGGGAATTGTTCTTTCCGTTAATATTCGGCCTGATATTCATTTAGATGATATTCTTTTTGGTGATGTACTTGGTATCTCATTGAATGATATTCAATTCACGAGCATACTTGCCATACTTATCACCGCTATTTTTATTATCAAATGGAAAGATTTTTTAGTCTATTCCTTCGATCCTGCACAAGCTAAAGCTCTTGGAATATCTATTAAATGGTTACATTACGGCTTTCTAAGCTTAATTTCATTAACCATCATTTCTGCCCTACAAGCTGTAGGCATTATCCTCTCAATTGCACTTTTAATTGCACCAGGTGCCATTTCCCTTTTATTAACTAAAAAATTTACTGAAATGCTCTGCTTAGCATTAGGAATTAGTATTTTATCTTCTTTTAGCGGTGTCTATTTATCTTTCTTTCTAAATAGTGCTTCAGCACCAACTATTGTACTTTGCTTTGCAAGCCTTTTCTTATCTGCATTTCTCTATCGCAACATAAAAAGTAAGTAAAATTTTACTTTCTCTTCAACTTCAACGGTTTTACATAAATCTCAAGCTTCCGCCAAACAATAGAAAAACCAAACTTATAAGCAATATCCTCCTGAAGTTTTTCAATTTCATCAGAACGAAACTCAATAACATCTCCAGTTTCTATATTAATTAAATGATCATGCTCCTCTCCGCTCTTCTCAAACCGGGAAGGACCATCACAAAAACTATGCTTTTTTAAAATACCTTTCTTCTCTAATAAGCTAAGAGTTCTATAAACTGTTGAAAGAGATATCCTCGGGTCTCTTTTTATGAGACGCCTATGTAACTCTGCAACATCAGGATGATCTGATGATTCAGAAAGAACCTTTAAGATCATTATCCTAGATCTTGTAATACGTAAATTATGATCTTTACAAAAGTCTATGACATCCATATTTCACTTGCTCAACAAAAATTCAAATAGAAAAAAAATATAAATATCTTAATACACCTTTATTAGATACCGAAAACAGTTTAAGAAAAAAATCTTTACGAAAAACTCAAGGAGATAAAATGGCTCGGTTTAAATCCAATTTCCTTCAAATTATGGAGGAGCGTGGATTCATACATCAAATTTCAAATGAAAAAGAATTAGATAACCTTTTTATAAAAGAAACGGTCAGAGGCTATATCGGATTCGATCCAACAGCAGAAAGCTTACATATCGGAGGACTCCTTCAACTCATGATGCTACACTGGATGCAGAAAACAGGCCACAAACCAATGATTCTTCTAGGAGGAGCTACAGGCAAAATAGGCGATCCCTCATTTAAGAAGACAAGACGAAAAGTACTAACAGAAGAAATCATTGCAGAAAATATTAAGGGAATTCAAAATGTATTTTCGCGTTATCTCCAGTTCGGGACAGACACAAGCGATGCTCTCATCGTAAATAATAGCGATTGGCTCAGCTCCCTCAATTATCTACAATTCCTACGTGAGTTTGGTAAATACTTCTCTATTAACCGCATGCTATCTTTTGATTCTGTCAAAGTACGCCTTGAAAACAAACATTCACTTTCTTTTCTCGAATTCAATTACATGCTTCTACAAGCTTATGACTTTGTTGAACTGAACAAACGTTACGGCATACGTCTACAAATGGGTGGATCTGACCAATGGGGCAATATGATTAATGGAATTGAACTAGGCCGACGGACTGGAACAGGACAGCTTTATGCTATGACTTCTCCTTTACTAAAAACCGCATCTGGAAAAAAAATGGGAAAATCGCTGGACAATGCAGTTTGGCTCAATCCAAATATGTTAAGGCCTTATGATTTTTGGCAATATTGGCGAAACATCGAAGATCAAGACATTATACTCTTCCTTAAACTCTACACAACATTACCAATGAATGAAATAAGCTACTTAGGAAAATTAAAAGGTGTAGAAGTGAATGAAGCAAAAAAAATCCTTGCTAAAGAAGTTACCAGCATGCTTCACGGCTCTGCCGCGGCTGAGGCTGCTGAAAAAACAGCTAGACAAACATTTGAAGAAGGAAAATTTGGAGTTGAGTTACCAACATTTATCCTTCATCGATTACAGCTCGAAAAAGGAGTGAGGTTACTCAGCTTTCTTGTTCAAATAGGGTTTGCTAAATCTAATAGTGATGCACGCCGCCACGTACAAGGTGGAGCTATCAAACTCAATGACAAAATCATTCAAAATGAAGCCACAATGCTCACAAATGAAAATCTTAATTCAAAGATTATAAAGCTTTCTTTAGGAAAGAAAAAGCATATTCTCATAAAAACAGTATAATCAATCTACATTTTTTTGTAAAAAATAATCATCAATCTTAAATTTTTAAAAAAATGAGAAGAATCTAAGTTCTTATGGGAAAAATCAATTGTTAGAATCAAAAAAAGCTAAGGCCCTCTCTGTTCTCTCCTTCAGGATCTGATATTCTTCCAAACGTTTACGTTCAGCCATCACAATCTCAGACTTAGCCTTTTCTATAAATTGATTGTTAGAAAGCTTTTCCGTTATCTTCGCAATTTTTTTTAAAATTTTTTCAATCTCTCTTCTTAGTCTAACTTGTTCAACCTCTACATCCAGCAAGGAACCAATAGGTATGCACAATATCATATTCCTAAAAACCATCTGAGCTGCTAAAGTCGGGGACTCATTAAAAAATGTAATTTTTTCAATACGAGCAAGACGCTTAATCATAGACTGATAAGAAGAAAGACGCTTGCAATCAAAATCATCTGCACCTACAATCACAAGAACAACTTGAAGTTTACTTGGAAGACTCAGATCTCCTCGTAAAGAACGAATAGCACTCACGAGTTCAACAAGCCAATTCATATCATCCGCTGCCCCTTCATCCCTAAAATGAAGTAAAGGCCACCTTGTAACGGCAAGCAGATCCGATCTTGCTGTCTTACTCATCGCCCATAGATCTTCTGTGATAAATGGCATAAAAGGATGTAACAGTTTATAAACATTGTCTAAGCACCAAGAAACACATCCCTTAATTTCTATCAAATCAGAATGGGAGGAGTTCTGAAGTAATGGCTTAATGAGTTCAAGATACCAATCACAAAAAGTATTCCAAACAAAAGAATAAAGAGCTGTAGCTGCTTCATGAAAACGATAACTGGCTATGCTTTCCGTAACATGCGAAGAAACCCGAGTTAGTTCCGTCAAAACCCACCTGTTGACATTAAGTTGTGTTTCTTCCGGCACAAAATCAAAATCCTGCATCGGAGCATTCATTTTACAAAAACGCGCAGCGTTCCATAATTTAGTACAAAAGTTACGATACCCAGCAATTCGTGCAGAATCGACCTTTAGATCACATCCCTGTCCCGCCATCATGACAAGCGAAAAACGAAGTGCATCCGCCCCATATTCATCCATTAATTGCAATGGATCGACAACATTGCCCTTAGATTTAGACATCTTAGCCCCGCTTTTATCACGGACTAATGCATGCATGAAAACTGTACGAAAAGGCACTTGATCCATAAAATGGAGACTCATCATCATCATTCTAGCAACCCAGAAAAAAATAAGATCAAAGCCGGTGACAAGAATATTCGTTGGATAGTACATATTCAAGTCTTCTGTTTTTTGCGGCCATCCTAAAGATGCAAAAGGCCAAAGAGCTGAAGAAAACCATGTATCAAGAACATCTTGATCTCGGACCAATCTCATCTTCTGACCATAATAATGAAGAGCTACAGCTTCTGCTTCTTTTTCAGTTTTTTCAACAAAAACTTTTCCATCAGGACCATACCAAGCTGGTATTTGATGCCCCCACCACAACTGACGAGAAATACACCAAGGTTTAATATTATCCATCCAATAAAAATATGTCTTTTTCCATCCTTTCGGAATCAAATTTGTAGAACATTCATGCACACTCGAAATAGCCGGTTTAGCTAATTCAGCTGCATTAATGTACCACTGATCAGTCAAAATAGGCTCTATAGGTACCCCACTACGATCCCCATGAGGCACCATATGAGAATATGGTTTTATCTCATGAAGATAACCAGCCTCCTTCATCATTTCTAGAATCTTCTTACGCCCAACAAAGCGATTCTGTCCATCTAACTTAAGAATCAACTCATTTAATAAAAAAGACCTTTCTAGCCCTTTCATAAATTCAAAATTTTTTTTAAGAACAATATCGGCTTTCCGATCCAAAACACTGATCAGTGCTAATCTATGTCGCCGACCAATATCAAAATCATTAAAATCATGTGCAGGTGTAATTTTAACAAGCCCACTTCCTGACTCTGGATCCACAGAATCATCACTAATAATGGAAAGCTTTCTACCAACGAATGGCAAAATAACCCGTCTTCCAACCAGTTTTGCATGTAATCTATCATTAGGATTTACAGCTATAGCCACATCCCCAAGCATTGTTTCAGGTCGAGTCGTAGCAACGACAACAAAAGTTGAAGAATCAAGTGGATTAAAGAGTACGCCTTCAAGCGGATAACGAAAATACCAAAGATTTCCTTTAATTTCCTTTTGCTCGACCTCAAGATCTGAAATCGCTGTTAAAAGCTTAGGATCCCAATTAACCAACTGTTTATCCTTATAAATTAACCCTTTCTTATACAAACTAACAAAAACTTCAAGAACAGCATCAGAAAACCTTTCATCCATTGTAAAACGTTCACGAGACCAATCGCATGAAATCCCAAGCCTCCGTAACTGATTAGCAATGATAGCTCCCGAATCATGACACCAGTTCCAAACACACTGAATAAACTTCTTCCTCCCCATTTCCTTACGGCTTTGCTTCTTTTCATAAAGCTTACGCTCCACAACCATTTGCGTCGCTATCCCAGCATGATCCATCCCAGGTTGCCATAAAACATTCTTGCCACGCATCCGCTCAAATCGTATGAGAATATCCTGAATTGTATTATTAAGGGCATGACCCATATGCAATGAGCCTGTCACATTAGGAGGAGGGATCACAATAGAAAATGTCTCAGCTCTAGCATCAGCTCCTGCCCCAGCACGGAAAACACCTGCCTTCTCCCAGGCAACAGCAATACGCCGCTCTGTATCATTTGGATCATACGTTTTTTCGAGCATCTTCCTATACCCTACATGCATGTCAAAAAATGACACCTATGACTTAAAATCATCTGTTAGCTAATAAAAATATCAAATTAATATCGTAAATTTTTTATAAGACGTTGAATTTCTTCACGTAATATTCTTTCAAACAAATCACGAAAATGTTCATCAAGCCATTGCGCAATATAAGGGCGTAAAAACTGTTCAACAGAACGCTCAACATCGTTATAAAAACCTTTAGCGGAGCCCCCGGCACTCTCTTTTTTGATTGAACTCTCCGATCTCAATGAATCTTCTTTAACAGCACCATGCTGTTCAGTTACTATAAAAGAAGATTCAGCCTCTTCCTCAGAATCAGAATAAGATTGTGAAAGATTTCCCTCAGATAGAGACTTACGTAACCCAATACGTTCTGCAAGAGCATTCATCGCTTCCTGCACGGGTTCTTCTCCCGTCTTCGGAATCTCATCTTTTGTATTCACAGACAAATCATGACTGACATTTGTCCGACGTAGCAAGGTATTTTTTGCATCATCTCTCATAAAACCGACACTCCCTTCCAAAGCACGTCCTGCTCATCCGATGAAAAAAGCAGTCTCTTCCATTCTTTCAAACAAGATAAAAATCTTATTTTCCACCTCCTAATCTATATATCACTCCATGTGAATACAAAAAGAAAAACGTAAATTTCTAAAAGAAAAAAAGTCAAAAAAAGAAACAAACGAAAAGAAGCTGTATCACATCAGAACAATTTCCGACATGCACACCCTGTGCTTGTGCTTGTGCTTTACGACTTTAGGTTTAAACGGGCTCACGCATCTAAAATCTCACAGCATGCTAAGCTTTTTAAGAGCACGAACAAATGCTGAAACTATAAGAATCTATCCCATAGATCCAAGATCTCATCTCATAAGCGAATTCTTATCCATTCTCTGAGTATAATCTTCTCTAAGAAAATTACTAAAAAGTAAAAAAATCCTTCTTAAGAAAATTAGGTAAAGGTTTTACTGCAAGATTAAAACAATATTGCACAGAAATAGCATCATCTTTCCGAAGATAAATATTAGCTTTCCCAGCATTCCCTTGTCCTTCAACAGCAACCAGCCTTCCCCCATCACCCATCTGCTCGAAAAGAATTTCAGGAATAAAATCCACAGACCCCTCAATCAAAATAACATCATAAGGCGCCTGCTTGATATATCCTAATTCCAAGGCTCCCATGACAAGACTAACATTCCTATAGACATCTGGCGATAAATTTTTTTCTGCTAATAAGACTAATGCCTGTTCACTTTCAATAGCAGTGACAGACTTACTAATATACCCCAAAATAGCTGCAGCATAGCCTATATTACTTCCAATATCTAACACACAATCCTCTTTTTGGATATTTGCAAGCTGGATAAGCTTAGCAAGAGGTGCAGGTGCCATACTAAAACGAAAATCGCATTCATCTAAAAGAAGATGCTCATCAGTATACGCCAGACTTCTCAAATTCAATGGGAGAAAATCCTCACGAGGAATAGATAGAAATGCAGATAAGATAGAATACTGTGTAACACCAAACGTTCGAATTTGATTATCAAGCATCTTTTTACGCATGTCTAAAAAATTCACAGCCACTTCTCAGCCTTTCCTATATCCTTCAAGACTTTATAAAAGCTTCTTTTCTTCAAAAGAAAAATGACAGTTATCAAGATCAATAGAGATAAAGGATTTTGTTGAAAAAGTCACTAGCATCTACTTACTCCAGATTCAAAAAATGATGAGCCTTGCAAAAAAAATTGAAATCTGCACGACGAGCCGCTACAAACCATTTTGATGGCTAGAATCAACGAAATAAGGATTCACACTTTCAGTAAACACACAAAAGGATACATGATTTTGTAAACAAATCGTTCTGACTGAGCTACTTCGATGCATGCTTCCATAATAAATAAAAGAACTTGATGAAATTGTAAAACAATTCTTATGGGTTAAACAAAATCCAGAAACACCTCTGAAAAAAAGCTCACATCTCATAAAGAATATAGAAAAAAATTGCCATCATCAAAAAATGAGGGTAAAAAAAACGGCTGCCCTTTCTGAAAGCTATGCTATTACTTTGGCCTCAAAGTGATCAAGCAGACAATGATGCCCCACGGCATAAATAGAGCCTTGGTTCCTCAAACACAAAAGAGTAGAGACATGAAATTTCTTGATCAAGCAAAAATCTATATCTACTCTGGGAAAGGCGGGGCGGGAGCTGTCTCTTTTCGTCGCGAGAAATTTCTTGAGTTTGGCGGACCAGATGGTGGAAATGGAGGACGTGGTGGAGATGTCTTTGCTCAAGTTATAAATGGTCTAAATACCCTCATCGATTATCGTTACCAGCCCCATTTTTATGCAAAAAACGGGATGCATGGCGCAGGACGTCACCGTACAGGAGCAAAGGGAGAAGATACAATCATCAAAGTACCCATTGGAACCCAAATTTTTGAAGAAGATAATAAAACCCTTATATGTGATCTCAAATCTTTTGGGGAATCTTATCGTTTGACTAAAGGTGGGAACGGAGGATTTGGAAATCTGCATTTTACTACATCAATCAATAGAAACTCTAGAAGAGCTAACCCAGGACAAGAAGGAGAACAGCGTGTTATCTGGTTGCGTCTGAAACTCATTGCTGATATCGGACTCATTGGTCTTCCAAATGCCGGAAAGTCAACCTTTCTTTCGAAAGCAACTCCAGCCAAACCCAAAATAGCAGCATATCCTTTTACTACTTTATACCCTAATCTAGGAATTGCCTATATAAACGATAGTGAACTTATTTTAGCAGATATACCAGGATTAATTGAAGGCTCTCACAAAGGACTTGGAATAGGGGACCGTTTTCTTGGTCACATTGAACGGACAAATGTATTATTACACCTGATTTCCGCAAAAGAAAATGATGTCGTTAGAGCATATCAAATCGTTCGCACTGAAATAAACGCATATGGACATCAACTTTCTAAAAAACAAGAAATCATCGCTTTATCCCAATGCGATACAATAAGTAAAAAAGAAACAATCGAAAAAGTCTATCTACTTGAAAAAAAAAGCAAAGCAAAAATTTTTTTACTATCCGCTATCACAAACAAAGGAATCAATGAAATATTATCTGCAGCAGCTCAGAAAAAAATTGAACATTATTAGATTAAAATAAAAAGGCTTGAGGGAGAGACTTCATGGCAGTTCATTTGCGTAAGCTTAGCAGCTATCGTCGTATTGTCATAAAAATTGGTTCAGCATTATTAGTCAATCAAAAAACCGGATTACGAAGTCAATGGCTTCATAGCCTTGCCTACGATATCGCAGCCTTACAAAAAACAAAAACAGAAATTCTTCTTGTTTCATCTGGCGCTACTGCTCTAGGAAGAGCCTTACTTTCTTACCCTTCTCAAGCATTGACTTTACGGGAAAGACAAAGTTGCGCTTCTGTAGGTCAAATTGAACTTGCCCGGGCCTATTCTAATTATTTAAGCCCTTATGGGGTACGTACTGGACAAATTTTATTGACTCTTGCTGATACAGAAGAAAGAGAAAGATATCTAAACGCACGGGCTACCATCAAAAAATTAATTACCTTTGATGTCATTCCTATCATTAATGAAAATGATACCGTTTCCCCAAATGCAATCCGTTATGGTGATAACGACCGTCTTGCTGCTCGTATAGCAACAATGATAGGAGCCGATCTTCTGATTCTTTTATCTGATATTGATGGTCTTTATACACTACCACCAGATCAAGCAGCCAATGCAACATTAATTCCTCTTATAACAAAAATTACGCCAGACATTGAAAAAATGGCTTGTGTTAGCCCATCAAACATTTCTTCTGGAGGGATGAAAACAAAGATTGATGCAGGAAAAATAGCAACAAACGCAGGAACAGCAATGTTAATCACATCCGGGAAAAGATTTAACCCGCTTCAAGCAATTGATAACGGTAACCCAGTAAGCTTTTTCTGCGCGAGCAAAAAACCGATGAACGCATGGAAAAAATGGATTTCGGGTCACCTTGATCCAGCTGGAAAAGTAATGATTGATCAAGGGGCTCTAACAGCCCTGCTGTCAGGAAAATCACTACTCGCAGCAGGTGTCATTTTAGTAGAAGGACATTTTCTCAGAGGAGATACAGTCGCTATCATTGATCAAGACAGGCATGAAATTGCCAGAGGTCTTGTAGGATATAATGCCCTTGAAACACGTAAAATTGCTGGATGCAAAAGTCATACGCTATCTACCCTTCTTGGCTATACTACACGTACACCTCTGATTCATCGTAATGATATGGTCATGTGGAACTCTGTATGAGAGAAAAACCATACAATCTTTTTCCAAAGAATCTTCAATAGTCAAACAGTTAAAAAAAATACAAAATTTGCAATAATCTAAAATAGAAAACAATGGTCAGAGAAGGCTTTATGGAACAGAAAAATTTAATCGTAACAGATATGATAGCAATGGGAACACGCGCTCGCCATGCACAACATATTCTTTCTACTACCGACTCTATCCTCAAAATTCGTGCTATAGAGGAAATAGCAACAAGGATTCAAGAATCCAGAGATATCATACTAGAGAAAAATAGCATTGATATGACACAAGCTAAAAAAACTGGAATCAGTCCTTCAATGATCGATCGACTCTTATTGGATAACAATAGAATTCAAAATCTAGTCGATAGCTTACTCCTTATTGCCCATCTACCGGATCCAGTTGGTTCTCTTATCAAGACATGGAATCGCCCAAACGGGTTACAGATTGATAAAATTAGAACTCCCTTAGGGGTCATAGGAGTTATTTATGAAAGCCGACCTAATGTCACTACAGATGCTGCAGCTCTTTGTCTGAAATCAGGAAATGCTGTCATATTACGTTGCGGTTCAAATTCTATTCACTCTTGTTTGGCTCTTCATTCAGCGATTGTCCAGGGACTTCTATCTGTAGGCTTGCCACAGGATCTGATCCAAATAGTCAAAACAACAGATCGCGCAGCCGTTGGAGAAATGCTTAAAGGATTAAAAGGTACAATAGATGTCATTATACCACGTGGAGGCAAAAAACTTGTAGCACGTGTACACAGTGATGCAAAAATCCCTGTTTTTGCTCACCTAGAAGGACTCTGCCATATCTATGTTGATCAATCAGCAGATCAAGAAATTGCCTGTCGCGTAGTCGCTAATGCAAAAATGCGCAGGACTGGAATATGTGGTGCAGCAGAAACACTTCTTGTTGATCGAAAAAACAAAGCACAACATCTCATCCCCATTCTTAATACACTCACCCAATATGGTTGTGAAATACGCGCAACACAAGAAGTGCAACTCTTATTCCCTAAGGCTTCTCAAGCAAAAGAAGAAGACTGGCATACAGAATATCTTGATGCTATCATTTCAGTAAAACTTGTCAATGGCGTAGACGAAGCTATCGAGCATATCAATTACTATTCTTCCCATCATACAGAAGCAATCATTGCAAATGATTTACAGGCCGTTCAAAAATTCTTTCATCGCATCGATTCTGCTATTCTCCTACATAATGCTTCCACACAATTTGCAGATGGAGGTGAGTTCGGATTCGGGTCTGAAATTGGAATTGCTACAGGTCATATCCATGCGAGAGGACCAATCGGAATTGAACAATTAACTACATTTAAATACTGCATTCATGGAAACGGACAAATCCGACAGTGACTGTAGAAAACATCAAAAAATACCGATATCATCATATGCCATATGCTGAAAAAGGAATGGCCATCGGCTTATTTGGTGGCTCATTTAATCCACCTCATGAAGGCCATGCCTTAGTTGCCTATACAGCTCTTAGACGTCTAAAGCTGGATCGTATCTGGTGGATGGTAACACCACAAAATCCATTAAAAAACTCAAATATACTTGCTCCCCTTGAAAAACGCTTGGCTGCAAGTAAAACATTAGTATATAATCCCCGTATTTGCATAACAGGATTTGAACAAGAGATTCAGACACGCTATTCAGCTGAAACCATTCAGAGCATTCTCAAATATAACACAGGCGTACATTTTATATGGATCATGGGAGCGGATAACTTAGCAACCTTTCATCACTGGCAAGAATGGCGTAAGATAGTCCATAGCCTCCCAATCGCTATAGTAGACAGACCTGGATTTACTAAGGCAGAACAATCATCAAAAATGGCGAGAACTTTCGCAGATTTTCGTATTCAAGAAAACCTAGCGGCTTTACTTTCTTCGAAAGTAGCTCCAGTCTGGACCTTTATTCACGGTCACCGTTCATCTCAATCCTCAACAACATTACGAGAAAAGTCGATCAAAGAAGTGAATCAATCAAGAAAAAGATCCGAAGATGCCTTGCATGAAACAACTTAAAGAAATTCTAAAAACCCTTGAATCTGCTAAAGCAGAAGAAATAAGATTCAAGAATCTTCAACAACAATCAACTCTTTGTGATTTTATCATTATCGCTTCTGGACGCTCACAGCGTCATATCAAGGCTATTGCAGATCACCTTTTAAAACATCTCAAAAAATTTGGATACCAGAATATTCAAATTGAAGGATATACTCATGACACATGGATCTTAATAGACACTGGGGATCTCATTGTCCATATTCTCCATCCAGAAAGACGTTCTTTTTACAACCTTGAAGAAATATGGATATCTAATCCTATCATGCCGTAAAAATTTAAAAAACCCAGACTGACAATCATAGTATCAGCTCATCGCTCCTTGCCAAAAGGCCATCTTAAAAATCTGTTACGTAACTGCCAACGATATTGCACTTTTGTAATTTCTAGCAGGGAGTAAAATTCATGTTATAAGCTTTAATGTAGCAACTTCGAAAACATCGAACCTTCAAGGTATAGAGAAAGAGAAGAAAAAATGCTCCGTAAAACACTGGTTTTTCTTGCAGCCTTACTCAATAGCGCATCCATCCTTATGTTGCATCCATATCCACTCAACGCAGTCGATTCTGATACATACCATCAACTCGCAATATTCGGAGATATCTTCGAACACATCCGGACACAGTACGTCAAACCTCAAGATGACAATAAACTTATACAAAGCGCTATTAATGGCATGCTATCCTCTCTAGATCCACATTCTTCCTATATGGATGAAAAAGCAGCTAACGAGATGCAATTATCAACAAAAGGGGAATTTGGAGGGATAGGGATTGAAGTTAGCATGGAAAATCATCGTATTAAGATTATAAGCCCTCTTGATAATAGTCCTGCTGCTCAAGCAGGCATACGAGCAGGAGATCTCATCATAAAAATTAATGATGAGGATCTCCGAGGCCAAAACTTAGATAGTGTCGTAAGTAAAATGCGCGGAAAGGTTGGAACACAACTCACCCTGACACTACAACGTGTTAACAACCTCATTAAAATTAAAATGACACGCGCTATAATCAAGACCGAAGTCGTCCGTTATCGTATAGAAAAAAATATAGGGTATATACGTATTCTTCAATTCTCTGAAAAAACATATGATCATCTAAAAAAGGCTATCGCGAATCTCAAATTAAAAATACCACAAAAAAGCCTAAAAGGCTACATCTTAGATCTACGTATGAATCCTGGAGGTCTACTTGATCAAGCCGTTAATGTCGCAAGTGCCTTTATTGAAAAAGGAAGAATTGTTTCAACAAAAGGCCGAAATCCACAAGATATAATACACTTTGATACACACGATAAAGATCTCACAGAAGGGAAACCAATTATTGTCCTGATCAATGGAGGATCAGCCAGTGCTTCTGAAATTGTTGCAGGCGCACTACAAGATCACCAGCGTGCAACGATACTCGGAACTCAATCTTTTGGAAAAGGATCTGTTCAAACAATTATACCTCTAGAAAAGGGTGCCTTACGCTTAACTACTGCCCTTTATTATACTCCCTCTGGACGTTCTATTCAAGGAAAAGGAATTACTCCAGATATTATCGTCGAACAAGCATTACCGGACAAATTAAAGAACTCTTCCATCAATTACGGAGAATCTAAACTCCTCGGACATATCAAAGGTCAAGAAGAAGACCAAAAAGGATCTGGTTCTGCCGCCTATATACCTCAAAATCCAAAAACGGATATACAGCTACAAGAAGCCCTTAAATTATTACGAGGAGAAATGACCACTCATATAAAAAAAAGTATACATCATTAAAACAAGAAAGCTCAAAAAATGGCTATTCAAAAAATTTTTAAACCTGAAGTCCTTCCTTACCGTCTGTGTGTCGGCATTGCTCTTTTTAATCATGAAGGAAAAGTCTGGGCTGGAAAACGCATTTTTAAAGAAAAGAATAACAAAAATTTTGAAAAGAGTAAACTCTGGCAACTTCCACAAGGTGGCCTGAATAAAGGAGAAAAACCTCATGAAGCTGCATACCGCGAATTATGGGAAGAAACAGGAATTCGCTCTGTAGAATTCATTCAAGAAGCAAAAGAATGGATCAGCTATGATTTTCCGAGTCAACTGATTGGCATTGCACTGAACGGAAAATACAGAGGACAAAAACAAAAGTGGTTTGCTCTGCGCTTCACAGGCACAAATGATGAAATTTCTATAGATATTAACCGAAAAGGAATCGTAAGCGAATTCGATGATTGGATGTGGATGAACTTCCAAGACATCCCAGATAGAGTTATCCCTTTCAAAAAGGATACCTATAAACAATTAGTTGCACATTTTCTTCCTATTCTCTCCTCATTCAGAAAAAATGATCACTAAAATGCATTCAGAAATTTTTGATAGTGTCTTGATTGAAAATTTTCGTTTACGAGCTGTAAAAAAAGAAAAATCAAATATTGATTTTCTACTTATGCACGCTTGCGATGACCTCGCAGAACGTTTAGCAACAGTCAAACGATCTTTCAGATACGCTATTGACCTACATAGCCATACTGGACTTTCTGCAAAAGTCATGAAGCAATCCGGAAAAGTAATGGCTATTCACCGTATCGAAAGTTTATCAGAACTTTTAAAAAAAGAATATCCCTCGCAGATTCAACCACGCGAAACCCCATTTTTAGAACCAAACCGGGCAGATTTAATCGTTTCACTTCTCTCTTTACATCTCAGTAACAATATATTAAGCCTTTTGCTTCAAATTCAACAGGGCTTAGAAGAAGATGGACTCTTTCTTGCAGTCATGTGTGGACAAGGAACATTAAAGGAATTACGTGCCAGTATGATACAAGCCGAATCTGAGATATACGGTGGAGTCAATCCACGTATTGCACCCTTCTCCACCCTATCTGATGCCGGTATATTATTACAAAAGGCAGGATTCATCCTCCCTGTAACTGATATCGAAAACGTTATTGTACGCTACAACAGCGCCTTCGATCTTATGGATGATCTCCGTGCTATGGGCATGCAAAACGCACTTATAAAACGTTCACGACAGCCTGTTTCCCGTCGCTTTTTCATGAGAACAGACGCAATCTATAAAGAAAGATTCAGAGATACAGACAAACGTATCCGAGCAACTTTTGCGTTTATTTGGATGGCAGGCTGGGCTCCGCTACGTATCAAGCTTGACTCGGACCACACTTACAAAGGCAAAACACAAGCAAGATTGCTTTAAAAAAGGATTGTTTCCTATCTATCAAACAAATTGGAAATTATATATCCAAACAAGCGAAACATATCATCACATTCCCTTCCCAACAAGGAAACAACGAGCATCTCGCTCTATTTATTCAGCAGTTTAACTCACGTTGAAATCATTGGAATATCAGCAAGTGGCATAGAATCATTCTCACAATCATTCAGTTTCACCCAATGCAAGCCTTGACCCTCTTATAGGAGAGCCCTTCAAGTTCCGGCATAGATAAAACAAAAGGAGTCAGTGAAAATCATCAGAATTATAACTTGTAAAAGTAATCGGAGTCAAAAAAGAACTATCCAAGATTAATTCCTGAAGTTCTCTTACAAGAGCTTCTTCTGGAGTTTCACCTTGATTCATCTTCCCTCCTGGAAATTCCAAAAATCCACCCGCTGATCTAACGGCCTTCTAGAAAGAAAAATCCGATTCTTCACATCAAGAAGTGCAGCTGCAACAACAAACATAAGCGGATATCTTTTATCGATATTAGCTCCAATAAGCATATTCATAAGAATAACTCACTTGAAAAGAACTATCTAATAACAACTGAAAGAGCGACAGAGATTCTCTACTCCGAGTCACTTCCAGCCATACTTTAGCAATATTTTTTTCCTTCAATCTAGACCAGACTCTAGTTATAAATCCACGTTTTGCATTTTCTTTATCAAAATTCCTACGAATAGAAAAATCAAGAATACCAGCAAAATCACCATCGCACACAACCAACATATTAGCAAAAACGATTCCACCCATCTCACCCAAAAAGTGCAACTTCTCACATTTAACTCTTCGCAAAAGCGCTAAGAATGATTGCTTCTTAAAGAGAGTGGTCACGTACTCCATATCTTTCACAACTCTTACACAACACTCTTCCTGCACAGAAGAACACACTTTTCCAAGAACAACGAAAATAGACACTGACTTCTTCCAGTTCGTCCCCTGACAATAATTTATAACAGCAGGTGGGACAAGCGGTGTTGCTCTTAAAGGAATACTCAAAGAAAATCTTTTAATTCTCTCCTCTACATTTTCCCCATCCATCGGATCAAGAGGTGTCACTGAATTCAAACGCCTTGATAAAAAATCTTCAGTCCTACGAAAAACCCAAGTACGATCATAAAATATATCCTCTGCTACCCAGACTCTACTGCTTAGCGCTTCTAGCTGACGCACTTTAGAAAGTCTGATAGGATCAACTACGATAAGTTCCATTAATCGCTACATATTCTTTTGTAAGATCACATGTCCAAACCTTGGCATCACCACTACCAAGACCTATATCAACATGAATACATATTTTATTATTCTTCATATACCCTCTAATCTCTTTTTCTGAAGAATAAGGAAAAGACTCTCCCTGAACAGCACAACAATGCGGACCAAAAAAGATTGACAAACGATCACGATCAGCCTCTTCTCCAGATTTACCAACCGCCATCACCACCCTACCCCAATTAGCATCCTCACCAGCAACCGCTGTTTTAACCAGCGGTGAGTTCGCAATCGACATAGCAATCTTTTTTGCCGAAGACACTGATTTTGCACCTGTGACAGATACTTCAATGAGCTTCTTAGCTCCCTCACCATCACAAACAACCTGAAGAGAAAGATCCAGTAAAATATCCTTCATAGCTCCTGAAAAAAACTTATAATGAGGATCTGAACGCCTATAAATATGGGTTTCTTTCATAGAGTTTCCTGTTGCGAACAAAAGTAAAGTATCCGATGTAGAGGTATCACTATCAACTGTAATCGAGTTCAAAGTAGATCCGATTGCTTCATTTAAAATATCTTGTAAAAGAGATGAATCGATAGATGCATCAGTGACGATAAAAGACAGCACAGTTCCCATATCAGGAGCAACCATGCCAGATCCTTTTGCAATGCCATTAATCGTGACCTTATTATCCCCTAAATAAAAAGTCCGTCTAGCTCCTTTAGGAAAAGTATCTGTAGTCATAATAGCCTTTGCCGCATTAAACCAGTTATCTTCTCTAGCCTCTTCCGCAAGTAAAGAAAACATATGAATGAAACAACTGACATCAAGATGTTCCCCAATAACACCTGTTGACGCAATATAAATTTCATCTTCTTGACAACCAACTACCTCAGCTACTGCTTTTACAGTGATAGCGGTTGCTTCCCTCCCTTTGATCCCAGTAAAAGCATTCGCATTCCCCGAATTAACAACCAAAGCACGTGCCTTACCATTAGGAAGAATCCTCCTACAATGATCAACTGGAGCAGAAGGACAACAGGAACGTGTAAAAACACCTGCAACATCAACTACCTTATCAAATATTAAAAAAAGAAGATCATTACGATTGATATATTTAATGCCTGTTTCTGCTGTTGCCATACGCACCCCAACCAATGGAGGCAAGACTGGAAAACATTTAGGTGCAAGGGGAGAAGTCATTTTCTATTCCTGATCAATCATTTCTTCATTGACTAAGACTCCCATCTCTTTACCAATAGATGGATCAGGATAAGAAACCTTTAAATGTGTAAGAAGATGTTTTTGTAAATCCTGATACCGCTCATGCAGAATCAAATTCTGAAGATAGGATTTAGATTCATCCAATGAAGGTCGTCTCTTTGTACGACGATCCTCTATCTTAATTATATGCCATCCAAAAGGAGTCTTCACTGGAGATCTAGTATATTCTCCAACTTTAAGAGCAAAAGCTGCATCCTCAAACGGTTTTACCATCTGTCCTTTAGTAAAATAACCTAAATCACCACCTCCAGCAGCTGAACCATCCGTTGAATTTTCCTTCGCAAGGATTTCAAAAGATTCACCTTCTGAAAGTCTTTTAATCACAGAATCCGCATCTTTCTCAGTTTTAAGCAAAATATGACGGGCATGAATTTCTTGTTCATCTGGTAATGCCGCTATATAATGCTTATAGCGCACTTTAAGCTCAGTATTAGAAATTGGAGTTTTAATCTTCTTGTCAACATATAAGTGTTGCAATGCTGAATCATATATTAATTGCATACGTTTCTTAAATTCTTGCGATTCATCAAACTTTTCAGCATGTGCAGCGTTAACAAAAGCACGCATCCTAATCATCAAACGCAGTGTCTGGATACGACGTTGCTCACTTTGAATATTTTGCGTAGGAGGCGCTATCAGGGATGACCATGCATCAATCTGACCTACAGTCAATGGCTGATCGTTAACAAAAGCTATAATATGAGATGGATCTTGCACTTGAAGTGGCCTGAGATCCTTTGTTTCTCCAGAAACGACAGAAGCACTTCCTAAAAAACACAAAACAAAAAAAGTTATCCTATTCTTCATCTAATTCTCAAAACTCCTAAATACAAATGACAATCAAGCAAACATAAATTGAATAGCATTGACATAATTATATTTCACTCTTATTTCTCCTAAAGCTTACCATTCATACCTTGCATTCTCTTTTAGAGTGGCTATATTGCCACACTTACCTATATGGAATTCATATCCGAAATCTTTTCTCCAGCAACAGAGTGGAAAGAGCCAAAGATGATCACTTTAAGTGGTTTAGCCCGTAAATTTTTACGTTCAACACATGAGCGGTATATTAAAACCCTTCGTCCTATCATAGCTGAAATCAACACACTGGAAAATCAATTTCTTTCCTCTAGCGATGAGCAGCTCAGAAGCAAAACATATGAATTTCGAAAACGCATTGATAACGGGGAACCCCTTGACTCACTCATGACAGAAGCTTTTGCAGTTGTCCGTGAAGCCGCAAAGCGTGTTCTAGGTATGCGTCCTTTCGATGTACAGCTTATAGGGAGTCTAGTTTTACATAAAGGCGGAATTGCTGAAATGCGTACCGGAGAAGGAAAAACACTTATGGCTACTTTACCCGTCTATTTAAACGCTCTAGAAGGGAAAGGGGTTCATGTTGTAACCGTTAATGATTATCTTGCATCCCGTGACGCTGAAAGTATGGGAAAACTCTATGCCTTTCTTGGGCTAACTACTGGTGTTATTATCAATAATATGAATCATCATGAGCGGCGTTCTGCATATCTCTGTGATATCACTTACGCTACAAATAATGAGCTTGGATTTGATTATCTACGTGATAATATGGCGTTGGAACCTCAAGAAATGGTACAGCGCGGACATCATTACGCTATTATTGATGAAGTAGACTCTATTCTCATCGATGAAGCACGCACTCCCTTGATTATTTCCGGAGCTCTTGAAGATCGTTCCCATTTTTACAATCAAATGAATACCATTATTCCTTCTCTCTCAAAAAACGATTTTGAAATTGATGAAAAACAAAAAACAGCAACTTTTACAGAAAGTGGAACAGAGAAAATAGAAAAGCTTCTCTCTCAAAGAGGAGAACTCAAAGCAAAAAACCTCTATGAGATTGAAAATATTACGATCCTGCATCATCTTAATAATGCATTACGAGCACATAAATTATTTCAACGTGACAGAGATTACATAATCCGCAATAACGAAATTATTATCATAGATGAGTTTACTGGACGCATGATGCCAGGACGGCGTTACTCAGAAGGATTACATCAAGCCTTAGAAGCTAAAGAAATGGTTCCAATCCAAGCAGAAAACCAAACGCTAACTTCTATTACCTTCCAAAACTATTTTCGTATGTATACAAAGCTATCTGGTATGACTGGCACAGCAACCACTGAAGCCGAAGAATTCGATACTATATATAATCTTAACGTCACTGAAATTCCTACGAATCTCCCAGTCAAACGTCTTGATGAAGATGATGAAATATACCGGACAGAAGAAGAAAAATATAAAGCAATTATTCGTGATATTCATCAAGCCCTTTCTAAAAAACAGCCTGTATTGGTAGGTACAACATCTATAGAAAAATCTGAAAAATTAGCGGAAAGGCTACGTAAAGAAAAAATTCACACATTTCAAGTACTCAACGCCCGGTATCACGAGCAAGAGGCTTATATTATAGCCCAAGCTGGTGTTCCAGGAACATTAACAATTGCTACAAATATGGCGGGAAGAGGAACTGATATACAGCTTGGTGGCAATATTGAAATGCGTATCAAAAGAGAATTAAAAAACGTAGCTGATGGACCTGAACGACAAAGCCGTATCGAAGCTATTCGCAAGGATGTCGCTTCTCTTAAAAAACAAGCCCTTGCAGGAGGCGGCCTTTATGTCTTAGCAACAGAACGCCATGAAAGCCGACGAATTGATAATCAATTACGGGGAAGATCTGGTCGCCAAGGTGATCCAGGTCGATCAAAATTTTTTCTCTCTCTAGAAGATGATTTAATGCGAATATTTGGTTCACAGCGTGTGGAGGGTCTCTTGCAAAAGCTCGGACTAAAAGAAAATGAGGCTATTATCCACCCTTGGATTAACAAAGCGCTGGAAAAAGCTCAAAAAAAAGTTGAAAGCCGAAATTTTGAAATTCGAAAAAACTTACTGAAATACGATGACGTTATGAATAACCAGCGCACAGTTATCTTTGAACAACGCATGGAAATAATGAAAAGCACAGATCTAAACGAAATCATTGATGAAATGCGCGATGAGGTTATTCAAACCCTAGTTGAAATCTATTTTCCACCAAATAGCTACAATGAAAAATGGAATCCCCAGGGATTACAAAATGATTTATATCAACTTTTCAAGCTTGAACAACCTGTGACTGATTGGGTCCAGGAAGACGATATTGAAGAGGAAAAAGTACTGAATCGTATTCGTAGTGCTATGAAGGAACAATCTATAAAAAAAACAGAACAGTTTGGCCATCAAATGATGACTTATTTTCAGAAAATGATCCTTCTTGAAACTATTGACACTTTATGGCGAGATCACCTTTATAATCTAGAAAACTTACGTTCCGCAGTTAGTTTTCGTGGGTATGCTCAACGCGATCCACTCAATGAATATAAAACAGAATCTTTTGAACTCTTCCAAAGTATGCTAGTCAATCTGCGGCGAGAAGTCATATCAAAACTTATGTCTTTTGAGCTAATAGAAAAACCAATTTTTCAAGAATCTAGCATTCATGACCAGAAGAAAAAAGAAGATATGATAAGGTGGAAAAGCAAAATTAGACGTAACGCACCTTGTCCATGTCAAAGTGGTAAAAAATATAAACATTGCCACGGGACATTTTCATAAAATCTCTCATAGAGAAATCAATAGCTTAAGCAGCGTTTCAAAGAATTTGCTATCTTATGAATAAGAGATAAGTATTGATCCGGTCCTGATAATATATCTCCTCCAAGAGGATCCAGAACTCCTGTTCTCGCTTGTGTCCCTTCAATCACACTCTTTATCACTCGTGGTTCAAATTGAGGCTCTAAAAAGACACAGACAGAACCCAGCTCTTTTACCTTTTCGTGAATTCTAGAAATCCGCGTTACAGACGGAGATTCCTCAGGATTATTTGTAATCGATCCATAAGAGAATACATGAAAACGCTTCTCAAAATATTGATAACCGTCATGAAAAACGATAAAATGCCGACTACGAAATGGTCTGAGATCCTTACTCACTTCTTGTATTAAATCCTCAAGACGTTGTTCATACTTTCTAGCATTTTCAGAATAACGCAAAGCATTGACTGGATCTCTTTTCCCCAAAACATTTGCAATGAAGCGGACCGCAGCCTCAGCATTTCGCGGATCCAACCAGAAATGCAAATCCTTATGATTATATTCTTTATCATTGCTATCATTTTGCAAAAAATCACCGGTCCGCATATCAAAAAGCCTGACTCCTGGAGCATAGGCAAGATCAATAACCTCCGCTTTAAAAGCTAAATTTTTCATAGGCCTCACAAGAAAATTTTCCATCTCTGGAGAAACAAAAAAAATAATATCTGCATTCGCAATATTTTCTGCATCAGATGGACGCAGATTATAACCATGTTCAGATCCTCCTTCTCCTTGTACAATCAGAGCAGGTGTATCTATACCATCCATAACCGCAGCGACAAGAGATTGTAATGGCTTAATTGAAACAACGACTGAAGGAGAGGCTGCAAGCCCCCTTGAAGAAAATAGTACGATCAGGACAAAAAAAAACTGAATAAAGAATCTATTCTCATATATCATTTTCTCCATAGACTATTGTAATGTTATAACCTATATAGTAAAAAAGAAAAACATTCTAGAAAAGATATGAAATTTTGATATTTTCCGCTTCACAAAATCTTCCTCAACCTTTTCTAATTTCTCTACGAAATGTTGGACTTAAATGTAACGGCCGCTGGCTAGTGCGTCATATCCATTTGGATATTTGCTCCGGAAAAATTCTTACATTAATTGGTAAAAATGGTTCAGGAAAAAGCACAATAGCAAAAATAGTACTTCATATATTGCAACCGACAGAAGGAAAAGTAGAACGAAAAGTAGCTATGAAAGTTGGCTATGTCCCCCAGAAAATAAAATTAGACCCCGCTTTTCCCCTTACTATTGCCCGCCTCATGGAACTCACACAGCCTATTTCCCCTCAAATCATTCATAAAGCATTACAAGAAGTCAATATGCAGCATATGGGAAACGTAAACGTTTCAAACCTTTCTGGCGGAGAAATTCAACGTGTTCTTATCGCTCGCGCAAGCGTACATAAACCTGATCTTTTAGTCCTCGATGAACCTTTACAAGGAATCGATTTTTCAGATAAAAAAATACTTTATAATATAATAAAAAAATATCCTGAGCGTTTCAATTGCGGAATCATGCTTATCTCTCATGATTTAGACATTGCTCTCAGTATATCAGACCACGTCTTATATCTTCCCCCCCCCCAAATCTTCCATGCATAAAGAGAAGAGAAGAGAAAGTCATGCTTGATAATTTCTTCTTACGTGCTCTGATTGGCTGCATTGGCATTGCTATCCTTATAGGACCTTTTGGTTGTATTCTTGTCTGGCAGCGAATGGCCTATTTCGGTGATACAATGGCACATTCATCTCTTTTAGGAGTAGCACTGGCCTTTCTTTTCAGAATTAATATCACTCTTTCTGTTTTTATTGTCATATTAATCCTCGCTATTATTCTTTTATTATTACAGGAATATCCTTCATTAGCTTGGGACTCCCTTTTAGGCGTAATAGCGCACTCCAGCTTAGCAATTGCTCTCGTGATTCTTAGTTTTTTTCCTTGGATTCGCCAAGATCTTAGCCTTTATCTCTTTGGTGATGTCCTTTCTATCTCCAAAATTGATATCATGTGTATATGGGGAGGAGGCTCTATCGTTCTATTCATACTTATCAAGTTATGGCGATCACTCATTGCAACAACGGTCAGTTCGGATATAGCCGAAGCTGAGGGATTATATCCCAAACGTACAAAAACCGCTTTTATACTTCTTCTAGCACTCATTATCACTATAGCAATGAAAATCATTGGTATTTTATTAATAACAGCTTTCCTTATTTTACCTCCAAATATCGCACGACACTTGTCCTACACACCAGAAAAAACGGCAATCCTCGCTGCTATCAGTGGAGCAATATCAACATTTGCTGGCCTATATTTTTCTGCTATACTTAATACCCCTTCTGGACCGACAATAGTCGTTACCGAATTTATTTTATTTATTTTTAGCTTATTATCATCTAAAATCGTACGGAGAGAAAAGAAAAGTTCTACAAAATGAAATTAACATCTAAGCAAGATTCTGTACTTTCTTTACTGCTACAAGAAAAAAAAACACTCAGCGCATATACTATTCTTGAACGTCTCCGCCATCAAGGATTCCGTGCTCCTTTACAAGTCTATCGCGTTCTAGATAAATTAATTGAATTAGGACTTGTACACCGTCTAGAAAGTATGAATTCTTTCATCGCGTGCTCTTATCCTCAATTTGAGAATCATACTCTTATCGCCTTCACTATCTGTAAACATTGTGAGAATATTACTGAATTTCACAATAAAATTTTAAATGAAGAGCTTAACAAATATATGCAAACAATTCATTTTCAAGAAGAAGGAACAAAGTTAGAGATAAGAGGAACATGCGCTCTATGTCAAAAGAGACAAGTCATTTCCTAGTGATGAAGGAAGCTATAACTTCATTTCCTTTTTTTCTGAGGACGGATACCTATCATATCGCATATTGTATAAGTAAGATCAGCATCATTCAAAGTATAAAAATGAAAATCTTTGATTCCTCTGGCCATTAAATCAAATACCTGCTCAGCTGCTACCGTAGCTGATACCAACCCATGAGTCTTTGACTCCTCATGCTCAAGCCCTTCAAAAATATGAGCCAGCCGAGCCGGAATATGAGTACCGTTGCGACTACAAAAATTTTTCACTTGCAAAAAATTATGAATTGGAAAAATTCCTGGGACAATCGGAATCTGAATTCCAGCTGCACGGACTCTTTCTAAATAACTTTCATAAACATCATTATCAAAAAAAACTTGAGTAATAGCCCGCATCGCACCATTGTCAATCTTTCGCTTAAGCTGATCAATATCCGTGGAAAAATCAGGACTTTCAGGATGTTTTTCTGGATAAGCCGAAACTGAAATATCAAAATCGCTATTCATTGCCTTTAAACCAGCAACAAGCTCAGCTGCATTAGCATATCCGTCAAGACTGTTCGAAGTCTTTCTCGGATCTCCACGCAAGGCAACAAAGCGCCGTATCCCCAATTGAGAAAACTGACAGGCTACTTTGTTAACCTTAGCACGTGTAGCATTCACACAAGTTAGATGAGCAGCTGTGACCAAATCCGTTTCTTTTAAAAGACGTGCAACAGTACGAAATGTACGTTCGCGTGTTGAACCACCAGCTCCGTAAGTGACTGAAACAAAATGCGGATTTAAAGGAGAAAGACGATGTACCGTCTTCCATAATTTTTCTTCCATCTGCTCTGTTCTTGGTGGAAAAAATTCAAATGACACATGAATCTTTTCAGAAAGATTCTCATCTCCTTCAGACATATCTGAACTCCTAAAGCCAATGGAAAAAATGATCAGTTCTCTCTACACAGATAGAAACTCACATCAGTGATATTCAGTTCTCCTCAAACACAACGTTAAAGACGACCAAGCAAAATATTTAACATACGACGCAATGGTTCTGCAGCTCCCCACAAAAGCTGATCTCCTACTGTAAAAACAGAATAAATTGATTCTGAATTCGAAAACATCTTCTTATAACGTCCTACAGCAATTTTCAGCGAATTACTAATACGCGCTGGGGTCAATTCTCTAATAGATTCTTCCTTATTATTTGAAACATACCTGACCCAAGGATTAGCACTTTCTATTAAATCAAGAAACTCTCTCTCACTCATATCATATTTTAATTTCATCGTAATAGCTGCACTATGACAGCGGATTACACCAACACGAACACATAACCCATTCAGGAAAAAACTCCCTGATCTTAAGCCAAGAATCTTATGAGCTTCGACTTCTCCCTTCCATTCTTCACGGCTGTTCCCATCACCTAAATCATTATCAATCCAAGGAATCACATTCCCAATAAGCGGCACGCTAAAAGCTTTCTTTGGCATTTCCGTATGATTCATTAATTCATTGACTCTTTTTAGCAATGAGATAAGAGAGCCTCTATAAAGTAAATTAGAAACCTCTGAATCCTGACTCATATAAGAACTCTGCGCAATCAACTCACGCACATGCCTAGCTCCAGCACCAGAAGCAGATTGATAAGTCATCAGACTCATCCATTCAATTAATCCCGCCTTAAATAAACCTGATAACCCTAATAAGCTGAGAGTCACAGAGCAATTTCCTCCTACAAAAAGCTGAATACCATCATCAAGCGCTTTATCAATCTGCTCACGGTTCACTGGATCCAGAATAATACATGAATCTTTCTTCATACGAAAAACTGAAGCAGCATCAATCCAATAACCTTTCCAACCAAAATCTCTCAACAAAGGATAAAAGACTCGGCTATAATCACTCCCCTGACATGTGATAATAATATCCATCTCCGCTAATGCTTGAATATCATTCGCATCCTTCAGAAAATAGGGAATCCCATGAATCCTTGGACCAGGACTTCCAACTTCAGATGTAGTATAAAAATGAGGAAGAATAGCATGAAAATCATTTTCTTCCAGCATACGCTGAAACAAAACTGACCCCACCATTCCGCGCCAACCGACTAAACCCACTTTTCTCATCTTATATTAACCCTCTTAAGAGTTTTTACTCAACATCTTTAGCATACATCAGTATGCTTAGTAAGTTCATCACAAATATTCTATTTCTTCGAACAATGGTACGGGTGGTCGGATTCGAACCGACAAAGCCAAAACCGCGGCATTTTGAGTGCCGTGCGTCTACCCATTCCGCCACACCCGCAAAGAAAAGAGTCAGAAAGCGTTATTTAAAACAGCTCGTGCAAATTTACAAGATAGAACTCTCTTTTAAAGAAGAAAACATCTTTCTTTTAAGAAGAAACAAGCCTATATCTTATCTTCAATGTCAGGAGAAATTCGACATAAAAAATCCTTATCTTTACCTTGAACTTTTAGGATAAATTAGGATAATGAGTGAAAAATCATCTTATATCAGTACACACAAAACAGCAATTATAGTTCTCGAAAACGAAATAATTATTAAAGGGAACGGATTAGGTGCTACAGGAACATTTGAAGGAGAAATCTGCTTTAACACGGCATGTACTGGATATGAAGAAATTCTAACAGATCCCTCTTATACAGGACAAATTATCACATTCACCTTTCCTCATATAGGAAACGTTGGAATCAATAATGAAGATCTTGAACATCTCAGCCCTCATACTGGAGCAGTGGGTGCTATCTTTAAAGCAAATATTAGTCATCATTCTAATTACCGAGCAACAGAAAGACTCGATAGCTGGCTCAAAAAACGTGGTATTGTTGGTTTATCTGGGGTTGATACCCGTGCTTTAACAGGACTTATCCGCAAACAAGGATTCCTCAATGCAATTATTTGCTATGACCCATCAGGTAACTTTAATATCAATAAACTGAAAAAACAATCAGCATGGCCTCAGATGAACAAAGTGGATCTAGCTCAAAATGTCAGCTCCCCAAAAAGTATAACATGGAATGAAATCCCTTGGATATGGAATACAGGGTATCGAAAACAGCAAAATAAAAAATATCATATTCTCGTCATCGATTATGGAGTCAAACGTAATATTCTTCGCCTCCTAGCATCTCTTCATGCACAAATAACCATCATTCCTTATCATTTTTCCGAAAAGGAGATTCTCAAGCTTAACCCTGATGGAGTCTGTTTATCTAATGGTCCAGGTGATCCAATTTTAACCAGTATTTATGCAACCCCAATTATCCAAAAACTTCTTAAAATCGGAATTCCATTATTCGGGATATGTCTTGGCCATCAACTCCTTGCTTTAGCTACAGGTGCTCAAACGATCAAAATGCATCAAGGACACCATGGCTGTAATCATCCAGTCAAAGATATTCATACAGGAAAAATAGAAATTGTATCTATGAACCACGGTTTTGCTGTTGACGCTAAAACCTTACCAAAAGGAGTAGAAGAAACCCATATATCTCTATTCGATGGCTCGAATTGCGGAATACGTCTAATATCCAAACCGGCTTTTTCCGTACAATATCATCCTGAAGCTTCACCTGGTCCACAAGATAGTCACTATCTTTTTCTAAAGTTTTTTGATTCTATTAAAAAATTTAGAAAAAATCCACAAATGATTGACCTCAATCAAGATGAAATAGGATGATCAAAAGAATGATTCCGTACCTGAACAAATAGGAATAAATGAACCGGCTTATCAAGAGACTCTGCAAGTTCTCTACGAGAACTCTGACCAATCATCTTAATCTTTCTACCTTTCGATCCAAGTACAATCTTTTTATGAGACTCACGCTCCACAGATATAATCTGTCGAATAGAGACTGAACCATCTTTACATTCTTCCCAAAGCTCTGTTTCAACCATCAAAGTATAAGGAAGCTCATCGTGCAAATATAAATATAATTTCTCTCTCGTAATCTCAGAAGCAAATAGATGCAAATCTTGATCTTCAGGATCATTCAAAAAACCCATGGGCATAATCTGCGCTAAAAAATCTAACACATCAGAACAGCCAAATCCCTTTAAAGCTGAAACCATGAAGGTCCGATCAAACAAAATCCTATCATTCATAGATTTTGCTAAACCTAAAAGAACAGGTGGATTCACTCTATCAATTTTATTTAATACTAATATTTTTGGGAGATTCATATCTCCAAGTCTTGAAAGAATATTCAAAACATCGATATTCATGCCACTTTGAACATCCACAATCAATAGCAAAATATCTCCATACTCAACAGTATCCCAAATCCCTGAAAGCAAAGAGCGTTCTAACGCCTGGCCAAGACCTGGTGTATCTACAAGGATAATCTGTGAATCCATATGATTCACAATGCCACGGACTAAAGTCCGTGTTGTATTCCTCTTATGACTGACAATTGAAAGCTTTTTGCCACTGAGCTTATTCAGAAATGTTGACTTACCTGCATTAGGCGCTCCAATCAGAGTAACAAAACCAGAACGATGCATAGTGACTACCACACACCCTCTTTGGATAAGATTATCTCTGCAGCCGCCAACTCTGCTCTCCTTTTTGAAGATCCTCGTGCTTGTGCAGAAAACCCACAAACTTCTACTTGAACCTCAAAAACAGGATCATGATCTAACCCTGTCCGTTTCATCATACGGTAAACTGGCTGAGAAGAAGCATTTTTATGAGCCCACTCCTGTAATGCAGTTTTCGCATCACGTCTGACATTCTTTGAACCAGAGACCCTCTCACTCCAGTAAAGAGAAATAAAAGGACGAACAATTTTAAGTCCTCCCTCAAGATAAAGCACGGCGATCAATGATTCCACTACATCTGCATAAATATTCCGAATACGCCGCTTTTCAAGAAATCTCGTATCCATTCCCATGCGAATCATATCAGGAAGACCAATCTCCTCAGCAACCTGAGCACAAGTGTCAGCATTAACCAAGACATTCAAGCGAAGAGAAAGCTCTCCTTCTAGCACTGAAGGAAAAAAATTATAAATCATCTCAGAAACGACAAGGCCTAAAACACGGTCCCCTAAAAATTCTAAGCGTTCATAATTCCCATTATGAGCACGGAGACTAGAATGAGTCAAAGCACATCTTAAAAGCACCTTATCCCTAAATAAATGACCACTCAATTTTTCAAGCCGTCTAATCGAATCTTCTACACTCAGACACGCGTCACTCAAAGGACATCCCCTTCATATTTACAAAACGAAATAAACGTTCCCAACGAAGATAGGCAGGCCAGCGCCAAATCTGCCAAGCACTAGAATCCCCTCCAATTGAAAAAAAAAGTATATTCGCCCGACCAATAAGGTTTTCAAATGGAATATATCCTAAAGAAAAACGACTATCGAGCGAATTATCACGATTATCTCCTAACATGAAATAATGACCTTCAGGGACCTGATATACTCTTGTGTTATCCCCTGGCCCTTCTTCTAATATATCAAAAGTATTGTAAGAAATATTATTCGGTAAAGTTTCACGATAAACAGAAACAGGCAAATCTCTCGTCGAATCAAAAAGTTCTCCGCTAGGCGGAATGCTCCCAACTAGATCAACATTTTTCGTCTCAGCAATCTTTGTCCGCTTCACAGCTAGGTTATTAATATAAAGGACTCCCGCGCGCATTTGAATCTTATCCCCTGGCAGACCAATAACACGCTTAATATAATCGATAGAAGTATTCTCAGGATGCCGAAAAACAACAATATCCCCACGTTTTGGTTCTGCAGACCATATCCGCCCCGAAAAAAACTTAGGTGAAAAGGGAAAAGAAAAACGCGAATAACCATAAGCATACTTAGATACAAAGAGATAATCTCCTACAAGTAATGTCGGACGCATTGAACCAGAAGGAATAGTAAACGGCTGAAATAGAAATGTACGAATAACACAAGCTAAAAGCAAAGCCTCAATAACTACAATCAATGTTTCTTTTGTCGTTTTTTTTTCTTGAAGATTCATAATACCCGTCTCCCTGCATTTTTTGTTCCTTCTACTCACACTTAATCTCACTATCTTTATCATCATTTTCATGAGCTATCAACAGAAAGAGCCTCAATAATGACAAAGGCTTGGACCCAAGGATAATCATCTGTCATACTCAAATGTACAACAGTTTCATACTTTCTAGGCACTAACCGTTTAAGTAAACGCAAAGCTTTTCCTTTTACCTTCATCAAAGGTTTACCAATAGGGAGGCTCACAACTTCAAAATCACGCCACGTGATCCCATGTGAAAATCCTGTTCCGAGCGCTTTGGCACAAGCCTCCTTCGCAGAAAAACGCTTAGCATAAGATGCGGCTTTATTGTTTCTTCTTTCAGATCTTAACTGCTCATCTTGAGTAAACACGCGCTGAGTAAACTTGTTTCCATAAAGATCAAGAATTCTGCTCATTCGTCGAATATCAAACAGATCACTCCCAATTCCGAAAATCATAGTTTCTCTTTCCACCATTCTCCTGAGCCTGATACAGACTTTCCTTTAGCACGTGCTATCCACTCACTTCGACGTATACGAAAATGCGTTGTAGCCTTCAGAGCTAAGATATAAACTATAAGAGCAGCAGCTCCTCCTAAAATAAAAGAACCAATAATAAGTTGTAAAAATACCTGCAATAATTGCTCAAAAATTCTTTCATGTAACAATTCTAAAAAAGCATAAATAGAAAGAGACGCTCTCCGAGTAGGTAAAAAAATATACCCTAACTCATAGGTAGCACTAAAAATAAAAGGAATGGTGAGAGGATTAGCAAAAGCTGTCCCAATCACTGCTGCAGCAATATTCGCTGACATCGTCCACGCTACAAAAATTGAAAAAATAACATGAAACCCATAAAGCGGAGTAAAGGCTGAAAAAATTCCAATAGCCAGCCCTAACGCTACCATATGAGGTGTAGCAGGAATACGCAAAACACGTTTGCCTATATAACGAAATGAGCGGGAAAAAGAACGACGAGGCCAAACGCACATTCGCATACGTTCCCATACACTCACCTCTTTTCGTCTACGAAATAGCATAATATATTCTTGTATTATTGAGAATGAATAACCTTTATCCAAAATTTTACACCTTCTACAAGAACAAATCTATAGTGTATCGTGAAAGATCTCATTTAACTTGTATAATCATCCAGATTTCATTAATCTCTCATCATTAGGTAAGCATCAGATGATTCAGAAACAATCAAAAAAAAAGGCGCATAGCTTTTTTGCTGTTATTATCAGCATTAGTTTATGTCATTTACTGAATGATCTCATGCAATCCATGCTACCAGCAATTTATCCTCTTTTAAGGGCCCACTACAATCTATCCCTATTAAAAATAGGAATCATTACAGCAACATTTCAAATCACTGGTTCAATATTACAACCACTCGTCGGTATCTTCACCGACAAACATCCTATTCCCTATAGCCTGCCCTGTGCTTCAATTTTTACTATGAGTGGTCTTTTCCTTATTTCTAAAAGCCATAATTACCATATCCTTGTAATGGGTGCAGCTTGTCTAGGGTTTGGATCTTCTATTTTTCATCCAGAAGCCTCACGCATAACACGTATTGCTTCCTGTCAACAATATAGTCTTTCCCAATCTATTTTCCAACTAGGTGGAAATCTTGGCTCATCTCTAGGACCTCTATTCGCTGCACTTTTTATTACCCAACAAAAAGATATTATTTGGGTTACGATGATCGCATTCATTGGATTTATACTATTAATAAAAGTTAGTCTCTGGGAGACTCATCACAAGACAACAAAGCTTACGACAACACATCCAAGTATACAATTAAGTCAATCAAAAATACGTCAGACACTACTTGTTCTGATTGCATTAATGATTGCTAAACAGAGCTATGTAGCTTGTATGAGCAATTTTTATACCTTGTTCTCTATAGAACAATTCAATTTGAGCATACATCAAGCTCAATATCTATTATTTCTTTATCTCGCCGGTGTTTCTATAGGAACCCTCCTCGGGGCTACAATTAGCGATTACATTGGGATACGTCCTGTAATTTGGATATCTATTCTTGGAATATTACCTTTTACAATAGCACTGCCCTATGTTAACTTACCAACTATGGCTATCTTATCCTTTATCATCGGGATGATACTTGCTTCAGCATTCCCAGCAATCATTGTTTTTGCACAAGAACTCATACCAGGGAAACCCGGAACTATCGCAGGTTTATTTTTTGGCCTTTCATTTGGGATAGGTTCTCTATCCTCCGCCATTCTTGGTGCTATAGGAGATATCATTGGTATGCAACAACTTTTCATAAATTGCTCATTTTTACCATTTCTTGGTTTCGTTGCTATTTTCTTACCTAAAATCACTAATAATAGCTATAGCTAAAGCTTCATAGCAGGAAGAAGAGAAAGCTCTTCTGGTAAAGAATCCGCTTCGTAAGAAGCGACTTCGTATTGAGCTAAAGCAATCAGAGGAACACCAAAATCAATCTTACCTCCAGAACGATCGATAATACAGGCAACAGCAATTACTTTTCCTCCTGCATGAACTATCGCATCTAAAGCCGCCTGCACAGAACTCCCGGTCGTCATCACATCTTCTAAAATTACAATTCTTGCACCAGATTTGATCTGAAATCTTCGCAATTTAAAAAGACCGAACTCATCACGTTCAACCCAAATTACTGGTACAGATAAATGCCTTGAGGTTTCATAAGCTGGAATCAGACCCCCTATTGCTAACCCAGCAATATAATCAATATCACCAATTTCTAAACGAATTTGCGCGGCTATTGCACAACAGAGCCTTTCTGTAAAATCTGCATGCATAAAAACATGAGCTTTTTGCATATAAATCGCACTATGCCGCCCTGACCTTAAAATAAAATGACCATTTAAAATTGCTCCAGCCTTACGAAAAATCTTAAGAACATCTTCATTCTCCATTTCCCACTCCATTCCTATCCTATCAGGCATTCATTCTAGAAATCGTACTCACCAATTTACTTTCCTTTAACTGAAAAATAATTCGGTTAAGATGCTTGATATCCCAAACTTGCAGATCAACGATCATTTCTGTAAAATCAGGTGCAGTCCGCACCATAGAAAGACTATGAATATTCGCATCATTCTTCGCAATAATCCTAGCTACTTCAGCTAAAGAACCAGGCGCATTAATAGCAATCACACGAGTCCGAGCAGGAAAACGTTCACTCATTTCTGTATCAATATCCCAACGCACATCAATCCAACGCTCAGGATGAGCGTCGTATTCAGCCAAAGCTGGGGACTGAATCGGATAAATAATAATTCCTGCTCCCGGAAGATGAATCCCAACGATCCGATCACCAGGAACAGCACCCTCTGGAGAAAAACGAACTGGGATATCTCCACTCACTCCACGAATCGGTAACCCCCTATTCACTCTCATCCCCACAATACCGCTAGAACCTGTATCCTTTCTAGAATTTTTCGGTATTTTAAAAATCATACCCGATACATTCCGAATATTAAACCATCCTTTGTCTCCTGCCTTGATATGTGTTTTATGCAGAACACGAGTATCTTTATAGTCTGGATAAATAGCCTTTAGAACGTCATATGAAGATAATTCCCCTCGCCCAACAGAAGCTAACACATCCTCCACATCCTTACGAGCGAGCCTTGGCAAAACTGAATTTAAATCATTTTTTAAAAATTTTTTTCCAGCTTTCTCAAAGACACCTTCTACAAGACTCTCTCCAAGAGCGAAATACTGTCTGCGAATCGCTAAACGCGTAGCACGACGAATCGCTAACCGTGCCTTACCTGTAACGACAAAGGACTCCCAGACAGCAGGAGGAACTTGAACCTTTGATCGAATAATCTCGACCTCATCCCCATTTTTTAAACGAGTCATCAAAGGCATAATACATCCATTAATTTTCACACCAATACATGAATCACCAATATCCGTATGAATCGTATACGCAAAATCAATAGGAGTTGCCTGATTTGGAAGCGCAATCAAACGGCCTTTTGGGGTAAAACAAAAAACCTGATCCCTAAAAAGTTCAAGCCTTGTCTGTTCTAAAAACTCCTCAGGACTATCTCCTTCTGATAAAGCCTGAACAGTTTGCCGTAACCATGCATAGGCATTCGTTTCATTTAAAATACTTATTACCGGAAGATCCGAACCAATATCCTTATAAATTGAATGAGCTGCAACACCATATTCAGCAATCTCATCCATTTCCCTAGTCCGAATTTGTAGCTCAACCCTCTGACGTGATAATCCAACAATTGTCGTATGAATTGAACGGTAATCATTCTGTTTAGGAATAGAAATATAATCCTTGAAACGACCAGGCACGACAGGCCATGTCGTATGAATAATCCCAAGCACACGGTAACAATCCTCTATCGTCTCAACAATCACTCTAAAACCAAAAATATCAGATAATTGTTCAAAAGAAATCGATTTTGCTTCCATTTTTCGAAACACTGACCATGCTTTTTTCTGTCGACTTCTAACCTGTGCAGCAATCCCATGTCCGGAAAAAAGCAATGTAAGATCTTTCTCAATTGTCGTAAGAAGATTCAAATTACGCTTGAGCAAATCAGATAATCCGTTCTTAACCACCCGCCATGCCTCAGGATGAATATAGCGAAAGGCCAACTCTTCTAGCTCTTCACATATATCCTGCATACCCATTCGCCCAGCAAGTGGTGCATAAATATCCATTGTCTCTTCAGCAATACGGCAACGCTTTTCTTCATCCATAACATCAAGAGTACGCATGTTATGTAATCGATCTGCTAACTTAACAAGTAAAACACGCACATCCTGCGAAATAGCTATGAGCAACTTACGAAGATTTTCTGCCTGAACTGCCTTTTTCGATACAAGATCAAGCTTCTTGATCTTAGTTAAGCCTTCAACTAAAGTCCCAATCTCTTTTCCAAAAAGATGATCAATCTCAGACCGTGTTGCAGATGTATCTTCAATCGTATCATGCAAAAGGGCAACAACAATTGTTGCCTCATCAAGATGCATATCTGTTAAAATAGCAGCAACTTCTAATGGATGAGAAAAATAAAGATCCCCAGAAATTCGTTTCTGCATACCATGCTTACGCATAGCATAAACATATGCCTTATTTAACAAAGCTGCATTCACGTCAGGCTTGTATCTCTGCACGCGTTCAACAAGCTCATACTGACGCATCATACATAATGACTCCTAAAAGATCACCTTTCAAAAACTAATAATCTTCACTCTTTTCTGGAACAACAAGACTTCGAATTCCCGTGAGAAGCTCTTCCTCTGATCTCTGATCAAACTTAGTAAACGCTCCTTTTCCTAAAGAAATCTTTGAAGAAACAGATAAACCATATTCTGAATCATCAGAAAACAAATCACTAGAAGATTCAGGCTCATCAACATCAACATGCTTCTGGAAAGAATGAATCAGCGCTTCTTTCAAATCAGCTGGAGAAAGTGTCTCATCAGCGATTTCACGCAATGCAACAACTGGATTTTTGTCATTATCGCGGTCCAGTGTAATCTGTGCTCCTTGTGATATTTGACGCGCACGGTATGCAGTTAACAAAACCAACTCAAAACGATTCTTAATTTTATCTATGCAATCTTCTACAGTAATGCGAGCCATAAATACCTCTAACAATAACGATCTAAAGGATTCAATCCTTAATTCTTTATATACTAAAAAACAAGACAAACAGAGAATAAAATCCTATTTTTCACTTGTCTACCTTGGCAACAAAGCAAAGGTGATTTAAATAGGCTCACAGATAGTTCTTTCACTGATTCTTGTCTTGCATCATATGGCCAAGAATTTTTCATAAACGGTTTTATATCATGTTTGATCCTCGTGAGAAACTTGCTCTTTTTATTGATGGCGCCAATCTTTACGCTGCCTCCAAAACCTTAGGATTTGACATTGATTATAACAAATTACTTGATGTTTTTAAAAAAAACGGCTATCTTTTGCGCGCTTATTATTATACTGCTCTTGTAGAAGAACAAGAATATTCATCTATTCGTCCGCTCATTGATTGGTTACACTATAACGGCTATCAAGTGATAACAAAAATAGCTAAGGAATTTATAGACGCTAGTGGTCGCCGTAAAATTAAAGGAAATATGGACATAGAATTAACGATTGATGCAATGGAACTTTCTAATACAGTAGATCATTTCGTACTTTTTTCAGGTGATGGTGATTTTCGCTCCTTAGTCGAAGCTTTACAACGTAAAGGCCGTAAAGTCAGCGTTGTTTCAACACTTGAAACACAACCAGCAATGATTTCCGATGATTTACGGAGACAAGCCGATAATTTCATTGATCTTCTTCAACTTAAAACCGAAATTGAGCGAGAACAAAACGACAGATCATCTCATCCCCAATAAATTTTAACGCACTAACCTAGCCTTCTCACGAGCCCAATCACGTTTTTTCTCTCTCTCACGCTTATCATATGCTTTCTTACCACGAGCAATTCCAATTTCAAGCTTTACCCAAGCATGCATATTAAAATAAAGTCGGAGAGGAATAAGTGTCATCCCTTCTCGTGAAATAGAATTAAACAAACGAAGAAGTTCTCTTCTCCTCACAAGCAACTTACGCAAACGCCTTGGCTCATGATTAAAACAGCTTGCTTGCAAATATACAGGAATATAAGTATTAACAAGCCACACTTCTCCATTTTCTAAACTTGCGTAACTATCTGTAATACTAGCATGATTGGCACGTAACGATTTCACCTCACTCCCCTGCAACACTAATCCTGCCTCTAACGTAGAAGTAATTTCATAATTATAACGTGCTTTCCTATTCTCAGCTAAAATTCTTCTCTGCTCATTTTTTCCTGCACTCATTGATTAATCCATCCATTCTTTATTCAAGAATCAAGCAACCCAGCATTAATTAATGCCGCATCAATCATTTTCGCTGTTTCAAAATCAATCTGCAGCAGTGGCAAACGTACAAGCGGAGTACAAAGACCAAGCCTTGATGCTGCATATTTAATCCCCGCTGGATTCGGTTCAAGAAAAAGCACTTTATGAATAGGCACCAACCTTTCATGAACAGAAAAAGCCGCATAATAGTCATTCCTTAAACAGGCATTCTGTAATTCAGAACACAAGCGTGGCGCAATATTGGATGTAACTGAAATACAACCCATACCACCTTGCGCATTAAATCCTAATGCTGAAGAATCCTCCCCTGAAAGCTGAACAAAGTTTTTTCCGCAAGCCAGACGCTGTTCCGATACACGGTCCATCCGGCCAGTCGCATCTTTAACTCCAACAATATTCTTAAAATCCCTTTTTAACTGCCCCATAGTATCCGGTAACATATCAATAACAGAACGCCCTGGAATATTATAGATAAGAATCGGGGTAGACACAGCTTCAGCAATAGCAGAAAAATGTGTATAAAGACCACGTTGACTTGGTTTATTATAATAAGGAGTTACAACTAAAAGTGCATCTGCACCAACTCGCTCTGCATAAAGAGCAAGCTCGACGGCCTCAGACGTGCTATTCGCTCCAGCTCCGGCAATAACAGGAACTCGTTTATTCACCTGCTTAATACATACTTCAATTAAACGCTTATGCTCATTATAGCTAAGAGTTGGGGCTTCACCAGTAGTACCAACCGGGACTAATCCATGTATACCTTCACTGATTTGCCATTCAATAAGGTTACAAAACGCTGTTTCATCAATACCTCCTCTCGCAGAAAAAGGGGTTATAAGGGCGGTTAAAGCTCCCTTAAGCATAGATCACTCCCTGATAGCATTCCCGAAACAATTTAAAACATAGTCCGGCTCAACAGCTCAGGCAAGAAAAATATAGCTAGCGCTATATCACGATCTCATAAAAATCAATCTATATAAGTCTATATTCGTCTATTTTTTTAAGTGACATTACCTGACAGATTAAAACATGCCTCCACATATATTTTTCCTTGTTTCTATTATCCTCATAGGGAATATTCTCCTTCACTCCCTTTCTCTCTCTTTCGCACAGACCTACCCTATTCCTCATTCTAAGCCTCAACAGCCTCTTTCTAACAAAAAAATCGTTCTTTTAAATTCAAGCAATAAAGATATTGAAAAACTCAGAATAGGACTTCAAAGCCTTCAAGAGAAAAAAATAGAACAAGCGATTGGACTAAGAGATGACATGCCATACAATTCTCCTTCTCGCAATACTCTTACCTGGGCTATTGCTGTCTCAAATATAAAAGAAATCCCTTCTACTCAATTTCGTCAAGCAATCATTGAGTTAAAAAATTGGCCAGGACACAGTATTATAGAATATAACCTCGAAAAGGCTTTTATCTACGAACAACACTCATCCAAAGAAATTATCAATTTTTTTAGTAAAAAAAAACCGCAAACAACTTCTGGTATGATAGCATTCACTCAAGCCCTAATCACAAAAGATCGAAAAAAAGCACATGCTCTCATCGCTTCATGGTGGCCCACAGCCAAACTCACAAACCATGAAGAAAAAATGGTTATTCAAGAGATTGGCACAATTTTAACAAAAATCGATTACCAAAGACGTTTCAAAAACCTGATTGACAATTCCCAAATAAATTCTGCTCAAAATATCGCACAACTCGCCGGAGAAACTTCTCTTTACAAAGGACTTCTAGCTGTCATATCTAAAAAAATAGATGCTGCAAAACAGCTTGAAGCCATTAATAAAAGTTTGAAACAAAACACAATATATCGCTTCGCCCGCATCAAATATCTACGCAATAATAAACAATATATAGAAGCAGCAAGAGTTGCTCTCAATAGACAAAATAACGAAATATCCACACATACCGATTTATGGTGGAATCAAATACGAATACTTTCGCGTGAATTACTCGATATTGGGAACATACAACTTGCCTACCAATTAGCAGCAACACAGAAAAGTCAGAATCCTACAATCAGAGCAGATGCAGAGTTTCATGCTGGATGGTATGCATTACGTTTTCTAAATAAGCCAAAAACGGCTCTCAAGCATTTCTCCCATCTCAATCGCCTCTCTTCGCATCCTATTTCTATCGCACGTAGCTTGTATTGGATGGGAAGAACAACAGAAATCATGCATGACAAAAAAACATCCAAGCATTTCTTCCAAAAAGCTTCTCGTTACAAAACCACATTCTATGGACAATTAGCAGCGACCCATCTAAAAAAAAGAACCTTGAAAATAGATTACCCACATCCCACAGAAAAAGATAGAAAAGAATTCAAACAACTCGCTACCATTAAGGTAATCCAAAATCTTGAATCAGCTGGTTTTAGAAAAGAGGCTATCATCTTATACAAAGAGCTTTCTTATCACTTAAAAAGTCCAGGAAAACTCAGTTTACTTTCTGGAATGGCAGAGAAATACAACGATTATTATACAAGTCTAAAAATTGGTCAAAACGCTGTTTATCGCGGCATTCCTGTAGAAGCTCTTTCTTATCCTTTAGGAGTTATTCCTTCTGACCTTCATATTTCTAACATCAGTAAAGCCATGACCTATGCTATAGGACGTCAAGAAAGTGAATTTAATCCTCTTGCAAAATCAAGCGCCAACGCACGTGGAATTCTACAAATCTTACCTCAAACAGCTAAAGAAATTGCATTAGAACAAGGAAAAACCTATTCTTTAAAAAAACTTGTAGACCCTGGCTACAACATAAGCCTCGGTATCGTCTATCTTAACAAAGAACTAGAAAAATTTGATAGGTCATATCTCTTAACCTTTATTGGATACAACGCAGGACCAAGACGCGCCGAAGAGTGGATTAAACGTTACGGGGATCCCCGTGGAGCTTCTCTTGAAGAAGTCGTTGATTGGATTGAGCGGATACCTTATCATGAAACACGTAATTATGTACAACGTGTCATGGAAAATTATGAAGTTTATAAAGCTCGTCTAAAAGGCGAAACTGATATCAAAACAGATTTGATTCTAGGATATCCTAAAAAATAGATAGAAATTGATCAAAATCAAATGACTCTATCATAAAGCTCGTCAGCCCTTTTCTTAAATATATCAATAAAACGACAAAAGACATTCCGAAACATTTGCCCTGCTATCAGAGAAAAAATCGGATGGCTAATTTTATAATCAATAAAAAACTCAATGATACAAGCATTCTCGCTTTTAACCGGTAAAAATATCCAATAATTTTCAAGATACTGAAAAGGTCCTTCAACATATTGCACTTTAATCCGACCTTCTCCTGGATGAAGAGAAACTTTCGTTGTCAAAATTTCACGAATCCACTGATAATGAACAGTCATATCCGCTAGAAAGAAGCTGTTCTCACCTTCTCTATGATAAGAACGAATAGACAAGGCTTCACACATAGGCAAAAATTCAGGATAGCTCTCGACATCAGCAACAAGCGCAAACATATTAGCCCTATGATGCTCAACATATTTTTGTATCTCAAAAGACGGCATGGCTCAGCATTTAGCAGCAAAACGATTCAATCTAGCTAACTTCAATTTTTTAAAATCATCTCCAGCATGATAAGAAGAACGCGTGAGCGGACTCGAAGCTACATATAAAAAACCCTTGCTCTTCCCAATTGTAGCATATGAAGAAAATTCATCTGGATGAACAAATCGGATAACAGGATGATGCTTTTTAGTTGGTTGCAGATACTGACCAAGGGTCATAAAGTCTACATCAGCTGAGCGTAAATCGTCCATCAGCTGAAGTATCTCATTTCTTTTTTCACCCAAACCTAACATAATCCCTGACTTTGTAAAAATAGAAGGTTCAATTTCTTTCACCCTTTGCAATAAGCGAAGAGAGCTAAAATAACGGGCACCAGGACGCACAGTTAAATATTGTGAAGCTACAGTTTCTAAATTGTGATTGAAAACATCAGGACGAGCAGCTAATATAATTTCAATTGCTCCATGCTTATTGCGAAAATCAGGCGTTAAGACCTCAATTGTTGTCTGCGGCATACGTTTCCGAATAGCCTCAATCACCTTAGAAAAATGTCCTGCACCACCATCCGTAAGATCATCACGATCAACTGAAGTAATCACGACATGCATGAGTTTCATCTGCTCCACAGCTCTCGCAATACGCTCTGGCTCATCAGAATCAAGGGACAAAGGAATCCCTGTCGATACATTGCAAAAAGCACAGGCACGGGTACATATGTTACCCATAATCATAAAAGTCGCATGCCTTTTATGCCAACACTCAGAAATATTAGGACAAGCCGCTTCTTGACATACCGTAATAAGACCGTTACCACGAACAATATCCCATGTATCAGCATAAATACTAGATGTTCGAGCTCTGACACGAATCCAATCTGGTTTTTCTAACACTTTGCTATCTGGGTTATTGGATTTTTCTGGATGGCGTATAGGCCGAACCGAAATTCTATCAAGCCGATTCATAGTCTCTTCCTTTGGACATAAATCAATCCATAGACATAACTTTTATATGTTCAGGGCTAGATCATAAGCATCCAGCACACTTTCTTTAAGCACTTCTGATAAAGTCGGATGTGGAAAAATAGAACGAATGAGATCTTCTTCCGTCGTTTCTAGATTCATAGCAATGACAACCCCCTGAATCAGTTCAGTTACTTCTGCTCCGACCATATGAGCTCCAAGAAGTTGACCTGTCTTTTCATCAAAAATTGTCTTTATAAATCCTTTATCCTCACCCAGTGCAATCGCCTTCCCATTAGCAGAAAAAAAATAACGGCCAACACGAATATTATAACCAAAGTCTTTTGCTTTCTCTTCCGTAAGACCCACAGACGCTACCTGAGGTCTAGAGTAAATACATCCTGGTATTTTTCTTTTATCTACAGGATGAAGTTTTGAGAGACCAGCAATTGTTTCAACACAAACTCTCCCCTCTGCTTCTGCCTTATGGGCAAGCATAGGAGCCCCGCTCACATCACCAATAGCATAAATACCAGGAACTCCTGTCCAATTCCATTGATCTGTCACAATACGACCAGATTCAAACCTAATACCTAAGCTCTCAATTCCAAGACTTTCAACGTTCCCTTCAACTCCTACAGCAGAAAGCAAGCATGCAGCAGAAATACTTTTTTTCTTTCCTTTGACATCAATATGGACACTAATCAAATCATGAGCTTTCTCAAGCTTAGTTATCTTCGCTTCAGTCAGTATAGAAATACCACGGCTTTCAAGCTCCTTACGAGTAAAAGCTGAAAGCTCACAATCTTCCAGCGGCATAATTTGCGGTAAAACCTCAATCAGAGTTACTGATGCTCCCATATCACGATAAAAAGAAGAAAATTCAATACCAATTGCACCTGATCCTACAATAATCAGAGATTTTGGAATAATCTTTGGTACCATTGCTTCACAATATGTCCAGATAGATTGACCATCTGGCTCAAGACCAGGTAAAATGCGTGGACGCGCACCAGTCGCAAGAATAACATGCTTCGCTTTATAAACACCAGAACCAAGGACACCTTTTGGAACAGCGTGTTGTGGTTCTACAACCTTTTTTAAGGATGGCTCCACAATAATTTCTAAAAAAGTTCCATCCGTGACACTCCTTTTCAGGAGACCTTCACCCCAAATGATATCAATCTTATTTTTCTTCATCAAAAAAGCAATACCACTATTAAGACGGGCTGAAACTCTGCGAGAACGAGCAACTATTGCATTAATATCAGGAAGAACAGATCCATCACATCTAATCCCATAATCCTTGATATGATCAGTAATATGTTTTATCTCAGCAGAACGTAACAGCGCTTTCGTAGGGATACAACCCCAATTCAAGCAAATACCACCTAGATGCTCACGCTCTACAATAGCTGTACTGAATCCTAATTGTGCCGCACGAATTGCCGCTGTATAACCACCAGGGCCAGAGCCAATGATAATAATATCATACAATTTAGACATTACTTTCCTCTATCAAAATAATAGCGAAATTAAATATCGAATAAAACACTTCTCAAAAATAGCTTTTTACTCTCTTAAACTAAGATCATAAAAGGATTTTCAATCAACATCTTAAATGCTTGAGCAAGATTCGCCGCTAAGACACCATCAATGACCCTATGATCAGCTGATATAACTACCGTCATCATAGTTGCAATAGAAAGAACCCCATTCTTCACAACAGGCCGTTTTTCAGCTGCACCAATAGCAAAAATTGTTGCTTGAGGAGGATTAATAATCGCAGTAAATTCCTTTACACCAAACATACCCATATTAGAAACCGCTACAGTTCCACCTTGATACTCTTCAGATTTCAGATTCATCTTCCGAGCTCGCTTTACTAAAACCTTGATTTCATCCGATATTCTTCTTAAATTTTTTTCATCAGCATGTCGTATGATCGGTGTAATCAAACCATTTCTTAGTGATACAGCTACAGCAACATCTACATAAGAATGATCGATAATATTTTCATCATCAAGCCATGAAACATGAGCATCAGGAACCTGCTTCAAGGCTAAGGCCACAGCCTTAATAATCATATCATTCACTGAAAGCTTATAAACTGGAAAAGACCCAGATTCTTGTTCTTCAACCGGCGCAGCATGATTTAAATCAGATCTCAGCTGTAACAGCGCATCTATTTCACAATCAACAGATACATAAAAATGTGGAACAGTACGTTTTGACTCTATTAAACGCTGAGCAATAGTTCTACGTATAGCGCTCTGAGGAATAATTTTATATTCACCAGGCAAAAGCCTAACAAAATCCTTATTTCTTTCTTGCAAAGAAATAACTGTCTCTACTTCCTGAGTAGGAATAGCAGATTCAACATCAGACTTTACAATACGTCCACCTGGACCTGTTCCATTTAACAGAGCAATATTAACACCTTTCTGTTCTGCCATACGTCTTGCTAAAGGAGAAGAAAAAACCCTCTCCGAATCAACAGATCTCATCCCCCCAGTTTTATCCTTATCTTCTTCGGATTCTTTTGAGAAATCAGAATCAATCTTCTCTTCTTCAGAATCACCTTCTTCAAGAAGAGCAATGACAGAGTTCACCTTAACCCCTTGAGTCCCAGAAGGAACAAGAATTTTTTCAAGAATTCCTTCATCAATTGCCTCTACTTCCATGATAGCTTTATCAGTCTCAATTTCAGCGATCACATCACCAGGAATAACCTTATCTCCCTCCTTTACAAGCCACCTTGCCAAAGTACCTTCTTCCATCGTAGGTGACAGTGCAGGCATAGTAATTTTTACAGGCATCCACATTTTTCCTTTACAACTTGTAAGTAACAGCCTTAACAGCTTCAACTACTTCCATAGCAGATGGTAACGCAAGTCTTTCTAAATTAGCAGCATAAGGCATAAAAACATCTTTCCCAGAAACAGTCAAGACCGGCGCATCAAGCCAATCAAACGCCTGCTGCATGACACGAGCAGCAATTTCTGTACCTACGGATGATTGCGGAAATCCTTCTTCAACCGTAACAAGACGCCCTGTTTTCCGAACAGATTCAAGAATCGTAGACATATCCATTGGACGCAGGGTACGAAGATCAATTAATTCAACATCAATATTAAGCGCAGAAAGCTTTTCTACTGCATCAATAGCATAGCGCATACCAATCCCAAAGGCGACGACCGTTGCATCTTTCCCACTTTTGTAAATACGTGCCTTACCAATTGGTACGAGAAAATCCTCTAAATTTGGCACTTCAAATCTATTTCCATAAAGTAACTCATTTTCAAGAAAAACTACAGGATTTTCATCCCGGATCGCTGTTTTAAGAAGACCTTTAGCATCTGCAGCTGTATAAGGGACTACAACCTTTAACCCTGGTATATGACTATACCAAGCTGCATAACATTGTGAATGCTGTGCTGCAACCCGAGCAGCAGCACCATTAGGTCCGCGAAAAACAATGGGTACAGACATTTGTCCCCCAGACATATAACGGGTTTTCGCAGCGGAATTAACAATCTGGTCAATAGCCTGCATTGCAAAATTAAATGTCATAAACTCAACAATTGGACGTAACCCTGCAAAAGCAGCACCAATTCCCAGACCAGTAAAAGCATGTTCAGTAATAGGTGTATCAACTACACGACGTTCTCCAAATTCCTCAAGCAAACCATCTGAAACTTTGTAAGCCCCTTGATATTGCCCAACCTCTTCTCCCATAAGAAATACATTATCATCCCGACGCATTTCCTCAGCCATAGCATCACGCAAAGCCTCCCGCACTGTCAAGATTGTCATAGTCGCACCTCACGGATATTATCAAAAAAGGCTGATCCAGTTTGCGAAGAAAGCTTTAACCTACCTCCGATTCAAATCAGTTATTACATCATTCTGTTCAAAAATAAAAACAGTATTCACCAAGATTCTCATTTCACATTTCCAAAATTCCGGGCTTCTCAGCATTCCTTCTATGCTAATAGATCGGTATATAGCTCCGAAATATCTGGTTCATGGTCATTTCTCGCAAAATTAGCAGCATCCGAAACAATGCCACGAACCTGCCTATCTACTTCCTTTAAATCCTCTTCCCTAGCCCATCCTTTTTTAATCAATCTTTTCTTCACTTGATCAATAGCGTCATGCTCCATACGAATCCTCTGAACTTCTTCCTTCGTACGATATTTTGCTGGATCAGACATAGAATGACCTCGATAACGGTATGTCCGCATATCCAAAATCATAGGTCCATTTCCAGAACGTACCCATGCAATTGCTTTATCCGAAACCGCTTTCACAGCACGCACATCCATCCCATCGACAACAAAACCAGGAATCTCAAAAGAAAGCCCCCTACGCGAAAGATCTGGTTCTGCCGAAGAACGATGAACGGAGGTTCCCATAGCATACCTATTATTTTCAATAATATAAACAACTGGAAGTTTCCATAAGGAGGCCATATTAAAACTTTCATACACCTGTCCTTGATTAGCGGCACCATCTCCCAAAAATGTTAAAGCCACATTTTTATTTCCACGATACGAATTAGCAAAAGCAAGACCTGTCCCTATAGGGACCTGTGCCCCAACAATGCCATGACCCCCATAAAACCTTTTTTTTATTGAGAACATGTGCATAGACCCCCCCTTTCCTTTAGAAAAGCCTCCACGACGTCCGGTAAGCTCAGCCATTACACCACGAGGATTCATTCCTGCTGCTAACATATGACCATGATCACGATATGACGTGATAATTTGATCAGCATCCTCCGCAGCCTTCAAAACACCTACAACAACAGCCTCTTGCCCAATGTACAGATGACAAAACCCTCCAATGAGACCCATCCCGTACAGCTGACCTGCCTTTTCCTCAAATCGCCGAATAAGAAGCATACTGCGATAAAGATCAAACTCATCTTCTTTGCTCAAATCAAAAGATTCAGGCAATGTCATTGCTTCAGCAACATTAGGCAATGTCTTTTTAAGATTTACTGCCATATTTCACTCCCTTGTAAAAGACACAGTCTTTTATACAGACTCTTATGAGTTAGAAAGCATAAGAGTCAGTTCATTTGATAATGAAAAATTTAGATTTTTTCTGGCATACTCATCTAACATATCTTTTTCAAGACTTCCATCACGTAAAAGGTTACACCTTTTTTCAAGGATCAGCCGCTCTTCTTCCAATTGTTTTTTATGAACTTTCAAAAGAGCTAATTCTTCCCTAAGCTCATGAACTGCATAAATCCTATAAACTCCATGAGTTAAATGATAACAAAAATAAAAAATGACAAAAATACTAAAAATTATAAATAAAATATGCCGCTTTTGTTTAAGCATCAACAACATCAATCTATTACTCTCGTTAACGACTGACGAAAAGCAGATCGCCCTGCATAATAAGCCTCTTTACCTAAATCCTGACTAATACGAAGCAACTGATTATATTTAGAAAGACGCTCTGAACGAGAAAGAGACCCTGTTTTTATCTGGCCACAATTTGTAGCTACAGCAAGATCAGCAATGATTGAATCTTCCGTTTCTCCAGAACGATGTGATACAATCGCAGTATACCCTGCTTTATGCGCTGTTTCAACAGCATAGAGCGCTTCGCTTAATGTCCCAATCTGGTTTACCTTCACTAAAATAGAATTAGCAATACCACTCTTAATCCCATCAAGCAAACGAGCAGAATTCGTAACAAAAAGGTCATCCCCAACTAATTGACACTTTTCACCGAGAAGATCCGTCAAATACTTCCAGCCATCCCAATCATCTTCAGCCATACCATCTTCAATAGAAACAATAGGATAATTAGCAACGAGTCTAGAAAGATATTCTGCCTGTCCTAAAGAATCACGTTTGACCTTTTCACCTTTATAAACATAATGAGCATCCTGAAAAAATTCGCTGGAAGCACAATCCAGAGCAAGAACAATATCATCCCCTGGTTTTAAGCCTGATTCTTCAATAGAAGCCATAATATAATCAAGAGCCATGAAAGTACTTTTTAAAGTTGGTGCAAAACCACCTTCATCACCAACATTCGTATTGTATCCAGAGCCCCGCAAGCGAGTTCTCAAACTATAAAAAACCTCAGCTCCATAACGCAGTGCTTCAGAAAAATTTAAAGCACCAACAGGAATAATCATAAACTCTTGAAAATCAATCTCATTATCAGCATGAATCCCCCCGTTAATTATATTCATCATGGGTGTAGGCAAAACATGTGCATGGACCCCACCCAGATAGCGGTATAAAGGTAAAGTACAAGAGACTGCAGCTGCCTTAGCTACAGCAAGAGAAACACCAAGAATAGCATTCGCTCCTAAACGAGCCTTATTCACTGTTCCATCCAGCTCGATCATAGTCTGATCAATCGATATCTGATCCTTCGCATTAGCCCCTTTTAATTTATAAAAAATTTCAGAATTAACAGCATTCACTGCCTTTTGCACACCTTTCCCCTTATAACGTTGTTCCCTATCACGTAGTTCAATTGCTTCATGTAACCCAGTAGACGCTCCAGATGGAACAGAAGAGCGTCCAAATGAACCGTCTTCAAGTATAACATCAACCTCAACCGTTGGATTTCCACGGCTATCAATAATTTCACGGCCCAAAACATTAAGAATTCTACTCATAAAAGCATCCTTTTTTTAATTTCTACCTCATAACAAAGAAGATTTTTCAAAGACCTTTTGCTATACGATCAAAAGCCATAGATCTTCTCAAAATCTCTGAAAGATCCTCAAGCTTTACCATACTCTGTCCATCTGAAGGGGCTTGATCCGGATTTTCATGCGTTTCTATAAAAACAGCGGCAACACCAATCGCAACAGCAGCATACACTAAGCTTTCAACAAACTCACGCTCTCCTCCAGAAGTATCTCCTTTTTTACCAGGTTGCTGCACAGAATGAGTAGCATCAAAAATAACTGGGGCTCCAAAACGATTCATAATCACTAAAGCACGCATATCTGAAATAAGTGTATTATATCCAAAAGACGTACCACGCTCACATAACATAACCCGAGAATTCCCACTTTCAGTTATTTTAGCAATAACACTTTTCATATCCCAAGGTGCAAGAAACTGCCCCTTCTTAACATTAATCACCCGACCTGTCTTAGCTGCAGCAATTAACAAATCAGTTTGTCGACAAAGAAAAGCAGGAATTTGTAACACATCAACAACAGAAGCTACTTCATAACATTGCTTTTCTGTATGAACATCAGTTAAAATAGGAAATCCAAAATTTTTCTTTATATCATAAAATATAGAAAGGGCTTTCTCCATCCCAATTCCACGCTGCGCCTTTAATGAAGTACGATTTGCCTTATCAAAACTTGATTTATAAACAAGACCGATACCTATTTCATCCGTTATCTCTTTTAATCGTCCTGCTATTTCAAATGCATGATCCCGGCTTTCCATTTGACAAGGACCAGCAATTAGCGCCAAAGGCGCTTGATTAGAAAGAGTCACATTTCCTAAATTTAAAATAGCATCAGGCTTTAACATGAATCCCTCACCTTCTGAAGTCACTCAAAAATAATTTACAATCATCAGACGACAGACATGATAAGACAATCATGATAAGACAATCCATTAGTTTTTTTTCTGAATTGCCGCTTTGATAAAAGAGGAAAAAAGCGGATGAGGTTTAAAAGGACGAGATTTGAACTCAGGATGGTATTGCACCCCCATAAACCACGGATGATCAAGATATTCTACGATTTCAGGAACAACACCATCCGGAGACATTCCTGAAAAAATAAGTCCACATGCTGAAAGGCGTTCCCTATAATCAAGATTGACCTCATAACGATGCCTATACCGTTCTACAATATACTGTTTTCCATAAATAGCAGCAATAAGAGAGCCTTTTTCTAAACATACTTTGTAAGCACCAAGTCGCATGCTACCAGTATGCTTTTCATCAAATTTATTGGATATCAATCCAACAACAGGTTCTTGAGTTTCCCCAAACTCTGTTGAAGAAGCCTCTAAGATCCCAGCAAGATGACGAGCTACCTCAATACAGGCCATCTGCATCCCAAAACAAATACCAAAAAACGGTATCTTATGCTCACGAGCAAAACGAATAGCAATCATTGTTCCTTCTGCACCGCGCACACCAAATGCTCCTGGCACTAAAACACCATCCACATTTTTCAAATATATAGCTGGATCTGCTCCTTCAAAAATTTCAGATTCAATCCACTCCATATTCACACGGACCCTATTTGCTATCCCACCATGTCCCAGCGCTTCAATCAAAGACCTATAAGCATCTTTCAACCCTGTATACTTCCCAACAATTGCAATTGTGACCTCTCCATCAGGATTATGAATACGCCAAGATATTTCTTTCCAATTTTGCATATCAGGAACTGATGAAACATCAAGACCAAAGGCACTCAAAACCTCATAATCAAGCCCTTCACGATGATAAGCCATAGGTACATCATAAATAGAAGAAACATCCAAAGCCTGAATTACAGAAGAAGGACGGACATTACAAAACAATGATAATTTTTTACGCTCTGATTCCGGAATCGCTCTATCTGAACGGACTAATAAAATAGCAGGAATAATTCCAACTGATTGCAATGCCTTAACTGAATGCTGACTCGGTTTAGTTTTTAATTCACCAGCAGCAGCAATAAAAGGCATTAAAGTCAAATGTATAAAAATAGCCTGTTGATATGGCAACTCATTATATAACTGCCGAATCGCCTCCAGAAAAGGCATTGCTTCAATATCACCTACAGTGCCACCAATTTCACACAAAACAAAATCATACTCTTTATTTCCTTCAATAATACAATTCTTAACCTCATCTGTTACATGCGGAATAACCTGAACCGTTCCACCAAGATAATCACCTCGACGCTCACGCTCTATAATATTACGATAAATACAACCAGCCGTTAGATTATCCTTCCTATGAGAAGAACGCCCAGTAAACCTTTCATAATGCCCTAAATCTAAATCTGTTTCGGCACCATCATCTGTGACAAAAACTTCACCATGCTGATAAGGTGACATTGTTCCAGGATCAACATTAAGGTAAGGATCAAATTTACGGATTCGCACTTTATATCCACGAACCTCTAAAAGAGCAGCTAAAGCTGCAGCAGCAATGCCCTTTCCTAAGGAAGAAACAACACCGCCAGTAATAAAAATATATCGCGCCATAGGTCCGTCCTGTCCTAAGCACTTCACAAATTTCAAAGAATACAAATTCCCTGCAAAAATTGCAGAACCCCACTCTTATCATATATCTCAAAATTCGTAAAGAATCTTCTATCAATGGTGCCCCCAGAGAGACTCGAACTCCCGACCCCCTGATTACAAATCAGGTGCTCTACCAACTGAGCTATAAGGGCAATCTCAATTGACTTTGAATAAAAAGAATCAAGAACTTTTTTAAAAAAGTTTAATCATAAAAAAAAGCAAAGCAATTGATTTTCTCTTAAAAAAGAAGTTTGATAGCTACCAAAGAACTATAAAAAAGAGCATAACATAAAAAAATGATAAAAATTTTAATAAAAACCATTATTATTAGTGCCATTAGTTTTTCTATTATATTCTTCTTTATACGATCAATCAAACATGATAATATTCATGGAAAAATAATATATGATAAAGGCATCGCTTTGCCTTCAGATGCAATAGCTATTGTTCAGATTATACATTCTATAGGAAATATACAAAAAATTATTGCGCAAATCCAAAGTAAGCCAACAGCATCTATTCACTTTAGCTTCCCTATTACAATAGATCAACTTAATAACAATAAGTCTTACTTCCTACAAGCAAAAATTGTAGTAGGAGATGAAATATGGTTCTTTCACGAAGAACCGATACGAGTTGATACAAATCGTTCAGGCTATATGATCCATCTCAACCCAGTAGAAACCCTAGACAACCAAGAAAATCTTATAACAGGACATCACTGGATTGCAGAAAATATTGTTAACCATCAAGTTTTAGATAACACGGATATTACTTTATTCATTGCTCAAGAAAGCAACAATGTAAAAAATTATAAGGTCAGTGGTTCAGATGGATGTAATCACTACTTCACAACAGCTCTTTTCAACGGAAAAGACAATTTAGTCTTTAAAAGACCAGCAACAACCTTCAAGCTATGCCCTGACACCATTGCTTTACAAGCAGCAGAATTTATCACAATGATGCAAAAAGTTAAAAAATATCAAATCAAGAAAACAACCCTTTACTTCCTAGACGAAAACTTTCATTATCTTGCTAAATTTAAAACAAATTAGGTTAGCCAACAATTTCTCTTTCAGAAAACCAATAAGCAATTTCCGCAGCAGCTGTATCAGAACTATCGGAACCATGAATAGAATTTTCTCCTATTGATAAACCAAAAATTTTACGAACTGTTCCAGATGAAGCAAACAATGGATCCGTAGCACCCATAATTTTACGATTTATAGAAATCGCATTCTCAGCTTCTAAAACCTGAATAACCGTTGGTCCAGAAGATATAAACTTCGTCAAGTAATCAAAAAAAGAACGATTTTTATGAACTTCGTAAAATTTTTCTGCTTCCTGCAAAGTGATCAATATACGCCTAGAGGCAATAACACGCAAACCAACATTTTCCAAAATTTTTATAATAGCGCCTGTAAGATTACGACGTGTCGCATCCGGTTTAATCATAGAAAAGGTACGTTCAATAGCCATTAATAATACTTTCTTTCAAACAAGCTGTTCTTCCATATGCATATGTATTTAAAGAATCTTTCAATCAGACTTTGCCGACAATTTGTCCACAATCATAGAAATTCTCATATTTTGCACCCAACTCATTGAATGGCACAAAATCAACGCTGCTAGACACTACAAAAAACAAGAGCAGATATATTTCCGATGAACTTCAATTACAGAATTACAGATTCTTGGTGCCCAGAAGAGGACTCGAACCTCCACGCTTTACAGCACAGATCCCTGAAACCTGCGCGTCTACCAATTTCGCCATCTGGGCAAAATAACACTTTTTTTAATCCAAGACACTCTCTATGTCAATTCTTTCTCAAGAAGCTTCCCCAACACTTTTTTCGCAGACATTGTAGAATCCGCATGTAATTCGTAAATAATTGGAACAGCTGTCTCAATTTCTTGATTCATGATTGTATCAGAATCTAAACCCTCAATGGCCATCATAAGCGCTCTTAATGAATTACCATGCGCAACTATAAGAACTCTCTCACCTCTTAAAACATGTGGCTGAACTTTATTGATATAATAGAGCCATACACGCGCACCCGTATCACGTAAACTTTCACCTCCTGGAGGTGAAATATCATATGACCTCCGCCAGATATGAACCTGCTCTTCTCCCCATCTCCGGCGAACATCATTTTTATCTAACCCTGAAAGATCTCCATAGTCCCTTTCATTCAACGCCTGAGTCTTTATCATATCCATGGATGATTGTCCCATCTCATCAAGAATCGATCTACATGTCACTTGCGCCCTCCGTAATCCAGAAGTAAAAGCAATGTCAAACTCGAGTCCAATCATCTTTAATCTTCTCCCTGCTAAGACTGCATCTTTATACCCTTTCTCTGTCAGATCAGGATCCCGCAATCCAGTAAAAAGATTTTTTAAATTCCATTCACTTTGGCCATGTCGTATAAGAACAAGTGTATGTTGCATGATTCATCATCGTCCTTATTTTTCTAAAAAGATAAGCCAAGAACATCAAACATAGAATAAAGACCATAAGGCTTTCTCTTAGCCCATAATGCTGCGGCAATAGCACCTCGAGCAAAAATAGACCTTTCTTCCGCAATGTGAGACAAAATAATACGCTCACCTTTCCCTGCAAAAATTACTGAATGTTCACCTGTAACAGTCCCCCCACGTAAAGATGCAAAGCCAATGCTGCCTTCTTTACGCTTGTTCCTATTTAAAGCACCACAAAAATCTTGTTTTTCAAAATCAATTCCAAAACCCTTGGCTACCTCTTTCCCAAGATGCAAGGCTGTCCCAGATGGCGCATCAACCTTGCAACGATGATGCATTTCAAGAATTTCAGTATCAAAATCTTTCATCTTTAAAGTCAGCGCGGCTTTCTTTGCCAACCCAGAAAGAATATTAATACCAAAACTCATATTACTAGACTTAACAATTCTAGTATTACAAGAAATCCTTTCCAGATCTTCTTCCTGCTCTTTAGAAAAACCAGTTGTACCAATAACATGAATCAGAGAGGATGTTTCTGCATACCTAGCATAACATAGACTAGATTCTGGGCTTGTAAAATCCAATACAGCATCCACTCTATCAAAAATAGAAAAATCATCAGTCAGAGAAATCCCTAGCGGTTCAAGACCAGCTAACACGCCAGCATCTTTACCTAAGGATTCACATCCTTTACGCACAAGCGCCCCAGAGAGCTCTACACTCTCTTCTACTGCTATGGCCCGGATTAACTCCTGCCCCATACGCCCATTAGCACCAGTAATTAAAAGACGCATTCTGTACCTTCCAAAGCTGTATATATATGTGGGGAACGGAATTTTTATATTATAATTTATTTATTTTTATTCTAAAATAACATTCAATCTAAACTAGAAAATAGGACCCGCTAAATTGAATATCAATACAACTTCAAAAAAAAGAACAATTATTACAATTTGTGTTTTAGGAGCTGTTGCTGGCTTATTATTTGGCCTTGATACAGGAGTCATGTCTGGTGCGCTTCAATTTGTCGCTAAAGAATTTTATTTATCAGATGCCATGCAAGAACGTGTTATGAGCACACTCATGCTAGGAGCAGCATTGGGTGCAGTTGTTTCCGGATGGCTTTCCTATTATATAGGACGAAAATACAGCCTTCTCATAGCATCAATTCTTTTTATTATAGGCTCACTCTTGTGCGCTTTTTCCTCCTCTGTCGAAACACTGATCAGCGCTAGAATCTTACTAGGTCTCGCTGTTGGTGTAGCATCTTATGCAGCCCCTCTTTACCTTTCAGAAATATCTCCTGAACAAATTAGAGGAAGTATGATTTCCCTTTATCAACTCTTGATTACAGTTGGATTATTTACAGCATTTGTATCAGATACTCTCCTCAGCTACTACGGCGCTTGGCGATGGATGTTAGGTATTGTTGTTATCCCAGCCTTATTCCTATTTTTAGGTGTTTTAGTCTTACCACGTAGCCCTCGTTGGCTCATATCTAAGGGACGAGATCAAGAAGCAAAACATGTATTACAGAAAATACGAATGACAAACGAAGAAGCTCATGTAGAGTTAGAAAATATTCATGAAAGTCTAAAAATTAAACAGAGCGGATGGAAACTCTTTAAAGAAAACAGCAATTTTCGCAGATCTGTTGCTCTTGGAATCCTATTACAAGTCATGCAACAATGTACAGGAATTAACATTGTTTTATATTACGCACCAAAGATTCTAGGAATGGCTGGATTTTCAACTACAGCAGAACAAATGTGGGGATCCGTTATCATAAGTATTATAAATGTACTTGCAACATTTATCGCTATTGGCATAGTCGATCGTTGGGGAAGACGTCCAACTTTATTGCTTGGCTTTATCGTAATGAGCTCTTCCATGTATTTACTAGGTCTCATGCTGCATCTTCACATTGAAACAATATGGGCGCACTGCTTTTCCATCCTCATGCTTTTGGTTTTTATAACAGGATTTGCCATGAGCGCTGGTCCTTTAATTTGGGTTCTCTGTTCTGAGATACAACCCCTTAAAGGTCGAGATTTCGGTATTACAATTTCAACAACAACAAATTGGCTATCTAATATGATCCTCGCAGCAACCTTTCTATCCTTACTAGATATACTTGGAGCAGCGAATACTTTTTGGTTCTATGGAATTCTCAATAGTTTTTTCATTGCTTTCACTTGGTTTTTTGTACCCGAAACAAAAGGAATGTCCCTAGAAAAAATTGAAAGTAATTTAATGAAAGGAAGACAATTACGTGATATCGGTTGGCCTATGAGCCACTAACCCTGCAAATTGCTTTGCGTAAACGGTATCCCCTCCCGTTTACAAAAAAGTAGAGAAAAAGATTGATTTTTTTCTATTCAGCCTTTAAAAAATTCTCTTCTTGATTCTCTTCTTAGCTGACATGTAGCATGAGTGGGGATTATGAAATTATACCGTTATTTAAAAGTATTAGGTGCCTGATGCACATCTTTCGATCCCATGTTCATTGCTTTTGAGCAATGCAGGTTTAAAAGTTTTTACCGACAAATAAGAGAATATTCCTGGGTTCTTGATAAAAACGAGTTGAATATATGCCAGGGAATATAGTATCCATATAGTATCCATAAAGAGAATACAATGAGGCCACAACAAAACAGGCGCATGCGTGGACGGAGTAATAATAACCGAAGAGCTCCTAATCCGTTAACACGAAATTATGAAAGTAACGGACCCGATGTCAAAATTAGAGGAAATGCCCAACATATCGCAGATAGATATACAGCTCTTGCTAGAGATGCTCAATCATCCGGTGATCGGATTATGACTGAAAACTACCTTCAACATGCAGAACACTACTTACGTATCATCCTTTCTGCTCAAACACAAATACCGCCAATCATCGTACGGGATGATTCTTACGAAGATACGAATGAGAATAGTCCAATTCCAATTATTGATTTAGAAGAATCAGTCAAAAGTAAAGAGCATGATTCAATCCCCTTATCAGAATCCAACTCCATTGAAAAAGACTCCATCTCCATAGAATCCAAAGAAGAAAAAAAGGCAGAGCAACCACGCAAAGGAGCTAAACGCCGTTCAACATGCAAAACAGAATCATCCACTGGAATCAAAGAAGTCACTCAAAACCCAGATTCAAATCCTCTTAAAATAGAAAAACCACGGAAGAAAAGACGCTCCACAAAGTTAGAAGAAAATAAAGATAAAAATCAATATACGAAAATTCAAAGCGAGACATAATAAGGAAAACTTAGCGAAATATTAAAAGAGAAATGATCTTATTCTCTCGATAATTATAGATAATCACCTTTCTTATCCCGTTTTTCTCGGCGACCTCTAAGGAAATCAAATTTCCTGAAATAGCCTGAGAGATAATACTCATACCTGGAGAAAGCGTAATCATCTGAGTGACTTTTTTCAAAGATTCTTCTGAAAGCTCACTCAGAGAAAGAGAAACAGAAGGCATGAAGTGTTTTGCCTTATAAATGAGAACATAAAGCATAGCAGCAATAAGCAATAGCGTAATGAAAACCGAAGCCACTATTAAATATAATAGCTTACGCCTAACCTGCTCCATATTCTTTTCTAAATCGAGAATATCAGCCTTCTCTTTTTCAGATTCAGATTCTTTCATAAAAAATCTCTTACAATGACTATTAAAAAAAGAATATTTCAAAAACAAAAATATACTACGAGATAAAATAATAATGATGGAAATCCTAGTGACCGATGATCATGCATATAAAAAAAGGATTGATCAATGGATTGTTAAACAGCTTGAACCCAAACTATCCCGTAGCCGGTTACAAAAACTTATTCGAAATGGAGAAATAAAAGTCAATAACGAAAAAGTTTTAGAACCAAGCTTCAAATTATCAAAAAATCTTAAAATTAGTATTCATATACCTCCGGCTATCGAATACAGCCTTCAAGGCGAAAACATAGAACTTGATATTTTATATGAAGACGAAGATATAATTGTACTTAACAAAACTGCTGGTCTCGTTGTTCACCCAGGACATGGAAACTGGCAAGGAACACTAGTCAATGCCCTCATTTATCATTTTGGAAAAAAACTTCCAGAAATCAACGGGATCAAACGTCCAGGTATTGTACATCGTCTGGATAAAAATACGACAGGAACTATGATCATTGCTAAAAACGAATATGCTCATCAGAATCTTAGCAAACAATTTGCTGATCACGGGTATCAAGGAATCTTACAGCGAAAATATATAGCACTTATATGGGGGATACCAAATCGCAAACAAGGTACAATTAACCTTCCTCTTACACGCTCCTCTCAAAATAGAACTCGGCAAACTATCGCTCATCCATCGCATCGTGGAAAAATACGTCATGCGACGACACACTACAGGCTTTTGAAAAAATTTTCACTTGCTAGTCTCATTGAATGCCAATTGGAAACAGGCAGGACTCATCAAATTCGTGTTCATATGGCACATATTGGCCATCCGCTTATCGGTGATAGCGATTATGGAAATGGTTTTAAAACAAAAGTAAACCGTTTGCCTGAACCTGCACGCACACAAGTCAATACATTCCAACGACAGGCTTTACATGCCTATAGTTTAAGAATCCAGCATCCTTCAAATGGCAAAATAATGAATTTTATAAAAGAAGTACCTCATGATATGCAAAAGATAATAAACATGCTCCTTCTTACTTCCAAAGAAGATTTTTAAGAAAAAGAAAAAATACTGAATACGCAAAACCTATGAAAGAACACATTATTCTTAATTCTTAGTGAACTTGATATCATAAAGTAATTGAATAGTGTAATTATTCGAATCCAGCTATTTCGTGAATCCATTTAAAAGATGTATTCCAAAAAGGAGGAGCTTATGACCCGGATAAGTTTACCAATCCCTACGGAAGACCAAGGGTTAAGCCGGTATTTAAAAGAAATAAGGCGTTTCCCACTACTTGAACCACAAGAAGAATATATGCTCGCCAAACGTTATATAGAGCATAATGACGCCAAATCAGCTCATAGATTAGTAACAAGTCATTTACGCCTTGTAGCTAAAATGGCTATGGGATATCGCGGGTATGGCCTACCAATTGGCGAAGTTATTTCAGAGGGAAATGTCGGTCTTATGCAAGCAGTTAAACGTTTTGAAGTAGATAGAGGGTTTCGGTTAGCAACTTACGCTATGTGGTGGATTAAAGCTTCTATACAAGAATATATCTTACGTTCCTGGAGTCTTGTCAAAATAGGAACAACAGCTAATCAGAAAAGACTTTTTTTCAATTTACGTAAACTAAAAAGCCGAATTCAAGCTCTTGAGGAAGGAGATATGAAACCAGAACATATCATAGAAATTGCTAAGCAACTGAATGTTAGCGAAAATGAAGTTGTTTTAATGAATCGGCGCCTCAGTGGAGATGCTTCCCTAAATGCACATTTACGAATGAACGAAGGAGAAAGCGGAGAATGGCAAGATTGGCTTATAGACGATAAATCTAGCCAAGAGCAAATACTCATTGAACAAGATGAACTCGCAAATCGCCGTGAAATGCTTGAAAACGCCATGATGAACCTAAGCAGCCGTGAACAAAGAATCTTAAGCGCACGCAAACTTCTTGAACCACCCTTAACTTTAGAAGAACTTTCAACCGAATTTCGTATTAGCCGTGAACGAGTCCGGCAAATTGAAGTACGCGCTTTTGAAAAAGTTCAAGCGTCTATTCTTATGATACGATAAATACCAAGCAAAGATAAACCTCAGATTCATGAAAAACCAATAGCTCCCCTCTGATCAAAAACAAAACACTTACCTTTCCATAAAGTCTCTTCGAGAGGGATATCTGCAAAATATCTTAAAATTCCTCCTTTAAGATGATAAACGCTATCAAATCCTAAATTACGCATATAAGAAGTTGATTTTTCACAACGAATACCACCAGTACAAAACATAGCAATACTCTTTTTCTTTTTCAAGACTATCATGTGCTCTCTAACCCAAACAGGAAAATCCCTAAACTTCTTTAAATTTGGATTAAGTGCACCTTCAAATGTACCTATAGCATATTCATAGCTATTACGAACATCAATCAAAAGCGTATCTTTCTTTCTAATCAAAATATTCCATTCTTTTGGAGAAGCATAAATCCCAACCTTATTTAATGGATTAATACCCTCAACACCCATCGTAACAATTTCTTTTTTCAAGCGCACTTTCATACGACGAAAAGGTACTTCGCTGACCCTAAAATATTTTAATTCAAGAGACCCACATTTTAATAAGCATTTAATAAAAGCTAGAACCTCTTCAACAGCCTCCTCTGAACCACAAATAGTTCCATTAATCCCTTCTGAAGCCAAGACTAGAGTCCCGAGCACAGCATTCTTTTTACAAAAAAAAAGAAGAGGCTTCTGCAAATCTGCAAAAAAAGATAAAGAAGAAAAGCAATAAAGTGTAGCAAGACAATTGTGTCTCATATTAATCATGATTAATCCTCACTAGGATACAATTCATTTAAAATGAAAAGTTCAATAAAGCGTACAGGAAATACATATTATGAACTCAAATCAAACACGTCTAGCAGCTTTATTACAAAAACAACCAGTCATTCCTGTCCTGATCATAGAAGAGCTGTGCAATGCAGTCCCTTTAGCACAAGCACTCATTCGCGGAGGAATAAAAATCATTGAGATAACCTTGCGGACACAAGCTGCTTTAGATTCTATTAAAATTATAGCTGATCATGTCCCTGAAGCAATTATTGGTGCAGGAACTATTATCAATCCTAGTCAATTTATATCAGCTGAAAAAGCTGGTGCAAAATTTATTGTAAGTCCAGGATTCGGCAAAAACCTTCTGGAAACAGCAGATAACAGTAATACTCCATTCCTCCCTGGGGCCATCACACCTACTGAAATTATCAAAGCTTATGAAAAAAACTATAAATTTTTTAAATTTTTCCCAGCTGAAGAAATCGGTAGTATAGCTTATCTGAAAGCTTTTATCTCCCCTTTTCCAGATATTAAATTTTGCCCTACAGGTGGAATTAATAGAAAGACCGCTCCACTGTGGCTCGCCCTCCCCAATGTAATCTGCATTGGTGGATCATGGATTGCCCCAAAAAAACTAATACAAGAAAAACAATGGGACAAAATTACAAAACTAGCAAAGCAAACATTACAGTTATAATCATGCTCTTCAATTAGAATGCAAAAAAGTTCTAACTCACAAATGCCCGTTCAACAACATAAGTTCCTGGAGCATGATTCGTACCTTCTTTAAGACCAAAGGCTTCTGCCATAGCGACACAATCCTTAAGCATCGCTATAGAACCACAAATCATAAAACGATCTTCAGTCGCTTGAATCGGTGGTAACCCCGTGCGAGAGAAAAACTCTCCTGAGGACATAGTATCTGTAATGCGTCCCATATGATCAGAAGCCTCTCGTGTTGTCATAGGATAAAAAATGAACTGACTCGAAAAGTCTCCGATTAAAGGATCATCGAGTAATTCTCTAACGATTTCATTCGCATAAGAAAGCTCCATCCTCTCACGTGTTGTTTGAATTAAAATGACTTTATTAAACTTCTCATATATTTCTGGATCACGGATAAGACTTGCAAAAGGAGCAATTCCTGTTCCCGTTGATAAAAGATAAAGACGGGTTCCAGGAAGCAATGCCTCTAAAAGCAAGGTTCCTGTTGTTTTCTTCCGTATTAAAAGCGTATCTCCAATTTTTATACGCTGCAAATGCTCAGTCAGAGGACCACCTTGCACTTTTATCGAAAAAAACTCTAACTCTTTATCCCAAAAAGGACTAGCAATCGAATAAGCACGATAAATTGGATTTTCAGAATTAGGAAGACCTATCATACAAAATTCACCGGAACGAAAACGAAAACTCTTAGGACGCGTAACACGAAACTTGAACAAACTATTCGTATAGTGCTTCACTTCCGTAACCTTCTCTGCAAAAACATTCTCAGGTATTGGATTTTGTGTATTTAACATAGTGTGTCCTTGTATCTCTTCTGACCATTCTCATGGCACAAGAACATATGCCAATGTCAGTTTTTTTACAAAAAAATGAAAAAATTTATTCTATTTTAGACATAGACTACAATCAAAATACCTATAATTAAAATAATTTATGACGCAAAAGACGAACTCCTGCAGAACGAAATGCAGCATCAAGAATTTTATCTCTCCGAATCCTTTCTTCCTTTTGATGAGTCACATCATCTAACTCAATCGCACACACGATCTTAAATTTCTTATCTGTTATCAGATAGTCTACATGCCATCTATCGACTTGATGGCGTGCCTGTACCTCCTCAAAAGAATCTCTTGGAATCTCTTTCCAATTAACTAACAGAATATCCATGACCCGAACTTGCGCAAAAATTATGTATTTTTTCTCTGGATAATTCTTTTGAAGAACAAAATAAAAACCACGTTCTGTAGGCGTCATCAGATGACTGCGTCCAATATAAACTCTTTTTCCTGCATCTAACCATGCTTCAACAGTCTTCCTTTTCTTTCTAACTCTATTTCCTTTTTCTAACCATACTCTCGTTTTCTTTCCAACTCTCTTTCTGGTCTTCTCCTTTTTTAAAAGCCAAAAAAAACTTATCCCAGTAAATATTAAAAAAAAAGAATAATCATGATTCCACGCCCATGAACCGTAGTTTCCTAAAAAAGAAATCTTCAAATATTAAATTGCTTCAAATAGGAATGAGCAGAATAAAGTGCAATAGCTGCGGCATTAGAAACATTAAGGTTTTTTATCACCCCTGGCATATCAAAACGTGCTAAGACAGAAACGGTTTCTTTGATTTTTTTGCGTAGCCCTTTCCCTTCTGCTCCAAGCACTAAGGCAAGTTTCTGACCTGAAAAACTGAAATGAAGTAGATGAGGCCCTTCTGAATCAAGAGCAACCGTCTTGAATCCCATCTCATGAAGAGTTTTTAAGGCTTCTGATAAATTATTCACAGTGATATAGTCAATCAAATCAAATGCACCTGAGGCAGTTTTTGCTAAAATAGCAGATTCTTTCGGAGAATAACGTTGTGTTGCAATAACTGCATGAGCACCAAAAGCAACAGCAGAACGCATAATTGCGCCTACATTATGCGGATCTGTCACCTGATCAAGAACAATAATTAATGAAAATCTATGCAAATCATCCAAATTTTTTGCAACAAGGGATTCTGTTTCTATCAGAATTCCCTGATGCACCACTTCTGAACCAAGAAATCTCGTAAGCATCTTGCTTTCAATCACTTTTAAAGAAGATGCGGAAATTAAATTCCCCGGATTAAGCTTTCTATAAGCATTTTTTGTTATAAAAAGACGATGAATTCTGCGTTTTGGGTTATGAAGAATAGCTTCAACCGTATGAAACCCATAATACCAGATACAATCTTTATTCATTGGAACAAATTCGCTGAGTCTGGCTACACGATAGCGACGTCTCAAACGAGCATAATGAGAATCTTTAGGTGTCATCAAGCGCAAGCCTCCATTAATTAATAAACTGACAGCTCTTTTCATAAAAAATATATTAGTAATGAGGAAGAGATAATTGACAAAATAAGTTTTCTTAGAATATTCTATATTTCTAGGAGGGATGCCCGAGTGGTTAAAGGGGGCGGACTGTAAATCCGTTGGCTCTGCCTACGTTGGTTCGAATCCAACTCCCTCCACCATAATAAGCAGCGGGTATAGCTCAATGGTAGAACAGCAGTTTTCCAAACTGAATATGCGGGTTCGATTCCCGCTACCCGCTCCATCAAAATAGCTGCACAAAGATAGATAAATAATCTGGAGTTCCCTCTAAAATTCTTTGGCGTATCATATTAACAGAAATAAATCTCTCTTCGAATATAAAATGACAGTTCGTTTAACAAACGAAATTAGAAAAACTGGAAAGGAAAAAATGAAAAACACAAATGCCTTCAAAAAAGAAACAAATAAGGCAAAATTACCTCATGGATTTTCTGATCAAACAGCTGTTGATCTACTTAACACAGAAAAAATTATAAATATTATACGAGAAATATACGAACTATACGGGTTTGAAGCTCTTGAAACCCCACATATCGAATATACAAATGTACTTGGTAAATTCCTCCCAGATCAGGATAGACCAAACAATGGTGTGTTTTCTTTCCAAGATGATGACAAAAAATGGCTATCACTTCGCTACGATCTCACTGCCCCTCTTGCCCGTTACGTTGCTGCAAACTTTGAAACCCTTCCAAAACCTTATCGTAGCTACAGAAACGGTTGGGTTTTTCGAAATGAAAAAGCAGCTCTAGGAAGATTCAGACAGTTTTTACAATTTGATGCAGATATAGTAAACACAGAGAATATAACTGCCGATGCAGAAATCTGCATGATGGCTTCTGATACCCTTGAACACCTCGGAATGAAAAAGGATGATTACATCATCCGAATTAACAATCGTAAAGTCTTAGATGGGCTCATGGAAACAATTGGCCTTGATCAGACGAAAGAATACCAGAAACAACTTACAGCATTTCGTGCAATTGATAAACTAGATAAATTTGGAAAAGAAGGAGTCGCATTACTCCTTGGTAAAGGACGTCTAGATAAAAGTGGTGACTTTACAAAAGGCGCAAACTTAGATGAGGTTCAAATTAAACATATCCTTGATTTTATTAGTTTAGGGACAGAAACCAATAGTAAAACTATTGATAATTTCTATCAAATAGTAAAAAACTCACCTAAAGGTCTAGAAGGTGTTAGAGAAATTGAAGAAATACAAAAACTCCTTTCTATAACAGGATATGAAAATCGTATAAAAATAGACCCATCAGTGGTCCGCGGACTTGAATATTACACTGGCCTCATTTTTGAGATAGACCTTTTAAAAGGTAAACAAAATCAGCTCACGATTGGATCCATAGGGGGCGGTGGCCGTTATAGCAAGCTCATATCGCGATTTCGTCCAGGGTTAATAACAGCTACCGGTCTCTCTCTCGGAGTCTCACGCATTATAACGGCACTCCATCACCTTAACAAGCTGAACAACGAACAAAAAATCGGACCAGTCGTCATTGTAGTACTAGAACATGATCTCGAAGCACTCAGTCACTACCAACGCATGGTCACGAATTTACGTAATCATGCTATCCGAGCAGAAGTATATGTCGGAACTTCCGATCTAAAAGCCCAAATGAAATACGCTAATAAGCGTAGGGCACCCTGCGTTATTATTCAAGGCTCGCTTGAGCGCAGAACTCAAACCGTTGCAATTAAAGATTTAGCTGAAGGTTCTCGTTTATCCACGACAATTCAAGATAATAAAACATGGCGCGAAAAAAGACCTGCCCAGATAACAGTGCATGAGAACCAAATGATACAGGAAATAAAACGTATTCTTGCCATAAAATAAAGCGCATTCCTGCCATACATGATAAAAAAAAGAGCCTCAAATGTTCACAGGATACGAGATGCGTGGAGACAAAAGCCTTGTTGATGCAGTTTCCAATTACTTTACACAAAACAATCTCACCGTTGTTGATATTGCTATTCTTCAACCCGCTGATCCTTTTTTAGATATGGTTGGAGAAAATTTACGCCGTCTGATTTTTATGACACAAAGCGAAAACGGTGATAAACTATGCTTACGTCCTGAATTTACTATACCTGTTTGTCTCCATCATATAGCAAGTGGGAACACAACCCCCAAGAATTATGCCTATGTCGGTGAAATATTTCGCCAAACAAGCACTGGAGTCACAGGATTTTACCAAGCCGGAATTGAAGAATTCGGAGCGGAAAATCAAGCAAAAGCCGATGCTCTTTCACTAAGCCATGCAATAAGCATGCTACGCTATATTGCCCCAGAAAAAAATATTAAATTACTTATTGGTGACCATGCTATTTTTGCAGATGTCCTTTCTGCACTTGCTCTTCCTCAAGGTTGGCAAAAAAAAATATTACGTTATTTTGGAAATAATAAACAGCTACGGCTCCTTCTTTCGGATCTTGCCAAACCAGCAGAGATGATACTCCTCCCTCCTCCAATTAGCCAATTAGCAGCTTGTGGAAACAAAACTGCTTTAATCCAGTTCATCGAGCAAGATATGCTCGAAGCCGATATTTCTCCAAAAACAGGTCGGACTCCTAAAGATATTGCAGACAGACTAATAGAAAAACAAAGACTAGCACACCGTCAACTCGGAAAACCAGTTTTGAAAGCACTTAACGAATTTTTATCCATTAATATTTCTCTAGATAAAGCAGAACACACCCTCAGAAAATTCGCATGTCGTTATAAACTTGCTTTGGAAAATGTTCTATCACGCTTTACAGCCCGAGCCGAAGCTCTTGATCAACAGGGAATTAATTTATCAGAATTACGTTATAATGCGGCTTTCGGCCGTTCACTCGATTATTATACTAATTTTGTCTACGAAATTCATGATGATAAGAGAGAACCTACAATTCTTGTTGGTGGAGGACGATATGACAGACTTTTAACCATGCTCGGAGCCTGCTCACCTATTCCAGCTGTTGGCTTTTCCATCTGGCTTGACCGATTATAAAAAAAAAAGGAGATTGCTGGATGAAAATTACGCTTGCTTTACCTTCGAAAGGACGATTCAAAGAAAAAACCTTATCTTTGCTTAAAAACGCTGGATATGAAATTAGCCTCTCTCTTGAGAAACGGAGTTACCATGCTCACGTAACGAACCTTCCAGAAATTGATATATTATTCCTCTCTGCCTCTGAAATTGCTCACGAACTTGGAAATGGGAACATCAACCTTGGGATTACAGGAAAAGATTTGATCTATGAAAATCTCACTCACCCTAACGAACATATTGAAATAAAATATGCACTTGGGTTCGGTCATGCTAACGTTGTCGTCGCTGTCCCTGAAATTTGGCATGATGTATCAACTATCGCAGATCTGGACGATGTAGCTGCAGACTTCCGCCAACACCACGGTCGCCGTTTGCGAATTGCTACGAAATACTGGCGTCTGACCCAACAGTTCCTTTCACAAAAACACGGAATTCAACTATATCGTATCGTCGAAAGTTTAGGAGCAACAGAAGGGGCTCCCGCTGCAGGTTCAGCCGATGTGATTGTTGATATCACCTCAAGCGGGGCTACTTTAGCTGCTAACAAATTAAAAATACTTAATGACGGAGTCATTCTTAAATCACAAGCATGTCTCATAGCTTCACGACATCGCTCCCAAAATATAGATATAATCTGCAAGGATATCAAAAATGCACTGAACACTGAAAAGGATTCTTCTCCTGAAGAATATCTCTTAGCAAGATCATTTGCTTGAAGAAAATTTATGCTTGTGCAATAGCCTGACAAGTATTTAAAAAGATCATGAGGCTTTACCGATATGAATAAAGAAAACACTTTATTACGTGGAAAACGCGGACTAGTTCTAGGATTAGCAAATAATCGTTCCATTGCCTGGGGAATCGCCAAAGCTGCACATAAGGCTGGTGCAAAACTTGCTTTTACTTATCAAGGTGCATCCATGAAAAAACGAGTTGAACCCCTTGCAGAAGAGCTTGATGCACTCGTTTGCGGAGAATGTGATGTAAGTGATCAAACCTTAATTGATTCTGTTTTTAATATTATTAGACAAAAATGGAACCGACTGGACTTTCTTGTCCATGCTATTGGCTTCTCAGATAAAAATGAACTCACAGGACGATTTATCGATACGACACAAATCAATTTTGCAACAACTATGGATATTTCAGTTTATTCTCTCATCGCAGTCACTCAGCGTGCTGAAAAATTAATGACACATGGTGGATCCATTCTAACTCTTACCTACTATGGAGCTGAAAAAGTGATGCCGAATTATAACGTCATGGGAATTGCAAAAGCAGCGCTTGAAGCAAGTGTAAGATATCTTGCTGTAGATCTAGGCCCTAAAAACATACGAGTGAATGCAATATCATCAGGTCCAATAAAAACACTTGCTGCCTCCGGTATTGATGATTTTCGTTACATACTCAAATGGAACGAATATAATGCACCACTCAGACGTGGAGTAACAATTGAGGAAATTGGTGATGTCAGTCTTTATTTTCTCTCTGATCTTTCAAAAGCCGTAACAGGTGAAATACATCATGCTGATGCTGGTTACAATATTATTGGGATGAAAGCAGTCAACGCACCAGATCTTTGTAAAGATAAAGGATCCAACCTATAGTCTTTCTAAATTACAATCAGACTTTAACCCATGCGCTATTTCTATCATTTGAAGTAATCGCTGCTCTTATGAAACGCATACCAGATAGCCCATCACTAATACCTGGTAAATGATCCGACAGACAGCCACTTAAAATAGCATCAGCTGCATCACTATATAATGTAGCAAAAGCTTCTAGATACCCTTCTGGATGCCCTGCTGGAAGACGTGCTCTTTCAGAAAAACCTGACCCAGCACGTGTTAAAATTCTTTTAGATTCTCCATATGCAGTGTAAAATAACCTATTCGCATCTTTTTGAGACCAATCCAACCCTGCAGATTCTCCAATAATTCGCAAACGAATATCATTATCAAATCCATGAGCAACCTGACTAACCCACAACATACCTCTGACATCATCTGTAAAGCGCAGCAGAAGACGCGCATCATCATCAACACGACGCCCTACGACAAAAGATGCAAAATCCGCTGCAACTTCACAAAGCTCCAATCCACTAACAAAAGATGCTAGGTGCGCAGCGTGAGTCCCGATATCAGAAATCGCACCACCTTCACCAGATTGTATCGGATCATTACGCCATTGAGCTTGCTTACTCTTATTATCAAATGCTAACCAATCCTGTAGATATTCTACATGGATATCTCTTAGACGACCGAGAGAGCCTTTCTTTACTAATCTCCGCGCTTCGCGAATCATCGGATAACCTGTATAAGTATAGGTCAAGATTAAAAGAGCTTTAGCTGATTTCACAATCTCAGCTAATTCACAAGCCTGCTCAAGCGTTGCTGTTAGCGGTTTATCACAAATAACATGAATCCCTGCACCTAAAAACGTCCGTGCAACTGGAAAATGCATATGGTTCGGCGTGACAATAGTCACAGCTCGAATTCCATCCGAACGATCCGATTCAGATAAGGCCATACTTTTAAAATCTTCATAGCTACGGAGAAGCCCAACTTCACGCGCTGAAGCCGCAGATCGAGCAGAATCAGATGATAAAACCCCTGCAACTAATTCAAAACGGTTATCAAGACGCGCGGCTATACGATGAACTGCACCAATAAAAGCCCCTTGCCCTCCACCAACCATGCCAAGAGGTATCCTTTTCATAAGCATATCCCTAACATATCTCGTATTACATTCCTATCTAAATTTTTTTCTGCAAAATGATCAAAATCACATTTTGTTGGATTAATTATATGACGTCTAATAAAATCAACACCTTCTTTTGCACTTTGTTCTGCCGACTTCAGCGGACACTCCCATTCTAAAACAGCCCAGCCCTTATAACCATGCTGGCATAAACGCGAAAAAACTGTTTTAAAATCTACTTGTCCATCACCAAGACTACGGAAACGCCCTGCACGCTCAACCCAATTCGAAAAACCAGAATAAACGCCTTGACGTCCTGTTGGCTTAAATTCCGCATCTTTCACATGAAAAGCCCTTATCCTACTAGCATAAATTTCAATAAACTGAAGATAATCAAGCTGTTGTAAAATAAAATGAGACGGATCATAATTTATAGCAACACGAGAATGATCTCCTGTTATCTCCAAAAATCGTTCAAAACTTGTCCCGTCCATCAAATCTTGAGCAGGATGAAGCTCATAAGCATAGTCAACCCCTGCTTCATCAAAAGCATTAAGGATAGGGTTCCAACGCTTTCCCAGTTCCGTAAAAGCCTCATCTATCAAGCTAGGAGGACGCTGTGGCCAAGGATAGAGATAAGGCCAAGCTAATCCACCAGAAAAACCAACCTGAACATTATGCCCTAAATTTTTCGCGGCCCTTGCAGCTTTTTTCAGTTCAGAAGCGGCCCAATCCGATTGGGCTTTCGGCTTACCACGCAGAGATTCAGGTGCAAATCCCTCAAACTGCATAGCATAAACTGGATGAACCGCTACAAGTTGCCCTTGCAAATGAGTAGACAATTCAGTAATTTCGATGTTACATTCTGCACACATTCCTTTTAATTCATCACAATAGTCTCTAGAACTCGCGGCACGATCTAGATCAATCAAGCGCGGATCACAAGGGACCTGAATTCCTTGATAACCAAGTTCAGCAGCCCATCGCGCCAAATTTGATAAATTATCAAATCCTTGGTACATACCAAGAAATTGCGCTAAAAAAATAGCAGGTCCCTTAATCGGCAGCCTCTTTTTATCTGGCATATAAAGTCCCTTCGAAAAAATACACGTAAAAGCCTTGTCAAGCACACTTTCGTAAAAAATTCAATCAGCTAATCAATGAGAAAAATCTTCTCTAAGAAAGTTCTTTTCTAATCAAGGGCATCAGTTCTTTTCGAAACACTTCATGTGTTAAAGGACCAATATGGCGGTAAAGAATAACATTCTCTTTAGAAACCAAAAAAGTTTCGGGAAGACCATAAACACCCCAGTTCTTTGCACAACGTCCCTCTCTATCTAAAGCAACAGCATCAAAGGGATTTCCATACCCCTTGAGAAAGTGCAAAGCATTTTCTGGTTCATCTTTATAATTAATTCCAATTAAGAAAAACAAATTATTATGAGCTAACGTCATAAGAAAAGAATGTTCTTCACGACAAGGAAAACACCAAGATCCCCAAAAATTAACTAATAAGACATGACCCCTTAATTTTTTTGAATCTAACATATCCCCCTCTTTCGCAAAAAAGAGAGTTGGTAACATTACACGTGGCGCCTGTCTGAGCACACTTGGCATTTTAAAAGATGAAGCAATTTTTATCAAAAAAAGAAGAACAACAAATAAAAAAAAGGGTAGGAATAAAAAGGACTTGAGCCTTCTATACCATTGATCATCCATTCGACTATCTCATCTCTCATCTTCTATCTTTTTCCAAGAGGATACATGAAAACGCCACTTCATCAAAAGATAAAAGAAGAATCCTCCAAGGCATAGACCCGAAACAGCATAGCTGAGTAGAACAAAATGTATATGCGTCATCATACCCCTTTATTATATGCACAATCCTGTTTCACAATAATTTGCCAATGCAAAATATCATTACGCATGGACATAAGCTGAAAAAGAATAAAAAGCATAGTAAAAGCTAGCATCATAAACATTAAGGGGATTAAAAGATACAAAGAAATAGCTGGACTTTCCCAACGTAAAACTGATGCAGCCTGATGTAAAGTATTCCACCAATTCACAGAAAATTCTATAATAGGCACATTAATACAACCTATAATTGTCAAAATTGCTGTCGCCTGCGTAGATATTCTACTATTTTCAAAAGCACGAGAAAGAGAAACTATGCTCAGATAAATCAAAAGAAAAATCAACATAGACGTTAATCGTGCATCCCATTCCCACCACGTCCCCCACACTGGTCTTCCCCATAGAGAACCAGTAATCAGCGCAAGCACAGTAAACACTGAACCAATAGGAGCTGCACTTCTCAAAGCAATCCCAGAAAAAAAACATTGGGAACATAGGATCCTTATCGCACAAACAGTCATCATTATATAACATAATAAAGATAGCCAAGAAAAAGGCACATGAAGAAACATAATTTTCACTAAGACCCCTTGCCGGTAATCTTCTGGAGCAGAAAAAGACAAAAAAAGACCAAACAACAAAGTAATAACGGCAATAATCGATAGGAGCCGAATAATTTTTGATGAAAAACCCATAAAGCGTAAAAGATTCAAGGATCTTCTCTCTATTTTATTTATTTTCTTCATTCTACACCATACTTCTTAATCTGAAATCAATTTCAGTGCTATTGCAGCTGCTAAAGGACCAACAACTGCAAAAAAAACTGTAAGAGCGCTTAAAAAAAACAAAGAAGGAATAAGGACTATTGGTGAATTGACTGCAGAAATAGCAAAGATAAGAACAGGAAAAACAAAAGGCAATACAATAATAAAAAGGAAAAGCCCACGATAAGGTACACTCACGGTTATAGCAGATCCAGCAGCAGCAATTAAAGTGACAGCAGGGGTTCCAATTAACAAAGTTAACCCTGTCATGCTCATGATCACAGGATTCTTATTCAACACAATAAAAAAAAAGGAAACATAAAAATGAGTGGGAGCACATTAGCAATCCAATGAGCTAAACATTTTAAAAAAACAAACAAACCTAGAGTAATAACATCTGTATCCATCACTATCATATCTAAAGAACCATCTTCTTTATCTCTCTGAAAAAGACGATCTAAACCAAGAAACATAGAAAAAAGAACAGCAATCCAGACGATTCCAGCAGAGATCCGGGAAATTAAAGCCATATCCGGTCCTATAGCAAGCAGGACAAGAAGAATAACAGAAACAAAAAATAAAATACTGACACCCAATTTCCCACATAACAAACTAAACTTCAACTCATGGATAAAGAATCTTCTCATGCTTTTCTCCCTGGGGCAATCGAATCATAAAAGGAGTCCCTATCTCAAATGAGACATGCGATGCAGCAACAATCATACCACCAGAATCCAAATGATGACGCATCAAACTTTTGAAAAGACTACTTGCTTCATGATCAAGAGCACAGATTGGTTCATCTAAAATCCATAAAGGACGATAAACAAGCAACAATCTTGCAAGGGCGACACGCCTCTTCTGACCCGTAGAAAGAAGACCAAATGGGACATCAAGAGTACAAGACAAGCCTACCGATTTAAGAACCTCTAAAGGAGGACATACACTTCCAGTCCAGTCAGCCCAAAACTGAAGATTCTTTCCAACAGAAATGTTTGATTTCATTGCGTTTTTATCATTTAAATAATGAGAAAAGAGCGAGATGGTCCACCCTCTTTTCGAAACTTCCCCAGCTAAAGGTTGATGAAGTCCAGCAATCACCCGCAAAAGAGTAGACTTTCCTGATCCATTCGGACCACTAACGATTAAAAGATTTCTAGAAGATATAGAAAAACTCAAATCGGAAAACAGAATTTTCCTTCCCCTTACTACAGTTAAATTCGTCCCTATCAGCTCCATCTAAATCCAATGACTTTCTCAACAAAATATAAGGTCTATAAAATAATATATTGATTTCTCAACGTAAAATTTTTAAAAATTTAAGCACCCTGCCATAAAAAAAAGACCAGTAAGGAAAAAAATTGTGCATCATATCAATAGTTTCCAATGTCGAAAAACTCTGAAAGTTGACGGAAAAGAGTATATTTATTATAGTTTAGTAGAAGCAGAAAAAAATGGCCTCAAAGGAATTTCGTCTCTTCCTTTTTCTATGAAAGTTCTTTTAGAAAACCTTTTACGTTCCGAAGATAACCAGTCTGTCAAAAAAAAAGATATTCATAACATTGTGAGATGGGTAGAAGAGAGAGGCCGCGTTTTTCGAGAAATTTCTTATCATCCTGCACGGATACTCATGCAAGATTTTACTGGTGTCCCTGCAATCGTTGACCTAGCTGCTATGCGTGAAGCTATGCTCACACTTGGAGAAAGTCCAGAGCAAATCAATCCCCTTATCCCAGTTGATCTCGTCGTAGATCATTCTATTATCGTAGATGATTTCGGAAACCCCTTCGCTTCTAAGAAGAACGTTGATCTTGAGTATCAGCGTAACAAAGAACGTTACCGTTTTTTAAAATGGGGACAAAAAGCTTTTAAAAATTTTCGCGTTATTCCACCTGGAAATGGCATTTGTCATCAAATCAATCTAGAGTATCTGGCAAAAGTTATATGGATAGAAAAAGACAATGAAAAACTTATTGCCTATCCCGATACCTGCGTAGGCACAGATTCGCATACGACTATGATTAATGCTCTTGGTGTGCTTGGATGGGGAGTGGGTGGAATTGAAGCCGAAGCAGCTATGCTTGGACAAGCAATTTCTATGTTACTACCAGAAGTAATTGGTGTTCGTTTAAGTGGTTATCTCAAAACAGGTGTCACTGCAACTGATCTTGTTTTAACTATCACAAAAATGTTCCGTGATCAAAACGTCATCGGAAAATTTATAGAATTTTTTGGACCTGGTCTAGATCAGATCAGTATCCCAGACAGAGCAACAATTAGTAACATGGCACCGGAATATGGCGCAACATGTGCATTTTTTCCTATAGATAATGAGACAATCAAGTATCTACAGATCACAGGACGCAGCAAACATCGTATCAAACTTACTGAAATATATGCAAGAGAACAGGGTATCTGGCGAAATCTCAATCATTCCAAATCAATATTTACCGATGTGCTAGAACTTGATATGACCGACGTTATTCCTGCTATAGCCGGACCAAAACGCCCTGAAAGCCGCATACCTCTTGAAAAAATAAGCAAAGAATTTAAGAGAGATCTGATCAATGAATATAAAAAAACAGAGACAGAAAAGAATCATACAGATTTCAAGCTAGATCATGGTGATGTTGTTATTGCTGCAATCACCTCATGTACTAACACATCTAATCCTAATCTCCTCATATCTGCAGCTCTTCTCGCACGCAATGCCGTTTCTAAGGGATTAAAAACTAAGCCTTGGGTTAAAACCTCGTTAGCTCCTGGATCCCAAGTTGTTGCAAGCTATTTAGCTAACTCCGGCTTACAGAAATATCTTGACAAGCTTGGATTCAATATCGTAGGCTTTGGTTGTACAACCTGCATCGGAAATTCTGGTCCTTTACCAACTGAAATCTCCAGAGTTATTAATGAAAAAGGTATTATTGCTGCCGCTGTTCTTTCAGGTAACAGAAATTTTGAAGGACGGATCTCACAAGATGTCCAGGCTAATTACCTGGCTTCACCACCTCTTGTGATTGCTTACGCTCTTTCTGGCACCCTGTGTAAAAATCTAATAAAAGAACCCATTGGTATAGGCAACAACGGATTACCAGTTTTCTTACATGAAATTTGGCCAGATCCCCATGAAGTAAAAAATATCATTGACAAAGAAATCAACCCTGAACTCTTTAAGAACAACTATTCTGCAATTTTCGAAGGCGATAAAAATTGGAAATCCCTTCATGTTTCAAGGACAGAAACCTATCCATGGGATATTCATTCAACTTATGTTCGTAAACCACCCTACTTTGATAATTTTGATATAAAAATCCAAGCTTCTGAAGATATTATCAATGCTCGTATAGTCGGTCTTTTCGGTGATAAAATTACGACAGACCATATTTCTCCGGCAGGATCAATTCAATATGATTCTCCAGCAGGACAGTATTTAAGGAATTATGGAGTGAATCCAGAAGATTTTAACCAATATGGGACTCGAAGAGGAAACCATGAAGTTATGATACGCGGGACTTTTGCAAATATCCGCCTCCACAATTTCATTCTTGGTGAAAATGGACAAGAAGGAGGCTATACATTACATTACCCTTCAGCCAAGCAACGAACAATTTATGATGCAGCTCTCCAATATAAAAAAGAAAAAACACCACTTATAATTTTTAGTGGTATTGAGTATGGGAATGGTTCTTCACGAGATTGGGCAGCTAAAGGCATCAGTCTTTTAGGAATACGAGCTGTCATTGCGCAATCCTTTGAACGCATTCACAGATCAAACCTAATAGGTATGGGCGTTATTCCATTTATATTTGATAAAAAGCTCAGTTGGAAATCCCTCAAACTAAAAGGCAATGAAACTGTGACGATTCATGGAATCAATTCCATCAAACCACAAAATACAATAATAGCAACAATAGGATTTCCTTTTGGAAAGGTAGAAAAAATACCACTCATTTGCTGCATAAATACATTGGAAGAGTTAGATTACCTACGCCATGGTGGGATACTCCCATATGTTCTACGCTCGATTTTAAACAGAAAAAAGTAGGCCACTCTTTCTATAAATAGAAATAAGATTGACCTTTTCAATAATCTTCAATATACAATCACCTACCCTCGCTTTTGTTTTCAACAACTGACATAAAAAAAGGAAATTTCTATGGCTAATACATCGTCGGCCAGAAAGGCTGTACGCAAAATGATTACACGCACTGAGGTGAATAGAGCCCGGCGTTCACGTGTCCGTACCTTTATACGCAGGTTTGAAGATTCTATGATGAACAAGCAAGAAAACGTGCAACAGACCTTCAAAAAAGTTGAATCGGAAATCATGCGTGCAGTTACTAAAGGTGTTCTTCATAAAAAAACAGCTTCCCGGAAAATTTCCCGTTTATCTAAACGTCTCAAAAGTATTAGATTATCACTTCAGTCATGAGTAGAAGCAAGAATACTGTTCCACTGAAGTCTCATTCAACAAAATAAAAATCTAGCAATACTTCTCTAGCCAGAATCAACACGAAAAATCACATCAATTTGACCAGCCTTTTCAAACAAAAGACTCGCCTTAAAAGAATCCCCTTTCCTAAAAGGCTTCTGTGGATCAAAAAACATGATATGATATCCACTTGGTTTAAAAACAACACACTCACCAGATCTGATTGTCACTCCATTATCTACTTGACGCATCTTCATCACATCATTTTCCATAAGCATTTCATAAATAGCAGTTCTCCGAGCGACATCAGATACAAGACTCATAAGTCTATCAGACTCAGTTCCATAATTATTAATTATTAAAGAACCAAGCCCAACCTTTACTTTAGGGAGCATAACACGTGCCCAAGGATGTGAAACAACAATATGTCCTTTTGTGTACTCAAAGGCAGAAAGTGGGCTTAAATAAACAAACAAAAAAGAAAGAAGAAAAAAAAACCGCTGAACGTCAATCAAAGCAACCATAACACTTTCTTTCTTACGCAAAAAAAAAATTGACTATTCATCATATCTCAAATGTAAACTGTAAACTCATTCCTTGACAAGGATACAGTAAAAATGGAAAAAACACGCACAGAAAATGACAGTTTCGGTCCAATCGAAGTCCCTGCTCATCGTTATTGGGGAGCACAAACCGAGCGTTCTCGCCACAATTTTAAAATCGGCGAGGAACTACAGCCTTTTCCCATTATTCATGCCTTTGGCATTCTTAAAGAAGCTGCCGCTATAACGAATCTCACCTGCGGAAAACTCGATAGCACAATCGGAACAGCTATTATCGCTGCTGCCAATGAAATAAAACAGGGAAAGTTAGATGATCATTTTCCACTTGTAGTCTGGCAAACAGGTTCTGGAACACAAACAAACATGAACATCAACGAAGTCATTTCTAACCGCGCCATTGAAATTCTCAAAGGAAAAGTTGGATCAAAAAAACCTGTCCATCCCAATGATCATGTGAATCTGAGTCAGTCTTCAAACGATTCCTTTCCAACCGCTATACACATTGCTTCAGTAATAGAAACTATAAACACCCTCTTTCCTGCTCTCAATCATTTAACTTTAGCACTCCGTCAAAAAGAACAAGCCTTCAATCATATTATAAAAATCGGACGGACCCATACACAAGATGCTACACCAATTACACTTGGACAAGAATTCTCCGCATATAGAGCAAGCCTAGAATATGCTCATAAACGCATCAAAGAAAGCTTAAAAAGCATCTTCTATCTAGCACAAGGTGGAACAGCTGTTGGAACAGGGTTAAACGCTCCTATAAATTTCGACAAGATTTTTGCTAACAATGTTGCTGCTATTACAGGTCTTCCTTTTAAAAGCGCTCAGAACACATTTGAAGCGATCGCAAACCATGGCGGCCTTGCTAACTTTCACGGAAGCCTCAATGCATTGGCTACAGATCTGTTCAAAATCGCTAACGACATTCGCTTTCTTGGATCCGGTCCACGTTCAGGACTAGGAGAAATCAGCCTTCCAGAAAATGAACCTGGATCATCTATGATGCCAGGAAAAGTCAATCCAACTCAATGTGAAGCACTGAGCATGGTAACCTGTCAAGTCTTTGGCAATCATACAGCTATCACTATAGCCGCATCACAAGGGCACTTTGAATTAAACGTCTACAAACCAATCATTGCTTATAATCTTCTACAATCTATTCGCTTACTTTCAGATTCTATGCGTTCATTCACAGACTACTGCATAAAAGGAATCGTCGCCAATCACAATCAAATTCAGAAATTGATGGAGCAATCTTTAATGTTAGTAACAGCCCTTGTCCCAGCTATAGGGTATGATGCTGCAGCTGAAATTGCTAAAAAAGCACATCAAAACGGAACAACCTTACGAGAGGAAGCATTAAAAAGTGGGTTAGTCAAACCCGCTGACTATACAAAAATGGTGAACCCTGAAAAGATGATTTCTTCCAGAAAATAAAAACTACACCTAAGTAATCACAGTAGGCCTGCTACGCTTAAGGGATAGCTTTAAACCAGAAATTTCATCAGAAAGCCTAATCAATGGGCTCAACGCTGTTTGAGTATCCTTATCATGTTGAGCAGAATCCGCTTCATATTGCTCTAAATAAACTCGCACGGTAGCACCTTCTGTTCCTGTTCCAGAAATACGAAAGATCATACGCGCACCCTGAAAAAGAATACGAATCCCTTGATAGACACTTACAGAATTATCGATTTGATCATGATAAATAAAATCATCCGCTTTTTTAACTAAAAAATTGCCGATCCTTGTCTTTCGCAAATCAGTCAGCCTCATACGTAAATTATTTATCATTCTTTCAGCTACTTCTTCCTCGACTCCTTCATAATCGTGACGGGAATAGTAATTTCGCCCGTAAGTATACCAATGCAACCGTACAAGATCGCTAACGCTTTTATTCGTAACAGCAAGAATATTAAGCCACATCAATATTGCCCATAACCCGTCCTTTTCTCTAATATGACTAGAACTTGTACCAAAACTTTCCTCCCCGCACAAATTCACAAGACCTGCATCCAATAAATTGCTAAAAAATTTCCATCCTGTTGGAGTTTCATATACACGAAATTTATGCTTATCTGCTACATAATTAACAGCAGTACTTGTAGGCATAGAACGAGCGACTCCAATAATTCCTGAAAAATACCCTTTGACTAATCGAGCGTTTGCAGCAAGAATTGCCAGAGAATCAGATGGGTTCACAAAAATACCTTTCCCAATAAGTAAGTTACGATCACCATCCCCATCAGAAGCAGCAGCAAAATCCAAGCCCTTGTCTAACATATCATACCGTTCCTTAGCATAAACTAGATTAGGATCAGGATTTTTCCCTCCAAAATCAGCTAAGGGTATTCCATTCACCACTGTCCCAGATGGAAAACCTAATCGCCGTTCAAATATTTCATGTGCATAAGGACCAGTCACTCCATGCATAGCATCAAAACGAAAGCGAAATCCTCTTCCAATTGCATGACGAATTGCTGTAAAATCAAAAAGTTCTTCCATAAGATCCGCATAATCACGCACTGAATCAATGATCTCAACCTGCATAGCAGCAATGATCTGGATCCCAAGAGTAACAAGTGATACATCCTCTTCCTTAGCAAGGAAGTAACGACTAATTTTCTTTGAACGGTCATAAATCGCTCTCATTAAGTTGTCCGGGGCTGGTCCTCCATTCTCAACATTGTATTTAATCCCGAAATCACCATCATGCCCTCCTGGATTATGACTTGCTGATAAAATAATTCCTCCCATAGCCTTATGTTTTCGAATCAGATTCGACACAGCAGGAGTTGATAAAAGTCCATCTTTCCCTACAATGACTTTACTAAAACCATTTCCAGCAGCAAGTTTCAAAACTTTTTGGATAATCTTTTTATTCAGATAACGACCATCCCCCCCCAAAATTAACACTTTTCCTCTAATCGGACCAGCACAATCAAAAATAGATTGAATAAAATTTTCTGCATAATTTTTTTTTTCAAAAATCTTTGTTTTCTTACGCAACCCTGAAGTTCCAGGATTTTGATCAAAAAAAGGCTGTGTCTTAACAGTGTGCATCAGAAATTGATCCTTTTAAATTGTCCTATTAAAAGATATTGAAAAGATTCGGTGCAGTTCCATGCATGAGCGCACTTCTACAACCTTGAGAGCATAGTTTAACCCCAGAATAGGAACAACTGAAGATGATAATCAGAAAAATACCTGATGTGACATTTCATACACGTGTTCATGATACAACAGTTAGTGGAAGCAATCCCTTCCGCTGGCAAGATATGACAACAGATGATTACTTTGCAAACAAGAGAGTTATTTTATTTGCATTACCAGGAGCTTTTACTCCAACCTGTTCGACCTTTCAGCTCCCGGATTTTGAAACTCTTTATCCTGATTTTCAAAAACTTGGTATAGAGGCAATTTATTGCCTCTCAGTCAATGATGCATTTGTCATGAACGCTTGGGGAAAGCAACAAAAAATTAAAAACATTATTCTTATCCCTGATGGCTCTGGAGACTTTACAAGAAAAATGGGGATGTTAGTATACAAAAACAACCTTGGCTTCGGTATGCGTTCCTGGCGTTATACAGCAATTATCAATAATAAAATGATTGAACACTGGTTTGCAGAAGAAGGTTTTTCTGATAATTGCGATACTGATCCTTATAAAGTTTCTTCGCCACAGAATCTTCTTAAAACATTACAGACCCTGTAAATCCTATCCTCCTTTCCAGAAAACAATAAATGTATAAACCGGATTGAAGTCATCCTTCAATCCGGATACCGATCCCAAACAACTTCTCTTCCTAAACTCTCAAAAGGAATCGTGCCTTCTATATGCAATACTTTTCACATCCATTTCCGCGACGTCGCTCTCTCGCAGGACGCATAGGAAACATTAATATTGGTGGAGACGCACCAATCGTCGTGCAATCCATGACAAACACTGATACAGCTGATATCAAAAACAGCGTCAAGCAAATTGCTATCCTTTATCGTTCAGGTTCTGAAGTCGTCCGACTCCCAATCGATCGGAATGAATCAGCTGCCGCTCTTCCGCATATCCGCGAACAGCTAGACAATATAGGTATCCACGTTCCTCTCATAGGTGATTTTCATTATATCGGACACAGACTTTTAGCTAATCATCCTGCCTGCGCAGAAGCCCTTGCTAAATATCGTATCAATCCTGGGAACATCGGATTCAGAGAAAAACATGACAAAAACTTTTCAGCTATTGTTGAAACAGCAATTCGCTATAATAAACCAATACGTATTGGCGTGAATGGGGGTTCTCTTGACCAAGAGATTCTAAAAAAGCTCATGATGAATAAGAGTGCACAAGAAATCCCCTACTCAAACATAATACAAGAAGCCATAGTACAATCAGCCTTAATTTCAGCTCAATTCTCCGAAAAAATAGGCTTACCACGTAACAAAATTATTCTCTCTGCAAAAGTCAGTGACGTACAAGAACTCATAGCTATTTATACAACACTAGCAACACGCTGCGACCATGCTATCCATCTAGGCTTAACAGAAGCGGGGATGGGAGCAAAAGGAATTATCGCTTCATCAGCAGCTATAGCTATTTTACTACAACAGGGAATCGGAGATACAATTCGTATTTCAATTACGCCAGAACCCAAAGGAGAGCGTACATATGAAGTACGAATAGCACAAGAACTATTACAAGTTTTGGGAATACGCAAATTTCTTCCCACTGTAACAGCTTGCCCTGGATGCGGGAGAACAACATCGAGTGTTTTTCAAGAACTTGCGAAAAAAATACAGGATTATATCCAAGAAAATATGCCTATCTGGCAAGGACAATATCCTGGGATAGAAACACTTCGAATTGCTGTCATGGGCTGCATCGTTAATGGTCCAGGAGAATCCAAACATGCTGATATCGGGATATCTCTTCCTGGAATAGGCGAAAAACCAGCTGCACTTGTATTCATTGAAGGGAAACAAGTCGCAATCTTACGACATAACATTTCAGATGAATTTAAAAAAATTCTGATTCACTATATAAAAAATCGTTTTGATCCGAACAAAAGTTCAGACAAAAATTAAAGAATTCTAATAATTACGGCATGATATAAAAAAAGCTGCCTTCCTCAGAAGATCGGCCTTTCTTCCATAAGGTTCCAAGATGTTATTAGCTTCTTGAATTAAAAGATCTAACCGACGACGAACCCATTCAACACCATAAAGACTAACTAATGTTATCTTTCCTGCAACCACGTCTTTCCCAGCGGTTTTACCTAACACATCAGTATTTTCTGTTATATCTAAAAGATCATCAACTAATTGAAAAGCAAGACCAATCACTCTACCAAAAGCAGCAAGACGTTTTTGGTTTTCTCGAGTAGCATGAGCAATCATTGCACCCGCTTCACAGGCAAAACGCAGCAACGCACCAGTTTTCATAGCCTGCATTCTAATAATTCCCTCTTCATCAGAATGTCCTGCAACAAGATCTAGCATTTGTCCACCAGCCATCCCCCCGACACCCGATGCACGAGCAAGAAATAGAATCAGGCTAGAACGCATCTGCGCTGACAATCCGTTGACCTCATCCGCAATGATATCAAAAGCAATTGTTAATAAAGCATCCCCTGCTAATATAGCTGTTCCTTCATCAAAAATTTTATGAAGTGTTGGCTTTCCACGACGTAAGCCATCATTATCCATAGCTGGCAAATCATCATGAATCAAAGAATAACAATGAACACATTCAAGCGCAGCAGCAACATACAAAGCAGAGTCAGCATCACCATCAAAAAGCGCAGCAGTTTCAAGAAGCAGAAAAGGACGCAACCGCTTCCCACCATTAAAAACTCCAAGACGCATAGCCCTCAGCAAACGTTCAGGACGAATGATTTCTCTCTCACATGGCATCAACGACAGAAAATCATCAAGAACCCTTTCAACAGCCTTAGCGTTTTTACGCAGGACAGCATCAAAATGAGGAAACGAATGCTTACTAAGCTTCATAAGTCTTCATAAGAATGGAATGAATCATCTTCCAAATAAAAATTTTTCAATAGTTTTCCCTTCCTTATCTGAACTAAAATCAGGAAAAACTCATAACAGATAGAGTTTAGAGTTTTTTTCTAGATTTTTACAACAATCTATTTGAAATTAAATGGCCTCTTCAACAAAAAATCAATTTGATCATTTCATGATGCGCACCTTGCACTAAAAGTAGGCCAAATAGATGAGAAAAAATAAGAACTTAGAAAGTTATTCTGATAGAGAGCCTACGATTCCAATCAAAATACCGGAACAACACTATCTTGACCCTCGTCAAATTTCAATCCGTTGGCTTCTAGTCATCTTTTTAACAGGTCTGATCTCCTCTAGCCTGATAGGAATGATATTACTTAGTAATGGCCAGAAAGAACGAGCCAAACGACCAGAATTTCTAAAAGAAGAAGACATCAAAAACAAAATATTTAGCAGCTCAGAGTCTGAAAAAGCAAAAGGAAGACGTCTGTTTCAATCAATCACAACAGGAAGATCATTGGATGATAAACGTAAAATAGAACTATCTACAAAACAAAACATTGGAGGACGAGAAATTATTCGGACTCAAGATTTTGAGCTAGTGAACATAGCGCTTGCAGAAAAGCATACCCCTCCTTTCCATTACCCTCAATTCAATACCATCAATCTCTTTAGCGATATCCCAGAATCTATGGCAAGCAGTTCACAGATTTACGGAAGAAAAATTGAAACAGAAATGACTTTACGAACATTCAATTTCCCGATATCCAGTTCTCCTTCTCGTTTTGAAACGAAAGATTCTCTCTCGGAGAATGAAGTAAAAAAAGAGATTCAACTCATTAAAAAGCAGATGAGAAAAAATTTTTCCTTCAATAAAGATGTTCAAATCGTCCAGGAAAACGTCACTATCCTAACAGGACATTCAAAAAACATAGAAAATTACTCTGAAGAAATAATCCCTTTAATGCAACATGAGTCAATCTCTAATGCACTTCATCGTTTTCATTACAATGGGACAAACGCACAAAAAATTTCTGATTTACTGAAACTTCTTACTCACAACAAAAAAACTAACCCTGATAGCATCTTACATCTTGAGATAGAATCGAATCAAGAAGGAGTCAATTATATAATCCGGGCTAACCTTTACGAAAAGAAAAGACATATCTTGAGTATAGCGTTAAATGATCAGAATCAATATATTCAATGTGATCAAGCAGAAATGACACATCTTCTGAAAGAAGTGATGCAAAGCAACAACAAACTACTCCATATAAGGGAAAATGAATTACCAATAGTTTATGATGCCATTTTCCAATCCGTATTAGCCTCTCATCTAACACAGACTATGGCAACAAACATTATTCGTATTCTTGCCCATGATGTTGACATGCAATCCCGAATTTCTTCTTCTGATTCACTTCAAATTTTTTATCCCCTTCATCAGGAAGAAGAAAACAATCAACCTGAAATTCTCTATATCAGTGCTCAATTTAGAAACAAAGTCCAACGTTATTATCGTTTTCAATCTAGTAACGGAAAAATAGACTATTATGATTCAGAAGGAAGAAATCCAAAAAAGCTCTTAATGCGAAAACCTGTACCAAATGGAGTATTTAGCTCGCCATTTGGAGCACGACGTCATCCAATTCTTGGATATGTTCATATACATACCGGAGTTGACTGGGCAGCTTCCCGTGGATCACCAATCCTAGCTGCCGGTGATGGGGTCGTTACAAAAGCAGAATGGAGCGGTGGCTACGGGTACCGTACAGAAATTCAACACGAAAATGGCTATAGTAGCAGCTATTCTCACCAAACTGCTTTTGCTGCAGGCATTAAAGCGGGAGAAAAAGTCTATCAAGGACAGATCATCGGGTATGTCGGTTCTAGCGGACTTTCAACTGGACCACACTGTCATTTTGAAATTGCTGTGAATGAGACTAAAGTCGATCCAATGCACGTCCAGTTACCTCATAAGAAATCATTAATAGGAAAAGAACTGAAAAAATTTCAAAATCACCGTGATAACATTGATAACCTCATCAAAAATAATATCAAATGAAAATCGAGCTGCTTAAGAAAAAGGATCACCTATAGTTGACAGGAATAAATTTTTGATAGAACCTTAAAAAAGGTTCATAAAGCATGAATCTTCCTCAATGTGCTTTTGAGACCTGAGACCTAGGATTTTAAGGGGAAAATCATGTCTTATTCTATTTCTATTCAGATGATAACGGCTATTTTTCTTGCAGTGATGTTTTCCTTGTTTGGAATATTCACCGCATCTGCCGTAGAATTATTTTATGCAACAAGTGCTGTTGGGCGAGGCCTCCACGATTTCCATAAAACATTCGAACCTTGGGAAAAGAAAACCGGCAATAAAGTAACACTCGTTCCTATGCCAGCCTCTTCCAGTGATCAATTTGCTCAGTACCGGCTCTGGCTTTCTACAGGTGCATCAGAAATTGATCTATACCAAACTGATGTTGTCTGGGCTGGACAACTCGCAAACTATTTCGTTGATTTAAAAAAGCCTGCTCAACACTTGATAAAAGAACATTTCCCTCAAGTGATTGAAAGTCAGATCGTCAATGGTAAACTCGTAGCATTACCCGTATTCGGTGATGCACCCGCCTTATATTATCGCAAAGACTTACTTAAGAAATATAAGCGTGCTGTCCCAAAAACCTGGCAAGAGATGACTGAAACGGCAAAGATCATTCAAAATGGAGAGCGTGCAGCTGGGAATCCTAATATGTGGGGCTATATATGGCAAGGAAACTCTTATGAGGGATTAACTTGCAATACCCTAGAATGGATATATTCTTTTAACGGTGGAAGAATCCTTGATAAAAATGGAAGGATCACAGTTAATAACAAACAATCTAACGAAGCTCTCCAAATGGTATCTTCATGGATTGGCACAATTTCTCCTCAAGGTGTGCTTGCCTATATGGAAGAAGAAACACGCGGAATTTGGGAACTAGGAAACGCTGTTTTTATGCGGAATTGGTCATATGTATATCCTCTCAGTGAAGAAGAAGGGAGCGCTGTAAAAGGAAAATTCGATGTTGCTCCTATGCCATCAGGGGGTCCAGGCATGCCTGCAGCAGCAACCTTAGGAGGATGGAACGTTGCAGTATCAAAATTTTCTACAAAACAAAAGGAAGCAATAGATCTCGCCTTATATCTTGCTTCATATGAAGGACAAAAAAATATTGTCATGAATGGTGGTAATCTTCCAACTATCCCTTCCCTTTATGATAATTCGGAGATTGCTATAAAAATACCGATGGTCCCACGTTGGAAAAATGTTTTCCTTTCTACTGTAGCCCGTCCATCTGTTCAAACAAAGAATAAATATAATGAAGTTTCATCTAAAATATGGTCGAGTGTTCATGATGCCCTCTCAGGACACAAAAGTATCATGGAAAATCTAGATATTTTAGAAACGAATCTTATCGATCTTAAAGGCTCTGGATGGTAATCCTCTGACTATTAAAAAAAGGAACAAAATGTTTACTTCAGAGCTGAATTTACAAGCACGAAGAAGACGGATAGCTTTCTTATTTCTTGCTCCTACATTAACTACACTACTTTGCGTGACAGTTTGGCCTTTAGTGCGAACTATTTGGTTTTCTTTTACAGATACAACAACAAGTCATCTGTACGAAGGACATTGGATCGGGTTCGATAATTATCTCTCTCTACGAACCTTAGCATCAGGAAAAGTTGTATGGAAAGGAACTTTAGTAGATCCAGCATGGTGGAATGCCGTATGGAACACACTCTATTTTACCATTCTCTCTCTTTGCTTCGAAACTACTTTTGGGTTAATTATTGCTCTAACATTAAATACACATTTTCGTGGAAGAAATTTATTGCGTACAGCTATTCTAATTCCTTGGGTCATACCAAGCATTGTTTCAGCTAAAATGTGGGGATGGATGCTCAATGATCAATTTGGGATCATAAACGATTTTTTACTGAATGTTGGGCTTATTCGTGAAAAAATAGCTTGGACAGCAAACTTCGATACAGCAATGATTTCCGTACTCTTTGTTGATATATGGAAAACAACACCTTTCATGACACTATTAATTCTATCAGGCTTACAAATGATTCCGCCTGATATCTATGAAGCGGCATGTCTTGACGGTGTCCATCCAGTAAAGGTCTTTTTTCATATAACATTACCTCTCATTTGGCCAACACTTTTTGTAGCAATTATTTTTCGTGTTCTAGATGCTTTACGAATGTTTGATCTCGTGTACATTTTAACACCTGGCTCCTCTGCCACAAAAACTATGTCGGCTGTTAGCAGGGAAAATATGATTGATTTTGATCAATTTGCTTATGGGGCTGCACAATCCACCTTGTTGTTTCTCTTTCTTATCTTTTTTGTCAGCATTGCTTTACAAATCAGTAAAACAAAACTTTTAGAGGAATGATATGATGAAACAAACATTTAAAAACACTGCATTTTATATATTTGTTGCAGTGCTCATTCTATTTTCAGTCTTCCCATTCTATTATGCTATTATCACTAGCTTTACACATGGTGGGGCATTATTTCAAGTACAGTACTGGCCCAAGCATTTCGATTTCATCAACTACAAAACAATTTTTAGTCAAGACAATTTCCTCTTATCTCTAGTAAACTCTCTAATAGTTGCAACTATAACAGTTATATGTTCGCTTTTTCTCGGAATCACAGCAGCATATGCTTTGGGAAGAGTCACTTTCTATGGACGCACATTACTTCTTCTTAGCATTCTTGCTATCTCCATGTTTCCACAGGTTGCAATTCTTGCTGGACTTTTTGAGTTAATCCGCTTTTTTGCTCTTTTTAACACTCGCTGGGCACTCATCCTCTCTTACACAATACTTAGTTTACCATTTACTGTTTGGGTTCTTACTATTTTCATGCGTTCCCTCCCAGTTGAAATTGAAGAAGCAGCTATTATCGATGGAGCTACCCCGTGGATCATTATTACCCATATCTTCTGGCCTCTGTTACGTCCTGCAGTGATTACAACAGGATTACTATCCTTTATTGGTGCATGGAATGAGTTTTTATTTGCTTTAACATTTATAAGATCAGAAAGCCTTAGAACTGTACCAATGGCAATCGCTTTTATTTCTGGGGCATCTGAACACGAAATTCCTTGGGGTATAATTATGGCAGCTTCCGTTGTTGTAACAGTCCCACTCATTATACTCGTTCTTTTTTTTCAGCGTAGAATCATAGAAGGCCTAGTACTTGGTGGTGTAAAAGGATAAGGATGGATAAGAGCCCATGGCAAAAATTCAATTAAAAAATCTCAAAAAATCTTACGGTGCAATTGAAGTCATCAAAAACATTAACCTTGAAGTTCATCAAGGTGAATTTATAGTTTTCATTGGCCCATCCGGTTCTGGAAAATCCACACTACTGCGTTTAATCTCTGGATTAGGAGAAATGACATCAGGTGAGCTCCTTTTTGATGGAGAACTCGTTAACAATCTCCCACCCGCAGAACGCGGGATAGCCATGGTATTTCAAAGCTACGCCCTTTATCCCCATATGAATGTTTATGCGAATATGGCTTTTGGAATGAAATTAGCTAAAGCTAATAAAGAAAAAATAAAAAAACGTGTATTGGACACAGCATATTTATTACAAATTGAACATCTTTTGGATAGACTTCCAAAACACCTTTCTGGTGGGGAACGACAGCGTGTAGCTATTGGACGCGCTATAGTTCGTAATCCCCGTGTATTTTTATTTGATGAACCATTATCAAATCTTGATGCAGCCCTACGTGGGACTATGCGATTAGAAATCGCTAAACTACATCGCTCTATGCAAAATGTCACAATGATTTATGTTACTCATGATCAGATAGAAGCAATGACATTAGCAGATCGTATTGTAGTTTTACGTGACGGACAAATAGAACAAGTAGGAACACCTCAAGAGATTTATGAAAAACCTCAATCTCAATTTGTAGCAAAATTTATCGGAAATCCAGAAATGAATTTTCTGACAGGTTCCTTCTCTACTCATCTCGGATGCAGCACTTTAGGGATCAGACCGGAACATATTGATATTGTTCCTCATGGAAGCGGTGTATGGTCAGGAAAGCTAGTCCATAGCGAAAATCTAGGTGCAGATACCTATCTTTTTGTTGAAATTGGCGCAGATAAACCCCTTATTGTCCGTCAGAACAATACACGTCCGATTCCACTTCAAAGCAAAATAACCCTGAATCCTCGAGAAGAGAAGCATCTATACCGCTTTGATTCAGATGGAAAACCAGTTCTAGCAAGATAACCACCAACAAAGGAAAAGTTTATGGCCATTCGAGTTACAGTATGGGGAGAAAATATCCATGAACACACAAATCAGATTGTTCGAAAAAATTATCCTAATAGCATGCATAGCACCATTGCCACAGCGCTCAACCGTGATGGAGGGATCATAGCAACCCCGGTTACATTACAAGATACAGACCATGGCCTAACAAATAGTAAAATTTCTGAAACAGATGTTTTAATCTGGTGGGGACACATAGCACATGACCAAGTCTCTGACACGATCGTAAAGCGCATTACTCATGCTGTCTGGAGCGGCATGGGAGCTATTTTTTTACATTCAGCCCATTTTTCTAAGCCCTTTAAATCCCTCATGGGAGCGCCGTGCAACCTAATATGGCGCAATTGCGGTGAAAAGGAAAAATTATGGGGGATTGCAAGCGGGCACCCTATTGCAGCAGGGTTACCCAACTATTTTGAACTAAAACACGAAGAAATGTATGGAGAACCATTTGGTGTGCCAGAACCACTTGAAACAGTTTTTATAAGCTGGTTCGCAGGTGGAGAGGTTTTTCGTTCTGGGTTAACTTATCGGCGCGGCAGAGGAAAGATATTTTATTTTCGCCCTGGAGATGAAAACTACCCAACTTACCATGATGTGAATGTACAACGCGTGATCACCAATGCAGTGAAATGGGTCTATAATTCTTCTCCTCGTCTTGAAGGAGCTACCGCAGATTGCTGTGAACACAGACTCTAGCCTTATAAACAAGAAAGATTCTTTTTCTCATGAAAACTATACGTCTTCTTATCCTAGGGACAGGAAACATGGCAGAATGCCATGTCGCTGCCTTTTCTAAAATAGCAGGTGTCAAAGTCGTCGCTGGAATTGATACACGAGGAGAACAACTGGCTCAATTTAATGCAAAACATCATATTCCAAAAGGGTTCTCTTCCATAAAACAAGCATTAGAATGGGGTGAATTTGATGCTGTGAGTAATGTAACACCAGATGCAGTTCATTACAGTATAACTATGCCATTGTTAGCAGAAAAAAAACATATCCTCTGTGAAAAACCCCTTGCGACCAACGCCACTCATGCTGCCAATATGGCTATTGCTGCTCGAGAAGCTGGAGTCATTAATATGGTTAATCTCAGCTACCGTCATAACCCTGCTTTGCAAAAAGCAGCATACATGGTACGTCATGGAGACATTGGGAGAATACGCTTTTTTGAGGCAAGTTATCTTCAGAGTTGGTTAACTCAGTCAGCTTGGGGAAATTGGAAAACAGACAACAAATGGTTATGGCGGCTTTCTAGTCAACATGGATCAAGAGGAGTATTAGGGGATGTAGGTATCCACATTCTTGATTTTACCACATTTGCTGCTGGACAAGATGTACGTGAAATTTCTTGTCGTTTAGCAACCTTTGATAAAATTCCAGGTGGACAAATTGGTGAATACTCTCTAGATGCTAATGATACGGCTACTATGCAAGTCATCTTAGCGAATAATGCACTAGGTACTATTACAGCGAGCAGATTTGCCACCGGCCATCTCAACGATCTCCGACTACGAATCTACGGTGATAAAGGTGGTCTAGATATTAGTTTTGAAAACAAGATCAGCCGCTTACGCGCCTGCCTTTCTCCTGATCAAGAAACAGCTAAATGGCGTGACATAGTCTGCCCTGAGGTCCCACAAATCTACCAGAATTTTATAGACGCTATACGTACCCGTGAAAAAAGAACAACAGAACCTGATTTCGCTCGCGGGGCAGAGTTACAAAAAATATTAGACACAGCTGTAGAATCCTCCAATCAATTAGGAGTCAGTCTGAAGATTCAATAAACATCGGAAAAAACGAGAGACCTCCCCAAAACACAAATTCGTCTCTGCACACTCAGGACAGAAAAAAACAGAAGTTTTTTGAAAAGCGCAAGACTTTCGCCTTTTTTATTATTTATTAAGATAAAGAATAAAATTGTCTTATTTACTCGGTTCTATTGTAGAATGATTGAAAATCAAGAGGATGAACATTTCATAACCGAGAACTCTCAATCTTTGATAAAAATCTCTAGATACATCAAAACACGATTCATCCTGCTCATCAGCCTCGTCATTTTCATGATAGAGACTCTTTGTTTTATTCCTTCTCTTTCTACCACCCAATATCGTCTTTTAGAAAAAAAATCCGCATTCGTTGAACAAATTAGTCTCGCACTTCTCAATCACCTAGACGACAATATCACTCAAAATCTTCTTCAGGCAACAGACGCTCTAGAAATCGATATTCTTGACAAGAAAGGATCAATTACGAAATTAAAAATCAGAAACAGCCCTCCCATGATTCAACGAATTATCAATCTCGATAAATTTAGCAAGACAGATGCAGTCTTAGCTGCTTTTACTACATTACTAGATTTTCAAGGAAAACCATTACAAATCATTAGCTCTCTTAAGAAGACACATCACAAGATCTTTCTTACTATACAAGGACATATTTTACATAGCACCATGATCACATTCACATGCTATTTTGTTACAATTGCATTCATCGCTGCCATTACAGCTATTATTCTGATTTATCTTATCGTTTGCAAATTGCTCGTGCAACCCATGCAACATTTGTGTGCAAATATGCTCAATTTTATGATAGAACCAGATAATCCAAACTATATCATAGTACCACCCTTCACTAAAAGACAACGCTGTATTGCAGCTTTACAACAAAACTATATACACCAGAAACATTTAGCTAACCTTGGATTATCTATTTCAAAAATTAACCATGATTTACGAAACGTACTCGCCTCAGCACAACTGATATCTCATTCTCTCATGAGAAGCAAAGATCCAGCTGTTCAACGGCTCACACCAAAACTTCTCCGTACAATTGACCGCGCCATTAATTATACTCGAAGTATCCTTGCTTATAGCAAACAACAAAACAAGCCACTACAGAAACACCGATTTTTACTGTACAGCCTCATAAAAGAGGTTGAAGAATCTCTCAGTGTTTTTGGAAAAGAAACAGTTAAAATTTGCAATTTCGTCCCTAAAAACTTTGAAATCAATGCTGATCATGAACAGCTCCATCGCATGATCAGCAATCTATTTCGTAATGCTGTCCAAGCGATGACTCTTCCCGAGAACACATGGAATTCTCCCATAAAAAAAATTATAATTACCGCAAAACATATTGATCAATTTTCTATCATTCATATCAGAGATACTGGTCCTGGATTGCCTCAAAAGGCTAAAGAACACCTCTTTATTCCTTTTCAGGGAACAGGACATAAAGAAGGAATTGGTCTTGGACTTGCAATTTGCTTCGAAATAACACGCGCTCACGGTGGAACAATTCATTTAATAGAAGATGAGAAAGACGGGACCCATTTTGAAATACGAATTCCTAGCTATCCTTCATCTTGAAGCAAAAAGCTTTTTACTTGCAATTCTATCTCAGAAAGTCTAAGAGACTTTAGGCACGCACCCGTAGCTCAGCTGGATAGAGTACCAGACTACGAATCTGGGGGTCAGGAGTTCGAATCTCTTCGGGTGCACCATTCTCGGGAATATCAGATCGGCGGTGTCCCATTATCCCGTAAGACCTCCCCAGCAAGGTAAAGGGAACCACAAATCAATATTAAAAAAGATGCAAACAACCTCATTCTCTCAAGAATCTTTTTTAAAGCATCATCGACTGATTCAAAGCTGTCGGCTTCTATCCCCATGCTTTTCGAAAGCTCGGCTAGAGTTCTCGATGGAATACCTGAATCGCTTAAATGAACAGGCACAGCACACAAACATAATGCAACATCCTTATAGGCCCTTAGATAATTCGTCACGTCTTTTGTATTAATCATACCACAAATGAGAATCAATGGAGACCCTTTATTTTCACATCTTTCCTTAAAAAACTGTGCAACAGCAACGCCTGCAGCAGGATTATGTCCACCATCCAGCCAAAGTTCAACACCAGGAGGTAACCAATCAATAAACTTACCTTGTAATAGCTGTTGCATACGCGCAGGCCAACAAACACGAGATAAACCACGAGCGAGAGCTCTTTCTTTCACCTTAAAACCTCCGAGAGAAATCGTTTCAATCGCTGCAGCTGCATTGCTTATTTGAAAGTCACCAATAAGTCGTGGGACAGGCAAATCTATCAATCCATCCTGGTTTTCAAATCTCATCTTTCCGGCTTTTTCATAAGCTATGTAATCCCGTCCGTAAATTGATAGAGGTCCTCCACCGACCTGAGAGGCTCTTCTAATAAGAGTATCCCGCGCAATTTCATTATCCTGGAACCCGATCACAAGTGGAGATTCTCTTTTAATTATACCAGCTTTTTCAAAAGCAATATCCCCTATATGCTCCCCAAGAAAGAACTCATGATCAAGAGAAACCGGCATAATTAACGAAACAGCTGGCATAAGAACATTCGTAGCATCAAAACGTCCTCCAAGACCAACCTCTATTACAGCCACATCTGCTGGATATTCTGAAAACAATAAAAACATCACAGCTGTTAACAATTCAAAAAGAGTAACCGATTCGCTCTTCGCGACAGAAACACGTCTTAGCGCAGCTGAAAACTCTCTATCATTAATAAAACAGCTCCCCCCTTTCAATCCAATCCGATAGCGTTCACGCCAATGAACAAGATGGGGCGAAGTATAGACATGCACCCTATATCCTGCAGATTCTAAAATAGTCCTAAGAAAAGCACTCGCTGAACCTTTCCCATTCGTTCCAGCAATATGAATCACTGGAGGCAAGCGCAAATGAGGATTACCTAAGGCTGCTAAAAGACACCTCATCCTTTCAAGCGACAAATCAACTTTCTTAAGATAACCAGATAAGAAATCATTAATATCGTGTTCTGTGATTCTTAACATCAATCAAGCTTCTCTCTTGATCTCAAACAGGCCGAAAGGGTATCTTCATCATAATACGTAAAAGACGTGCAATCATCTGCTTCATATCTAAACGAGAAACAACCATATCAACCATCCCATGTTCTTTTAAATATTCAGCCTTTTGAAAATTCTTTGGCAAAGTTTCTCTGATTGTTTGCTGAATCACACGCGCCCCAGCAAATCCAATTGTTGCTCCGGGTTCCGCAATATGAACATCACCTAACATAGCATAAGAGGCAGAAACACCACCTGTTGTTGGATTCGTTAAAACAACAATATAAGGAAGATGCGCTTCTTTTATCCTTTCAATAGCAACAGTTGTTTTCGGCATCTGCATAAGCGAAAGAATGCCTTCCTGCATACGCGCGCCTCCCGACGCAGTAAATAAAACTAATGGCCGTTTTTCATCAACCGCTATCTCCAATCCTTTAACAATCGCTTCTCCTGCAGCCATACCAAGAGAGCCTCCCATAAAAGAAAAATCCTGAACTGTTACAATAATCGGTAACCCTTCTATAGTCCCACGTGCATTAATAATAGCATCCTCAAGACCAGTACGCAAACGATAATCCTTGAGCCGATCAATATAACGTTTCTTATCACGAAACTTTAAGGGATCCGAAGGCACTTTCGGATTTTCAATAAGATCAAAACAACCATCATCAAAAAAATACTTTAAACGTTCTTTCCCCGCAATAGCTGCATGATACCCTGAAGAGGGAACGACATACTGATTTTCCTTAGCACCTCCAATAAACACGGTTTCACCACTTCCTGGATCCCTATACCAACAATTTTCCGGAATTTTTTTACGACCAAGAACCGAATTGAGTTTCGGACGGACAAAATTCTTTATCCAGTTCATTAGGAATGCCTTCTCTTTCCCTTTTTCAGTAAAGAATGCTGTGCTTGATCTACTCCAATCATCCACCTAACCCTTGTTTTCTACATCATTCTTTATACAAGTTATACTTGAACGAAAGCGGAAAACAAGATCACCAACAACCCTAACCGGATCCCCCACTATATTTCCTTGGAGATCAAGCGTTGATGCAATTGCACGAACAATCCTTGTACCTAAAACAAGACCATCAGCCATCTTACTGATTTTTTCTACCTGAAAAACATTCTTTATCCCAAACCCGACAACCACTGGCAACAGTGTCTTTTTTTTTATATGACGAACATACCTCTCAAGCTCCGCTAAATCAGAATCTTCAGAAGATAATGTCTGTCCAGTAATACCATTCATAGAAACATAATAAATAAAACCAGAAGCACCTTTTAGCACATGAGGCAACCGCTTATTATCTGTTTGTGGCGTCACAAGCCGGATAAAGTTAACAGCCGCTTTTGATGCCGGTCTGCATAACTCATGATCCATCTCAAGCGGAATATCTAAAATTAAAAGACCATCCATGCCTGCACATTGGGCATCCTGCAAAAAACGTTCAACACCATAAATATAAATCGGATTATAATATCCCATAAGAACAACAGGAGTACTATTATCTAGCCTGCGGAATATACGAACCATATCAAGCGTTTTTTTTAGAGTTTGGCCAGATTGAAGCGCTCTTAAAGACGCTTTCTGAATTATGGGACCATCTGCAATAGGATCAGAAAAGGGTATACCCAACTCAATAATATCAGCACCAAATTTTGGTAAGATTTTCATAATTTCAAGAGCTATATCATAGTTCGGATCTCCAGCGACAATGTATGTCATCAGGGCTGCACGACCCTCAGCTTGAAGAGCTAAAAATTTCTGATCAATACGTGTGATCATCCTATCTCCTTCAGATATTCATGCCAAGCAACTTTCCAACCGTCTCAATATCCTTATCACCTCGACCAGAAAGATTAACAATAATCATTTGATCTTTAGACATTTTTTCTGCTCTTTTCAGAGCCTCGGCAACTGCATGAGAAGCTTCTAAAGCAGGAATAATCCCTTCTATACGAGTCAAAATTTGAAAAGCTTCCAGAGCTTCATGATCACAAACAGGAACATATATTACACGACCTGTATCTTTAAGCCATGAATGTTCCGGACCGACCCCTGGATAATCAAGTCCGGCAGATACTGACTTTCCATCAAGGATCTGCCCATCCGCATTCTGTAAAAAATAAGTGCGATTCCCATGCAAAACACCAGGAGTTCCGACCGTCAATGAAGCACAATGCTCATCTGTCATCAATCCACGTCCCCCAGCTTCAACACCAACAAGATCTATGTTCTTCTCCTTAAGAAAAGGATAAAAGATCCCAATGGCATTCGAGCCGCCCCCAACAGCTGCGATAATCATATCTGGTAAACGTCCCTCACGCTCAAGAATCTGAGAACGCACTTCCTTACCAATGACAGACTGAAAATCCCGTACCATCTTTGGATAAGGATGAGGACCAGCAGCTGTTCCAATAATGTAATACGTACTTTCGATATTTTTGACCCAATCACGTAATGCCTCATTCATAGCATCTTTTAACGTACCATGTCTCATTGCAACAGATTCAACTGTTGCGCCCAACAAATGCATGCGAAAAACATTCTGTTTCTGTCTTTCAACATCTGTCTTTCCCATATATATCACACAGGGAAAGCCAAAAAGAGCAGAAACAGTTGCTGTCGCAACTCCATGTTGCCCTGCACCTGTCTCCGCAATAATCCTAGTTTTCCCCATACGCTGTGCTAGCAAAATCTGACCTAAACAGTTATTAATCTTATGACTGCCTGTGTGGTTTAAATCCTCACGTTTCAAATAAATTTTAGCACCACCTAAATACGCACTTAAGCGCTCAGCATAATAGAGTTTTGATGGACGACCAGCATAATGGGTAGAAAGTTCTTCTAATTCAGTCTTAAATTGCGGATTCTTATCCGCCTCTGCGTAAGCTTCCTGTAATCTCAAAATGAGAGGCATAAGCATTTCAGGCACAAACTGTCCACCAAAAATCCCAAACATACCTCCCTCATCAGGAAGATCAGGAAGATCAGGATAAGAATTGATATCAAATGACTGTATCATAAAAGTCTCCTCCCTCTGAGATAGCACTCAAGGCCTTATCAAGAAAAGCTTTGATCATATGCACATCCTTTACACCCAGCTCTGTCTCTACCCCTGATGAAACATCAATCCCCTTGGCTCGAGTCGTTAAAAGAGCTTTAACAACATTATTAACTCTCAAACCTCCAGAAAGCATATAATTTATTTTTTCATCAAGCACATCAAGCATCTGCCAATTAAAAGACACACCGTTTCCTCCAGGAAGCATCAATGATGATAGTTTAGCGTCAAAAAGTATCCGATCCGCTATCCCTTGATACGGCACAATATTTAATAAGTCTGACTCATCATAAACAGGAATTGCTTTAATCACGGAGACTTCATAACGACGCTTAATCTCTAAAACACGACGCGGTGTTTCTGCTCCATGCAACTGGAGCATATCAGGTTTTACTTGATAAACAATTTCATCAAGCAACATATTATCAGCATCTACTGTAACACAAACAACATGAGCACGCCCCTTTACAGAATCCCGTAAAGATGCAGCTAACGGCAAACTAATATTACGTGGACTTTTTTTAAAAAAAACAAAACCAACATGACTCGCCCCATTGACCAAGGCTGCTTCAAGCGTCTCCAATGTCTTTAAACCACAAATTTTGACATCTGGTATCATACTCGTATTTTTCCACAAAAAAACAGTTTTGTCGAGATCAAGACAACTGCCTTTCAGCATTACCCTGTAAAATAAAGAACGCACTGAAGGTATCTATAAATACTTTCGCATTAAAAACTCTTTTACCAAAAAAAAAACTCTCTAGAGAGTCCTGGTGCCGTATGCTGGCTTCGAACCAGCGACCCCATCATTACGAATGATGTGCTCTACCAACTGAGCTAATACGGCTAGCGAGCTAAAATATAATCTTAAAGCACAATCTGCAATATTTTTTAAAACAAAAAAAGCAGTTTCCCATAAGTAGAAAAAGACATTTTTTATATATTGTGAGTCAAAGATATTGACCTTATATGATCAATTCATAAATCTGGAAAGTTGCTCAACAATGATAAAAAATACATCGAATTACCATCCTACTGAAGAAGAACCCTTTATGAACCATCGTCAAAAGGCTTATTTCCGTTTAAAATTGATCACCTGGAAGAATGATATATTACGCGAAGCACGTGATACACTCGAGACTCTACAAGAAGAAAACGAAAAGCATCCAGATGTTTCTGACAGAGCCTCTTCTGAAACAGATAAAGCGATCGAATTACGTGCACGTGATCGACAACGGAAATTAATCAGCAAAATTGATGCTGCTTTACAGCGAATCAAAGATGGAACCTATGGCTACTGTGAAGAAACAGGAGAAAAAATAAGCATCAAACGTCTCGATGCCCGCCCTATAGCAACTTTATCACTCGAAGCACAAGAACGCCATGAAAAACGTGAAAAAATATATCGTGATGAATAATTTTCATGATAGAAAGTTATCATTTCATATTGTTTTTTCGATCACTGAAATAAAAAAACCATCTGTACCCGTAGCAAAAGGAGAGAGTAAAAGGCCATTCTTAGACACATACGGAATTGGAGCTTGCTCTGGCATCAACCTATTCCAGTGTTTCCGCATATTTTTGAGCTGAAAACTACTATGATGTGTTAAAAAACGTTCAACTTGCCAATCATTCTCCTCAAAAAAAAGAGAACAGGTAATATAAACAAGATGACCTCCTGGACGAACAAATACAGACGCCTTTTCAAGGATATCGTATTGTTCTTCAATACGCCGAGAAAGCTGCATGTCTGTCAAACGCCACTTCATATCCGGATTCCGCCGCCAAGTTCCACTCCCAGTACAAGGTGCATCAATCACCACAACATCTATGCAACCTAATAAAGAATCCAGAGTATCCCTCTCAACATGAACCTGCACATTGCGCACATTCGCACGACTTAAACGCGCAAAAATAGGAACAATTCGTGATTTTCGCGCGTCAAAAGCGTGAATTTTTCCAACATTTCTCATCTCTGCAGAAAAAGCTAGAGCCTTTCCACCTGACCCAGCACAATAATCAAGAATCTCCATCCCAGGTTTCACCTGACACAAATAAGAAACAACCTGAGACCCAATGTCCTGTACTTCAAACAAACCACTCTTAAAGGCTTCACTCCTTTGCAGATTAGGACGACGATTTAACCCTCTCGCAGGCGCAACCCGTAATGCATGTCTACACCAGGAAACAGGCATAGCTCCACAAAATGACAATTGTCTAGCAACTTTCGAAGTTGTAGATAAGAGATTATTCACACGCAAATCTATAGGAGGCCTTTGCGCCAAAGCAATTCCCTCGTTCACCTTTGATAAGAACATCAACGACTCAAGACACCCTTGAGGTATATCTGCTTGGACATGAAGAGGGGCTTCGAGCAAATTACGATTTGCCCACAAAAAAAGCCTATCCTTAGAAAGAAAAGGCGGAGAAACAATATTTCCTGCTATTCCTCTTTCTATTCTCTCCAGATCAAAGCTTCCTTCGTTGAGCAAGGCCCCATACACTATATCAATAGCTGCCTCACTCTCCATCTTCCAAGAAATTGATGCACGGTTACGTAAAGCATCATAAACGATATTCCCAATAGCCGCTCGATCTCCTGACCCAGCAAACCGATGAGAACAGTGCCAATCCCGCAAAACCTCTGAAACAGAGCGTTTACGCGTTTCAATTTCATCAAAAATATCAATTGCTGCCTGAAGACGCCCACCTAATCGCATATATTCACCACTGATCTCTTCAGCATCGCGCTTTTTAAGATAAACTAAAATAATCCTAAAAAAAAATTAAATGGTCGCTGGATAATTTGGACTTTCACGAGTAATTGTCACATTATGAGTATGGCTTTCGTGTAATCCAGCATTAGTAATGCGTACAAAGGTTGCCTTCTCGCGAAATTCAGAAAGATCCTTTGCCCCAACATACCCCATAGAAGCACGCAAGCCTCCAGACAGTTGATGTAGTACAGAAGAAACAGGCCCCTTATAGGCAACCTGCCCCTCTATACCCTCTGGGACAAGCTTCAGCTCATCACGAACTTCTGCTTGAAAATACCTATCTGCTGAACCACGAGCCATAGCCCCAACTGACCCCATCCCCCTATACACTTTAAAGGGTCTTCCTTTATGCAAATACACCTCACCTGGACTTTCATCAGTCCCTGCGAGCAAAGAACCGACCATCACTGCTGCAGCTCCGGCTGCTAGAGCCTTAGCAAAATCCCCAGAGTATTTTATACCTCCGTCAGCAATGACTGGAATCCCATCCTTATTCGCTGCCTCTACCGCCCCAAGAATTGCTGCAAGCTGAGGAACCCCGACTCCTGCAATAATACGCGTTGTACAGATAGATCCAGGTCCAATTCCAACCTTGACAGCATCTGCACCGCAAGCAATTAACGCCCGTGTAGCAGCAGCCGTTGCAACATTCCCAGCAATCAGTGCAATATCACCTGCAAGTCTACGAATCTCCTTAACCGAATCAAGCACACGCTGTGAATGACCATGAGCGGTATCAATAACTAAAACATCTACACCAACATCAATAAGATTTTGAGCACGTTCTAAACCATCATTACCAACACTGATTGCCGCAGCAACACGCAAGCGCCCTTTCTTATCCTTAGAAGCATAAGGATTCAGACAAGAGTTTTCAATATCTTTTACAGTAATCAAACCTACGCAACAACCTGCATCATCAACGACTAAAAGTTTTTCAATCCTGTGCTTATGTAAAAGCCGTTTTGCCTCTTCCTGTTGAACACTTTCTCCCACAGTTACAAGATTTTCCCGTGTCATGAGCTCATGAATTCTTTGCGTTGGATCAGAGGCAAAACGTACATCACGATTAGTTAAAATACCGACTAAAAAGTGTCTTGTTCCTTTATGTTTCTCTACAACGGGAATACCAGAAATCGCAGAAGAGCGCATCACCTGCTGCGCCTCAGCTAAGGTTGCATCTGGTCCAATAGTTACAGGGTTAATAACCATCCCTGATTCAAATTTCTTAACCTGCTGAACCTGGCCTGCCTGTTCCTGCACTGTCATATTCCGATGAATAACACCTATCCCACCTGCCTGTGCCATAGCAATAGCTAAAGCCGCCTCTGTCACTGTATCCATCGCAGCTGATAAAATTGGTAAATTCAGTTCAATATCACGTGCAATACGAGTTCTCAAGTTTACCTGACTCGGCAAAACATCTGAATGACCTGGTTGAATCAGGACATCATCAAAAGTCAGAGCGAGTATACCTGTAGGAGACTCAATGAGTTTTGCCATAGTCAATTCCTTTTTAAAAACAAGAATAGCGCCGCACAAATCCCAGAACAATAAACAATTCTCTACAAACAATGCGATGATATAAAATCCGACGGAGAATTTTTGTGAACGAATTTTTCAACGAAAAGATCGTGCATCATATAGTTTCTTTAAGAGCTTATATCATAGAAAGAAATCTACGCAAAGATGAAATCACACTCTCTCAAATCTCTCATTCGTCAAGTTTAGGAAATAAAAATTTTCTGCGCGCACAACTAAATCTTACCTGAAACAACCTTAAAAAATTGAGTATTAAAATATACCCTGCTAAATAAAATATCGTCGCCTTTATGACAAGGGAATCAATCCTAGAATGAACTATAATCAATTCTTTCAAAAAGCAATCGAGCAATTGCATATTGAAAAACGTTACCGTATCTTTGCTGATTTAGAACGTATCCCCGGTGATTTGCCGCGTGCTATTTTTCGCAATGGCACAATAAAAAAGGCAGTTACTGTTTGGTGTTCCAATGATTATCTTTGCATGGGGCAAAATATACATGTAATTCAAGCTCTTTCTAAGATAGCTCATAAAAACGGAGCAGGAGCAGGTGGAACCCGCAACATTTCCGGTAGCAACCATCATTTAATAGAACTTGAAACAGAACTTGCAGAACTTCACAGAAAAGAGGCGAGTCTTGTCTTTACATCAGGGTTCGTTGCAAATGAAGCCTCAATTTCAGCTATCGCGCGGCTTTTACCTGATTGCCTCATTTTATCCGATGAGCTAAACCATGCTTCCATCATCGAAGGGATCCGTCACTCCGGTGCTGAAAAAAATATTTTTTTTCATAATAATCTCGCTCATCTAGAAGAGTGTCTTAAAAAAGCTCATCCAAAAAGAGCAAAACTGATTATTTTTGAATCCGTCTACTCCATGAATGGTGATATCGCTCCGATTAAAGCTATTGCTGATCTCGCAGAAAAATATAACGCTATGACTTATATCGACGAAGTTCATGCTGTTGGAATCTATGGGATGAATGGAGGTGGCATCACAGATCGTGATCATCTCAGTCAACGCATTGATATTATTCAAGGGACTTTAAGTAAAGCATATGGAGCCCTTGGAGGATACATTGTTGGCTCACGAAACATTATAGATGCAGTCCGTTGCTATGCACCACAATTTATATTTACAACCGCACTCCCACCAGCAATTGCTGCAGCAGCAACAACAGCAATCCGTTATCTTAAAACCTCTCAGAAAGAACGTATTCTTCTACAGAAACAGGTCCAAATGACAAAAAAAATACTCCTCAATGCAGGGGTACCTCTTATGCCATCCACAACTCATATTATACCAATTCTTATATCAGATCCAGATATCTGTAAAAAAGCTACAGACTACTTGCTGACTAAGCACAACATCTATATTCAACCAATCAATTATCCAACCGTACCTCGCGGACAGGAACGCTTACGCATTACACCGACACCCTTTCATAATGATCATCTCATCGAACTCTTAAAAGATGCCCTCATTGAAACATGGAATACTCTAGGAATTCAGCTTCGAGGAGAAGAGTCCTAAAATGATCAAGCCATTATTCTTCTAAAAGCATGAAACACACTTTCCGCTGTCTTAGCAAGCAGACTTTCAATCCTTACCTGACCACAATAACACAACGTAAAGGCTGGCATATTCTTGGTATCCATTTCTTCCTTTAAACAAAGGAAAAGAATCTGATTGAGATTCGTGTAAAGTCTAGCACAAGACAGGTCTGCATCATTTCTTCCTCTTTTTAAATTTCTTGGCAAAGATTTCAATATAGCGCCTGACCAATCAACAATTCTGTTTGTTTTGTTAACAACAGCATACTGAGCTAGAAATAACCTTACTACTTTTAGCAGACCGTTCTCTTTCAATAAGATTACGCATTTCATAAACGGCAGCCGTTCTTTTTATGGGAGAACGCGGTAAAGCAATGATCTCTTCTACTTCAGCTTTTTCTGGAACATACCAGCGATGCCATCTGCTCCCAAGCCTCAAGATGAAAACGAAACAGCAAACGGTCCAAGACGCAAGTCAACTTCGTATAATCCTTCAGTGCTTTGACAAGACTCCTAGCCGCTGCGTTAAACGCGTGTACCATTTGACAGACAGATCGACATGTCGACATGCTCATAGCAGAATCAGATCAATATATGAACCTGCTTTCATTTACTCCCAAGCTTTCCCATCCAAAGAGATATTCTACCATGGAGAATCCTTCAAGAAATAGAAACGGATGAGATCCGCAATATCAATAAATGCACGTCCTGCCCGATTCAAAATCGTTCCTCAGGAGCACAAATCCGAATTTTATCAAGCAGGTCTTCATCTCAATCCACTTGTCTCAAAAAGAAAGTGATTTTCTCTTCCATAGAAGTCCGGCTTGGCATGGTGCTAAAACGCAGTGGGTCACGCGGGCAAGCCGATGTCATCATACTGCATTCGTTGGATGGCAGCAGTCAGACCTTGAAGCAAAGCATAAAGCATCCAAAGCCGACCTTCATCGGCACAGTCTGTTTTTCCGAAAGTTTCCAGCAAATGAGGCAAGACTTCTGCAAATCTTTCACCTGCTTCTGCAGACCGAGAGCAACCCAAAGAAACAATACATCTCTTCTGGCCTCTTAAAACCAAGCTTTGAAATCAACTCTAAAGAGGCTCATGGACAGAATCAAGATCATTCACTTCACGAAGCAACATCTGAAGACGCTGGAAAATCCCTATAAGGCGCCACGGATCAAGAAAAGTCTCACGCAGAAACTCTGAAATAGACAAACCCGCACAATAAATGCAGCGAGTGCATGCAAATATTTGTTTTTGCGTGTACATAAAGATCCATCAGCCAATCATGCTCATCTGGAACATTCAGCTGAGAAAGCTTCAAGGCTCCAAAACTTTCTGGAAGGATATCCTTATCAAGCAATTAGGTCTCCTCACAAGAATGTATGCGCTTTCTCCTTTTCTGAAACTGACGCCACTTGATGACATTTATGTTATGTTCATTCAGCGATTTTGCAAAAACATGCCCTCCTTTTCCATCTGCAACAAAATAAATATCATCTGTATCCATCGGATGAGCAACCGCCTGTAAAGCCGCTCGACCTGGATTAGCTATAGCAGAAGGGGGTAAGCCGCTGATCTGATAAGTATTAAAGGCTGTTCTCTGATCAAGATCTGACCGATAAATAGGACGATCGGGTAACTTACCCTTATTGTAAAAAACACCATATAGAACCGTCGAATCTGACTGCAAAGGCATTTTTTTTTTCAAACGATTATAAAAGACAGAGGCAATATGCCGACGTTCTAAAGCAAGACTTGTTTCTTTCTCCACAATAGATGCTAAGGTTACCAATTCATTCATATCCTTCAGCGGCAAATCTGGATCACGGGTTTTCCAGATTTCTTTTACAAGATGTATTTGTCTCTCATGCAAACGCTCTATAATCTCACTTCGAGAAGTCCCTCTAAAAAATTTAATTGTATCAGTGAGTAACCACCCCTCATACGGCAATTGCTTTGGTAAGGGCCCTATAAGAATCACATCCTGAGCAAGCAAGTCAACAACCTGTGAGACCGTTAAACCTTCTGGGACCGTAAATCGATGTTCAATAGAATGGCCTAACATCAAAATCTCCATAATTGTCTGCATTGACGCATGAGCCGGTATTTCATACTCTCCAGCTTTGAATTCCTTAGCTTTTCCTAAACAATTCACAGCACAAATAAAAAACAACCTTTTATTGATCAAGCCTTTTCTTTTCAACATTCCAGCAATGGAATGAATTCCCATTCCAGCCTTCACACAAATAATCCGCGCCCCTTCTGATGGCCCATCACGCTCGAATATATGTTTCGCTCCTAAAAAAACAAAGAGTAAGAATATTACAAAAAAAATATTAAAAAATTTCATTTTAAATATAAAATCTCACAAGAGACTGCCAAACAAATCTCTTTCAAAAAAGACAGGAGTTAATCTCTGAAACGCCGAAGAATAAGAGACACGTTCGTCCCCCCAAATCCAAAGGAATTAGATAAAACCGTATCAATCCTGCGCTCACGTGGTTTATGCGGAACAAGATCGATCTTTGTTTTAACCGACGGGTTATCAAGATTAAGAGTTGCAGGAGCAATATTATCTCGAATAGCAAGCACACTAAAAATGGCCTCGGCAGCACCAGCGGCCCCCAGAAGATGCCCAATAGAAGATTTCGTAGATGACATAGAAACACCTGAGGCAACATCTCCAAGAACACGCTCCACTGCAGCAAGCTCAATTGTATCGGCCATTGTCGATGTTCCATGTGCGTTAATATAGTCAATATCCATTGCATTAATGCTCGCATGCTGCAGAGCTAATCTCATACAGCGTTCCGCTCCTTCACCATTTTCAGAGGGAGCAGTAATATGATAAGCATCACCTGAAAGGCTATAACCAATAATCTCAGCATAAATTTTTGCATCACGCTTCATAGCATGTACGAGCTCTTCTAAAACAAGCACTGCGGCTCCTTCCCCCATTACAAAACCATCCCGGTCTCGATCATAAGGCCGAGAGGCTCGATCAGGAGTATCATTCCATCGGGTGGACAAGGCCTTACAAGCCGCAAAACCAGCAAGAGAAATTCTATTCACGGGAGACTCCGTTCCCCCAGCTAACATAACATCAGCATCTCCTAATCCAATGAGCCGAGAAGCATCACCAATGGCGTGTGCACCTGTTGAACAGGCTGTCACAACAGCATGATTCGGACCACGTAAACAATGTTTAATTGAAACATAGCCAGAGGCAAGATTAATGAGGCGACCAGGAATAAAGAAGGGAGAAATACGTCTTGGACCACGATCACGTAACGTATAGCCCGCCTCAACAATACCCTCTACACCGCCTATACCTGAACCTATCATCACGCCCGTACGGACCTGATCTTCTTCTGAAACAGGATGCCAATCAGCATCATCCAAGGCTTCGTCTGCTGCCCCTAACGCATAAATAATAAAGGGATCAACCTTACGCTGTTCCTTATGTTCCATATGTAAATCAGGATTAAACGTACCATCAGAACCATCCCCTAAAGGAATGCGACAAGCAATCTGACAAGCAAGATCAGTGACATCAAACTCCTTCACACGACTCACGGCGCTCTGACTTGCAAGAAGACGGCGCCAACTATGTTCGACATTACCGGCAAGCGGTGAAACTAAACCTAAGCCGGTAATGACAACACGTCTCATCATGAAATCCTGATTAAGAAATTAAGCGTCATCACCCTACAGCTTTATCAATAAACTTCACCGCGTCACCAACAGTCAGAATAGTTTCAGCAGCGTCATCAGGAATTTCCACACCGAATTCCTCTTCAAAAGCCATAACAAGTTCAACCGTATCAAGACTATCTGCACCAAGATCATCTATAAAACTTGCGCTTTCAGTCACTTTGTCAGCATCTATCCCCAGATGTTCAACAACGATCTTCTTGACACGTTCTTGTGTATCACTCATGTCGGAACCTCGAATTAAATTTGATCAATGAATGAGGCATTAAAAAACAATTAAGAGTTCTTCAATACCCTGTGAATGCTCCCATTTATGGGAAACCCAAAGAGACCGTAAATATAGCAGCCCATCCTTCGGGATGTATCTTAAAAAGATTTATTTCGGGCATTATCATGAGTGTTACAAGGACGCAAAGGATTTTTACAATCCTCCCCCTCTTTCATAGGACTTTTATACAGAGATCATGCTAGATCATAGCCATTCCACCATTTATATGCAATGTCTGCCCTGTCATATAAGAAGCCTCGTCACTAGCAAGATAAACAGCAGCAGCAGCAATATCCCTTGAAACACCCATAGACCTCATAGGAATTTTTCTCATCACTTCTTTCTTCACTTGATCATTTAATTGATCGGTCATAGGACTTTGAATAAAACCCGGAGCAATACAATTAACGGTTACGTTACGTTTCGCGCTTTCCTGAGCTAAAGCCTTTGAAAAACCAATAAGTCCTGCTTTTGCAGCACAATAATTTGTCTGACCTGCATTACCAGTAATACCGACAACAGAAGTAATATTAATAATACGTCCAAAACGACGGCGCATCATGGGGAAAGCTATCTCACGGACCAAATGAAAAACAGCTGTTAAATTAACAGATAAAACATGATCCCAATCCTCATCACACATACGCATAAATAAACAATCTCGTGTAAGACCTGCATTATTGACAAGAATATCAACTCCTCCCATCGTTTCATCCGCCTTCTTAGCCAGTTCTTTTACACAATCTCGCTTTGAAAAATCAGCTGTAAAAATATACACTTTTCTCCCAAATTCTTCAGCCATATCATTCAATATTTCCTTACGCGTCCCATGTAACCCGAGAATAGCTCCCTGTTTATAAAATGCACGAGAAATTTCTTGACCAATAGCACCGGTCGCGCCTGTAATTAACGCTTTACGCCCATCCAGTTTAAACATTACAGTTTTCTTTCATACACCAAGCACCCTTATGGCACTTTCAATGTCTTCAATCGTGCAAACAGGCATAACCTGAATCCCCCTCTTCATCCTACCTGTGAGACAGGTCAGTACACGCCCTGAACCTATTTCAAAACAATTTTTGATACCATGATCTGCAAACCATTCAACCGTCTCTCGCCAACGAACCAGGCCCATCACCTGTTCTATTAAGCATTGTGTAATTTTTAAACAATCTTGCTCTGGCTCTGCTAAAACATTCATAACGATAGGGATAATAGGATCCATTTTCGTTACACCCTCTAAAGCAAAACGCATCGCCTCCGCTGCTGGCTTCATTAAACCGGAGTGAAACGGTGCAGAAACCGGTAGCATCACAGAACGCCCACCTCTTTCTCCAGCAAGAACCAAAGCATGCTCCACAGCATCCCTATTCCCAGAAATCACAAACTGACCCGCACCATTATCATTCGCAACCTGACAAATACCTAATACCGAAACCTCTAGACAAATAGCAGAAATGACATCCTGATCTAGACCGATAATAGCAGCCATTCCCCCCCTACCAAGAGGAACAGCCTCTTGCATTGCATGAGCACGTATACGCAAAAGAGATGTGGTATCTTTCAACGAAAACATACCAGAAGCGCAAAGAGCAGAATATTCTCCTAAAGAATGTCCTGCAACAAAACTAACATTCTTTTTAAGAAGAAAGCCCAAACTTTCCATCACTCTTAAAACAGCTATAGAACATGCCATCAACGCCGGTTGCGTATTAATGGTAAGATTCAATTCTTCCTGAGGCCCATCAAATATAATTTTTGAAAGGTTTTGACCAAGCACATCATCAACTTCCTGAAAAACTTCAAGGGCCTCAGAAAATTCTTGAGCTAATAACTTACCCATACCAACAAATTGACTTCCTTGACCAGGAAATATCAATGCTTTTGCCATTGGAAAGGATACCTTTTTCTACAAATTGCACTCAACCTCATATGACCCTACCATAGAAAGACACTCTAATCTCCTCCGAATCGCATCTATTGCCTTTTTAGCATGAGCACCGTATGGACCACCTGATTGTGCCATATCCGGTCTTCCACCACCACCTTTTCCACCAAAAATAGAAGATCCAAGACGAACCAGTTCAATTGCACTAATTTTTATTAATAAATCATCAGTTACTCCAACAACAAGACTAGCCTTACCATCTTTATCAAGAGTGATCAAAACAAAAACCCCAGAAACTATCTTTTTTTTACCTGCATCTGCTAATGACTTCAATTCACGAGGCGGAATACCAGACACAATGTATACCGTAAAGGCGATACCATTTATCAATTTTGTATTTTCTGTACTTAGAATAGATAGGTTCCGACTACTAAAAGATAAATCATAGTGTGCCTCTTTTAAGTTCTTCTGAAGCCTAGAACGCTCTTCCATAAGAGTAGAGATACGGGAACAAGCACCATGCGGAGTCGATTTCAAAATTTCGGCAATATCATAAAGGTGTCCTTTTTGCTTCAGAAGATAATGACGGGCAATATTCCCTGTTAACGCTTCAATCCTACGCACCCCAGCGGCTACAGCCCCTTCCGAAATAATATGGATGAGCCCAATATCCCCTGTGCGCTGCACATGCAGACCACCGCAAAGCTCAATCGACCAAGGAGTCGACCCTCCAATAGAAACAACTCGAACATCATCATCATATTTTTCTTCAAACAATGCCAAAGCCCCTTCGGCAAGAGCATTATCCAATGTCATTATTCGTGTGATCACCTTGTTATTTTGTAAAACAATGCTATTTGCTAAATCTTCAATCTGCGATAATTCTTCCTTAGTAACTGCTCTCGGATGAGAAAAATCAAAACGCAAGCGCTCATGAGTGACAAGAGACCCCTGTTGCAAAACATGATGACCTAATATTCTACGTAAACCCTCATGCAACAAATGGGTTGCGGAATGATTCATACGGACATGAGCCCGCCTTGCCGAATCGACTCGCATATCCACACTCTGACCATTGTTAATTCTCCCTATTTTTACATTTCCAATATGAACGAAAACGCCATCAAGCTTTTTTGTATCCAAGACTTCAAAAACAAAACCATCACAAACAATAAATCCGCTATCTCCAATCTGACCACCACCTTCAGCATAAAATGGGGTACAATTCGTAACAAGCCCACACGGATCATCTTCCCTATGAGCTAGAACAATAGCTTTCGCTTCTTCAAGCTCATACCCTACAAAATCAGTCCTTCCGACAGCATTCAACCATAGCATTTCTCCCCCTTGCGCATTCACACGAATCGCCTTTGCTGCTTCTTTCTGACCTTGCATCGCTCTATCAAAACCAGCAACATCAACAAAAACACCACGAGAACGCAAAGCATCCTGTGTCAAATCAAGTGGAAACCCATAAGTATCATACAGCTTAAAAGCAATATCACCATCAAGATAACCTCCATACCCTATATCTCTAACAACGTTTTCTAATAAGTTCAGCCCACGATCAAGCATCTTACGAAAACGAGCTTCTTCAAATTTTAACGTATCGACAATAAGCGACTCCGCTTCGATCAACTCAGGATACGCTCCGTCTATTGCCTGGATAAGTGCAGAAACAATCTTCCATAAAAGCGGCTCCTTAACACCAAGAAGATGTGCATGACGCATAGCACGACGCATAATACGGCGTAAAACATAGCCTCGTCCTTCATTCGAAGGCAAAAGCCCATCAGCAATTAAAAAAGCAGACGCACGCATATGATCAGCAATAACACGATGACTTGCTCGAAACTCACCTTCTGCCTTCACACCTGTTGCATCCTCCAAAGCGCAAATCAGGCTACGAAAAAAATCAATATCATAATTATCATGTACACCCTGAAGAACCGCAGCAATACGCTCAAGCCCCATACCCGTATCAACAGAAGGCCGACTGAGAGGTAATCGCTCGCTGCTTGAAACCTGCTTATACTGCATGAAAACTAAATTCCAGATCTCAATAAAACGATCTCCCTTTTCATGACAAGTTCCAGGAAGACCACCTGGAATATCGCTACCATGATCATAAAAAATTTCAGAACAGGGACCACAGGGACCAGTATCACCCATAGACCAAAAATTATCATTACTCGAAATCCTGATAATTTTATGCTCAGAAAAACCAGCAATCTTTTTCCAATAAAAAGCGGAATCATCATCATCATGATAAACCGTGACAAGAAGATTTTCCTGTTTTAAGCCAAACTCCTTAATCAGCAAATCCCAAGCAAAACAAATGGCCTCTTCTTTAAAATAATCCCCAAATGAAAAATTCCCTAGCATTTCAAAAAATGTATGATGACGTGCTGTATAACCAACATGATCAAGATCATTATGCTTCCCACCAGCACGCACACATTTTTGAGACGTGACTACAGAGTTTGAAGAAGGTTCTTCAAGCCCGGTCAATATATTTTTAAACTGAACCATCCCTGCATTTGTGAACATTAATGTCGGATCATTATAAGGCACCAGAGGACCAGAAGGCACACTTTCATGACCATGACGGCAAAAAAAATTAATAAAAACTGATCTGATATCATTGATAGTATTCATATCACCACCTATAGATAGATACGCAGGCATAAGCTGCTATCCATCCTCCTTCTTGTTCATATAGAACAATCAGAGAACATCACGAAAGAGAAATCACTAAGATACAGAAATCTTCTAAAAAAGCGGCAATGAGTTTTCTAAAGTTTGCTATACCTGCGCAAAAACAAAAAAAAACAGACACTCGTTTAACGAGAGTCCCCAATCATCTCAAGCCCTCCCATATATGGTCTCAGAGAATCAGGAACAGCAATACGCCCATCTGCCTGCTGATAATTCTCCATGACAGCAATCAGACAACGCCCAACCGCAAGACCGGAACCATTGAGGGTCTGAACAAAATGGATATCTTTTTCACCTTCATCAAAATAACGAGCATTCATGCGTCTTGCCTGAAACTCTCCACAAAGAGAACAACTAGAAATCTCGATATACTGCTCTTTACCCGGTAACCAGACTTCAATATCGTAAGTCTTACAAGCACTAAAACCCATATCCCCCGTGCATAATAAAACTGTACGAAAGGGTAATTCAAGCCGTTTCAAAACCTCTTCAGCACAAAGTGTCATACGCTCTAACTCCTCCTGAGAGGACTGCAAATCTGTAATAGAAACCATTTCTACCTTCCAAAATTGATGCTGACGCAACATACCGCGAGTATCACGTCCAGCTGATCCAGCTTCAGAACGGAAACAAGGAGTCAGGGCTGTAAACCGTAAAGGTAAACTTGAAGAATGAACCATTTCTTCTTGCACGAGATTCGTTAAAGGGACCTCACCTGTCGGAATAAGCCAACGGTCATCGAGTGTTTTGAATAAATCATCTGAGAATCTCGGCAACTGCGCTGTTCCAACAACAGCTTTTGTACGAACTAAGAATGGTGGAGCAACCTCGCGATACCCATGTTCACGCGTATGTAAGTCGATCATAAACTGACCTATAGCTCTTTCCAAGCATGCAAGTTCACCAAAAAGGACCGCAAAGCGTGCCCCAGACATACGAGTCGCTCGATCAAAATCCATTCCTCCCAAAAAATCTCCTAAAATATAGTGTTGTTTTGGTATAAAATCAAAAGAACGCGACACGTTAAAACGCCTTATTTCTATATTATCGGCCTTATTTCTTCCAAAAGGAACATCTTCAAGAGGAAGATTTGGCAAAGATAACAACATATCTTCAAGAATCTGAGTGAGATTACGCTTCTCATCCTCAAGCACAGAGAGAGATGCCTTCAGCTGAGATACCTCCTGTTTCAACATTTCACCCCTGACTAAGTCCCCTCCTTCCAAAGCTTTCCCAATTTCTCTCGAAAGGGCATGACGGTGCGCTTGCACTCCTTCTAGTTTGGAAAGGAGGCTACGCCTTTTCTGATCAGCAAACAAAATAGCTGAAGACTGTGGCTCACAATGTCTTTTTCCAAGAGCCTCATCTAGAGCCTGTGGATTGTGTCTGATCCATTTCATATCAAGCATATCAATTCATCCTACCAAGCTTTTATCTATGTTTTTTCTCAACAGCACGCGCTAAAAAAATAGAAATTTCGTAAAGCAGGACTGTTGGTAAGGCAAGAGCTAACATACTCAATAGATCCGATGGAGTAACCATCGCAGCAAGAATAAAAGCTGCAATACAAGCCCATTTGCGCATTGCTACCAACGTAGTATAATTCAATAATTTGATCCTAATGAGCAGTGTAGTGACTACAGGCAATTGAAAGACAAAGCCAAATGCCAAAATCAGCGACGTCATAAAACTTAAATACTCAGAGATCTTAGCAATAAAATCAATATGAAGACGCGTATCTAATGTTAACTGTTGTGAAAGACCAAACCAAAAAACAAGCGGTGCAACAAGGTAATAAACAAAAGCTGCTCCGATAAGAAATAAAAGAGGTGCAGCAATCAAAAAAGGAACAAAGGCCATACGTTCCTTTCTATACAAACCTGGTGCAATAAAGCAATACGCCTCAAAAGCCACAAAGGGAAAAGAAAGAATCACACCACCGAAAGCAGAAATCTTCACCTTTGTTACAAATGTCTCAAGAACTTGCGTTGACTGCAGACGAATTAAATCAGGATCTCCACCCGAAAGGGTCATAGCCCATTTATAAGGAAGTAATAAAAAATTCAGAAGATACTCCTTGATCATAAAACAGAGCATGAAACTCACAAAAAACATAAGTAAAGAGAGAATCAGGCGACGCCGAAATTCTTCTAGATGCTCAATGAAAGAAGAACAACTCAAATCACTTTTAGAATTTTCAAGATTCACGCTTTAAAAACCCTTCGATAGCTTGTCATCACGAGAAAGCCGTTCATCAGAACACACAGCCTCATTCTTACAAGTCTTGTGAGCTATGATCCTTTTCGGATTCGAATCTTTTTTCAAAGAATCTCTTCCTTCATGTCTCTCATTTCTCTCAGACTCATCCATAAATACCCTTAAATGATCCTGCAATTCCTGAAAAACTACATGCATTCGTGCTCGGATATTTCCCAAGACACGCATCACCTTAGGAAGGTCTTTTGGACCAACAACAAGAATCAAAAGAAAAATAATAAGTAATAGTTCTAATCCATCTATTCCTAACATAACCATACCGCCATTTTTAGTAGCCCCGGCTGCTATCAAGAAACATTTTCAGAGGAAGAAGCATCACGCGATACAGGATTCTTAGAATGATGTGGGTCATTCACCTCTTCTTTTTTTGAAAAATTCTTATCTTCTCCTATGACATCTTCCTCCAAACCTCTTTTAAAGCTTTTAATTCCTTGTGCAAGCTCTCCCATGAATTCAGAAATTCTTCCTCGACCAAATAAAAGAAGCAGCAAAAGAAGAATTGGGAAAAAATGCTGAGGAGAAAAAAGATTCATATCAGTTTTTCATCTCCCAGTTTAATAAAAAAAATATTTTATTAGCTCATGTAAAGCATTTTTCATTTCAAGAAAAGAATATTTAACAATCGGATCCTTTTATCTTTTCTATTTTATGCGCCATCCGATCCCCAAACCATTGAATAGCAATGTTTAATAGAATCAGAATAAAAATAACAGAAATCATAACAACTGGATTATAACGTTGATACCCGTAGCTGATAGCTAATCGACCCAATCCATTCCCTCCTATAAACCCAGCCATAGCACTTGCAGCGACTATAGATATAACAGTCACGGTAAAACCTATTATCAAACTTGATAAAGCTTCAGGAATAGCTACCTCCCAAATGATCTGAAACCTTGTTGCCCCCATAACACGTACGGCCTCAATTAAATTTTTATCTACACCACGAAAGGAAAGTTCTGCCATACGCGCGTAAAAAGGAATAGCAGAAACTGATAAAACAAAAATCATCGCTTCATTGCCAACCGCTTTCCCAACAACTATACGCGTCAGCGGCATCATACCTGCAGCAAGAATAATAAATGGAATCGTTCGTAAACTATCAACAACGACACTAACAGGCCTATGAATCCATAAATTCTGACGAAAATTTCCAGACGACGTCGTGTATAAGAGGAGCCCAAGCGGCAAACCGAACAATAGCGCGAAAAACGAAGATGCACATGTCATCCACAATGTATCGAAAACAGCTTCTGGTAACAGTCTAAAAAGTATCTCAATGTTAGACATAACCCACAAGCTCGCTTTTATCTCCATGGCATTTAAGCCATGCATAAGCCATATCCATCTTTTTTTGATTCGCCTCTATAGCCAAAAAAAATAAACCTATCGGTTCATTTTGAATGAACTCAAATCTTCCCTGAAGAATACGCGCAACCACCCCTGTTTCTGCCTCAAGGTTATTTAGGAAAGGCTGAGACGCTTCTTTTCCTGAAATATAAAACTCAAAAATTGCATCCTTTCCATAAAAACAATTGATTTTTTCTGCAATAATTTTTGGTAACCTAGGAACAAAAATCTGAAGAAGTGATCTCGTGACAACGCTCTGTGGTCCTATAAAAATATCTTTTATCGAACCCTCTTCAACAATCTTTCCCCGATCAACCACAATCAGTCGCGTAGCAACAAGACGAACGACTTCCACCTCGTGCGTAATCAAAACGATAGTCAAATGCATTTGCCGATTGAGATTAACAAGGAGTTCAAGAATGGATTGGGTTGTTTCGGAATCCAGGGCAGATGTAGCCTCATCTGAAAGTAAAACTGATGGATTATAAGCCAACGCCCGTGCAATAGCAACCCTCTGTTGTTGCCCCCCAGATAGTTGTCCAGGATAGCTATTTGCTTTATCAGAGAGCCCAACAAGATCAAGTAACTCATATGCGCGTTTGCGTCTGGTTATTTTATTTTCTCCTGCAAGTTTCAGTGGTAAAGCTACATTATCAATAATCCTCTGCGAAGAAAGTAAATTAAAATATTGAAAGATCATACCGATGCGACGCTGTATCAAACGATACTCCTCATCTCTAACAAGAGATAGATTTTTTCCTTCAAACAAGATATCCCCACTATCAATGCGCTCAAGCCCATTAATACAGCGGATTAAAGTGGATTTTCCTGCACCACTCCGTCCAAGAAGACCTAAAATTTCTCCCTTTTGAATTCTGAAAGAAAGACTATCAAGCACTTTCTCTCCTAAAAAAGAACGAGATACATTTCTAAGTTCCAGAAGAGGCGGAGTAGAATCATTTACCAAGAGGTAGCAAACCCTTTCTTGAAAAGACGTTGAAGCTCATGGCGAACAGTATTATTTTGATAAGCTGCCAGCAACTTCTTTATCCATGGCTGACCTAAATCCTCCGTCCGAACCGCAATCACATTATTATAAGGATTATTTTCAGGTTTTTCCCAAGCAATCGATTCCCTTAAAGGATCTAGACCAGAACTTGTAATCCATGTATTATTTACAATAACAATGTCAAAATCATCAATAGCACGACCAACAATTCCAGCATTCATTTCCTGAAATTTCAGGTCTTTTGGATTCGACTTGATATCAAGCGGTGTTGCAACAATATCATCCGGATTTTTAAGAGTAATCAATCCATACTGAGCAAGAATCCGCAAGGCACGCCCTTCATTCGAAGGATCATCAGGAATCCCAACTGTCGCCCCAGCATGCAATGAAGAAAGACTCTTGATTTTGTGCGAATAAACGCCCATAGGAAACAAAGCCGTATTCCCGATCACAGAAAGTTTATACCCACGCTGAGCAATCTGATGATCAAAATATGGCTTATGCTGTATAGCATTCGCATCAATATCCCCAGCACTTAATGCTTCGTTAGGAATAGAATAGTCCGAAAAAATAACAAGCTTAATATGAAAGCCTTCTCTTTCTGCAACATCGCTAGCAACACGCCATACATCCGCCTCATCCCCGTCCATGACACCTAAGCGAATAGTATTCTTCTCTTCAGCATGAAGAAGAGAAGATAGAGCGATAGCGATACAAAGCAAGACACACAAGAAGAAAGCTAGTTTAGAATAGAACCAGTAAAAACGTGACACTCAAACCTCTATAAGCATTACAAAGAATCATAGTCATCTTCATTTTCATTTTTTTGCTACAAATCACTTTAAAATCATTTTCTGTCCCTTCTTGCTCTTGGAAAAAGCAGTCTCCGCTTAAGAAGTAATTCAGCAATCTGAATTGCATTAAGAGCAGCTCCCTTGCGCAAGTTATCGCAAACAATCCAAAAAGCAAGCCCGTTATTAACAGTCAGATCCTTCCGAATACGACTCACATAAACAGCGTCTTCAGCAACAACCTCGTATGGTGTCATATATCCCCTATGTAGCACGAAGACTCCAGGCGCATTCTCTAAAATGTCTCGTGCTTTTGCCAAAGAAATAGGATTTTTAAATTCAACATTGACCGCCTCGCCATGTCCGATAAAAACAGGCACCAAGACAGCCGTTGCTGCTAATCTAATCTTGGGATCGAGTATCTTATGAATTTCAGTAAGCATTCTCCATTCTTTAGATGTATAACCGTTCTCAAGAAATTTATCAACCTGTGGAATAACGTTGAAAGCAATACGCTTGCTGAATGCTTTAGAGACAACCATTGGATCAGCAAAAAAAACACAACGAGACTGTTTAAAAAGTTCGTTCATCCCCTCATCACCGCAATTAGAAACCGACTCATATGTTGAAACAATCACTCTCCTGATTTGTGCAACATCATGTAGCGGTTTTAAAACCATAAGAAGCTGAATAGTAGAAGAATCCGGATTTACAATAATATTGCGCTTTTTAAAAGCAGTAATCGCTTCTGGATTAACCTCTGGCACAATAAGGGGAATATCCGGATCTTTATTCCAGACCGATGAATGATCAATAATAGTACAGCCAGATTGAGCAATGTGGGGGACCACCTTTTTTGAGAGATCATCAGAAACGGCTAAAAAGCAAAGATCAGTATCAGAAAAATCGTAATGATCCAGCGCAGATACCTTCAAAAGCCTATCACCATAGGAAATTTCTATGCCAGAGCTTTTACGAAAGGCAAGTGGAACAACCTCATCGACTGGGAAAGATCGTTCTCTCAGAACATTAAGCAATTCCCGCCCAACACTGCAAGTCGCATCGGCAACTGCAATTTTAAACCCCATATGTTCCTCTTTTTTCTTTCATCAGGCTTTAAAGTATGCCTATATTCTAAAAAATTATTCTATAATTTCAATAGAAAAAGGTTTCTAGAAGAACGAGCTTTTTTTTAAGGATCAATCAATGATACAGAGTATAGAGGAAATTACAGAAACATTTTCCTTACTTGATGACTGGAAAGAGCGTTATCGTTACATCATTGAACTTGGTAAACAATTAAAACCTTATCCTGATCATTTCAGAAATGATCTCTATAAAGTTCCAGGATGTATCAGCCAGGTATGGATCTTAAGCAAACGCATTGACACAGAAAATGATCCAATTCTCACTTTCCAAGGCGATTCAGATGCTCACATCGTGAAAGGGTTAGTTTACATTATTCTTTCCTTATTTTCTGGAAAACGCTCTTCAGAAATTTTAGAAATGAACGCGGAAGAAATATTAAAAAAAGTAGGTCTCTATGAACACCTCACACGACAACGTTCAAACGGATTACAATCCATGATCATGCGAATCCGAGACACAGCCAATCAAAACTAGTCTTCATTCTCCATTAAACCCAATCCTCATTTTTTGTCGCAACTTTTTTTCCTATGATGTAAGAGGAACCGGAGCCAGAGAAAAAATCATGATTTTCATCAGATGTCGGAGAAAGAGATGATAATATGACCGGGTTAACCACGCATATTTCTTTTGGAAACATGGATTCATAGCCTAAATTCATTAAAGCTTTATTGGCATTATAGTGCATATACATCTTCACATCTTCTGTTAAACCAACCCGATCATAAAGACTTTCTGTATATTTACATTCAACCTCATAGAGATCAAATAAGAGAGAACTTGCAAAATTCTTTAAAAAAAGTTTTTCAGCTTCTGTTCGCTTTTTTAAAGCTTTTTGAAATTTATATCCAATATAATAGCCATGTATAGCTTCATCCCTGATAATTAAGCGGATCAGATCCGCTGTATTCGTCAATTTTGCACGGCTTGACCAATAGATCGGTAAATAAAAACCTGAATAGAAAAGAAAACTCTCAAGAAAAACAGAAGCAATCTTTTTGGCTAATGGATTATCATTTTTGTATTGATTCACCACACAGGCTGCTTTTTTTTGTAAATACTCATTCTCTAGAGACCAGAGATAAGCCTCATCTACATCTGGAGTCAGACATAAGGTAGAAAAAATCGAAGAATAAGAACGGGCATGAACAGCTTCCATGAAGGCTATATTAGTAAGGACCGCCTCCTCATGTTGAGTCTCAGCATCTTTTAACAAGGAAATAGCACCAACCGTATTCTGTACAGTATCCAATAAAGTTAACCCAGTAAAAACCCTAATTGTTAAAATCTGTTCATCTCGTGTTAAAGTAGACCAGGAAGGAATATCATTGGAAAGAGGAACTTTTTCTGGCAACCAAAAATTAGCAGTAAGCCTATTCCAAACTTCAAGATCCTTTTCATCCTCTATACGATTCCAATTAACGGCAATAAGGGGGTCGAGTACATTGTCTGCCGATTGCATCATTTTCTCCTTATAAGCTACAAGAAACACAGCTATCGACCTCAGTCCCTTCCAGGGCTGCCTGTCGAACACGAATATAATAAATTGTCTTTATCCCTTTCTTCCAGGCATAAATTTGCGCACGATTAATATCACGGGTATTTGCGGTATCATTAAAAAATAAAGTGAGGGAAAGACCCTGATCAACATGTTCAGTGGCAGCAGCATAAATATCAATAATTTTCTCTGGACCGATCTGATAGGCATCAAGATAATATTCTAGATTATCATTCGTCATATAGGGAGCAGGATAATAAACTCTTCCAATTTTCCCTTCCTTACGAATCTCTATACGCGAAACGACTGGATGAATGGAGGCCGTTGCATGATTTATATAAGATATAGATCCAGTCGGCGGGATTGCTTGCAAATTTCGGTTATAAAGACCATATTCAACCACAGATTTTTGCAGAAGAAGCCAATCCTCTTGTGTAGGAATAGTAATATTTCTTCTGAAAAAAAGCGCAGCTACTTTTTTAAAAGCTGGTTCCCAACATTTATCTGTATACTTACGAAAATATGAACCATCAGCATAGGATGAATCCTCGAACCCGAGAAAAGTCCTGCATCTCTCCTTAGCAATACGGTTCGAAACAGAAAGCACATGATATGTTACTGTATAAAAGTACATATTAGTAAAATCAATGGATTCGGGTGACCCATAATGAATTTTTTCACGTGCGAGAAACCCGTGTAAATTCATTTGCCCAAGACCAATAGCATGACTTTCATCATTTCCTTTAGCAATAGAAGGAACAGATGTGATCTGACTCATATCAGAAATAGAAGTTAACGCCCGAACAGCTGTTTCGACACTTGCTGAAAAATTAGAAGAATCCATAGCTTTCGCAATATTTAAAGAACCAAGATTACAAGAAATATCCATACCAAGACGGTTATAAGAAAGATCACTTTCAAATGTGCTCGCTGTATTAACCTGTAAAATTTCAGAACATAAATTGCTCATATTGATATATCCTGAAATCGGATTCGAACGGTTAGCAGTATCTTCAAACAAAATATAAGGATAACCCGATTCAAACTGAATTTCTGCCAAAGTCTGGAAAAAAGAACGAGTGTTTACTTTTTTTTTAGCAATAGCTGAATTGTCAACAAAAGAACGATAATGCTCACTAATTGAAAAGTCACTCATACTCTTACCGGTAACCCGTTCAATATCATAAGGTGAAAAAAGATACATTTCTTCATTATTCCTGGCCAATTCAAAGGTGATGTCTGGAATAACAACACCGAGCGATAGCGTTTTAATACGAATTTTTTCATCAGCATTTTCGCGCTTTGTATCAAGGAAACGCATAATATCCGGATGATGCGCATGAAGATAGACAGCTCCAGCACCTTGCCGCGCTCCCAATTGATTAGCATAAGAAAACGCATCTTCTAACAACTTCATCACAGGGACAACACCCGATGACTGATTTTCAAAATTTTTAATCGGTGCTCCAAGCTCTCTTACATTTGTTAAACACAGCGCAACACCACCGCCACGTTTAGACAATTGCAAGGCCGAGTTAATTGATCGACCAATAGATTCCATATTATCTTCAACTCTCAGAAGAAAACAGGAAATCAATTCTCCGCGTTGCTTTTTGCCTGCGTTAAGAAACGTCGGAGTTGCTGGTTGAAAACAGCCACGAATGATTTCATCAACAATGCTCGTAGCAAGATGTTTATCTCCTTGTGCAAGAGTCAAAGCGACCAGAGTAATCCTATCTTCATAACGCTCCAGATAACGTTTCCCATCCCGAGTCTTTAATGTGTAACTCGTGTAGTACTTAAAAGCACCGAGAAAAGTTGGAAATCGAAATTTATAAGAGTATGCACGCTGAAAAAGCTTCTTAATAAAGGAAAACTCATAAAGATCCAAAACCTCTTTTTCATAATAATTCTCTTCTACTAAATAACCTAGCTTTTCCTTAAGATTATGAAAAAATACTGTATTTTGATTAACATGCTCTAAAAAATATTGTCGAACGGCTTCTTTATCTTTCTCAAATTGTATACAGCCATTGTCATCATAAAGGTTAAGCATGGCATTGAGTGCATGATAATCTTGATGAGAGTGGATTTCTTTTGATCTCATTGGCATTGCTCTTCCTAAAATCCTAAAATATATTCAAGATATGATATTGAAGCGCTACACTTTTTTTAAACAAGACTCTTAAAACACAGCGGAGCAGCGTCTCAAACAACATATCTTTACTGAACCTGATCAATCATATCTGGACGAAAGCCAGCCCAATGCGAATCTCCTGCAACCACTACGGGTACTTGCCGATAACCCAGCTTTGTAACAAACGAATAAGCCTTAAAATCTTCGCTAATATCAACTACATGAAAGTTAATACCACGGTCCTGAAAAGCACGACAGGTAGCAAAGCACTGAATACAGGCAGGCTTACTGTAAATTGTAACAGTCATAGTCATAACCTTTTTTTTCAAATTAAAAACACACACATGGCTAAAAAAATCCTAGCAGACATAAAACTGATGTTTCATGGAGGTTAATCGGGAAATAAGTCAATCCAAGACAGCCATTTCTGTCTGAAAAACTATGAGCCCTGGAGATAGAAACTCCTTTGCACCGCAAGATGACAAACACAAAACCTAATTTCAAGGCTGCTCTCTTTAATTTTCAGACTATTCTCATTCCCTTGCAGCTAAAAACCTGCGAAACAAAAATGTAGAGCCTCTAGACTGAACCCTCTTCAATTGCGGAAAAGTTAAAAAACTCCATCTCTATTTCTGAAACGAAAAAGGGAATCAGAAAGCCTTCCAAGGTACAGTATCTAAAAAAGATTCAACGTCAATATAATGATTACTGTTTCCACAGAGAGATAAAAAGTAAAGAAAAATATCTAAAATAAAGAAAAATTTACAAGATTTTTTTCTTTTAAAACACTTTTAAGATAAGAGAAACATTCTTCTGCTTTATTCCGAATTTCATCTGTAGGAGCCGATCCCAGTGCAGCGTGAGCTGCAGCAATATAAGACTCAATCTCATCAAAATTAGAAAGAGAGATAACGGAATCTGATAAAAGCGAGCAATCCCCAGTGGTAATATCAAAAAAACCATCTAAGATAACAAATATCTGTTCTGCTTCACCAAAAAACCTAACGTGTAAAAATCCTGGAATCACACGTATTAACATCGGAGAATGTCCAGCTAACACAGTTAAATACCCATTGGCTCCAGGAACAATTACCTCTGCTACAGCTTTAGAAAGCAAAATACGATTCGGTGTCACAAGATCAAAGTGAAAGCTCTCTCGCATTGTCTCTCCTTATCAAAAACACGAATCACCTATGAATGTCTCCCTTATATAGTTTTAGCTTTGTCTACAGCTTCCTCAATTCTACCAATCATATAAAAAGCCTGTTCAGGAAGAGAATCATATTCCCCCGAACAGAGTGCTTTAAAGCCTTTAATGGTATCTTCTAGTGAAACAAGCTTCCCTTTTACAGAAGTAAAAACTTCCGCCACATGAAAAGGCTGAGAGAAAAAACGTTCAATCTTACGAGCCCGGCCCACAATAAGTTTATCTTCCTCAGAAAGCTCATCCATACCAAGAATAGCAATAATATCCTGAAGGGATTTATAACGTTGTAAAATAGTTTGCACCCGAGTAGCTACATCATAATGCTCCTTTCCAAGAATCATGGCATCAAGCATACGTGATGAAGAATCAAGTGGATCCACCGCAGGATAAATCCCTTTTTCTGCTATAGAACGAGAAAGAACAGTCGTTGCATCAAGATGCGTAAATGATGTAGCTGGAGCAGGATCTGTTAAATCATCAGCAGGAACATAAATAGCCTGAATCGATGTAATCGAACCATTGCCTGTCGTGGTAATCCGCTCTTGCAAAGAACCCATCTCCGTAGCCAAAGTAGGCTGATACCCTACAGCAGAAGGAATACGACCTAGCAAAGCTGAAACTTCAGATCCTGCCTGTGTAAAACGAAAAATATTATCAATAAAAAAAAGGACGTCCTGCCCTTCATCCCGAAAATACTCAGCAAGTGTCAAACCGGATAAAGCAACACATGCGCGAGCCCCAGGCGGCTCGTTCATCTGACCATAAACAAGCGCGCATTTAGAACCTTCTGTTGAACCATTATTGACCTTTGGATCAAGATTAACACGGCTTTCAATCATTTCATAATAAAGATCGTTCCCTTCACGAGTCCGCTCACCTACCCCAGCAAAGACTGAATAACCACCATGTGCCTTAGCTACATTGTTAATCAGCTCCATAATAAGCACAGTTTTTCCTACTCCTGCACCACCAAATAAGCCAATCTTACCCCCCTTAGCATAGGGAGTCAGTAAATCAACAACTTTAATACCAGTGACTAAAATGTCTGTATCGGTTGACTGCTCTACATAAGCTGGAGCAGGCTGATGAATGGGCCGTACGACACTCGTACGAATTGGACCGGCTTCATCAACAGGCTCACCGATCACATTCATAATCCGACCAAGAGTCGCTTTACCAACAGGCACTGAAATAGGAAGACCAGTATCAATCACCTTCTGTCCCCGAACTAACCCTTCCGTTGAATCCATCGCAATAGCGCGTACGGTATTTTCACCTAAATGCTGAGCAACTTCCAATATAAGCCGATTACCTAAATTTTCTACCTCAAGAGCATTCAGAACAAGCGGCAAATCCCTATCAAAATGCACATCAACTACAGCTCCAATCACCCTTTTTATATGACCCATAGATCCTTTTGATAGATCTAAGACAAATGATTCGTCTGGCTGATCATCACGCTTTTCTGTCAGCTTATAAGCTTTATGCCCTTGAACCCCTGTTTCTAGCTTTTTACTATTCATAATGCTTCTGCACCTGCAATAATTTCAATTAATTCTGTTGTGATTCGTGATTGACGTTGACGATTATAGGTACTTGATAATTTCTTAATCATTTCACCGGCGTTGCGTGTCGCATCATCCATAGCACGCATTCTTGCAGCCATTTCACCAGTTAAATTCTCAAGAAGAGCACATAAAATTTGTATAGATACATTCTTGGAAAGAAGATCTTCTAACATCAAAGCAATGTCTGGTTCATACTCATACATCGGCATCTCTTCCTCTTTTATTATGGAAAAGGAGAGTGAGGGTAAAATCTTCTGAGAGATCGGCTTTTGATGAAGAACAGATTCAAATTTTGAATAAAATAATGTGCAAACATCGAAGTGACCTTCTTTAAAAGAAGCGATAATTTTCTTAGAAAGAAACTCCGCATAACAAAAATCAATTCTTTTCATTTCACGCAGATCAATATGCTCTAAAAACATATGTTCGCAATCACGTCTCAGAATATCAAACCCCTTTCGACCAACTGTCATAATTTTAATATCTTTTCCTTCATCCAAGCGAGCATTAATAAAATCCTTAGCAGAACGCACAATATGAGCATTAAAACTTCCACACAGACCACGATCAGAAGTAAATATCACAATAAAATGAACTTTTTCTTTTCCTGTCCCAGATATAAGCAGCGGGACATTCTCACCTTCGATATCCGCTTTAATCTTTCTCAGAAGAATAGCCATTTTTTTTGAATAAGGATATGCTGCTAAAACAGATTCTTGAGCACGACGTAACCTTGCTGCTGCAACCATTTGCATTGCCTTCGTAAGCTTCTGTGTCGCTTTTACTGAAGTAATCCGGTCTCTCAAAGACTTAAGCGAAACCATTAAAGGAGCCCCGTTATCAATCAATCAAAATTTTTTGCGTAAGCCTCAAGCACATCCTTGAGCCTTATCCTTATATCCTCAGTAATTTCCTGAGCACTCTGGATATCAAAAAGGATCTCTTCATTATTCCTACGTACAACCCTTACAAGACCCTGCTCAAACTTATTCACCTTCTCAAGAGGCAGCTGATCAAGATAGCCATTTATACCAGAAAAAATAACAACGACCTGTTCAGCTGTACTTAATGGCGAAAACAACGATTGTTTCAGCAACTCCGTAAGACGAGCACCACGATTGAGAAAACGCTGAGTGACGGAATCAAGATCAGAGCCAAATTGAGAAAATGCAGACATTTCTCGATACTGCGCTAACTCTCCCTTAATTGAACCAGAAACCTGCTTCATTGCCTTAATCTGAGCAGCAGAACCAACACGTGAAACAGACAAGCCAACATTCACAGCAGGGCGAATACCCTGATAAAATAGACTCGTTTCAAGAAAAATTTGTCCGTCAGTGATAGAAATCACATTTGTCGGTATATAAGCTGAGACATCATTAGCTTGTGTCTCAATAACTGGCAAAGCAGTTAAAGATCCTCCACCATTCTCATCATTCAGCTTGGCTGCACGCTCAAGCAACCGTGCATGTAAATAAAAAACATCCCCAGGATACGCTTCACGACCTGGAGGGCGGCGGAGTAAAAGTGACATTTGACGATAAGCAACAGCTTGCTTCGATAAATCATCATAACCAATCAAGGCATGCATACCATTATCACGGAAATATTCACCCATAGCACAACCAGCAAAAGGCGCAAGAAATTGCATAGGAGCAGGATCAGAAGCCGTTGCAGCTACGATAATAGAATACTTAAGAGCATCATGTTCTTCCAAAACCTTTACGAATCGCACAACAGAAGAACGCTTTTGACCAATAGCTACATAAATGCAATACAGCCGATCACCTTCGTCCCCGCTATCATGAAATTGCCTTTGATTTAAAAAAGTATCAAGAAGAATAGAAGTCTTACCAGTTTGACGATCTCCAATAATCAGCTCACGCTGACCACGACCTATCGGAATAAGCGCATCAATGATCTTCAAACCGGTTGATACTGGTTCATGAATTGATTTACGTGGAATAATACCTGGAGCCTTAACATCAACACGGCGGCGACAAACAGATTGAATCGCTCCTTTCCCATCAATTGGATTCCCAAAAGCATCGACAACGCGACCAAGAAGTTCCTTACCAACAGGAACATCAACAATTGATTCCGTACGCTTAACAGGATCTCCTTCACTAATACCACGGTCTGAACCAAAAATAACGACACCAACATTATCATCCTCAAGATTCAGTGCCATACCACGAACGCCAGAAGAAAACTCAACCATTTCTCCGGCTTGCACGTTCTCTAAACCATAGACACGGGCAATACCATCCCCCACAGATAAAACCTGGCCAACTTCAGAAACCTGAGCTTTACGACAAAAATTTTTTATTTCCTCTTTGAGAACTCTGGAAATCTCAGATGGTTTGATATCCATCAGCTAACCTCTTTCAGTGCAAACTTAAGCAATGATAATTGAGTCCGCAAGGACGCATCAATTTGATGAGAACCAACGCGAACAATCAACCCGCCTAAAATCGTAGGATCAATCAGTAAATTCAAAATGATATTTTTACTCAAAGCACAAAAAAGAAGAGTCTTTAATTCTTCTTTCTCAATCTTATCCAAAGAATACGCAGAAACAACATCAACGAAGAGATATCCCTGCATAGAAGCCGCTCGATCCTCGAACACCTGAATAATAGAAAATAAAATGGAAAGCCGCTTTTTGAGTGCAAGAACTTTTAAAAAATCACCTAGCAATCCAGAAGAACCTTTCCCATGAAGACCTAAATGATTCGCTAAGGCATCGACCACTTTTAACTGATCTCTCGCAGAAAAAACTGGGTTAGCAATAAAATCACTCCAATCACTACTTTCTTTCAAAGAAACAAAAAGAGCAGAAAGTTTCTTTCCAAGAGAAGCAACACAGCCTGCTTGAACAGCAAGCGAAAACAAAGACTCGGCATAACGACGAGCCACCAGTGACATGGATGACGAATATGCTATCGCCACGGGTATTGATCTCTTTTTATCATAATTACCAGAAATCCTATGATGTGCATCTATCTATCACACTTAGAATAGACTAGCAAGATATAACAGATTCTTTGATATAGATTTAATGTACCACTCCAATTTTAAAATCTCCTTCCTTCAAAGTCTATAAAAAACAGTCTTATAAGAAACTTTGCGGATCTATATCAACTTGCAGATGAACTAATCCACATGGCGCAGATGCTTTTTTTAACAAACAACGAATAAATGACTGTATATGAATATGAGGAGATCCTTGAATTAATAACCGAAAACGGTAACGCCCACGTATAAGAGCAAGAGGTGCCTCTGCAGGACCAAGTACTGTTATTCCTGGAGCCTCGGGTGCAGCAGAACGTAAAATACGTGCATAACTTTCTGCTTTAGAGCGCATCCTACTTGAAACAATCAAAGCAGCGAAGCGCCCGAAAGGCGGAAACTGATTAGCTTCACGTTCTTCAATCTCACGTGTCAAAAACGCTGTACGATCATTAGCAATAAGCGCTTGCATAACCGGATGATCGGGTTGGTAAGTTTGAATAAGGGCAATACTTTCAGAATGAGTGCGCCCAGCACGACCTGTAACCTGTGAAAGAAGTTGAAAAGTCCGCTCAGCCGCTCTCATATCCCCATTAGATAGACCAATATCCGCATCAATAACGCCAACCAGTGTTATATCTGGAAAATGATGTCCCTTAGCTATCAGCTGAGTACCAATAACAATATCCACATGACCCTGCTTGATAGATTCAAGCTTAAAACGAATTTGCTTAACGCTTCTGACCGTATCAGTTGATAATACGAGAATCCTCGCATGCGAAAACTCTTCTTTCACTTCTTCAGCAATACGCTCAATACCAGGACCACAAGCTACTAAATGCTCTGATAGCCCGCATTCAGGACATATCTCTGGAATGATTTTATGATAGTTACAATGATGACATTGTAAGGAACTGGAAGACCTATGCTCAACCAACCACGTAGAGCAATTAGGACAGGAAAATCGATGTCCACAAAAACGGCAGAGTGTCAATGGAGCGTAACCACGTCTGTTGAGAAATAATAAAGATTGTTTCCCCCCTTCTAATACATCCCGCATGGCTCTCAGTAAAATCGGGGATAAAAAATGTCCAGAAGACGGTCTATTGACCCGCAAATCAATTGCTTTTAAATGAGGCATGGCAGCGTTTGAAAAACGAGAAGATAAATGAATGTAGCGATATCTCCCTCGCTTAACATTTACATAGCTTTCAAGGGATGGGGTTGCTGATGCTAAAATCACTGGGATATTCGCAATAGATCCTCGAGCAACCGCCATATCCCGGGCATTATAAAAAATTTTATCTTCTTGTTTATAAGCTGAATCATGTTCTTCATCAACTATGATAAGACCAAGCTTTTGAAAAGGAAGAAATAATGCAGAACGTGCCCCTGCAACCACACGAATTCCTCCTTGAGCAACCTGAGACCAAATACGATTACGCTGAAGCCGTGGTACATCAGAATGCCACTCAGAAGGGGCATGACCAAAACGGCTAGCAAATCTATCAAGAAGTTGCGGGGTTAATGAAATCTCTGGGACAAGAATCAAAACCTGCAGATCTTTTTGCAATGTTTCTGCTATCGCCTCAAAATATACTTCAGTTTTACCTGAACCTGTAACACCATCCAGTAGAGAAACACTAAAACGCTTTTCCAAAACTGCAGCTTGCAACAGATTCGCAGCTTGACGTTGAGCCTTCTCAAGAAGAACCGGCTTATCAACAGAAGCCGTAGCAGCAGAAATAACTGACTGATATGCTAAATTGATACTTTTTAAGACTCCTTGCGCTTTTAATCTCTCAAGAACTCTTGACGAGACACCCGCTTCACGAAGAAGTTGAGAACGAGGCCACACTCTCGGAGTCCGCATAAGCAGTTCAATCACACGCGAACGTGCAGATGTTATATGCTCAGGAATCAAACCACTATAAAGCAAACCTTCTTCATTCATATCTTCCTCAAAAGAGATAGAGATCTTTAAAACCATCCGCGCGACCAAACCAAGAGGAGCTAATGTATAAGAAGAAACAAAACGAACAAATTCTAATAATTCTTGGTTGATCGGGGGAAAATTAAAAACCTTAGAAACGACCCGTAATTTGATCGAAGAAGAAAAAACAGGAACAACATCATCGCTCACAAGACCGATGAGCTCACGAGAACCAAGCGGTACACGAACTAAAGATCCCGGACTCGTCTTCATTTCATCCGGGAGAATATAGCAGTAAGGCTGAAAAGAAGGAATGGGTAGCCATACCGGAATAATTTTTTTATTCAATACAGAATCTTTTATCATATTCGGCCTTATGTTGCCTTGCTTTTCGTTAAAGCACGATGCTTCATATCAATCAAAGACCCTTTCAAGGGAGAAAATAAAAAGAATGCAATTTTTTATAGATACCGCTCATATTGATGAAATACGTGAACTTAATGATCTTGGACTCATTGATGGAGTTACGACGAACCCTTCCCTCATTCTTAAATCAGGACGTAGTATTATTGAAGTGATTCAAGAAATTTGCTCCCTGATTCCTGGCCCCGTTTCAGCAGAAGTTGCTGCTACGGATTATCAATCCATGATACGTGAAGCCAATCATTTAGCAAAAATTTCAGAGAATGTTTGCATTAAATTACCCCTTACTTTTGATGGATTACGCGCATGCAAACACTTAACTTCAATAGGCAAAAAAACGAATCTAACATTATGTTTTACAGCCAATCAGGCACTTCTAGCCGCTAAAGCCGGAGCAACATTTATTTCACCTTTTATCGGCCGTCTAGATGATATCAGCCTCAACGGAATACAATTAATTAGGGACATTCGCACAATTCTTCAAAACTACAACTTCCAAACAAAAATTTTAGCCGCATCCATAAGGACAACAAATCATGTCAAGGAAGTAGCCTTAATTGGTGCGGATGTAGCGACTATGCCTGCTTTTGTCCTAAAACAGTTAATTCAGCATCCCTTAACAGAAAAAGGAATCGATATATTTCGATCAGACTGGAGAAAAACAGGTCAAATCATTGGCTAAATGCACAATATTCTTTACGAAGGCTGGAATCCTCTCCGGCCTTTCTTTCCTTCCTAAGAGAATAACAAGGAAGACAATTTACGCCTTGCTGAAAGAGTTGCTTCATCTCCTGGTCCCCAGCAATCAAAAAATTTGAGAAGCTGTTTATATGCACGATCATCATTCCAGTGACGATCTGCTCGGATAATATCAAGCAAAGAATCAGCAGCAGCGACTTTCTTATCCTGTGCATGATAAAGAAGAGCCAACTCAAAACGAGCCTGATAATCTCTTCGAGATTGGATAACACGTTTTTCTAAAAGAACGACATCAGTAATTCCTTTCGATTCCTCGCTGATTTCTATCTTTACTCTAACAGATTTTAGCCTAGGATCTTCTGACTTCTCACCCGGAGCATGATCTAATACAGCCAGAGCCTTATCGACTTGCCCCATTTCAAAAAGACATGTTGCTAATCCAACAAGAGCCGAAATACTTTTCGGATGATGCTTTAACAGTTCTGCATAATGTTTAGATGCCTTTACAAACTCTCCTTGGCATACCATACGATCAAGATTCTTTAATCTATCCTCTAAAGCGGCAGCATCACTCTTTTTCGAGAATTTCCGAATAAATTTTTTAATATCACTCTCAGTACATAGACCAGCTAATACATCCAAAGGACGACCGTTAACAAACGCCACAAGGGTTGGAACCGAACGAATCCCAAGCTGCCGAGCAATCACTGGATACTTATCAATATTCATTTTAAAAAGAACCAATCCTTTGTCTTCTACAACGAGCTTTTCAAGAATCGGTAAGAGTTTCTTACAAGGTTCACACCATGTAGCCCAAAAATCAACGACAATAGCCTGTTTCCGCGAAGCAAGAATCACATCTTTCTGAAAAGTTGCAGTCGTCACATCCTTAATCAACTGAGATCCATCCCTACCTTTCGTGGTCTTTCCATCTAGAATAAAAGTGTTCATAAGATTTCTTTCTTCTCTCATAAAAAAAGGATTGGCCTTTCTTTCATTTCCACAATATAGAATCAGAGCAACATTTGAAACAACATAAGATCAGTTCAGCAGACAGCCTGTATCTCGAACAAAACAAATATCATTGATTAGACTTTTTCTGAGCCTCAAGAAATGTCGAATCAACGGCCCCTTTAGCCGTTGTATCGCGATTAACAAATTCAATAACCGCCATAGGAGCATTATCCCCTTTACGAAATCCTGATCTTATAACACGTAAATATCCGCCATTCCGATTCATATAACGCAATGCCAGGACATCGAATAACTTCGATACCAATTTCGAATTCTGACAAAAAGAAATAGCCAATCTGCGGGCATGCAAATCACCACGTTTAGCAAGTGTTACTAATTTTTCCACAATCGGGCGAATTTCTTTAGCTTTAGGCACCGTCGTTATGATTTGCTCATGCTCAATCAGTGAAGCTGCCATGTTAGCAAACATTGCCTGACGATGACTAGCCGTCCTGTTCAATTTACGACCTGATTTGCCATGACGCATAATCTTCCTCCTTTAAGATCAGTATTTCTCTTCATAACGCTTAGCAAGATCATCAATATTCTCAGGTGGCCAATCTAAAACTTCCATACCAAGAGAAAGCCCCATAGAAACCAAAACCGCCTTAATCTCATTCAAGGACTTCCGACCAAAATTCGGTGTACGAAGCATATCTGCTTCCGTTTTCTGAATCAGATCACCAATATAAACAATGTTATCATTCTTTAAACAATTCGCTGAACGAACAGAAAGCTCTAACTCATCTACTTTTCTAAGAAGAGCTGGATTAAAAGAAAATCCACAATCCTGTTCTTGAGAAGAATCTTTTTGGGGTTCTTCAAAATTAACAAAGACTGCAAGCTGATCTTGAAGAATACGAGCAGCAAAGGCAACGGCATCTTCACCGCTAATTGCACCATTAGTCTCCACTGCCAGTATCAATTTATCATAGTCAAGAATCTGCCCTTCACGAGTATTTTCAATCTTATAAGAGACTTTCCTAACCGGGGAATAAAGACTATCAAGAGAAATAAGACCTATAGGAGCTTCTTCGAGACGATTCCGTTCTGCAACAGCATAACCTTTCCCATTCTTCACCGTAAATTCCATACGAATAGAAGCCCCTTCATCTAGTGTACAAAGCACATGGTCAGGATTAAGAACCTTCACATCCCCAAATGTCTGAATATCACAAACTCTAACAACACCAGGCCCTTCCTTGCTAACAACCATGCGTTTTGCTCCATCCTCATCCATACGCACAGCAATTTCCTTTATATTCAGAATGATATCTGTTACATCTTCTAAAACGCCTGGAATTGATGAAAATTCATGACGTACACTATCAATCTGAACAGCCGTCACAGCAGCTCCACGTAATGATGATAATAATATACGGCGCAAAGCATTGCCAAGTGTTAACCCAAAACCACGCTCCAAAGGCTCGGCTACCAATATTACTTTTTTACCATCCTCCTGATGGTGAAACTCGACCTTACTCGGCCTGATCAATTCCTGCCAATTTTTTTGAATCATGACTATATTCCTGTTCTTGCCTTTTACAGCATCCGCGTTAGGTACTTAAACGCGGCGTTTTTTCCGAGGCCGGCAACCATTATGCGGAAGGGGGGTAACATCACGAATGGAAGCAATAATAAAACCAGCAGATTGCAAAGCACGAATAGCCGATTCACGGCCAGAGCCAGGACCCGAAACCTCTATTTCCAGTGAACGCATACCATGTCCTTGTGCCTTCTTTGCACAATCCTCTGCAGCAACCTGAGCCGCAAAAGGCGTGGATTTACGCGATCCCTTAAATCCCTGTGCACCCGCAGAAGACCAAGAAACAGAGTTTCCCTGCAAATCAGTAATTGTAATCATTGTATTATTAAAGGTCGAATTAATATGGGCAATCCCCGATAATATACTTTTTCGTTCTCGCCGACGAACACGTGTGGCTTCTTTCGCCATAATAACCTTCCCTGATCTCAAGCGCCACTAACACCAGAAAAACCACCTGCGCTTACAGCAATTCATCCAAGGTATCCCACCTCAAAAAAACGGGCATTCTGCTCATTCATTTATTTTATTTCTTTTTACCAGCAATAGCCTTTGCAGGCCCCTTACGAGTCCGGGCATTTGTATGGGTCCTCTGCCCGCGTACTGGAAGAGAACGACGGTGGCGGAGTCCACGATAGCAGCCCAGATCCATTAAACGCTTGATACTCATAGCAACTTCACGGCGAAGATCTCCCTCAACCTGATAATCACGATCAATCGTTTCACGAATCTGTAAAACTTCCGAATCAGTTAACTCATTGACACGGCACTTCAAAGAAAGTCCAATCTTGCCAACTATTTCCTGAGCAAATTTCGAACCGATCCCATGAATACTTTGCAAGGCTATGACAACACGCTTGCTTGTTGGGATATTGACGCCAGCAATCCGAGCCACGCCTTTCCTCCTTTGTTTGTTAAAAAGCTACCTGATCTACATCCTATTCCAGTAAAAACTGACATAAGAAAGCCTCATCAGCATGATTGATATCGATAAAAAGTATGCTCGTCTTTGGCGGATTTATACAAAAAAGTCAACCTGTTTCCATATCTTTTATACGGGAGTCTCTCCCCTTTGACAACAAAGTTTCTATTTCAAGTGCAACCTTATTAATATCAGCTCTTCCATCAACTATTTTTAAAAGTCCAATTTTAGCATAATACTGGGAAACTAAAAAACTTTTTTTACGGAACTCTAAAATCCTTTTAGAAAAAACTTTAAAATCATCATCAGAGCGTATCGGATACCCTCTTTCAAAAGCATCAGAAACTCGCGTTCTAATACGTTTCAGTAAGCCATCTTCATCAACTTTTAATTCAAAAACTGCATCCAAAACACTTCTTTTTAAAACTAACAGATCTTGAAAAGCTATTGCTTGCATTATGGTCCTAGGATACCCATCTAGGACAAAACCATTCAGACAGTCCTTATCATCTATACGCTTTGATACGATCTGATTGATCAGTGTATCAGAAATAAGATCACCTGAATCCATAAGAGATTGCACTTGCTTTCCTAACTTACTCCCAGACATAACTGCAGAACGCAGTATATCCCCAGTTGACAGATGAATAATACCATATTTCTTTGCAAAAATTTTTGCTTGCGTGCCTTTTCCTGCCCCTGGAGGACCCAAAAAAATAACTCTCATTTTTTCCGTTTACTTCCACGTAAATTTGATTTTTTTATAAGCCCTTCATATTGGTAAGCCATCAAGTGCCCTTGAATCTGAGCAACCGTATCTAAAGTTACAGTTACGACAATTAACAATGATGTACCACCCAAGGCTAATGAAATTCCAGTAAAAGATACAACCAACTCAGGAAATAAACAAACGAGTATAATATACAGTGCTCCGACAAGAGTAATACGACTTAAAACAAAATCAATATATTCAGCTGTTTTCTCCCCAGGACGAATTCCTGGAATAAAGCCTCCCTGTTTCTTAAGCTGTTCAGCTGTATCCTTTGGATTAAAAACAATACCTGTATAGAAAAAGCAGAAAAAAAACATTAACCCAGCATAAAGCAACATATAAATGGGATGACCATGACTTAAAGAATGAAGAAGTCCTTGTACCCAATCCGGTAAATTCTGCGAAAAATTGCCAATAGTTGCAGGTAAAAGTAAAAGAGAAGAAGCAAAAATAGGAGGAATCACTCCTGCACTATTCAGCTTAAGCGGAAGATGAGAAGAATCCCCTTGAAAAATACGATTTCCAATCTGGCGCTTAGGATATTGCACAAGAATACGCCTTTGCGCCCGCTCTACAAAAATAATACAAAAAATTATCAGGACAACAAGACTAAAAATTCCTAAAACAGCTATAGCGGAAAACTCTCCATGACTACTCAGATCCAAAATATTAAAAATAGCCATAGGTAAGCCAGAAACAATTCCAGAAAAAATAATCAAAGAAATACCATTGCCAATACCACGAGAAGTAATCTGTTCCCCTAACCACATAAGAAACATTGTTCCACCAAGTAAAGTAAGAACAGCACTGAAACGAAAGAACCACCCTGGATCTGAAACAATACCATTTCCAGATTCAAGCCCAAGACTTATCCCATAAGCCTGAATCACAGCTAAAAAAATAGCCCCATAACGGGTATATTGGTTTATAATTTGCCTTCCTAAGTCTCCTTCCTTTTTCAAGGCCTCTAAAAATGGCACAACAGAAGTCATTAACTGAATGATAATCGATGCAGAAATATAGGGCATAATACCTAATGTAAAAATAGCCATACGACTGACAGCACCACCGGCAAACATATTAAAAATACCAAAAACGCCAGATGAATGGCTATCAAATGCCTTCCTTAAAGCATTTGCATCTAACCCTGGCATAGGAATATATGTTCCTAAACGATAGACTAATAAAGCCCCTATAGTAAACCACATCCGCTTCTTGAGATCATGAGCCCTTGAAAAGGCTAAAAAATTCAAATTTGATGCAAGCTGTTCAGCTGCTGAAGCCATACACTTATTTCCTCTGATATGATTATAAAAATCACCTAAAGACTAAAATAGAGAATTTTACACAGCATACTCCGAAAATACCCTCAAATCTATGAAACGATCTTTTAAAGAACTATACTTCGGAAGAGAGAAAGGAAACAGACCCTCCTAACTTTTCAACCTTAACAACAGCTGTCTTCGACGCACCAGAAATATTAAAAATAACCTTAGTTTTCAACTCTCCATCAGACAAAAGACGAACCCCATCCTTTACCCGCCGAATAACCCCTGAAAGTCTCAATAATTCCCCTGTTACAATTTCTTTACTATCTAATTTCCCTGATTCAATCGCAGCCTGAACGCGGCCTAAGGATACAATACTAAAAGACTTTGCAAATATATTATTAAAACCACGCTTGGGTAAACGCCGATAAATCGGCATTTGCCCACCTTCAAAACCATGAATAGAAACCCCAGAACGAGATTTTTGCCCTTTAACACCACGCCCTGCTGTTTTTCCACGTCCTGAGCCAATTCCCCTTCCAATACGCTTACGGGCCTTCTTCAAAGCATATAAATCACATAACTCATTCAATCTCATTAATTACCTCTCGATGATTTTACATCTATAACAGACACAAGATGACGAACTTTCTTAATCAAACCACGAATAGAAGGAGTATCCTGTAATCTTCTACGGCGATGCATCTTATTCAGTCCGAGACCAATTAAGGTCGCACGCTGAATAGAAGGACAACGGATTGAACTCGCAACTTGTTCTACTATAAGCATCTCATTATATTCCCACTTTTTTCTGATCATCCCCATCATTCTTACCGAAAAAACTATTATTCTTCTACAAGGAACAAGCGCTGGCGATAATTCTGTAATGTTGAATACTTTATTCCACGCTGAGCAGCAATATCTTTTGGATGAATTTGACGTCTCAAAGCATCAAATGTTGCCCGAACCATATTATAAGGATTTGATGACCCAAGAGATTTTCCTACGACATCCTGCATTCCTAAAGTCTCTAAAACAGCACGCATTGGTCCACCAGCAATAATACCCGTTCCAGGAACAGCAGATCGCAAAATAACATGACCTGCTCCATGATACCCCTCTATATCATGATGAAGAGTCCGCCCGGAACGCAATGGAACATAAAGCATTTTATGCCTTGCTGACTCTGTTGCCTTCCGTATAGCCTCAGGAACTTCACGAGCCTTTCCGTGACCAAACCCTACCCTACCTCTTTGATCTCCAACAACAACGAGAGCCGCAAAACCGAAACGACGACCCCCCTTAACAACTTTAGCGACGCGATTAATATGAACGAGCTTATCAACAAAATCATTCTCACGACCATCTCGTTCTCGATTCCGTTCTCTCTGTGCCATTCCTCATTCCTTTTTTTCCCGTCAGCACGAATTACTAACAGCTAAACAGCTGACATCCTAAAAATGCCGCATATAACATTTTTTTTAAAAAATTAAACCACCTGTACGAGCAGCTTCGGCTAATGCTCTAATACGACCATGATAAATATACGCTCCTCTATCAAAAACAACATCTTTGATACCAAGACTCATTGCACGCTCAGCAACTAATTTTCCAACAAGGCTCGCTGCTGCAGACCCACGGCTCAAGAAACTCTTCAAAGAGGGATCAAGCGTTGATGCAGATACAAGTGTATACCCACGCATATCATCAATAATCTGAGCATAAATATTTTTATTAGAACGATACACACTTAATCTTAATCGACCATTAGCCCGTATCTTAATCCGACGACGAACGCGCATAGCGCGAAACATTTTTTTTTTTCGCGAAGCCATAAGGCAAAGACTCCCTATTTTTTCTTACCTTCTTTATGAACGATATACTCGCCTACATATTTAATCCCCTTACCCTTATAAGGTTCAGGACTACGATATTCGCGAATTTCTGCAGCAACTTGCCCAACCTTCTGCCGATCAATCCCAGAAACAAGAATCTCAGTTGGCTTTGGCACGCTCACACTAATTCCATATGGAACCTCGTAGAGGACATCATAACTATATCCTAAGGATAATTGTAAATCCTTACCCTGCATAGCAGCACGATAACCAACACCATTCACTTCTAACCTTTTCTCAAAACCATCTTTTACACCAATAATTATATTTGCAATCATAGTACGCGACATCCCCCATCTCGAACGCGCTTCCTTTGATTTATTATCCAGCATGACTGTCAGAAGACTATCTTCAAGCTTTACTAAAAGCTGATCACTCAGAAGAAAGCTTAATTCCCCTTTAATCCCTTTTACCGTAACCTTCTGCCCTTCAACTGTAGCTGTGACCCCTACAGGAATCAGAATTGGCTTTTTTCCAATACGAGACATATTCACCCTGTCTTTCTATCTTTCCTGATCTGATTAAGGCGTATTAGAAAATGCGACAAAGCAACTCACCCCCTACATTTTTTTCACGTGCCTCATGATCAGCAAGGATACCCTTTGAAGTTGATAACACTGAAATACCCAACCCATTTGCGATATAAGGAATAGATCTTACAGAAACATACACACGTCTTCCTGGCCTGGATATACGGGAAATTTCTCGAATAACAGACGATCCATCGCGATATTTCAGTTCAATATCAATATCAGATTGACCATTATGAAAATCGACATGACTAAAAGCACGAATATAACCTTCCGAACGAAGAACATCTAAAACACGACAACGAAGATTTGATGCAGGTATAACAACTCTCATTTTTCGACGCCCAATAGCATTCCTGATACGTGTTAGCATATCTCCAAGAGGATCCGACATAGACATACCTCTATTCTCCTCTTACCAACTAGATTTCACTAAACCCGGAATGCATCCGAGTGAACCAAGCTCGCGTAAAGCAATACGTGACATCTTCAATTTACGGTAGTAAGCACGGGAACGTCCGCTCACTTCACACCGATTACGAATTCGAACCTTAGATGAATTTCGTGGCAATTGAGCTAAACGAATTGACGCATTAAAACGCTCCTCTAAGGATAATGACCGATTCATAATAATTGTTTTTAAAGCATAACGGCGACTAGAATACCTCTTAACAACCTCTTTACGGCACTTATTTTTTTCTACGGCACTCGTTTTTGCCATCTCTACACCTCATTTTTATGCATAAAAAGGAAAATTAAAAGCACGCAATAACTCACGCGCCTCATCGTCTGTTTTTGCCGTAGTGCAAACGATGATATCCATACCCCAAATCTGATCAACTTTATCATAATTGATCTCCGGAAATACAATATGCTCCTTAAGACCCATAGCAAAATTTCCATAACCATCAAAGCTTTTTGGATTAAGCCCGCGAAAATCACGAACTCGCGGTAACGCAATCGTAACTAAACGATCCAGAAACTCGTACATCCGATCCTTACGCAAAGTAACTTTTACACCCAGAGGCATTCCTTCACGCACCTTAAAACTTGCAACGGAACGACGTGCCCGAGTTATAATAGGTTTCTGACCAGCAATCATGGCTAAATCTAATGCTGCATGATCCGGTTTTTTAGAATCAGTCGTTGCTTCACCAATACCCATATTAATAATAACCTTATCAACATAGGGAATCTGCATAGGATTTTTATAAAGAAACTTCTTAACTAACAACTGAGAGACAACATCCTGATAATACTTCTTCAAACGTGGTTTAATCTTTGCTTCAACCATCAATTAATTCTCCAGACCGTCTAGCTATACGAACCTTCTTGCCATCCTCTTCAATCCGAAATGAAACACGAGTAGGCTTACCATCCTTAGGATCCGATATAGCTAAATTAGACAAATGAATAGGAGCTTCTTTACTAATAATTCCGCCTTCTCTATTTTGCGTTTGACGTTGATGACGTTTCATCATATTCAGACCGCCGACCAAAGCGGTCTTTGCCTTATTATTAACCTGAATAACGACACCACTACGACCATGTTCTCTCCCGCTGAGTACAAAAACTGTATCACCTTTACGAATTTTCTGCATTTCTGATGCATCCTTTATAATACTTCAGGAGCCAGAGAAATAATTTTCATGTGATTTCTCCATCTTAATTCACGCGGAACAGGCCCAAAAATACGTGTACCAATTGGTTCTCTTTTATTATCGATCAGAACCGCTGCGTTGTTATCAAAACGAAGAATACTACCATCAGAACGAGAGACCCCTTTAGCCGTACGAACCACGACCGCTTTCATGACATCACCTTTTTTTACACGAGCGCGTGGAATAGCATCCTTAACAGCAATGACAATAATATCACCTATAGAAGCATACTTCCTTTTAGAACCACCTAGCACCTTGATGCACATGACACAACGAGCCCCAGAATTATCCGCAACGTTGAGTTTTGTTTGCATCTGAATCATTGCTTATTGCCTTTTCTAAAAATCAACACCTTAACCACCGACATTATTTTAGTCCCCCACACTTAAGAAAGAACAACCCAGCACTTACTCTTAGAAAAAGGGGCAGATTCACGAATCGTCACTCTATCACCAATCTTAAACTGATTCTTTTCATCATGTGCTTTATATTTCTTTGATTGACGAATCGTTTTTTGAAGAAGTTTATGCGAATAACGACGCTCAACCTTAACAACAATAGTCTTGCTAGATTTATCACTCACAACAACACCCTGTAAAATTCTTTTCGGCATGTTTTTCCTTATCCCACATAAATTCACTTCGCATTTTCGCGAATAATTGTTTTAATCCTTGCAATATCACGCCGTACTTCTTTGACACGTGCAGTTCTTTCTAATTGACTCATCGCTCTCTGAAAACGCAAATTAAACTGCTCTTTTTTCAAAAGAGCTAACTCCTTATCCAATTCATCTTGTGTTTTCACACGGATATCAATCGCCTTCATCAAATAACCCTTTCTACTCAGCTATCCGTTGTATAAAACGTGTCTTAATCGGAAGCTTGGCCGAGCCAAGACGAAGAGCTTCTCGTGCTATATCTTCAGATACACCATCCAGCTCAAACATGATACGACCTGGAGCAACACGAACAGCCCAGTGGTCAACACTCCCTTTACCCTTTCCCATCCGAACTTCTGTTGGCTTAGCCGTTACCGGTATATCCGGAAAAACACGAATCCAAACTCTCCCTGTACGCTTCATATGACGAGTAATAGCACGACGGGCTGCTTCAATTTGACGTGCAGTTATACGTTCTGGCTCAAGAGCCTTTAAACCAAAAGCCCCAAAATTCAGTCCAGTTCCACCTTTCGCAGTTCCGTGAATACGGCCCTTGAATTGTTTACGAAACTTTGTGCGCTTAGGCTGCAACATTATCCTATACTCCAGAATATCTACTGATGTTCCCTACGACGACTTGATGTCCCAGGCTCGCCTTCTAATGCAGAACGCTCAGAAGCCATCGGATCATGTTCAAGAATCTCACCCTTAAAAACCCAAACCTTGACCCCACAAATACCGTAAGCCGTCATAGCTTCTGACACAGCATAATCTACGTCAGCACGTAAAGTATGAAGAGGAACTCTTCCTTCTCTATACCATTCCATACGAGCAATTTCAGCTCCACCTAAACGACCTGAGCAATTAATACGAATACCTTCAGCACCAATACGAATAGCAGCCTGAACAGCACGCTTCATAGCTCGACGAAAAGCAACCCTACGTTCAAGCTGTTGAGCAATAGACTGAGCAATTAAAACAGCATCAATTTCAGGTTTACGAACCTCAATAATGTTAAGAGATGTCTCAACATCAGTCATAGCTGCAAGCTTACCGCGTAAACGCTCAATATCAGCCCCTTTTTTACCAATAATTAATCCAGGACGAGCTGAATGAATTGTCACGCGACATCTCTTATGCGGACGCTCAATCACAACTTTTGCAACACCAGCCTGCTTTAATTCTTTCATCAAATAATTACGAATAACAATATCCTCATGCAACAACTTACCGTATTCACCCGTGTTTGCATACCAACGTGAACTCCAAGTACGATTCACTCCAAGACGAAGTCCAATAGGATTAATTTTTTGACCCATGAATAGCCTCCTCTTCTAACATCATATCACGGACAATGATAGTAAGATGTGAAAATGGCCTCTTAATACGACTTGTACGACCACGACCACGCACATGCATGCGTTTCATTACCATTGATTTACCAACATATGCTTCTGCAACCAAAAGAGAATCGACATCCAAATTATGATTATTTTCAGCATTAGCAATTGCAGCTTGCAAAGTCTTTTTTACAGTATAAGCAATACGCTTACGCAAAAAAGTTAAATCAGCTAAAGCGATCGAAACCTTTTTCCTACGTATCATAGCAGCAACTAGATTGAGTTTTCTAGGACTAATACGAATCGTACGAGCAATAGCTATTGCCTCATTATCCTTTAAGCCGCGCGAAGCCTTAGCTTTGCCCATAGTTACTTCCTTCTCACCTTCTTATCCGCACCATGACCATAATAGGTACGCGTTGGAGAAAACTCACCAAATTTATGCCCTATCATTTCTTCGCTAACAAAAACAGGTATATACTTGTTTCCATTATAAACACCGAAAGTCAGTCCAACAAACTGTGGTAAAATCGTCGATCGACGACTCCAAATTTTAATAACCTCATTACGTCCGCTTGCGCGTACCTTCTCAGCTTTCTTCAGAAGATAACCGTCAACAAACGGTCCTTTCCAAACTGAACGAGCCATATAGACTACCTTTCTTTACTTCTTTACTTCTTACGTTGATGACGTGAACGCATGATCAACTTATCACTTTTCTTATTCGAACGAGTCCGCTTCCCCTTTGTAGGTGTTCCCCATGGTGACACCGGATGACGACCACCAGATGTACGACCTTCACCACCACCATGCGGATGATCAACTGGATTCATCGCAACACCACGAACATGAGGACGCCTGCCTCTCCAACGAGAACGACCAGCCTTAGCATCATTAATATTTGCATGATCTGGATTTGATACAGCTCCAACTGTTGCAAAACATATACTTGGAATAAGACGCTGTTCCCCTGAACTTAAACGAAGAATCGCCATAGCCTGATCACGTCCAACAAGCTGAGCATACGAACCAGCAGAACGAGCAATCTGCCCTCCTTTTCCAGGTTTCATTTCCACATTATGAATAAGAGTCCCAACAGGAATAGAACTAAGCGGCAGAGCATTGCCCGGTTTAATGTCTACATTGATCCCAGAAATAACCGTATCACCAATAGATAAACGCTGCGGAGCAATAATATAACTTAACTCCCCATCTTCGTAACGAATAAGTGCAATAAAAGCTGTTCGATTGGGATCATATTCAAAACGTTCAACTCTCCCTATTACATTACGTTTCAAACGCTTAAAATCGATAAAACGATAAGTATTTTTACATCCACCTCCCTGAAAGCGAGCAGTAATTCTACCATAATTATTACGTCCTCCACGAGAAGAAAGACCCTGTGTTAACACCTTAACAGGTGTTCCCTTATAAAGGGAAGAGCGATCGACTATGACAAGCTGACGCTGACCTGGTGTCATTGGATTAAACTTCTTAAGTGTCATACTTCTCTTCAAACCTCTCCTACCTACAGCCCCTTAGAAAAATCAATAGATTGACCTTCCAACAAGGTAACAACTGCTTTTTTAGTATCACTCTGACGACCCAATATTCCCTTGTAGCGTCTCTTTTTCCCTTTTCGAATACAGGTATTCACTGCCTTCACATTCACATGAAACAAGTTTTCTATTGCAGCTTTAATCTCAGACTTTCCTACTTTTAATGCAACATTAAAAAATATTTGATTATTCTTTTCAGAAAGAAGAGTTGCTTTCTCGGTAATGACTGGATCAAGAATCACATCATAAAAGCGAATATCTATCATTTTAATCTCTCCTCTAGAAGTTCTAATGCTCCTCTAGAAATAACAAGATTATCACGCCGTAAAATATCATAAACATTGACCCCCTGTACAGGAAGCGTATCTATTGTAGGAATATTAGAAACTGCACGTCTAAAATTTAAATCGATCTCCCTAGCACCAATCATAAGAGCATTTTTCAGCCTAAGACCTATAAAAAAATTAACTAATAGTCTCGTTTTTGGTTCACTAAGAGTAAATGCATCTAAAATCATAAGCTTTTTCATCTGCATTTTAACTGAAAGCGCATGACGCAAAGCAAGAGCACGAACCTTTTTAGGAATAGTATAAGCATGACTCCGGGAAACTGGACCATGTGCTTTACCACCACCACGAAATTGAGGAACAGAAGAAGAAGAATGACGCGCACGACCTGTCCCCTTCTGCTTATACATCTTAGATCCCGTACAGGATACATCTGCACGCGACTGCGACTGATGTGTCCCTCTCTGACGGCACGCAAGTTGCCAAGAAACAACCCTCTGCAATAAATCCCTACGGGGTTCAAGACAAAATATAGATTCAGAAATAGCAATTTCACCAATCACCCTACCATCTAAGGCATAAACCATAAGATTCATTATTCTTTTACCTCCATTCCGTCTATCGATCGACCTGTTTCTTTAACGGCATCACGAATAAGAATCCATCCACCCCTATATCCTGGCACGGCTCCACGGACTAAAATAAAACTACGTTCTATATCAGTACATAAAACCTCAATGTTCTGAATGGTCCGACGAAGATTCCCCATATGACCAGCCATCTTCTTCCCCTTAAATACCTTCCCAGGATCTTGACGCTGACCAGTAGAGCCATGTGCACGGTGCGTAATTGAATTACCATGAGAGGCACGATGGCCACTAAAATTATGACGCTTTATAACACCGGAAAAGCCTTTACCAATTGAAGTTCCGGTAATATCTACTTTTTGTCCACAAAAAAAATGTTCCACAGTAATTTCAACACCAACATCCAGTAAATTTTCTGGAGAGACACGAAACTCTGCTAGTTTTAGCTTCGGCTCGACTAAAGCTTGAGCAAAATACCCACGCATTGGTTTGGTGACATTTTTTGCAAAACCAACTCCAACTTGAACAGCTGTATAACCATTCTTATCAAGGGTACGCTGAGCAACAACCTGACACTTGTTTAAGTGGAGTACTGTAACAGGTATATGCTCACCAGCATCATTATATATGCGTGTCATACCAATTTTTTGTGCAATTACACCTGAACGCATCGGCTTTCTTTCCTTCTCGTCCCTAACTCAAAGCTTAATCTCAACATCAACACCAGCAGAAAGATCAAGCTTCATCAGAGCGTCAACAGTCTGCGGAGTTGGATCAACAATATCAAGAAGACGCTTATGCGTACGCATCTCAAACTGCTCTCTGCTTTTTTTATCAATATGCGGAGAACGGTTTACTGTAAATTTCTCAATCCGTGTTGGCAAAGGAATCGGACCTCTCACATGAGCACCAGTACGCTTAGCAGTCGAAACGATTTCCCTTGTCGAAGCATCAAGGATTCTATGATCAAACGCTTTAAGGCGAATGCGAATATTTTGACCGTTCATACTCTTTTATTCCTTGTCCCATAATAAAAAATTCTCAAAAAAGAGAATTTTCAAGTAATTCGCTTCCTTGATTATTCAATAATTTTAGAGACAATACCTGCACCAACGGTACGTCCACCCTCACGGATAGCAAAACGCAGTTTCTCTTCCATTGCAATTGGCACAATCAATGAAACATCCATTGCAACGTTATCACCAGGCATCACCATCTCAACTCCATCAGGAAGTGTAACAATCCCGGTGACATCCGTTGTACGAAAGTAAAACTGCGGTCTATAATTTGTGAAAAAAGGAGTATGGCGACCTCCCTCTTCTTTTGTCAAAATATAAGCCTCTGCCTTAAATTTCGTATGAGGAGTCACAGTGCCCGGTTTAGCAAGAACTTGTCCCCGCTCTACACCAGAACGCTCAATCCCACGAAGCAAAGCACCAATATTATCACCAGCTTCACCTTGATCCAGAAGCTTACGAAACATTTCTACCCCTGTTACAGTTGTTTTCGTTGTTGGACGAATACCAATAATCTCTACTTCTTCTCCTACTTTTACAAGACCACGCTCAATACGTCCCGTAACAACCGTTCCCCTTCCAGAAATTGAAAAAACATCTTCAATCGGCATTAAAAATGGCTGATCTACCGGACGCTCAGGTGTTGGTATATAAGCATCAACCTGACCTATCAGCTGACGAATCGCATCCTCACCAATCGTCTGATCCCGCGCTTC